>JAVXRI010000018.1:0-68698 GCA_036643775.1 Pseudomonas sp. | reverse complement strand
GCGGCGCCCGCTCGGCTTGCACTTCGATCAACTGGTGGACCGCCTGCTCGAACGGGTAAGTCCGGGTCGGGCCGTTCAGTTCCAGCAACTGGCGATCCCGCTCCAGCGGATCGAGCAGGTTCAAGTTGCCGATACAGATCTGCGGCTGCCGGACCACCGCCCGCAGCAAATGGCACCAGTGGCTGGCCATTCGCTCGATGGTGCACGGCTCGAACAGCTCGGCCATATAGCTCAGCGTCGCGCGCAGACCATCAGCGGACTCCAGGGTGTCCAGGGTCAGGTCGAACTGAACCGCATGGCCACTGAAGGGGCGCTGCTCCACCTGCAAACCACTCAGGTGGCGCACAGCATTGGCCGTCCGGCTCTGGTGATTGAACATCACCTGGAACAATGGATTCTGGCCAAGCGTACGTTCCGGCTGCAGGGCTTCAACCAGTTGTTCGAACGGCAGATCCTGGTGAGCCTGGGCTTGCAGTGCGGTGTGCTTGACCTGCTGCAGCAACTGATCGAAGCCAAGCGGGCCGTCGATCGACGCTTTGAGCACCTGGGTATTAACGAAAAAGCCGATCAAGCGCTCGGTTTCGGCGCGATTACGGTTGGCGTTGGGTACGCCAACGCGAATATCGGACTGACCGCTGTAACGGTGCAACAACACCTGGAAGCTAGCCAGTAGCAGCATGAACAGGGTCACCCCCTGCTCGCGGGCACACTGCTCCAGTGCCTGGGTGAGACTGCTGTCAAGGCTGAACTCCAGGCTGGCACCGCGATGACTCGGCGTGACCGGCCGTGGATGGTCCAGCGGTAATTGCAACACCGGCTGCACCGTGCCCAACTGTTCACGCCAATAGCTCAGTTGCCGATCACGCTCGCCGGCCGCCATCCAGGCACGTTGCCAGTGAGCGTAATCAGCGTACTGCACCGGCAATTCCGGCAACTGCATCGGCCGTTGCTCAAGGCAAGCCTGGTAGCCCTCCACCAACTCCTCGACCATCAACTGCATCGACCAGGCATCGGAAACGATGTGGTGCTGAACCAGCAGCAGCGCATGATCGTCAGGCGCCAGGCGCACCAGACGAATGCGCAGCAGCGGCCCGGCCTGCAAATCGAAAGGTCGTTCGATCTCGGCAGCGAACATGGCCTGCACACTGGCCTCATCAACACCTTGCTCCAGCACCAGTTGCAGCGGCGACACCGCCTCGATCACTTGCAGCGCCTGCCCCTGCACCACCTGTACGTGGGTACGCAGGGACTCGTGCCGCGCCAGTAACCGGGCGAAACTTTCACCCAGCGCCCCGACCTGCAGCTCGCCACGCAAGCGCAGTGCCACCGGCAAGTTGGAGGCCGCGCTGTGCGGCGCGAGTTGCCAGAGGAACCATTGCCGCTCCTGAGCAAATGACAGCGGCAGCGCCTGTTTGCGGGATACCGGCTCGATCGCAGCGAAAGCGCCAGGCGCCTGTTGTTCGAGCAGTGCCACGAAAGCTTCCAGCGAGGAGGTTTCGAACAACGCCTTCAGGGCGATATCGATCGACAGCTCGCGACGAATACGCGACACCACGCGGGTGGCCAGCAACGAGTGCCCACCCAGGGCAAAGAAGTTATCGTCAAGACCTACCGGCGCGTGTTCAAGCACCTGCTCCCAGATCAGTGCAACGCCAGCTTGCAAGGCGGTGCGCGGGGCACTGTAGTGCGACTCGCCATTGACCGCGTCGGGCAACGGCAACGCCTTGCGGTCGACTTTGCCATTGGGGGTCAACGGCAACTGCGCAAGGAACAGGACATGCGCCGGCACCATGTAGTCGGGCAACGTCTGGCGCAGGAAGGCCTGGACCGCCTCGCGGCGCTGATTCGCGGGGACGTCCTGCGCCGGCAACTGCTCCTGCAGGTACGCCACCAACTGCACCCCGCCCTGCAAGGGCTGGGCAACCACAACTGCGGCACTTACGCCCGGGCATTCAAGCAACTGAGCCTCAAGCTCACCCAGCTCGATACGGAAGCCACGCACCTTGATCTGGTGATCAATCCGTCCTGTGTAGTGCATGACGCCGTTGTCGTCGTAGCGCACCAGGTCACCCGTGCGGTACATGCGCAGTCCATCGGCCGAGAACGGGTCCGGCAGGTAGCGTTCGGCCGTCAGTCCCGGGCGGTTCAGGTAACCGCGGGTGACGCCTTCGCCTGCCAGGTAGAGTTCGCCGTTCAGACCCACGGGCAAGGGCTGCAGCTGGGCGTCGAGCACATATCCGGCAGTATTGGTGACAGGCCGCCCGATGTTTGCCTCACCGCCTGCGGTGCGCAGGGTCTGAGTGGAATAGGTTGTATCTTCCGACGGCCCGTACAGGTCGTGCACCCGCGCCAGGTTCGGGAGTCGATAGAGCATGTCGACCAGTGCTTGCTTCAGCGGCTCGCCGGCCAGGTTGATGATGCGCACGCTCGGCGGAATGTGCCCGGCGTGCTCCAGCGCGGCGATGGCCGAAGGTACCGTGTTGATCAGCCGCACCTGGTCGCGCGCAGGCAGCTCCGGCAAGGCCAGCGCATTACGGGCGAGGATGCAGCGGCCACCGCAAGCCAGGGTGACGAACAGTTCCCAAACCGACAGGTCGAAACAGATCGAGGTACTGGCCAGCACGCCTTGCAGGTCATCCTGGCTGTAGACATTGGCAGACCAGTGGATCAGCGCCCCCACGTTGTCATGGCTGATGGCAACGCCTTTGGGCTTGCCGGTAGAGCCTGAGGTGTAGATGACATAGGCCAGGTTGGTCGCGGACACCACCTGACAAGGATCGTAATCCTGGCTACCAGCGTCTTCGAGCAGGGCCGCCACTGGCAGCAAGCGCTCTTCTGGCAACGCCAGCTCACGCACATCAGCCTTGTCGTCAACCAGCACCCACGCCGCCTGACTGTCCGCGAGCATATGCGTCAGGCGTTGCGCCGGGTAGTCCAGGTCCAACGGCACATAAGCACCACCGGCCTTGAGCACCGCCAGCATGGCGATCAGCATGTGCGGGGTGCGTGACATGGCAACCGCTACGCGCACCTCCGCAGCGACGCCACGGGCGATCAAACAATGCGCCAGGCGGTTGGCCTGGACGTTGAGCTCGGCATACGTCAGGGATTGATGCTCATGAACAAGTGCCACGGCGTTCGGCGTTCTGGCCACCTGCAGCTCAATCAGGCCGTGGATAGTCTGCGCCGGTTGCTGACGCGTGTGCCGCGGATTCCACAGCATGGTCTGACGCTGATGCTCAGCCACGGACAACAAGCCCAGGTCGCCCAGGTGGCCCTCGCTGCCGAGTTTGACCATTTCATCCAACAGTTGCGCCAAGTGTGTGCTCAGGCCGACCACGCTCTCGCCGGTGAAACTGGCCAGGTCAAAGCGATAATGCAGCGACAGCGTTTGCGCGACGGTGACCGACAGGGTCAAGGGGAAGCTGGTCTGCTCCTGGCTGCAGATATTGCTCAAGCGCAAGCCGTCCGCTACCGACGTGCTCAGCGCCTGGTCGACCGGGAAGTTTTCGAATACCAGCAACGTATCGAACAAGGCATCCCCCTGTCCGGCCCAACGCTGGATCTCGAACAAAGGCGTGTGCTCATATTCACGCAATTGCAGGTTCTGCGCCTGCAATTCCAGCAACCATTGCCCCAGCGGCAGATGAGCTGGCACCTGGGCAATGACCGGCAGGGTGTTGATGAACAGCCCGACCTGCTCTTCCACCCCAGGCAGGTCACTGGGCCGGCCAGCAACCGTGGCCCCGAAAGCCACGCACTGCTGTCCGCTGTAACGCTGCAAGAGCACCAGCCAGGCGGCTTGAATCACAGTATTGAGGGTGACCTTGCAGCGCCGGGCGAATGCCTGAACAGCGCCACTGATCTGCTCGTCAAGGTGCTGCCAATGCTCATCCTGGCCCTGGGCAGTGGCGTCGGGGAGCGGATGAATCGAGCGCCCCAGGCGGGTCGGGACGTCGAGACCGGCCAGCTGCGTGTGCCAGAACACCTTGCTGGCAGCCTGATCCTGACGTTGCAGCCAGGCGATGTAGTCCTTGTAGCATCCGGCGGCAGTTGCACAGGTGCCGGTGCGATAGCGTTCAAGTACTTCGGCCAGCACCCGGGCATTGCTCCAGCCGTCCAGCAGGAGGTGATGATGGGTATAGATCAGTTGATACTGATCTTCAGCCAGACGCACCAGCTGCAAACGCAACAGCGGTGCCTGGTCGAGAGCAAAGCCACGGCCGCGCTCGCTCAGGGCCAGCGCGTCGAGGCACGGTTGCTGATCCTCCTGGTCGCGCCAATCGTGTTCGACAAAGTCCACGGCGGCGCGCTTGTCGACCCGTTGCACCGGCTGCTCCAGATGCCAGAGGAAGGCCGTGCGCAGGATGTCGTGAGCGTCGATGGTGTGCTGCCAGGCCGCACGAAAACGAACGGTGTCGAGCCCCTGGATATCCATGCGCAACTGGTTGATGTAGTCCCCCCGCTCAGCCTGGTAAAGGCTATGGAACAACATGCCTTGCTGCATAGGTGACAACGGGTAAAGGTCCTGGATATCAGCGGGACAGCCGGGCAATGCATCGAGCTGGTCTTGCGACAGCGCTGCCAGGGGGAAATCGGACGGGGTCAGGCCGCCATTGGCCGGGTCACAGCAGTGCGCGATCAGGGCCAGCAACTCCTGGCGGTAATCCTCCAGCAAGGCTTCAATGGTCGCGGTTTCGAACATCTGCTCGCTGTAGGTCCATTGCAGGCTCAAGCAGCCGCCGTGCACCTGACCTTCGATGCTCAGCCAGTTCGCCAGCGGGGCATTTTCATCCTGGGCATGGCCTGCGCTTTCCGCTGCCGGATAGAAGGCGGCCTGCTCGTCGAACTGACTGTCGAAACGTCCCAGGTAGTTGAAGGTGATACGTGGACGCGGCAGTCCAGCCATCACCTGCCGGGTCTGGGCATTGCCCAGATAGCGCAGGATGCCGAATCCGACACCTTTGTCTGGCACCGCGCGCAGCTGTTCCTTGATCGACTTGATCGACGCCGACAGGCTCTGGCAAGCGCGCAGCTTGAGCGGGAACAGGCTGGTGAACCACCCCACCGTGCGACTCAGGTCGATGTCGTCGAACAGCGCTTCACGGCCGTGGCCTTCGAGTTCGATCAAGGTCGAGTCATGACCGGTCCAGCGGCCGATCACCCGTACCAGGGCCGTCAACAGCAAATCGTTGACCTGGGTGCGATAAGCCGCTGGCGCCTCTTGCAGTAGCTGCCGAGTCAGTTCGGCATCCAGTTGCAGCTGGTGTTTGCGCCCATGGCGATTGAGCAGGCTGCCCTGGGCATTGCGCACTGGCAGCCCATCGTGCGCATCCGCCAGGTGTTGTTGCCACCAACGGCACTCCTGCGCACGGGTCGTCGCGTTGCCCTGCAAACGTTCGGCCCACGCCTTGTAGCTGCTGGTCTTGCTTGTCGCCAGCGGTGCCTGATGTACCAGGCAACGCTCATAGTTCGCTTGCAGGTCCTCCAGCAGAATGCGCCACGACACCCCATCCACCGCCAGATGGTGAACGACCAGCAGCAAGCGCTGACTACCATCCGGAAGCTGTGCCAGCACTGCACGCAGCAGCGTGCCCTGCTCCAGTGACAGACTGCGTTGAGCCTCTTCACAAAGGGCCAGCAGGGCTTGTGCCGAGTCAACCTGGCGCTGCCACAGCAGCCCTGCTACCGGCTCGGCGACATAGGCTTGTTGCCAGCCCTCGGCTTGTGCCACGAAACTCAGGCGCAGGGCGTCATGCTGCCGCAGCAAATACCCCAGGGCCTGCTCCAGTGCGCCGGCCTGCAAGGCATTACGCGGCTGCAACAACAGCGACTGGTTCCAGTGCGCACGCTGGAACTGCGGCAGTTCAAAAAAGGCCTGCTGCACCGGTGTCAGCGGTAATGCGCCCTCAACCGGCAACTGCACTGCCTGTTCAACAGCTGCGGTGCTGGCAATCCGCGCGAGGCTGGCGACTGTTTGGTGCTGGAACAGGTCACGCGGGCTGAAACCAATACCCGTCTGCCGCGCCCGGCTGACCAGTTGAATGGCGATGATCGAATCCCCGCCCAACTCGAAGAAGTTGTCCGTGCGCCCGACCCGCGCCACCCCCAGCACCTGGACCCAGATTGCGGCCAAGGCCTGCTCCAGGTCGCCCTGCGGCTCGACGTAGTCCTCCTGCGCCTGCGCCTCGAAGGCCGGCAGTGCCTTGCGCTCCAGTTTACCGTTGGGGCTCAGCGGCATCCGCTCCAGGGCCAGCCACTGGCTCGGCACCATATACTCCGGCAGGCTCTGGCCCAGATGAAGCGCCAGCGCAGTGCGCCACTGCGCGGCTTCCTGCTCCAGCACCACGTAGCCGACCAGGTACCTGCTGTCCACCGCCAGCACCACCGCTTCGCGCACCCACGGATGCTCCAGCAAGCGCGCCTCGATCTCGCCCAACTCAATCCGCAAGCCGCGCAGCTTCACCTGATGGTCCAGGCGCCCTGCGTATTCAATCACCCCGTCCGGCCGGTAACGCGCCAGGTCACCGGTGCGATACATCCGCTCACCCGCCACGAACGGGCTGGCGACAAAACGCTCGGCCGTCAGCCCGGGACGACGGTGGTAGCCGCGGGCAAGCCCGGTACCGCACAGGTACAGCTCGCCCAGTACCCCGGCCGGCACCGGCTGCAAGCCGGCATCCAGGATATGGCAGCCCAGGTTGGCGATTGGCCGCCCGATCGGCACGCTGTCGCGGCCTTCTTCCAGGCAGGTCCAGTGGGTCACGTCGATGGCCGCTTCGGTCGGGCCATACAGGTTGTACAAGGCACTGCCCGGCAGGCGTGCCAGCACCTGCTGCTGGGCATCCACCGGCAACGCTTCGCCGCTGCAGATGATCCGCGTCAGGCTCTGGCACGCGGATACCTGCGGGTCCTGCAGGAAGGCCTGCAACATCGAGGGTACAAAGTGCAGCGTACTGATCTGCTCAGCCTGGATCAGCGCCACCAGTTGCGCCGGATCACGGTGCGCCCCCGGCGCGGCCACCACCAGGCGTGCGCCGGTCATCAGCGGCCAGAAAAACTCCCAGACCGATACGTCGAAACTGAACGGGGTCTTCTGCAACACACTGTCCGCAGGGCTCAGCTGATACGCGTCCTGCATCCAGCACAGGCGGTTGACCAGGGCCAGGTGACGGTTGCCCGCGCCCTTGGGCTTGCCGGTCGAACCCGAGGTGTAGATCACGTAGGCCAGGTTCTCTGCCGCCACCGCCACATTCGGGTTGGCCGTACTGTAAGCGTCGAGCCAGGCGCCCGGCTGATCCAGCAACAGGTACGGCACATCGCCCGGCGCCAGTACCTCCAGCAGCGGCTGCTGGGTCAGCAGCAAGCCCACGCCGCTGTCCTCCAGCATGTAGGCCAGGCGTTCGCGTGGGTATTCCGGGTCCAGCGGCACATAGGCGCCGCCAGCCTTGAGGATCGCCAGCAGGCCGATGACCATCTCCAGCGAACGCTCCACGGCGATGCCGACCAGCACATCCGGCCCGACCCCGCGCTCGATCAGCACGTGTGCCAACTGGTTGGCCCGGGCATTGAGCTGGGCATAACTGAGTTGCTGGCCGGCAAAGACCAGCGCCGGCGCATCAGGCTGCTGCAAGGCCCGAGCTTCGAAACGGGCATGCACCGGCCAATCCAGGGCGTAGTCCACGTGAGTGTCGTTCCACTGCCGGACAATCTGGTCGCGTTCCTGACCATCGAGCAATGGCAGGTTACCGATGCTTTGCTGCGGGTCAGCCAGCATCGCGCGCAGCAGCCCCAGCCAATGCTGGCCCATGCGTTCGATGGTTGCCAGCTCGAACAGTTCGTTGGCGAAGGTCAACGCGGCGTGCAGGCTGCCGCCTTTTTCGTAGGTATCGAGGGTCAGGTCGAATTGCGTGGTACGGCTGCGGGGTTCGATCACTTCGAGCTGCAGGTCATCACCGACCTTCAGAACACTGATATCGGCCACCTGCGGTTGATGGTTGTACATCACCTGGAACAGTGGATTCTGGCCCGGAGTACGCTCCAGCTTGAGCGCATCGACCAGCTGCTCGAACGGCAGCTCCTGATGGGCCTGAGCACCTAGAGCGCTGTCTTTGATTTGCGCAAGCAGGGCTGAAACCGACATCTGCGGGTCGAGCCGCGTCCGCAATACCTGAGTGTTTACGAAAAAGCCGATGAGGCCTTCGACTTCACGCCGGTTGCGATTGGCGATCGGTACACCGACACGTACATCAGACTGGCCGCTGTAGCGCTGCAGCAACACGCTAAAGGCGCCAAGCAAGAGCATGAACAGGGTGACGTTCTGTTTACGGGCCAGGGCGCGCAGTTGCTCGGCCAGGTTGTGCTCGAGCACCAGCTCGTGACGCGTGCCGGCATAACCGGGCAGCGCCGGGCGCGGATGATCCAGAGGCAGCTCGAGCGGTGGATGATCGTCACCCAACTGCGCACGCCAGTACGCCAGCTGGCGCTCCTGCTCTCCCGCCTCCAGCCAGCGCCGCTGCCACAGGGCGTAGTCACTGTACTGCAGGGCCAGGGCTGGCAACTGCGGTGCGCTATGCCGGTTCCGCGCCTGGTAACAATGGGTGAACTCATCGATCAGCACATTCATCGACCAGCCATCGGAGACGATGTGATGAAGGGTCAGTAACAGGACATGCTCGTGCGCCTGCAAGCGCAACACCGCCACTCGCAATAAAGGCCCGCTCTCCAGGTCGAAGGGTTGCAGCATCTGCTGGCGCGCCGCCGCGTGCATCTGCTCCTCCTGCGCCTGAGGATCCAGGTGCGTGAAGTCCTGCTGCTCGACCTGCACCAGCGCAGTAATTGCCACAGGCTCGACACTGCCATCGTCCAGGCGGGTAAACGCGGTACGCAAGGTGGCATGGCGCTGCATCAGGTCGGCAAAAGCCTGTTCCAGCGCCTGCAGGTTGAGCGTGCCGCACAGGCGAACAGCACTGGGCAAGTTGTAGGCAGCGCTCTGCGGGTCCAATTGCCAGAGCAACCACATGCGTTGCTGGGCATAGGAAATGACCTGTTCTTGCAGCGCCACTTCACGGGACGGGATAGGCAACTGAGCGAAGTCCACCCCTTCGCGCTGTAACGCCTGGAGAAACAGCCGGCGCTTTTCCAAAGGCAGGTCGATATAGCGGCGGGCAAGTTTCAGCGCGTCTTCAGCGTTCATCAGCAGTCATCCATCTTGAGAGGGCAACGAACCTGTGAGGGTCGATATCCAAGGGAAACGGATGGCCAAAGCGGAAAATTAACCGTCGAACGTGCTTGCCGCCGGTCCGCTGAAACATTTGCTTTCAACTAAAGCTGCGGGTTTTACGATTCTCGTTCGTCTTACCTATTGCAGTCCCAAGGCTGAGTATCGGCTCGACCTCAATTTCTCTGAAAAGACACCTGCAATGTCCCAAAAAGCGAAAAAATCCAAGTCCAGACTGTGGTTTCTCGTCCATAGCTGGCTCGCCCTGCCGATCTGGTTTTTCGTCCTGATCGTCTGTTTTACCGGCACCCTGGCCGTGGTCAGCCAGGAAATCGTCTGGCTGGCCAACCCGGATGTGCGCGCCAGCAAGCCCAGCGACGATGCCCAGCCGCTGAGTTTCCAGCAGGTGCTCGATGCCTTGCACAAGGCCGAGCCGGACATGGCAGTGCGCTTCCTCAGCCAGCCGGACGGCTCGCACTTCGCCCTCAATGCCTCGGTGACCTACCCCGACGGCAGTGCCCCGACGCTGTACGTCAACCCGTACACCGGGGCCATCCAGGGCAAGGCGCCGGACTTCAACTTCGAAGCCTTCACCCGCGCCCTGCACGGCTGGTGGCTGGTGCCGTTCACCAACGGCTACAGCTGGGGCTGGTACCTGGTGTCCTTGCTCGGGCTGCCGATGCTGGCCTCGCTGGTGACCGGGCTGGTGGTCTATAAACGGTTCTGGAAGGGATTCTTCAAGCCAACCTTGCGCTTCAACCACGGCGCGCGGATTTTCTGGGGCGACTTTCACCGTCTGAGCGGGATCTGGTCGATCTGGTTCATTGCGGTGATCTCGATCACCGGCACCTGGTTCCTGATCCAGGCGATCCTCGCCGACAACCATGTGACCATTTCCACCGAGCCGGTGGTACCGGTGATTGCCCGTGAAGACGTGCCGCTCACCGCCACCGGCGAGCCGGCGCCGCGCATCAGTCTCGACGACGCCACGCGCATCGCCAAAGAGCAGATCGCCGGCCTCGACGTGAGCTTCGTCACCCTGCCCGGCAACGCCTATTCCCACGTGTACCTGGGCGGTCGCGGCTGGTACCCGTTGATGTTCCAGACCGTCAACGTCAACCCGTACAACAGCAAGATCGAGGCGCAGTTCCTGCTCAGCGACCTCTCGACCCTGGAGTTCGTCACCGAATCCATGCGCCCCTTGCACACCGGCGACTTCGGCGGCTTGGCGATCAAGCTGATCTGGGCGTTCTTCGGCCTGGTGCTGTCGATGATGGTCCTCAGCGGTCTGCTGATCTGGACCAAACGTACCGCGCAGGCCACCGCTGCCGCGCTCAAGCGCAGCGAGCGCGCGCCACGCAAGGACGCTAAAGCCAACGCCGACACCGCTACGGAGGCCAGCCTATGAGCAAGGCAGCAGTTGCGCCGCAAAGCCCGCTGAGCCGTTTCTGGCACAAATGGCGTTTTCACCTGAACATCCTGCTGTTGCTGGTCCCGCTGGGCTTCATGCCGAAGTATTTCGCCGACGCGAAACTGTTCCGCGGCGACAGCGGCCTGGGTGAGCGCGAACTGGGCGACATCCAGGTCGGCCCGTGGAGCCTGAAGCTGGCCGAGCTGCGCGACGACGCGCCGGTGGCCGATGGTCCGGCCGGCCACTTCAAGTCGTTCAATGCCAGTGTCTGCAGGACCTGCATCGACCAGGTCAAAGCGGTCTACCTGCGCATTGGCAAGCCGCGCAGCCTGCGTGCCGCCGGCACGATCTTCTTCGGCCCGCCCTACCGCATGGGCACCAGCCTGCCGATCCCGGCCAAGACCCGCCCGGACGCTGAAATCTGGATCACTCTCGAAGGCTGGGACGGCAGCATGCACCAGGCATCGATACCGCTGGCCAAGGCATCGCCGGCTACCGTCGCCTGGCTGAACAAACAAGGAGGCAAATGATGAAGTCCACCGTCCACAAGGTGCTCCTGCCCCTGCTGTTGCTGGGCGCCGCCAGCCCGGCCCTGGCGCATAACCCGATGTGCGAATGCAAGCCGATCGACGGCGAGCAGATCGAGTGCACCGGCGGTTTTTCCGACGGCAGCGGCGCGCCGGGGGTGACCCTCGATGTGATCGGCTACAACGAAGAGATCCTCGTACCCGGCAAGCTCGGGGAAAACTCCAAGCTGACCTTCAAGCGCCCTGAAGGCGAGTTTTACGTGCTGTTCGATGCCGGCCCCGGTCACGTGGTGGAAATCGACTACGCAGATATCGAGCAATGAGCCGCGTCCAGGTGGTGCGCCCGGCCGGTGCCGGGCACGAAACCCTGTATGTGCTGCTGATCAGCCTGCTGATTCTCGCCGTGGCGGCCGGCATTGTCGCTCTGCGCGGTGAGCGTCATGACGAAGTCAGCATCGAGGCTCACCAGCTCGACGCCCGCCGCGACCTCAGCGCCGCCGAGCAAGGGGTGTATGCCGACCTGCGGGTGGCCTTCGAGGACATCCAACTGCGCCGCGAAGAAGATCCGGCCCTGGTCGAAGTTGCGGTGCTGGCCGAAGAAGGCTTCCCGCCGTTTGTCAAAGATGCCAGCAGCGCCAGCCGTGGCGAGCATCAATGGCAACTGCTCGGTGACCAGGCTTACCTGGGTCTGAGCCAGTCACCGACAACCGCCGGCAGCTTTCTCATGCTGGTGCCTGCGGACCATGACGGCGCCGCCGATGTCTGGCTGCTGCGCAAGGCTGAAACCAGTGTCCCGACCGACCTCAGTGCTACCGCCCTGATCGCCGCAGGCTGGCAGCAGATCGCCGCCCAATACGACGCCGGCGTCACCCGCCAGCATCGCCACTGACACAAGGACGCCCCATGCTTCGCTCCGCCCTCGCCCGTCGACTTCTGACCGTGTTCATTGCTGTGGCCCTGCCCGGCCTGGCCCAGGCCGCCATCGATGGCAAGCCGCTGCGTATCGGTATCACCCTGCACCCGTACTACAGCTACGTGACCAACATCGTCGGTGACAAGGCCGAGGTCGTGCCGCTGATTCCGGCCGGCTTCAACCCTCACGCCTACGAGCCGCGGGCCGAGGACATCAAGCGCATCGGCAGCCTCGATGTGGTGGTACTCAATGGCATCGGCCATGACGACTTTGCCGACCGCATGATCGCCGCCAGCGAAAAGCCGCAGATCACCGTGATCGAATCCAACACCAACGTACCGCTGCTGGCCGCCACCGGTGTTGCCGCACGCGGCGCGGGCAAGGTGGTCAATCCGCACACCTTCCTGTCGATCAGCGCCAGCATCGCCCAGGTCAACAACATCGCCCGCGAGCTGGGCAAGCTCGACCCGGACAACGCCAAGTACTACAGCCAGAACGCCCGCGCCTACGCCAAGCGCCTGCGCAAACTGCGCGCCGATGCCCTGGCCCAAGTCACTGAAGCACCCGGCGCCGAGTTCCGTGTTGCCACCATCCACGCCGCCTACGACTACCTGGTGCGTGAATTCGGTCTGGAAGTGACTGCCGTGGTCGAACCGGCTCACGGCATCGAGCCAAGCCCGAGCCAGCTGAAGAAAACCATCGATCAGCTCAAGGCCCTGGACGTGCAGGTGATCTTCTCGGAGATGGACTTCCCGTCGGCCTATGTCGAAACCATCCAGCGCGAGTCCGGGGTGAAGATCTACCCGCTGACCCACATCTCCTACGGCGACTACAGCAAGGAGAAGTACGAAGTGGAGATGAAGCGCAACCTCGACACCGTGGTCCGTGCGATCAAGGAGTCGAAGGCATGACCGTCGCCGAAACCGTCATCACCGCGCCGTGCGGGCCGGACATCGAGTTCGCCGGCATCGACCTGACCCTGGGGCGCACGCGGATTCTCGATCAGGTCAGCTTCAAGGTCGCCGCCGGTAGCGTGCATGCCCTGGTCGGCCCCAACGGCGGCGGCAAGAGCTCGCTGGTGAAAACCCTGCTCGGGCAGATGCCACACCAAGGCCAGCTGACGCTGACCTGGCCCGGCGATACTCAAGTGATCGGCTATGTGCCGCAAGCGCTGGAGTTCGACCGTGGCCTGCCGATGACCGTCGACGACTTCATGGCTGCCATGTGCCAGCGCCGCCCGGCGTTCCTTGGCCTGTCGCGCAAGGTGGCCCCGGCCATCGATGCGGCGCTGGAGCGGGTCGGCATGCTCGATAAACGCAAACGGCGCATGGGCGCCCTCTCCGGTGGCGAACGTCAGCGCGTGCTGCTGGCCCAGGGCCTGATCCCGGCCCCGCAACTGCTGGTGCTGGACGAGCCGATGTCGGCACTCGACGAAGCCGGCATCCAGGTGTTCGAGCGCCTGCTGCTGGACTGGCGCGCGGCGGGCACCACGGTGCTGTGGATCGAGCACGACCTGCAAGCCGTGGCGCGCCTGGCAGACAAGGTCACCGGGCTCAGCCGCCGGGTACTGTTCGACGCCCCACCGAAACAGGCCCTGACCCCGGATCGCCTGCTCAGTCTGTTCTCCATCCACCCGCGCAGCGAGAGCGTCGCCTGATGAACTACGAAGAATTTCGCCTGCTGATCCAGGGCTGGGCCAGTTCCGGCTACCTGCCCGAAGCCCTGGCCTATGGCTTTGTGGTCAATGCCCTGCTGGCCGGCCTGATGATCGGCCCGGTGCTCGGCGGGCTCGGCACCCTGGTGGTAGTCAAACGCTTTGCGTTCTTTTCCGAAGCGGTCGGCCACGCTGCACTGACCGGGGTGGCCATCGGCATCCTCCTCGGTGAACCCTACACCGGCCCTTACGGCAGCCTGTTCGGCTACTGCCTGCTGTTCGGCATCCTGCTGAACTTTTTGCGCAACCGCACCGGGTTGTCGCCCGACACCCTGATCGGCGTGTTCCTTTCGGTGTCCCTGGCTCTGGGCGCCAGCCTGCTGCTGATGCTGGCCGGCAAGATCAACGTGCACATCCTCGAAAACGTGCTGTTCGGCTCGGTACTCACCGTCAGCGGCCAGGACCTGCTGGTGCTCGGCATCGTCGGTACACTGGTGCTGGCACTGGCCCTGCCGCTGTACAACCGCATCATGCTGGCCAGCTTCAACCCGCAACTGGCGGCAGTACGCGGCGTGGCGGTGAAGAGCCTGGACTACCTGTTCGTGGTGCTGGTGACCCTGGTTACGGTGGCAGCGGTGAAGGTCATCGGCGCGATCCTCGTCGGTGCCCTGCTGGTGATTCCGGCGGCGGCGGCGCGTTTGATCAGCCAGTCGCTCAAGGGCTTTTTCTGGGCTTCGGTGCTGATCGCCACCCTGAGCACCCTGGTCGGCATCCTGCTACCGATCGTCTTTGACCTGCCGGTGCCCTCGGGTGCGGCGATCATCCTCGTCGCCGGCTGCTGCTTCGCCCTCGCCGCCCTGGCCCGCGGCCTTGTTCCACGCCTGCAAGGAAATCCGGCATGACCTTCGATCTCAAGCACCTGTGCCTGGCCCTGGCCCTCGCCGGCCTGCCCACCCTGAGCCTGGCGCAGAATGCCGCGGCTGCCGCCCAGCAATCGGCCGGAGTCACCGTTCTCGCTTCGCTGCCGGTCACCCACGCCCTGGCCAGCGCCCTGCTCGACGGTACCGCAGTCAAACTGCAGCGCGCGGCACCGGCGAACATTCCGGCGTCGCGCCAGCCATCCTACTTCAGTGGCCGTGGTGGTCCGAGCCTGCAGAAAGCCGCGAGCCAGGCCGATGCGGTGATCGCCCTGCGCTCGATCTGGAGTGACGACCCGCTGTATCCGGTGGCGCGGCGCAGCAATATCCGCATCGTTGAAATCGACGCCGCCCGCCCGGTGGACGGCGCGTTGCCGGGGATCGCCGTGCAAGGCACCAATGCCTTTGCCGCCTATCCATGGCTCAACCCCACCAACTTCGGGCGCATGGCTGATGTGCTGGCCAACGACCTCGGCCGCCTGAGCCCCAGCGAGCAGCCGAAGATCCAGGCCAACCTGGCCAGTCTCAAGCGTCAGTTGCTGGAACTCAGCGCCGGTAGTGAGTCGCGTCTGGCCGAGGCTGACAACCTGAGTGTGGTGAATCTTTCGGACCGTCTGGATTACCTGATCAGCGGCCTGAACCTGGACCTGATCGACCACCCGCGGGTGGCGGACGATCAGTGGGATGCGGCGGCGCTCAAGCGCCTGGGTGATGAGCTCAAGGGGCAGGATGTGGCGCTGGTGTTGCACCACAAGCAGCCGAGCAAGGAAGTGGCGGAGGTGATTGCCGCCTCAGGGGCCAAGCTGGTGGTGGTGGATACCGATCCGCAAGATACGCTGGTGGGGTTGAAGGCCAGTGTTGAGCAGGTGGTGAACGCGTTGGTCAGCGGCAATACCTGACATCGCCGTTTTCTGTAGGAGCGGATTTACCGGGGCGCCGGACCGCCGCGATGGGGCGCGTAGCGGCCCCAAAAATTGGGACTGCTGCGCAGTCCATCGCGGCGGTCCGGCGCCCCGGTGAATCCGCTCCTACAGTCAGCGTTTCATGCAGCGCTGGTAACGTTCATCCACCCGGTTGGCAAACCAGGCCGTGGTCAGTTTGCGGGTGATCTTCGGGCTCTTCAGCTCAATCCCCGGCAGCTGCGCGCGCGGTAGCGGCTTGCCGGACTTGCCCTCAGCCAGGGCATAGACCCCGCTGTACAACCGGGTCTCTTCAAAATCCAGGCTGTCGCCTTTCTCCAGTTGACTGCGAATGCTCGGATTACGCAGCCCCAACTGCTCGCCCAAACGCCGCGCGGCTTTCTCGGTGGTGCCTGGCATGATCGCCCCCGGCGCAATCAAGTCGCCATCCAGCGCCAGCTTGACGCCACTGGCGCGACTCAGCGCACTCTGGAACGCCGCATTGCGGCTGGCGTACCAACCAGCATTGAAGTCGGCAAAGCGGTACACCTGGCGCTCATAGTGGCTGGGGTAACCCAGCAAGTGGGCGATGCCGAAGTACATGCCGCCACGGCGGCTGAATACTTCCTGGCGAATGGTTCCTTCATGGCTATAGGGGTAGTCGCGGGCATTGCGCTCGGCAAAGTCGATGCTGACCTGCATCGGCCCACCGGTACGCACCGGGTTCAAGTCGCCCAGCAAGGTGCGGCCCATCGGCAGGCTGCCGATCAGGTCATCGAAAATCGCGCTGAGCTGTTTTTCACTGCGCACCGCATCGAGCCGCTCACTGTAGGTCTTACCGTTGGGTGAGCGCGTATGCAATGCCCCGTTCACCAGCATTTGCGGAATATGCAGGCGGGCGGCGCGGCGGTCGATCTCCTGGCGGGCGATACGGCCCAGGCCTGGTACCTGTGGGTCGGCCTGGAAGGTCGACTCCTGCTCGGTCACAGCCAGCACCGCGCACAGGTTGGAACGACTGGGAGTGATCTTCTGTGTAGTGAAGGCGGTCTGGATGTCGCGGGCCCAGCCTTCGCGATCCTTGGTCGCGGCTGGCAGCAAGCGCTGGATCTGCGCGCGCACTTTGGCCGGATCTGACTCAGGCGCTTCTCGCTGGGTGACACAACCCTGTACCGCCAACAACACGGCAACGCCCAACACTAAACCTCGAACTTGCATGCACTACCCTCGCCTCTTGCGGCAACAGCAGCACAGTAGCGAGGGCGAGGCCTGACTGCAATCAGCAGCCCGGCTTGGTTAGCTCGGTGCCGATCGTCACGGCAGTGATTGCCACCGGTTTGAAGCTCTGCAAGGCAATCGGGTCGAAGCTGCGATCACAGTTGTATTTGTTGTCGACGACAAAGTCCTCGCCCTTGTGCTTCTTCATCTCCGCACTCCACTTGCTCGCCGCGTTGATCGCCGCGTCATCGGTGAGCATGGCTTCGACCAGCACCTGGGTGAAACCGATCGCCCGCGGACCTTCCCACAGCGCATACACCGAAGGGTCGTAGGCATTGCCGCACATCTCCAGGCAATCGGCGTAGAACTCCAGCGGGCCGCCCGTGGACTGGTGCAGCGCGGCAAAAGTCAGCGGCTGGTTGGCAGGCGGCGCGAAGTTACCGATGAACGAGTTCAGGTCGGCCTTGCAGGCAGGCGACACCGCCAGGCGCAGTTGATGGATTGTGCCACCGGTAGCGTCGGCAGTGATCTCGCAACCTTGCACCTTGTAGGTGTGCGTGTCGCCAAAACTGGTACGGGCAACGCCGGCAACCGACTCGAAGTACTTGAGGTTGGTGCCGAGCATTTCGCCATTGAACACCTGAGTGACGGTAGCCTGAGCCTGGGCAAGCGCGGGCAAACCGGCAAGGGCCAGGGCAGAAACAAGCGGCAGCAAGGCGCGGGCTTTCATGGGAACATCCTGTCGTAATGAATTTGCCGCGCACTCTAATGCACTTGCCGAACCTGAGCCACCTGCCCGTGTACGATTCAGGGTTGTTCGCCGACCATGTAGGTCTTGCTGATGTGCCGGAACTGTTCGTGCGCCGAGCTTTCCATCAGTTCGAACACGACCATTTCGCGGGTGACGATCTGCGCCCCGGCGTCACGCATGCGGGCGATACCGGCGGCTTTGCTGGCCACTGTGCGGCTGTCGCAGGCGTCTTCGACCACGAATACCTGCTTGCCCAGCGCACGCAGGCCAAGCACGGTTTGCAGCACGCAGATATGGGTTTCCATACCGCAGACAATCACCTGCTCGCGGGCAAGCAAAGACGCTGGCAGGCACTCGCCAGCGACACAGGAAAAGTGCAGTTTTTCCACCACCCGGGCATCCGGCGAAGCCGCCTTGAGGGCCGCGACCGTATGGCCAAGCCCCTTGGGGTACTGCTCGGAAATCACCGTCGGCAGCCCCAGTTCGGCGGTGGCCGCCATCAGCCAGCGGGTGCGGGCCAGCGTGCCTTCCGGATCGCTGACGGCTCCAATGAGTTTTTCCTGCACGTCGATAACCAGCAAGCTGGCCTGATTCGCCTTGATCAACATCCCTTGCACCTGCGTCGTGGTTGAACCGCCAAGGCTCGCCCAGCGCCGGGTATCACGTCAATGCCTGCACTAGGCCGACAGTCGATGCGGCTCCAGCGCGGCGCTGAGTACACCCAGCACCCGGTCTTCATGCTCATGGATAAAGAAGTGGCCACCGGGGAAGGTTTCCAGGGAGAAGTCTCCCAGGGTTTCTCGCCGCCAGGCCAGTAGCTGCTCTTGCGTGGCACGATCATCTTCGCCACCGAACACATGCAGCGGACAGTGCAACGGTGGACGCTGGCGATAGGCATAGCGGCCACACAGGAGAAAGTCGCCGCGCAGCACCGGCAGGGTCAGGCTCATCAACTCCTGGTTGGCCAGCACCTCTTCCGGCGTACCCTGCAGCTTGCGCAGCTCATCGATCAGTACCTCATCGCTTTTCGGCTCACGCCAGTTGCCGCCGTCGTAATCCTCGCGCCGGGTCGGTGCGGCCGTACCACAGGCAAACAGCGCGACCGGCGCAGGGCAGCCGAGGGCCAGCAGCTCGTGGGCCAGCTCGAAGGCGAGCAACGCTCCCAGGCTATGGCCAAGCAAGGCATAGGGCTGACTGGCGGCCAGGCGCTGCTCGCTGGCCAGCTGCCGGGCCAGGGCCTGCATGTCGGTTTGCACCGGCTCGCCCATGCGCGCACCGCGCCCGGGCAGTTCCACCGGGCGCAGCGTCAGCCAGGCCGGCAGCTTGCGCCGCCAACGGCTGTAGACCATGGCGCTGGCACCGGAGTACGGCAGACATAGCAAGTTCAGTGACGACACACCTGCCCCTTACTGTGCTGCTGCAGATTCGGCCATCTTCTGGCGCAGGCTCAACGGGCGCATGTCGGTCCAGACTTCATCGATGTAGGCCAGGCATTCCTTTTTCAGGCCGCTCTTGCCAACGGTGCGCCAGCCAGCCGGCACGGCCTTGTAGTCAGGCCAGATGGAATACTGCTCTTCGTGGTTGACCACTACCTGGAACACGATGTCTTCGCGGTCGAATACGGATGTCATTGCCTGTCTCCTGGATTGTTTGGGCCTGCCGCGCAGCTGGCGTACGGTGGCTACCAAGAGAACGAACCAGGTTGAAAGAAAATTAGTGGCCCGCGTGCGGTCAGTCTCCTGCGCCCGGGCGTAACATACTTTGTGTGTGCGGTACTGGATAAATGCGCTGCAAAGCGCCATCCTCCCCGCCTTTTGCCCGTTTACCGCCAAGGAACCGTTTTATGCACATCCAGCCCCTCACCGTCAGCGAGTTCGATTTCATCGACGATACCCTGCTCAAATACGGCGACGATCACTCGGTACTCAATATGTCCGAGCTCGACGGGTTCTTCACCGCGCTGGTTTCCAGCCCTGCGCAGGTGGACATTGGTGACTGGTTTCCGGCGATCTGGGGTGGGCAGACTCCCGCCTGGGAGGCGCCTGAGGAATGTCGGCAGTTCATTGATCTGTGTGTGCGGCATCTGAATACCCTGGCTACCCAGTTGGCTACTGAGCCGCAGGCGTTCAAGGCGCGGTTTGATGAGACCGAGCACAGTGGCCAGCCTCTGACGCTGGCGGAAGAATGGTGCTTCGGGTATGTGCGAGGTGTGGCCATTGGCAACTGGCCGGGGCTGCCCGAGGGGCTGAGAGGTCAACTGCAGAAGATTACTGACTGTGCCGAGCAGGACAATTATGAACTGCCGGTGGATCTGGATGTGGTACTGCATCGGCAACGGGTTGCGGCGGTTGAAGCGGCTGCGCGGGCTTTGCATGACTACTGGGTGAGCCAGCGCTGATATACCCCCAGTGGGAGCTGGCCTTGCCAGCGATGAGGCCTTCAAATAATGCCGGGGTAGCTATAGTCATTGGCTGAGTCTTTTTTTTCAGCCACCCCCCGACGAGTAGAGAGGTGCCTCATGTACACCATCGGCTACGCTGCCCAAACGCCCAGCGCGCCGCTTGCGCCGTTCGAGTTCGA
Source organism: Pseudomonas sp. (assembly GCA_036643775.1). GTDB lineage: Bacteria > Pseudomonadota > Gammaproteobacteria > Pseudomonadales > Pseudomonadaceae > Aquipseudomonas. Next base: position 48,611 of record JAVXRI010000018.1, on the reverse strand, counting down.
GCGCCGCGGCTTGCGCCCCAATGATGTCGCCATGCAGATTCTTTACTGTGGCGTTTGTCATTCGGATCTGCACCAGGCCCGTGACGACTGGGGTATCAGCCGCTATCCGATCGTGCCGGGGCACGAGATCATCGGGCGGGTCACCGAGGTCGGCAGTGACGTAACCCGCTACAAGATCGGCGACGCGGTGGCAGTGGGTTGCATGGTGGATTCCTGCCAGCAGTGCGATCAGTGCCGCAAGGGCGAAGAGCAGCTGTGCCGGGCGAACAACACCCAGACCTACAACGGCCTCGACCGCATCACCAAAGAGCCAACCTACGGCGGCTACTCCAAACACCTGGTGGTGCGCGAAGAATTCGTGCTGCGTGTGCCCGATGGTCTGGACCTGGCCAAGGCCGCGCCGCTGCTGTGCGCCGGCATCACCACCTACTCGCCGCTGCGCACCTGGAATGTCGGCCCGGGCAGCCGGGTGGCGGTCATCGGCCTCGGCGGCCTGGGGCATATGGCGGTGAAGCTGGCGGCCGGGATGGGCGCGTTTGTCACCGTACTCAGCCGCACCGCAGACAAACTCGCCGACGCCCTCGAACTGGGTGCCGACAAGCTGCTGGTCTCAACCGATGCCAAAGCCATGGCGGCGGCGCGGTCGAGCTTCGACCTGATCATCGATACCATCCCCGTACGCCACGACGTCTCGCCGTACATGGCGCTGCTCGACATCGACGCCACCCTGGTGATCGTCGGCCAGGTCGGCCCCATCGACGAACAGCTCACTCTGCCCTTCATTCTCGGCCGCCGGCGCCTGGCTGGCTCACCGATTGGCGGCATTGCCCAGACCCAGGAAATGCTCGACTTCTGCGCGCGCAGAAACATCCTCCCGGACTGCGAAATGATCCGCATGGAACAGATCAACGAAGCCTTCGAACGCATGGAGCGCTCGGACGTGCGCTACCGCTTCGTCATCGACATGGCCAGCCTGGACGCCCCAAGCACCTAGCTGGCGCAGATCAGCGCTATCCCTGTAGGAGCTGGCGAAGCCTGCGATCGACCGCGCCAAGCGGTCGCAATCCAGGCAACGCCAGATGTGCAGTCTGCAGCATCTCTTCAACGCTTCATTTTCCAACGCTGGACACCAATAGTGGCCAATTAGTAGCATCGCTACTTTCTAAACCACCCTCCTACAAAAACAACCAGCCAGGGAGGCTGAATGAGCAGCATTGTCCACCGCCCGATCCACCTCGCAGTGCGCCCCACCCTCACCTGGATCGACACCTGGCAAGGCCCGGACAACGGCCTGATCCGCTGCTGGGAAATCGGCCGCGAACGGGCCCTCAAACACCCTGAAATCGCCCAGCGCTGCCTCGCCGGCGAACTGCCGGTACTGGGCTGGAAAGGCGGCGTGGAACGCACCCTGAAAAAACGCGAAAAATTCGGCTCGCTCAAATACCTCGCCCAGTGGCAAGGCCTGCGCGGTGAAGACCTGCAGATCGACACTGGTGCAGAACTGACCCTGAACTGCAGCCGCACCGGGATGGTGGTGACCTTCACCCCGGATCAGAGCAAGTACTACAACCCGCAGGTTGAGATTGAGGATTGAGGAGCCGCCTGCACCGAAGCCCTGTTAAAGCAACTGACGTCCACTCGGTAACTTGTGGGAGCCGGCATTGCCGGCGAAGGGCCGCAACGCGGCCCCAAAATGGACCTGCTACCCAGTCCTTCGTAGATAAAACCCGTCTCGCGAACTGAAAGAAGCCGGTCAGGTGGTTCCCTTGGCCTGCTGTTCCAGGTGCACCTGCAATGTCGGATCGATTTGCAGTGCGCTGGCCAGTTCGTCAAGGTAGGCCCGCTCTGCGTCCTGCTGGTCATCCACCAGCATCACGCTGGCCAGGTACATTTCCGCGGCCATGGCCGGGTCCTGGGCTGACTGCGCCACCTCGGCAGCATCGAGTGGCTTGCTGACTTCCTCATCCAGCCATTGCTGCAGTTGCGGGTCGCTGGTTTGACGTTTGATTTCAGCGTAGATCAACTGTTCTTCTTGCTTGTCGATGCGACCGTCAGCCTTGGCTGCCGCAATCAGCGCGCGCAAGATTGCATGGCTGTGATCCTCGGCCTCGGGCCCGGACAATTGATCGACAGTACGCACCGCCTGTTGCGGGGCTGCCGCCTGGCTGCGCTGCCAGCTTTGATAGGCCTGGAACGCCATCATGCCCAACGACGCCAGGGCCGCGTAATTGGTGCCTCCGGCGGAGCGCCCTTGGGTAGAGCCGCCAGCGGCGCTGCCACCACCGCCACCCAACAGGCCGCCCAATAAACCACCAAGGCCAGCACCGCCACCCGCGGCACTGCCACCACCAAGCAGACCGCCCAGCAAGCCGCCCAAACCGCCCAGGCCGTCTTGCGATGACATGCCGCCGCTCCCTTGTTGCGCTTGCGAGCCCTGCCCGGCCCGCAGTAACTGTTCGAGTAAATCACTGGTGTTCATAGCACCGCCCTCGCTCGGTAGTCGTTGCCCAGACAAGCAACGATAGCCCCCTCAAGGCGATCCGCCATGACCGTCTGGCCGACGGGAAACCCGGGGCTTACCGAGCAGGCAGGTTTATGTGAGCATATCCACCCTGCCATGCCCCCTGAGAGGCTGTATGTCGATTTTCAACACAAGAACCCTGACGCTGACCCTGGCCGTCGTCGGCCTGTTGGGTCTGTCGAATCTGCATGCCGCCAGCAAACCCACCACCACGCCGACACCAGAAGTAAACGTCACGGTGCTCGGCGGCAAGTTCAGCTTCAACCTGCCGGCAGGCTTCAACGCCAGCCCGCTGAGCGCCGATGAACAGAGCAGCGAAGGCGCCGGCGCCGTGGGTACCCTGTATGCCAATGCGCAGGAAAAACGCGTGGTCATGGTGATCGAGAAACCGCTCCCCGAAGCCTCTCGCCCCGGCGACAACGACGATGCCTTCCTCGACGGCGCCGTCAGTGGTTTCGTCGACCGCCAGAGCGCCGGGCTGCCGGACTTTCGCCAAACCGGCGAATCGCGCCTTAACCGCAACGGCCTGGGTGTGCGACAAGTCGACAGTACGGCGACCCTGGGCGGCGGCAAAACCTTGAACAGCACCTTTATTGCAGGCTCCGGCGATCGCATGGCAGTCATCCAGGTCATTTCCCGTGGCGACGACGCCAGCGGACATGCTGCGCTGGTCAAGCGAATCGCGGGTGAATCCGCGATGCCGATTTCGGAATCTGCCAAAAATCACGGTAAATAGCCTGCAAGGCCCCTACGGCTTGCAACGCTTTGGGTGCCCCACCGAGTGCCTGACTCAGTTAGCCTTGCTCAGCAGATCGTACGCTATGTAAGCCAGCATCGAGACGAAAGATACGCCCATGATAATGGTTAACTGCTTGACCTTGGCCTCGCTCCGAATGAAACGAGCGTTCAGCAGTGCTGTCTGCTCATCCAGCTTTTCCGTCAACTGAGCTAAAGCCCTGTCCAGTGACTCGCCCAGGGACTGCCCCACTTGCAAGCTCTGTGACATCGTGGCCTGCGCAAGCCCCGTTGCATTCACAACTTCGCTGAGCACTGCCTGATGAGCAGCCGAAAAGGTGCGTTGCTGATGCACCACGAGCTGGCCAATTTGCAGCGTGGCGCCTTTCACACTGGTAGCCATCGCCTCATTCATCGAGGCCATATCAGCCTCGCTCTGGGCAATGCCTTTATCCAGAGCTGCGTGGCTTTGGCGGATCTGTTCCTGCAGTGACTCATGCCTCGACGCCAGGCTGGCATTCGTGGCTTCCAGCGCTCGCTTGAGGTGCGCGGGTAATGCATCGATTGCTTGCGCAGCATTGCCGTGCTCAACGCGAACCTGTGCCAAAGCAGACAGCACGTCATCCTTCACGGCTGCCAGGGCCAAGGCATTAGCTTCGGCACTTGCACGCCCCTGCGATTGAACGGCCTGGGCACCGAGCCGGGCATGTTCGGCAATGCTGCCCTGGAGTGCAGCAACCCCGGAAGCCATCTCCTCATTCATCGAGGCTTTATCATTGGCTTGCTCAAGGCGAAGCTCTGCCAAAGCAGAAAGCGCGTCACGCTTCACTGCCGCCAGGGCCGAGGCCTGGCTCTCGAGCAGCTGCTGCAAATCCTCGGCAACGGACGCAACCTTGGCGTTGGTAGCGTCCAACTCGCCGCTCAGATGATCGGGCAACGCAGCAATCGCCTGTGCGCCACTGCTTTGGACGTGGCTAATGGTTGCCAGCGCCGAAAGCACATCTTCCTGCGCAGAAGCCTGGCGGTCTGCATGGGAGCTTAACTGCCCCCCTATAGACTCTACCCCCGACTGCGCGTGCTCGGCGATCCAGGCCTGGATGGTAGGTACCCACGTCGACTGTTCGTCACGCAGGCTTCTCAGCGATTGCACAGCCTGCTTGCCCTGCTTGGCGGCGACCTCGGCCTGGTCCAGGCAGAGCGAAAGCACGCTGTGGGTTTCCTCGATTTCCTTTTTGACGTCTGAAAGTTCGCCATTCAAGTCCGCCATGGATTTGTCCAGCGGCTTAAGCGGCTCTTTCAGAATTCTCACCATCAACTCGGCGAGGCTCTTTTCTTTTTCCAGGGTCTGATTACTCACAGTCATTTCCTGAAGCACTCGATGGAGCGCTTTGACATGTCGGGTTTGCCTCTAGCTCGCCTGCTGATCGTTAAGCGCCAGAAACTCGTGATACTGATGATTCAATGCTACGCACGAAAGCAGCTGGAGTAACGCATCACTGTTGTCCGTCTCCTGCAGCGCAGCGGTATATTGCTGTTCCAGCGAGGCGGCGTACTCCTGCTCGAGCAAGTTCTTGAAGCGTTCACAGCGCTCAAGATCCTCTTTCGAGTTGAGGACGATGCGCTGGCGCTCTGCAACATGGCCAGCGATCGTCTGCTGAATTTGTGCGTGACGCGCACGTGCCGCGCAGGCTTCTTCCTCATGTACAGCAAGCTTTACCCGCGCACTTGCAAGTTCGTTGCGTACTTCCACATCGATGCGACTTAGCGCCTGCGACCAGCACCTTGTCCAGGCGACCACCAATTCGGCCAATGCCTCACGGCCAGCTTCATGCACGCTGCGCAGGTCCACCTGGTAGTTCGACGATGACAGATAGGTATCAAACCAATAATCGTCAAGCGTGTAGCGGATGGGCCCGAACGCATCATCCAGAAGCTCTTCTACACGCTCCGCCTCGGGCGGCACGAGGGCACTGCGCACCCGCCGCCAATAGCCAGGAGGACAACCATCGGCAGATACATCCAGACTCAGCTCCTTAAGCCCCCGGTAGTACTTTCGAATCAGTGTCTTGAGGGTCTCACAGTCGTCTTTTTCACCACCTTCCTTGGGCTCACATGCACTGGGCGGCTTGGCCAGCAACTCTTTGGCAGCACGTTTAACAGCGGTGGCGCCTTGCTCGGCAGGTTTTTCCTTCATCAGTGCAGCCTGCTTGTCGAAACTGGAGTGCGCGTCAACTACCATCTTGTCCCAGCTTTTGCGCTCGCCTTCAGCGATGTCCAGTTTCTTTTCAAGCGCCTTGATCGCACTGTCGATCGCCTCGGTCTTTTTACGCTGTATGTACGTGACACTGATGTGGGTATCGAGCGTGCTGCGCAGCCGTCCCATGGGTGTGATGCTATTGGCGATCTGCGTGAGCAGTTCGTCACGCAGCTTGGTAATTATCGGCGCCATTCGGGCGTAAAGCTCCGGCTCGGCAGACTGCGCATAAGCCCAGCTTTTGCCGAACTCAAGCGGAAAGTACAAGCGAGCCTCCTGGGCTGGCTGGCTCAGCGTGCCGAAGCGCTCGATCTGCTGGATCAACCGCTGCCTTACCCGCGTAGCGTCAACGTCGGACTCTTTACGCAGAATGTCCTTCAATGACTGCGCCGAGTATGAGTGAGTGGTCACGATGCGAAAGCGGTACGGCATGGATTGCCAGTCTTCGATACCCGGTAGCGTGATGACCCCGGGTCGCAAGAAGCCGAGGTCATCACCCTTGCCCACCAACAAAATCAAATCGGCAAACGGCAAATAGGTTTTCGCCATCTGATGGACATGCCGTTGCTCTTCTTCATTGGCGGGGTTATCACCTGGAAGATCCAGCATTCGCACACTCGGAACCTGCGTGCTGCCAAGGAAACAGGACTTGGGGATATGCACCACGCAGGGTGTCGACTCGCCTTTCAACCGGCCGCTTTCCATCTCGACCCGCAATGCCCCAAGCGCCTGCGTCATCTGCTCGTCGTGCTCGAGCCAGCGTAACTTGCCGTTACGCGACAAGCCCCAGCGGTCGCTCGTGGAGCGGCAATACTCCATGGTCGTGGCAGTCGCCGACTTGCCAGCTTCCCTGCCGCCACGCAAGACGGATGAAATCCTGGCCATTTGATCAGGTGCAACGCCCATGAGGTCAAGCAGCAGCGTCGTTTTGCCAACCTGCGTCTTGCCAAACACCACCACGTACGGCTCACTGGTCGTGTCCTTGCGCTGCAACCGCTCCTGCACGTCCTTGCTTAGCGTCTTGACCAGCCGCGCATAGGCGCGCAATGCCCACTCCGGCTGACGTGTCTGCAAGGCATGCCAATAATCCACTGCCGGCGTCGAAGACATTTCAAGCACCGCGCCCAGCTACGAATACATTCAGACCGGCTGCCGAAGCATCCAGTTCGTGGCGAAGGTCGCTGGTAAGGGACAGCACATCGGCCAGCGTTCTGGCCAGGCGGTCCTTTCGCATCATGGTTTCGTCCAGCCGGTAACGTGCACGCATGCCTTCGACAATGCGCGCGCGCGCCGCAGCCATGGTTTTATCGAATTGTTTCTTCAAGTGCTGAACATGATGGTCGTGCACGTTTTCCAGCATGGCATGCGCTTGAGCGCTGGCGGCTTTCTCGAACGTGCGAATACGCGACACGGCCACCGTTGTCAGGTAGGCCGCCGCTACCACGGCAGTCGCCGCCACGGCAGCGGGATGAAGGGTCATCGGCACTGCAGGAACGGTCCCGCCCTCGGATGGCTCGGCTTTACCGAAAATGGCACCCAGGATGTCGGCATCGCCATCGCTGACTACATCCACTGCCATGACGGTCGCGAGTGAGCGTATAGCTGTCTTGCCCAGGTCAACACCGGCTCTCAAGCTTTCCACACCATCTTGTACAACGTTGCTGCCCTGCGTGTCGGCTGCATGCCATACCCCCTCCTTGAGCCCGACGACTTCGGGCAAGGCGTAGAACAGCCGGGTGTATTCAAGCGAAACGGCAGGAAGCAGATCGATACTCCTGCCCAATGCCTTGCTGGAAGCCTGATGCGCAATGGCCTCCTCCTGGCTGTTGTGGCCAAGCAGCATGCGGATATCACCGGTAATTTCAGGTGTCAGCCGTTGATAGCTGACAAGCTCTCCCGACGCCTGCATGTACCCCACTTTAACCAGTGCCCGGGACTGTTCAGGCAGAATGCGTGGCTTGGTGCTTGCGGCGACCGGCGCCGGTGTCTGGCGGCCAAGTTGCTCGCCCGTCAATTGAGCCAGTGCTTGCGAGTAGCGTGTGAACAGCTCCGTTGCTTCGTCTTGCCAGGCATCTTGCACCAACCGTTGCAGCTTCTGCTTGGCCTCACTGGTGGTGTCGAAAGCGTTCGATATCCAATTCTTGAACCCTTCGTGCTCGCGTGCCAGCGCGCTGTCCAGCTTCTTGATTGCCTGGCTACGTGCGGTGCCCGTTAAATCGCTTACCCATTCAGCGTGCTTGTCACGCAGCGCATCTACAGCATCATCGAACTGTTCAAGCAAGCCGCTGAGCGCTTGTTCGCCCTCATTCTCGCTGGCGCTGCCGAAATACAACCGGGCTTTACTGCGGATCAGATTGAGTACGCGAGTCAGGTCCTTGCCGACCAGATCCGACAGATCACTCATCTGCAGATACCGGTTGGCCTGGCCAGAAAAGTTCAAGTCATCGATAGCGCGGCGCAATTGCGGCATCCAGTGCGCGACATATTCTTCATCATCAGTACCGGTAAGGATGATGTGCTTGTCCGCGACTTCGGTCGCCACCTGGAACGTGGCCTGCGCACTGCTGCGCAGTTGTGCTTGCGCTGCAGGGTTCTGCCAGCTGTTCTCGGTCTTGGTAATCACCACATAGGGCCGAACCCCGGCCAGCTCGCCCTCGAGCATGTCCTTGACGATTTCGACCTGCTGCTGGTTCGCCATACGCGCTTCGTCGGTTACAACGATGCAGCCACCGGCAGCGATCATGGCCTGGCGCATCAAGTCTTGCCACGCGCGGTTTTCACGGTCTTGCTTTTCGTAGCCTGGCAACAACAACCATGCCTGGTTGTCACGCTTGAAGTAACGTCGCGGCACGCGCAGGACGGGCAGCAGATCGCCTGTATGCGGATCGCTGATCGCACGCTGAAACTCCACTGCATCAACCTGGATATCTCGAAGTTTGAAGTTCGTGGTCCCTCCTTCCAGCACTAGCCTGCGCACATACCCCTGCGCCTGCTGCCTGTCATCCTCTTCCAGTACCAGCACGGGCATTTTTTCGCCCCGGCCTTCGTTGCCTTCAAGCCACTGCGGGCCGCCCCCGCGCAAGTCATACATGGCCGCCATCAACGTCGTCTTGCCCGCGCCCTGAGAGCCGCCAATGGCCACGACCCAGGAGCTTCCCAGCACTTCGGCGAGCAGCAGCCGGCGCATGACCTCCAGCAGCCTGTCATCGATTTCCTCACTGCCCAGGTCGGTACATGCGCCACGCAGGTGGCGCAGCGCATTGTTAAGGTTTTCAAGCAGGATTTCCGGGGACTGCAGGGCCATTCTTTTTTCCTTGTCGAATCTTTTCAGGGCATACGTAGTGCATCGGCTGCAAAGCTTAGCCCTTAAGCAATGAGTCAGAAAATGCCTGGCGCGTGCCTGGCAATGGCGCTGAATACCCAGCCTGCGGGCGGTTTTGCCCTGGTATGAGCCTATGTGTAATCCCGCTGCGCACTCCGCACACTGGAGAGTTGATGGACCTGGTGGACTGGGATCGTTCGGCGAGAAAAGCAAATTGCTGCCTGTCCAAGCTCAAGCTTTCAACAGCGTATCCTTGATTGTTCCTGAAAAAGTCGTCTCTACCAGCCCGGTGAGACTCATTGTTGTGTTTGATTCGCCACCGGTTGCTTCTGGCCGTTAGCGGCCTTTGCGAAAGGTCTGCTGTCGGTCAATTGCTTACACCCCAACTCCCCACCTAAACCATCCCCTTGCCCTCCCCCACCCACCACGCTACTCTCCCCCGGTCGCTGCCAATTCAGCGACCGGGTGTGCAAGCCCGACAGATATGGAGCAATCAGTACCTTGAGACCTTCCCGGTGCGTCTTTACGCCTGAGGAATCGTTTTATGGTGGCTGTGCGTGGGAGACCTTCGGGTCTGCCGGGTCCTATATCCTCGGTCTTGCACACCTGCGCACAGCTGCCACCCATTCGTGTGCAAGCGGATGCTGGCAGTTTCCTGGCTGATATAGGAGTTGCAGCATGACCAAGATCGTTCCTGATCCACCGCCAGCCGGCGCTCTCCCACACACTGCCAACACCCCTTTCGGTACCTGTCCCGCAGGTCATCCACCCTTGTTCAGCGTGCGTGCCGGTATCGAAGCGCATGACGCGTTGGTACATGCGTCGATGTACTTGCGTTGCGCCAATGACTCCGGGATGCTGGCCTGTGACAAGGTCGACCCGGATACCCGCGGGTTGATCTGGGCGACGCTGCATTCGATCGAGATGGCCAAAGGGTTGGTCGATGCGTTGCTCGATGGTATCGAGGAACAGAGGGTGGAACGTCGGGTACCGAAATAACCAACCTGACCCTACTCAAGCAGCATCGTCCTGGGGCCGCAGATGCGGCCCACCACAGGCAAGTACCGCCACTGCTGCCAATGATTCAAAAAGCCCAACTACACGCCACATCGCGCATGGTTCGCTGTGAGTCCCCTCCCCTCAGGCAACACGCTCGACCGTATCCGCCGGCCGCTTCCTGCCTCTGTTCAAGCGCAGCAGGGCGACCTGAACCAGCTTGTTCCAGCAATAGCCCACCACCACGCCACCGACGATGGCGAGGACCACCGAAAACGCCGGCTGGTCGATGATGCGCCGGGCCACGGACTGGAACTGGAAATGCGTCAGGTAGATGTACAGGGTTGACGAGGCAACCAGTGCGGCGGCCCGCGCGATAGCGCCCGGTACGGGAACGGACCTCACCCAGATCAGTGCGAGTACCGCCGGCAGGGCAATATCGATGTGCTTGCTCTGCGCCCATTGCTGCCAGCCGAAGTCGGCAATGAACATAGTATCCAGCCCGCCGATGACCAGCACCGCCATCGCACTGGCGCCCCACTTCTGCGTCGTGGACTTGGCGTAGTGGACGGCCATGCCGAGCACCATGACCGCCAGGTAGTGCTGCGGCACCCGGTTGTACAGCGGCGCGGAGTCGAACACGAACAGGTTCAGCAGAACATCCGCCACCAGCAGTGCGCAGGCAGCCATCAGCAGGCAACGAAACGGGTCGGACATGATCGTTGTGCGCACACGCTTGAACGACAGGACGAGCCCGAGGATCAGCAGCATCTGCACCAGCACTTCGATATACCAGTAGTTGAAGGGGCCGATGAGATCCGGAGGAAACCAGTTGGAAATCATCAACAGCGATTGCCAGTGAATCCTGTCGAACAGGAACTGGGTCAGCGCGGTGTAGAGCAGGGTCGGTACCGCGATGCTGGCAACGGATTTGACCAGCATGCGGGCATCACCCCGCTCATCGATGGCCTTGAACTGAAACCTTGCCAGGCTGATGCCGGAGATCAGGAACAACACCGTCGTCTCGCCGGCGATCAACCAGTTGGAGAACACATGCAAATGCCCGATGACAATCAGGATGATGGAGATCACCCGCAGGAACACCGGAACCTCCATGGCTCGCAGCGACAACCTCGACGCCTTGGGCTGACTGGACTGGCTGGCCAGTTCGGCCAGTTCCCGTACCGGTGTCGTTTCCCAGCGCTCCGGCAGATGGCCGATCAGGTCTTCCAGCACCATTGAAGCCTGGACAAACGACAGTGAATCGCCACCCAGCTCCACGAAAGTCAGGTTGGCATCGACGTGCGGCACCTGGAGTATCTGCGCCCAGGCTTCGGTCAGTTTCCGCGTCAGCGGACACAGATCCTGACGGGCACTGGCAGAGGCTGCCGCCGTAGTGTCGAACGCCGCAGGCAATGCGCGCTTGTCGATCTTGCCATTGGGGGTGAGCGGGATGGCCTCCAGGAACACGAACAACGCCGGCACCATATAGTCCGGGAGCTGGCCTGCGAGCGCCTCACGCAATTGTGCAGACGACACGGGCTGTGCTGACACGCAATAGGCGACCAGCCTGATCATCGGGCCGTCATGGTTGGCCAGCACAACGCATTGCTTGATCTGCGGCTGCCGGGCAATGCTGCTTTCGATTTCAGCCAGTTCGATGCGATGGCCGCGAATCTTCACCTGACTGTCTGCGCGCCCGAGAAACTTGACGTCGCCATCGGCAAGGTAGGTGCCAAGGTCGCCGGTGCGGTAACAGAGGTCACCCTCGGCTCCGGTAAACGGGTTGACCACGAATTTTTCCCCGGTCAGCGCACTGTCACCCCAGTAGCCCAGCGACAGGTAGGGGCTGCGGATCAGGATTTCCCCGACTTCGCCTTCGCCAACCAGTTGATTGGCCTCATTCACCACCAGCAATTGCGCACCGTCAATGCCCTTGCCCAGCGGGATGCCGGCACTGTCGACCTGGCCATCGACCTGATGGAACGCCATGGCCTGCGGGGTTTCCGTCGTACCGTAGAAATTCACACTGATGGCGTCGGGGGCAATCGCGCGCATCTGTTCGTACAGCGTGGGACTGAGCGCATCTCCGCCCCAGAACAGATAGCGCAGGCGCCCGAACAGCTGTTCGTTCATCCTCGCACCGCTTTCAATCAACTTGCCCAGCGGCGGCGTAAGGTGGATGACGGATACACCATGGCGGTGTATCCACGCCGCCAGAGCTGCAGGGTTTATCAGGGTCGACTGCGCTGGACAGATGATCGTCGCGCCAATCGACAGCGGCGTGAAAACATCGCGGTACACCGGGTCATGACCCAGCCCCGAGAGCAGGGAAAAACAGTCGTCCCGGGTAAAACCATGACGGCCGACATGCCACTCGATGAAATGCACCAGTGGCGCGTGATGGGTCACGATTCCCTTGGGTTCGCCGGTGCTGCCCGAGGTGAAGGTGATATAGGCCGGACGCGCAGGGTTGACCTCGGGCAGCAGCGATTGTGCACAGGCGAATTGCTGCAGTGATGCTTCGGGTGCTTCCGGCACCCTGATGACGCGCGGCATTGCCTGGCCCGCACCAGGCGCCGGGTGTTCGAGATTGAGCTCGGCACTGGCGTCACCGCACAGCAATACAAAGGCCGGTTCGAGAGTGCGAAGGATCTGCCCGATGCGGGCGGGTGGATAGGCGACGTCGGCAATGGTAAAGGTCAATCCGGCCCGCAAGGCGCCGAGCATGGCGTACACCAGGCCGGCACAGCGACTCGAGACAATCACCACCCGATCGCAGCCAGTAGCGCCGTTTGCCAGCAGGAACGCGGCGATACCCTGACTGATCTGCTCAAGCTGGCGGTAACTGCAAGTAGCGTCTTGAGCAATGATCGCCGTGGCATCAGGCGAGCGCCGTGCCTGTTGCAGAAAGTCATGGAATATCGGGCGCTCGGCACAATATTCCAGGTTCAGCGTCGGGTTTGGGCGCAGATCCGGCATGTTATCTGTTTGCTCCGCAGGGTCGGTACGTGGCTAACATCGAAACACGGCATCCAGCGCGGTGACTGCCCCAGGCTGGATACGTGAACGCTAGTGCACGCTGGCCGCCGACGCCAATGCTGGCGCTCGAACAGGAGCGAAAATGACAGCAGATCGGCTTTCGGCGATGACTAGGCCACTGCCTGAGCCGTCCAGACAGCCAGCTCGTAGCCATCCGGATCGACAAAGTGGAACCTGCGTCCCCCAGGAAACGAAAATGCATCGCGGCTGATAACAGCGCCAAGGGCTTCGAGGCGCTGCTGCACCCCTTCGAGGTCATCCGCATAGAGGATGATCAGCGGACCACCCGGGCGAACGGGCTCTCCTGTGGTGAAGCCACCGGTCAACCGACCATCGCTGAACTCGGTGTAACTCGGGCCGTAATCAACGAATGTCCAGCCGAACGCGGCCCCATAGAATGCTTTGCTGCGAGCGATGTCGCTGACGTTGAACTCGATATTGTCGATCTGACGATCATTCCCTCGAACGCTCATACCTGGCTCCTTGCTGAGTTGTGTTTCGCAGCCATGGGGTTTACACCCCATGGCCGACAAAAACAACAGATCAGGAGATCAGCGCGAAGCCCAGGCGTTGAAGCGCTGCTCCAGGTGTTCGCCATGGTCTGCCCAGAACAGCGCGTCTACCGGTACCTGCTGGGCGAGGTTTTCTGGTGCGGTGGGCAGTTCGGCGATACGCGCCTTGTCGAGCAGGTCCATCGCCTGCAGGTTGGCAGCGCCGTAGTCGATGTGCTCGGCGAAGCTTTTCTGTTGCACCGGCTCCAGCGAGAAGGCGATGAATTCGCGGGTCTTCTCCTGGCGCGAGGCGCCACGCGGGATGGCCCAGGAGTCGAACTCATAGAGCCCGCCGGACCAGACGATCTTCAGGTCATAGGTTTTACGCTGCTCAGCCGAGAGGCGGCCGTTGTACACAGAGCTCATCACCACATCCCCGGCCGCGAGGTACTGAGGCGGCTGCGCGCCCGCTTCCCACCACTGAATGTGCGGTTTGATCTGGTCCAGCTTGGCAAAGGCGCGATCCTGGCCAGCCTCGGTGGCCAGCAAGGTGTACACCTCCCCAGGTTGTACACCGTCGGCGATCAGGGCGAACTCCAGGGTCGACTTGGCCAGTTTGCGCAAGCCGCGCTTGCCGGGGAAGCGCTCGACATCCCAGAAGTCTTTCCAGCCGGTGGGCGCCTCTTTCAACTTGCTGGCGTTGTAGGCCAGCACCGTCGAGTACACCAGGAAACCGATGCCACACGGCTGGATGGCACCCGGAACGAAGTCTTTGCTGTCGAGGCCGATCTGGGCCGGGTCGAGGGTCTCGAACATGCCTTCGTCACAGCCGCGGGCTAGCTCGGCGGATTCGACCTCCACCGCGTCCCAGGAGACGCTGCGGGTGTCGACCATGGCTTTGACCTTGGCCATTTCGCCGTTGTATTCGCCGGAGATGATCTTGCTGCCGCTGGCTTGCTGCCAGGGTTTGTAGAAGGCCTTGACCTGGGCCTCTTTGTTGGCGCCACCGAAGGAGACGATGGTGAGGTCGGCGGCAAGGCCGTGACTGGCAGTAATTAACCCCGTTGCCAGCGCTGCGAATTTCAGAGTGTTGATCATTATTGTTATCTCCTACTGTTCAAGGGTGATTGCAAATCACTCAAGACACCGGGATAAACCGGCCTTCCCAGGCGAGAGACTTCCGGGTCTCGATCCATTCGCTGCAGAGCCTGGCCACACGGTCGACTCGGCAACGAACAATGGTTTTTTCCTGTGATCCATTTTTCGTGCCGAGTAAGGTGGCATGGAAGTTAAGGGGGTAAGACTCTACTTTTCCGATTCTCAGATAGGCTTTGACTAAACCAATGGCACCGGCCTTGGGGCGCCTTGTGTTGCTGTTTTCAGTTGCGAATGCCCTTGAGCAAAAGCTCCAGCGCCCCCAGTGCCGACAGCAGTCTGTTGGCGCCGGGCTCTGCTTCGGCAATCCAGAACGCTGCTTCGCACAGGCCGCCATAAACAATTATCGCCAGCGCCTCGGGATCGGCTTGCATGACAATCCCCTGGTGCATCAACTGCTCGAGCATTGCTTGCAAAGAAGCTACGCAATGACGCTGCACGTGCGCTGGAGGATTGCCGAGAACGGCGCGGGCATCACGCAAGACGATGCGCTGAATTTCCGGCTCTTGGGCCATTTCCAGGTAGACCCGGCAACGGTTGCTGAAGGCCTCCCAGGTATTCTCGGTGCTGTCCGAGATCGCTTGTAACCGCGCATCCATCTCCGCATCAATCTGCTCGACCACCGCAGCCAGAAGGCCTTTCTTGTCGCCGAAATGATGGTACAGCGCACCCCGGGTCAGGCTCGCCAGTGCGGTCAGGTCGTCCATGGAGGTGTCGGCATAGCCGCGTTCGCTGAACACCTGACGCGCCGTCTTGAGCAGGGTGGCGCGGGTTTCCTCCATATCAGCGCGTGTACGTCGAACCATGGTCTCTCCTTGATGAGAAGGCTATATACATTCAGTGCGTATGATAATAGGATTTTAATCATACGCAGTGAATGTATATTTTCAGCTCAGCCCTGCCCCATGCAAGCAGGGCTAATTCGATAAGGAGAATCGAGCATGGCCAATCCGTACCGGATACTGTTCCAGGCGCCGGGCGCCAAGGGTTTTTCGCTGGCGGGGCTACTCGCCCGGTTAGCCCTGCCGATGTCAGGTATCGGCATCATTACCATGCTCTCCCAACTGCGCGGTAGCTACGCCCTGGCGGGTGCGGTCTCGGCCACTTTCGTGCTGACTTTTGCCCTGACATCGCCGCAGGTATCACGCCTGGTGGATCGATACGGCCAGCGCCGGGTGCTCCCGGTGTCTACCGGCATCAGTGTTGCTGGCTTCCTTGTGCTGCTGGCCTGCACCTACTGGCAAACACCCACATGGACGTTGTTCGTGGCCGCCGTGCTCGCGGGTTTCATGCCCAGCATCTCGGCGATGGTCCGCGCCCGCTGGACGGCGCTCTACAGGGGCAAGCCGCAGCTGCAAACGGCTTACTCACTGGAAACGGTACTTGACGAAGTAACCTTCATCGTCGGCCCTCCCCTTGCCGTTGGTTTGAGCGTCGCCGTATTCCCACAGGCAGGTCTGTTAGCGGCGGCTGTACTGTTGGCGACCGGTGTGCTTACCCTGGCCGCGCAAGTCAGCAGCGAACCACCCGTGCAAGCCGATGAGCAAACCAGCAGGCGTCCAACTTCGGTGTTCAGGCTGGCAGAGGTGCGCTTGTTGACGCTGCTGATGGTCGCGATGGGGGTAATCGTCGGCACGGTCGATATCGTCAGTGTCGCCTTCGCCGAGCAACTGGGCAGTCCGCTGGCAGCCAGTATTGTCCTGTCCTGTTATGCCATCAGCTCGTGTGCCGCCGGCCTGGTGTTCGGCGCGCTGAAACTGCAAACGCCATTGCACAAACTCTTGCTGATCGGAGGCCTGGCCACCGGGGCGACAACACTGCCATTGATGATCGCAGGCAACATTGCCGGGCTCGCTGGCGCGGTGTTGGTAGCAGGCGTGTTCTTCGCACCGAGCATGATCGTGGCAATGTCACTGGTGGAGAGAATTGTGCCGGAACGACAATTGACCGAGGGCATGACCTGGTTGCTGGCCGGCTTGAATGTTGGCGTGGCGCTGGGTGCTGCGGCGTCCGGCCAGCTGGTGGATATCGAGGGAGCACGCGCCGGGTTCAACATAGCGCTGGCAGCAGGTGTCACCGTGGTGCTGATCGCGTACTGGGGATACCGCCGTCTGCGCGAACAGGCGCTGGCGGCAGCGTGTGTTGCGTGAAGGGTGAGCTGTTGGGTAAGGCTTTATGAAGTTCGCGCTCGCAATTGGCGCCATTCGAACGTATCTTCGCGCGCCCTCATTTCATAAAGGATTATTGACTCGTGTCAGAGCCACGCATTCGCGCCCTCGCCCTGTGCATTTTTCATCATCAGGGAAAGATTCTGGTTAACCAGTTTTACGACACCCCTACACAGCAAATGCTGTACCGCCCGATTGGCGGCGGCATCGAATTCGGTGAACGCGGCGTCGATGCCATTGCCAGAGAAGTGCAGGAGGAGCTGAACCAGTCAATCCACGACATTCGCCTGCTCGGTACCCTGGAGAGCATTTTCACCTATGCCGGCAAGCCTGGGCACGAGATTGTCCAGGTCTACGACGCACAGTTCAGTGACCTGAGCCTCTACGATCTACCCAGCTTGATCGGTCACGAAAGCAATGGTGCGCCGTTCAAGGCGACATGGTGTGATAGCTCAAGCTTTACCGCCGACTCGCCGTTGGTCCCTGAAGGGCTGTATGACTTGCTCAAGGCGGCTTCGCTGCTGGATTGAGTGTGGGGCATCTGCATCGGGGCCGTTAAACGGCCCGGATGCAGGCACGCCAGCTTCTACAACCTCGCCCTATGCAGTTTGCCGGCGCATGGTCAGGATCGCGGCGCCGAAGAAGATGAACGTCGAACCCACCACCCTGCTCACCCACAGCGAAAATCGCGGCTGGGTCAGTACGCCCTTGGCCCGGGAAGCAAGCGCGGCATACAGGCTCAAGGACGCCAGCGACAGCCCCATGAAAATCGAGGTGAGCATCAGAAACTGCGGCAGCAAGGCTGCACTCTGGTCAAGAAACTGTGGGAACAGCGCGGAGAAAAACATGGTCGCCTTGGGGTTGGTCGCAGCGGTCAGGAAGGCCGACTTGAACAACTTCTGACGGGATGGTTTGCTCACTTTCTGCTTGGCGAGCACATCGGCCGCAAGCATTGGCGTCTTCTTGAACAACTGCTTGGCGCCCAGATAAAACAGGTAGCCGGCACCGGCAATCTTCACCACGTTGAACATCCACTCGGAGCTGGCAAGCAAAGCCCCCAGACCGAGCATCGCGGCTGCCGACAGGCAGAACAGCCCGCAGGCATTGCCAAGCGAAGACCACAATGCAGAACGCGGACCATAGGCCAGGCTGTTGTTGATTGCCATCAGGGTGGCAGGCCCCGGGCTGGCGATGGCAATCGCGGCAACCACTACATAAGCAAGTATCGAGTGAGCATCCATTTTTCAAGCTCGAAAGTCATTGGAAGACGTGCATGTTACAGGGACAATCCCGCTATTTACATCGCACCAGCAAGTGCAGTGAGGGAGTGGAAAGTGAACATCACGATTCGCAATGAACAACCTGCAGACATCGACAGCATTGCACGGTTGACCGAGGCCGCATTTCGCAACGAAGAACACTCAAGCCACACTGAGCAATTCATCGTCGATGCCCTGCGCAAAGCCGATCAGCTGAGCGTCTCACTGGTGGCGGAAGAAAACCACGCGATCATCGGCCACGTTGCTGTTTCACCTGTCACGGTCTCGTCGGGGGCAACCGGCTGGTATGGCCTGGGCCCGATCTCCGTGTGGCCTGATCGCCACGGTCAGGGTATCGGCTCGTCATTGATGAAAGCCGCGCTGACGGAGTTGCAGCGCCTTGGCGCCGAGGGGTGCGTGGTACTCGGCGACCCCGGCTACTACGCGCGCTTCGGTTTCAAGACCCACCCTGGCCTTGAGCTGCCAGGTGTCCCCCAGGAATATTTCCAGGCGTTGTCGTTCGAGGACGTTGTACCAACCGGCGTCGTCAGTTACCACGAGGCGTTTGAGGTAACGGCTTAGCTGAAACGGTGTAGGAGCGGATTTATCCGCTCCTACAGCCTGAATTTGAAAGAGCCACTCTATCAACCATCAATACTCCCGCTATTAGCCCTCGCTCTTCCCCACGTCTAGCCTATATTTATCGCTGCACCGATCCGGCCGGATGGATTCTGGGAAGACGGTAATAAAGCGGCTACAGCCGTTTCTCCCGCCATGATCCCTCTTTCCGATAACGAGATTGCCGCTACGCTGAACTGTCCGTGATGGCCATCACCGATTCGTTGATCGAACCGCTGGCCTTGAACCTATGTCATTGATTTCACTCATCTCTACTCGGTTGGTTGAACGGGTCGGATTGTGGGGTGAGTCCATCCAGAGGTGAAACAGTCATGTCAAACGAGTCAAAATGCCCGTTCAATCCTGCCGCTGGTGGTGGTACCAGCAACCGCGATTGGTGGCCCAACCAGCTGAATCTGAAGATCCTGCACCAGCACTCGTACCTCTCCGACCCGATGGATGAGGGTTTCGATTACGCCAAGGCGTTCAAGAGCCTCGACTTCGCCGCCCTCAAACAAGACCTGCGGGCGCTGATGACCGACTCCCAGGACTGGTGGCCCGCCGACTTCGGCCACTATGGCCCGCTGTTCATCCGCATGGCCTGGCACAGCGCCGGCACCTATCGCATCGGTGACGGCCGCGGTGGCGCCGGCTCTGGCCAGCAGCGTTTCGCCCCGCTCAACAGCTGGCCCGACAACGTCAGCCTGGACAAGGCCCGGCGTCTGCTCTGGCCGATCAAACAGAAATACGGCAAGAACATCTCCTGGGCCGACCTGATCGTGCTCACCGGTAACGTCGCCCTGGAATCCATGGGCTTCAAGACCTTCGGCTTTTCCGGTGGCCGCGCCGACGTCTGGGAGCCGGATGAAGCGGTGAACTGGGGTGCCGAGACCGTCTGGCTGGGTGGCGATATCCGCTATGGCAAAGCGCAACCTCCCGGCGATGTGCCGCTGGTGGCCGAACCTTCCAAGCACGGCGAGGAACAAAGCCGCGACCTCCCGGCCGGAGAGCGCAACCTCGACAATCCGCTGGCTGCAGTGCAGATGGGCCTGATCTACGTAAACCCCGAAGGCCCGGAAGGCAACCCCGACCCGATGGCCTCCGCCAAAGACATCCGCGACACCTTCGGCCGCATGGCCATGAACGATGAAGAAACCGTGGCGCTGATTGCCGGTGGTCACGCCTTCGGCAAAACCCACGGTGCCGGCCCTGCCGACAATGTCGGAGCAGAGCCAGAAGCCGCAGGCCTGGAAGCTCAGGGCCTTGGCTGGCACAACAAATTCGGCACTGGCAAAGGCGCCGACGCTATCACTAGTGGCCTGGAGGTCACCTGGACCTCGACCCCCACGAAGTGGAGCAACGAGTACCTGGAAAACCTCTTCGGCTTCGACTGGGAACTGACCAAGAGCCCCGCCGGTGCCCACCAGTGGCGGCCTAAAGGCGGCGCCGGTGCAGACCGGATCCCCCATGCGTTCGACCCGGCGAAAAAACAGGAACCGCGGATGCTGACTTCGGACCTGGCGCTGCGCTTCGACCCGATCTACGAACCGATCGCACGCCGCTTCAAGGAACACCCCGAGCAGTTGGCCGACGCCTTCGCCCGCGCCTGGTACAAGCTCATTCACCGCGACATGGGCCCGCTGTCACGCTACCTCGGCCCGGAAAATCCTGGTGAGGAACTACTTTGGCAAGACCCGATTCCGGCAGTCGACCACGCCCTGGTCAATGACGCCGATGTCGCCGCGCTCAAAGCCAAGGTGCTGGCCTCGGGCCTGTCGGTGGCGCAACTGGTGTCCACCGCCTGGGCCGCCGCCGCAAGTTTCCGCGGTTCGGACAAACGTGGCGGCGCCAACGGTGGCCGCCTGCGTCTGGCGCCGCAGAAAGACTGGGAGGCCAATCAGCCAGCGCAACTGGCCGAAGTACTTAGCAAGCTGCAAAGCATTCAGAACGAGTTCAACGCGCAGGGCGGCGGCAAGAAAATCTCCCTCGCCGACCTGATCGTCCTGGCCGGTAATACGGGTGTGGAACAGGCCGCGAAAAATGCCGGTCACAGCGTCAGCGTACCCTTCTCCCCCGGCCGCACCGACGCCTCCCAGGCGCAGACCGATGTCGAATCCTTCGGCTTGCTGGAGCCGGTTGCCGATGGCTTCCGTAACTTCATCAAGGCGGGGACCAAGGCCAAACCCGAGGCGCTGCTGGTGGACAAGGCGCAACTGTTGAACCTCAGTGCACCGGAGATGACCGTGCTGATCGGCGGCTTGCGGGTGCTGGGCAACAATGTCGGCAAAAACGCGCAAGGGGTGTTCACCCAGCGGCCTGAACAGTTGACCAACGACTTCTTCCAGAACCTGTTGGACATGAGCGTCGAATGGAAACCAACCTCCAGTGCCAACGACAGCTATGAAGCCCGTGACCGCAAGACCGGCGCAGTGAAATGGAGCGGTTCGCGTGTCGATCTGGTGTTCGGCTCGCATGCGCAACTGCGGGCACTGGCCGAGGTGTATGCCAGCAACGATGCCAAGGACAAGTTCGTCAAAGACTTCGTTGCCGCCTGGAGCAAGGTGATGAACCTCGACCGTTTTGACCTGGCATAAACGCAACGCCCTGGCCTGATCGCGCCAGGTAAAAACGCCCCGCCCTGGAGGTTCAGGTCGGGGCGTTTTCGTTCTGATCCGTATTTTTCTACATCATCTGCATCTGTAATGAAAACCCTGACACTCGGACAATGAAGCCCCTACAAGGCACCTTTCACAGCGTGCCTGACCAGGTGGCTGGGTGATCTGCAGCGCCTGTTGCCTCTTTCCTGTTCAATTCGGAGTTCATATGGGCAAGCTTGCGTTTTTCGTGGTTGGCTTTCTGGTGCTGGCCATTGGTATCGGGGCGTTAGGAACGATTTCGCCGTTGTAAAAATCTGATATCACCTGCAGGGGCTGTCATCTTCGCGTCATCAATCGAGTGGCAAGATCATCGCAACGCTTTGAGCGCTGTCCGATGAACCTGCAAGGAATTCTCGATGAAAGGCGACACCTCCCTGTTTGCGGCCATTGACCTGGGGTCCAATGCATTTCGCATGATGATCGGCCAACCGGTCAAACGGAACCGCCAATGGGTGATCGAGGAAGTCAAATCCCTGCGCGAACCGGTTCGTCTGGCTGAGGGTCTGCACGGCGGTGCCCTCGACGATCTGGCACTGGACCGCGGCTGGCAAGCACTGGCTCGTTTCGGCAAGAAGCTCCACGGTTTCGCGCCCGGACGCGTACGCGCAGTGGCCACCAGTGCCGTGCGAGAAGCCGCCAACGCCAAACGTTTCCTCAGCGATGCCCAGCGCCATCTGGGCTTTCCCATCGAAGTCATCTCGGGCCAGGAGGAAGCACAACTGGTGTATGCCGGTGTCAGCCATCGCATCCCTGCTGCCGATACCATGCGCCTGGTGGTCGACATCGGTGGCGGTTCCACTGAACTGATTCTGGGCCGCGGCAAGCAAGCACTGCTCGCCGAAAGCCTCACCATTGGTAGCGGCACCTGGAGCACGCGTTTTTTTCCAGGTGGAGTGGTCTGCGCCCAGGCTTTGCTGGACGCCGAGCGGACCGCCACCCTGCAGTTTGAAAAAGTCGCCCGGCGCTATCGTCATCTGGGTTGGCAGCAGGCAATCGGCTCTTCAGGCACTGCCCGGATGCTGGCCAAAGTGCTCAGGGCCAATGCCTTGAACGACTGTGGCGAAGGCGGTATCACCTACCGCGGCTTGTTGCGTCTGTCAGTGCTGCTGCTTGAAGCGGGCCATGTCAACACCACTCACCTCGGCGGCCTGCAACCTCATCGTCAAAGCGCACTGCCCGGCGGCCTGGCGATCATGCTGGCGGCATTCAAGGCGTTCGGGATTACCGAGATGATGCCATCCGAGCCCGGCTTGAGGTTTGGCGTACTGCATGGGTTGATGCTGAAAAGCTGATGGCGCTGCTCGTTCACAATCGAGCCATGATGACTAGTACCCGGTCATTTCCAGATACCCCCTGCCACTCACACTCCCACTGATACGCACCGGACCTTCCCAGTACGGGTAACTGGTCTGCATCCACGCCTTGGGCTCCAGCGCATCAACCTGCACGTCAACGCCGTGCGCTGGCACCTGCACCCGCCAGCGAGTAGGTACGCGCGCGCCGTGCGCCTGCTTGCTCCAGGCCAACGCCGTGAGCTGGATCTGCTCGCCTTGCAACGCCTGCGCGGTACCCTCCGGGCTGACCCAGGTGCCTGCGCGGTAGGGCTCTGCATCTGTTTCGCGCACACGAAACAGCATCAATTTCGCGCCATTATCCAGGTGCAGGGAAAACCAGTCCCACCCGGATTGCCCGGCCGCCAAGGGTTGGCTGCTCCATTCGCGGTCCAGCCAGGCGTTGCCTGTGACTGAAATGCGCTGGCCTTGGCGCTCAATCTCGCCACTGACCCGGTAAAAGGGCTGGCTGTAATAGTAGGAGGCTTGTCCCTTGCCGGATTTTTCGCTGTAGCCCTGGGTGCCGTGCAGCACCAACGGACGATCGCTGACCAGGTTCAAGCGATACCCGAAGCCCTCGCCGTTCGCTGTCATCTGCAGCTGTTCGATACTGTCGGGGCCCTGCAGCGACCAATCATTTATCCAGGCACGAAACGGCTGGGCTTCGACCCCAGCCTGACCGATGCCGCCCCGCGCCAGGGTTTCGCTGGATTGATGGCCGCCCGGCCCGGTCAGTGCGGCATGGCCCATCCACAGGTTCGGACTGCTCCAGCCAGTCGTTTCCGGACCGGTCCGCAGGGCTGAACGGAACAAGGTCCACTGCACGCCCCACTCACGCCCTAGCGTGTCCTTGAGATTGGCGGTGACGTACCACCACTCGATCCGGAAACCATCGTGGGCGCCATGGTCACGGGGAAAGACCAGTACATGATTGCGTGTCACCTGCTTGAATGCGCTCGCGTCCTGTCCCAGGCCGGCAAAGCTCTTGGGTGCAGGTGCAGGCTGATCACAACCACTCAACAGCAGCATGGCAATCAACACGCAGGTCTCAGGTTTCATCGGCAAACTGCCTCAACAACTCGCTTGGCTGCCGCCGCGCCAACTGCCACAACGGCCAGACACTAGCCAGGAGGCTGGTCAACACCCCCAGCAAGGCCAGTTGCAACAGTTGCCAGGGAAACAGCTGCAGCGGCAAGCGCCAGCCAAATGCCTGGACGTTGACCACGGCCACCAGGCACCAGCTGAGCAACAGCCCCAAGGGTATCGCCAACAGCACGGTCAGGCTGCTCAGCATCAGGGTTTGACCGAGCGACAGCCAGACCAGCTGTTTGCGCGGCACGCCCAGCGCCCAGAGCGGCGCCAATTGGCCCAGGCGGCTCTGGTTCAAGGTCAGCAGGCTGATGAACAATGCTATTCCAGCCACACCCAGCGTCAGGCTGTTGAGCGCGGTGGTGGCGGCAAAGGTACGGCTGAAGACCTCCGTCGACCAGCCCTTCAAAGTGGCTTGCTCGACCACGCGGCTGTCGTCCAGCGCAAAGCGCTGTTGCAATTCGGCCTTGAGCGCCGGCACCGACGCGGGAGCCAGGTTCAGGCTCAGATTGCTCAGGCGCGCCTCAGGCCAGTGCTTGCGCAACCAGTCGGCATTGACCAGCAGATGGCCTTTGGGATTGCCGTAGTCGGCGTACACACCTACTACGCTCAGGGCCTGCGCTGATTCGCCAGGCAACTGCAGGCTATCCCCCGGATGCAGCCCCAGACGCCGGGCCAACTGTTCACTGAGCATGATTGCGCGCCCGCTCGCCAGTTGCTCCCAGGCTTG
Organism: Pseudomonas sp.; assembly: GCA_036643775.1. Lineage (GTDB taxonomy): Bacteria > Pseudomonadota > Gammaproteobacteria > Pseudomonadales > Pseudomonadaceae > Aquipseudomonas. Next base: position 24,243 of record JAVXRI010000018.1, on the reverse strand, counting down.
CGCGCTTTGCTCCAGTAGCGGCCAGCGCGTGCGGTTGCCTGGATGCTCGCTGATGCCTTGCACCTGTACCGGCCAAGACTGCAAGCGCAGTTCAAGGCGCCAGCTGGGCAGTACCTGCATGACTACCGCTTGCTGACCGAGCCAAGCGCTGATCTGCAACGCTTGCGCGGTATCGCGAGGGGTCACGTAGAGGTCTGCCGACAGGCGCTGATCGAGCCAGCCGGTGAACGTCTTGCGAAAGCCCTCCGTCATACTGCCCACACCGACACTGGCGGCCAGGGCGAGTAGCAAGGCCATCAGCGCCAGACTCAGCGCGGGCAGTTGCTGGCGGCTGTCGGCGATAAACCACTCAGGCAGTGGTCCGTGGCACAACCGCGCCAGCCAGGCCAACGCGCCATCGAGCAACGCCGGCAACAGCAGCGCCGCCGCCAGCAGCAGCGCCGCGAGCAAGACCAGGGCGCTGGGCAGGCTGTTGCCCCAGCGCCAGCAGCCAAGCGCTGCCAGCAGCAGGAGCCCCGATGCAAGCGCCTGACGCCGCAACCAGGGGCCTTGGGCCATGCGCCACGCCTGCGGTTGCGCCAGGGCCAGCAGCGGCAAACGGGCAGCGCGCAGGACGCTGTCCACGCCCGCCAGCACAGCACCGAGCACACTCACCATCACCCCGGCCAGCCACCACCAGGCCGGCAGGTCCAGTTGTCCGGCAACCTGCGCGCCATACAATCCCTGCAAGCTGGCGGCCACATCGGGCAGCAGCAAACCCGCCAGCAGATAACCACTGGCGACCCCGGCCAAGCCACCCAGCAGCGCAAAGGCACCGAGTTCCAGCGCCAGGCCGGTCAACAGGGTTTTCAAACTGATGCCGCAAGAACGCAGGTTACGAATCAAGCCGCGGCGCTGCTCAAGTGCCAGGCCAATGGCGGCATGGGCAATGAACAGCCCGACGACAAAGGCCAACAGCCCCAGCGCCGTGAGATTGAGATGAAAGCTGTCGGTCAGGCGTTGCAAGTCACCGTCGTCGCTGGGCGATTGCAGCTTCAGGCGGGCGGCGATGTCTGCCGGCAAGGGCGCCGTACTGCCGCTCAGCAACAGTCGCGAAAGCTGCTGTGGAGCCCGCAGCAGCGCTTGCGCATGACCGATGTCCAGCACAACGACACCCGGCGCCAACTGCGGTTGCACGACAAACGGCGGCAACACCTGACCGTCACTGCTCAGTGCTTGATCCCCCTCCTGCAAACCCGACTGTCGCAGCGTGTCCGGGCCAACCCAGGCTTGCCCGGGCGTACCAACGAAAGCCTGCAGATCGAAAGCCTGCGCCGGGGTGCCAGCAATTGCCGTTCCGGCCGGCAGGCTCAACGGTTCAATGCCGATCAGGCGAACAGTCAACGGCTGTTCGCCAGCGAGCCGCAAACGACCTTCCAGCACAGGGGTTACCCGCCAGCCCAGCAGGCGCAGTTGCACATAGTCCGATTGTTCGAGCCGCTCCCCGGCACGTGCCACCAACTGGGTTTGCCCAAGCCCCGCAAGCACGGCACTGGCACGCGCGTAGTCGGCCTGCGCCTGACTGTTGAGCGCCTGCACCCCCGTCCACAACGCGGTAGCCAGCCACAACCCGGTGAAGATGCTGAAAAACTGCAAGCGGTGCCGCCACCAGTGGCTCAGCAGCGCCTGCAAGGCAATGACCAGGGGACTCATCAGCCCTCCTCGACCTGGACACGACCGGCAGACAGGAAACACCGCTGCTCCAGGCGCGCGGCCAGTCGACGGCTGTGGGTCACCATCAGCACGCTGCTGCCCGCCTCGCCGACCAGTTGCAGCATCAGGTTGAGCACTGCATCGCTGCTGACCTCGTCCAGGCTACCGGTAGGCTCATCGGCCAGCACCAGCGCAGGCCGCCCCGCCAGTGCCCGCCCGATCGCGAGCCGCTGCTGTTGACCGCCGGACAGTTGCTCCGGGTAACGCTGCAGTAAACCGGCAAGCCCAAGCCGCTCTGCCAGGTACGCCACCCACTGCTGTTCATGGCGTCCGGCCAGGCGTGCCTGAAACGCCAGATTGGCCGCCACATTCAGGCTGCTGATCAGATTGTACTGCTGGAACACCAGGCCTATGCCCTCCCGGCGCCAGCGCGCCAGCGCAGACTCCGAGCGCCCGTCGAGGGGCTCGCCATCGATCAGAATGCGCCCACTGTCAGCGCGATCCAGGCCGGCGACCAGGTGCAGCAGGGTACTTTTGCCGCTACCCGACTCGCCCATCAGTGCCAGGCTGCTGCCCCGCGCCAAGCGCAAGTTGACGCCCTGCAACACCGGCAGCGGGCCCTGGGCGGTGATGAAGGACTTGCGCAACTGTTCGATGACCAGCATCAACGGCTATCCCTTGTCTGCTTGAACCCATAGCAAGCGTAGCGCTCTGGTGGAGCAAGGGGGCTATGGCTGCCGGCTTGGCCTATCCTTCTCTCCAGCCAACCACGCCGGACAACGAAATGACCACCGCTGAAGACGCTCTCCTGCAAAGCTGGAACCACAACGCCCAGGCCTGGATCGAAGCCATTCGCAGTGGTGGCATTGAAAGCCGCCTGCAGGTCACCGACCAGGCCATCCTCCTGGCTGTGCTCGGCCGCCAGCCCGAGCGTGTGCTCGACCTGGGCTGCGGCGAAGGCTGGTTATTGCGGACGCTGACGGAGCGCGGCATCAGCGCCTTGGGCGTGGATGGTGATCCGACACTGGTAGCGGCAGCCAAGGCGGCCGGCGGTTCGCAGGTGCACCTGGCGAGCTACGAAGCGTTGGTTGAGGCAACAGTGGATATCGGCCGCAACTACGACCTGATCTGCGCCAACTTCGCCCTGCTGCACCAGGACATCATTCCCCTGCTCGCCGCCATGCACGCCCTGCTCGCCCCCGGTGGCGCGCTGGTGATCCAGACCCTGCATCCCTGGACTGCGGCGGCGGGCGATTATCAGGATGGCTGGCGGCAAGAGACCTTCGCCGGCTTCCAGGGGCAGTGGCAACCCATGCCGTGGTATTTCCGCACCTTGTCCAGTTGGCTCAATGCGCTGGACATGGCCGGCTTTCGGCTGGCCAGCCTGCAGGAACCGCAGCACCCGCAAAGCGCCGTACCCCAGTCGTTGCTGTTGGTGGCCGAGCCGCGAGGCTAGAGCGTTGTCCGCTGGCCATTGCGGTCGAGCTCAAACACCTTGTTGCTCTGCAGATGCTCCTTGAGCCAGCGTTGCGCCTTGCCCATGGGCCTCTGCCGCGCCCAGAGCAGGTCGACACCGATCTGCCAGTCGGTATGCGGATACGCGGTCAATTGCAGCTCCACCAATTCGCCCTGCTCCAGTTCGCGTTGAATCAACTGGCGCGGCAAGGTGGTCCAGCCAAGCCCTGCCCTGACCATCTCCAGCAATGCCAGGTAACTCTCCGCTTGCCATAGCTGTGTAGCGCGCAGGTATTCGCTGCTCGGCAGCTTGCTGGCATGAGCACTGAAAGCCAGGCGACGGTGCACATGCAGGTCGTCGAAGGTGACATTGGGCAATTGCGCCAACGGATGCCCGGGGTGACAGACGTGCAGCATGATCAGCTTGCCCAGCTGCTGGAAGGCCAGCTCCTTGGCATAACCCGGTTGTGAGAAGGCAATCCCCAGCGCCGCCTCGCCCTGGACCACCAGTTCACTGACATCGCCATGCACCGGATGACGGATGATCAGGTCGACATAAGGGAACATCTGCTCGAACGCCTTGAGCACCGGCAAGATCGGCCCGTAGGGGGTTTCAATCGCCAGCGTCAGGCTCGGCTCCACGGTTTCGGACAGACAGTCGGCATGCGCCTCCAGGGCCAGGCAACGCTCCAGCACGGCGTCAGCCTGAATCAGGAGTTTTTGCCCGCTGGCGGTCAGCGTTGGAATACGGCTGGTTCTATCGAACAACTCCACACCCAGATCGGTTTCCAGGTTCGCGATCGCCGCGCTGATCGTCGACTGCGTCTTGCCCAGCTTGCGCCCGGCTGCAGAAAACGAGCCGCTCTTGACCGCCTCGACGAACATCAGCAATTGCTCCAGTGAAAAGCGCAACGTCCTGCTCCTTGGCCGAAGGATGTTGTGCGCAGCCTGCAATGACACACGGTTTTGCGCAAGGGGCGAACCATCGACGCCATCGATGGTAACTAACTTGTTTCATCGCCCAGAACACTCAACTATAGCCACGACGTCAGTAGTTCCTGCTGGATCCGGCATTCCAGTGCCTCTGGGATGCGCCGCCCAAAAAACAATAAAAGCTGCACCTTCAGGAGACATGCGCCATGAACAAAACACGGGTTCATCCGGTGGACGAAGTCTTGCCTCTGCGTCAGTTGTTCACCTTCGGCCTGCAACACGTACTGGTGATGTACGCAGGAGCGGTGGCGGTTCCCCTTATCCTTGGCAGTGCGCTGGGACTGACTTCGGCGCAAGTCGTCCTGCTGATCAATGCCAACCTGCTGACCTCGGGCGTGGCGACCTTGATCCAGACCCTCGGGTTCTGGAAATTCGGAGCGCGCTTACCCATGATCCAGGGCTGCTCGTTCATCGCCCTGGCGCCGATGATCATGATCGGCAAGGAGTTCGGCCTTAACCAGATTTTCGGTGCGGTGATTGCGGCGGGGGTCATTACCATAGCCCTCGCGCCGATCTTCAGTCGCTTGCTACGGTTTTTCCCGCCGGTGGTCATTGGCAGTCTGATCACCATCATCGGCATCTCGCTGATGCCGGCCGCCGCCATCTGGCTGGGCGGTGGCAACCCCGCCGCGGAGGATTTCGGCAACCCGGCCAATCTGCTGCTGGGCCTGGCCACCGTCTCGGTAACCCTGGTGATCTATGCCAAGTTCTCCGGTTTCATCGGTAACCTCAGCGTGCTCATCGGCCTGTTTGTCGGCAGTTTGATTGCCGCGGCCTTCGGCATGACCAACTTCAGCCGGGTAGGTGAAGCCGCCTGGTTCGAGCTCAGTCCACCGATGGCGTTCGGCGCACCGCAGTTCTCGCTGGTGCCGATTCTGGTGATGACCTTGGCCATGCTGGTGATCATGGCGGAGACCACCGGCAACTGCCTGGCCATCGGCAAGCTGACCGGCAAGCCGACCACCCAGCAGACCCTGGGCAATGCATTTCGTGCAGACGGTCTGTCGACCATGCTGGGCGGCTTTTTCAACAGTTTCCCGTACAACGCGTTCACGCAAAACACCGGCTTGATTGCCCTCTCCAATATCAAGAGCCGCTTCGTCGTGGCGGCTGCCGGCGCAATCATGGTGCTGATGGGCCTGTTCCCCAAGCTCGGCGCGTTGATTGCCGCGGTGCCCACCCCGGTGCTGGGTGGCTGCGCAATCGTCATGTTCGGCATGACCACTGTCGCCGGTATCCAGGAGCTGTCACGGGTTCAATTCGAAGGCACCCGCAACGGCATCATCGTCGCGGTCTCGGTCAGTGTCGGGGTGCTGCCGATGTCCTTCCCTGCACTGTTCGAACACGCCCACGGTGCGCTCAAGCTGGTGCTGGAAAGCGGCATTTTCCTCGGCGCGATCACCGCCATCGTGCTCAACGTTCTACTCAATAACGAGAAAAACACCCAAGACAGCGTCGCCGCCGAACTGGCGGAGTGACCTGCTCGATGTTTACTGCCAAGGAGTTAACCATGACCCGCTTCACGCACCTCGTCCCCGCCGGCGTTACCGAGATGGACTTGCAGTTGTTGCGCCGCGCGATTGAATTGTCCGATGCCTCCAGGCAGCGCGGCCGTCATCCCTTCGCGGCGCTGGTCGCCGATCGCGACGGCAACATCATTGCCGAAGCCGGCAACAATTCCATGCCGCCGGAAGGTGATCCGACCCAGCACGCCGAACTGGTCGCGGCGGCCCAAGCCGCCAAGGTGCTTGACCCACAAGCGCTTGCGCACTGCACCTTGTACACCAGTGCCGAACCGTGCTGCATGTGCGCCGGCGCCGTTTACTGGACCGGTATTGGCCGGGTGGTTTATGCCTTGTCGGAGCACGCCTTGCTCGGCTTGACCGGCGATCACCCGGAAAACCCGACGTTCTCCCTGCCCTGCCGCGAAGTGTTTGCCAAAGGTCAGCGCAAGGTCAGCGTGCTGGGTCCGATGCTGGAAGCTGAAGCCGCCGAACCACACAAAGGGTTCTGGTCATGAACGGCGGGATTTCCATTCATGTCGTGGATGTCGCCAGCGGTCGCGTGGCTGAAGGCCTTGAAGTTCGCCTGGAGCGGCTGGATGCAGATCGGCGCAAGCTGATCTGCGAGGGCCGCATCGGTGCCAATGGCCTCCTGGCCGAACTGGGTAACCGCCGTGAGCACTGCAGTACAGGGGTTTATGAAGCGACGCTGCGGGTGGCTGACTTCTATCGAACAACAGACCTCGTGCTGCCCGTCCTGCCGTTTCTGGACGAACTGGTGTTGCGCTTTGGCGTTGCGGACTCAAGCCAGCACTACCACTTGCCGTTCAAATTGACCGCCTGGGGCGTCTCCTGTTTCCGCGGCGGGGCCTGACGCTCAACATCGAACAGGCCGGGCGTGGCTTCAATTCTGGTTGAAGCCACGCCCGGCCTGTTCCTCAAGCACTGAGTTGCTGCAACAGCACTTCCAGTGGATGACGCAAGGTGCGATCGGCTTGGCGCTTGACCTGGCTACGGCAGGAATAGCCGGTCGCCAACGCCTCACCGTCCTTGTCCAGCTTGCCCGCCCAGGACTGCTCGAAGATGGTCTTCGAGGTTGCCTGGTTGCGCGCTTCGTGGCCGTAGGTGCCGGACATACCGCAGCAGCCGGTGGCTTCGGTGGACAGTTTCAGCCCCAGGCGCGCGAACACCTGCTCCCATTGACGGGTGCTGGCCGGAACGTTGGTCTTCTCGGTGCAATGCGCCATCAGGCGGTAAGTGGTAGTCGCCCGGGTCGGCTGCTCGGGCAGCACATCCACCAACCACTCCTGCGGCAGCAAGACTTTCGGGCAATCGCCCAGGCCCGGGACCTTTTGATACTCCTGGCGGTACACCAGGGTCATGGCCGGGTCCAGGCCCACCAGCGGCACCCCGCAGTCGGCCAGGGCACTGAGCTGGCGGGCGTTGCGAATGGCCGCCTTGTTGAAGGCACCGAGGAAGCCCTGAACGTGCAGCGGCTTGCCGTTGGCGCTGTATGGCGCCAGGTAGATGCGGTGGCCGAGGCGGTAAGCCAGATCAATGAAGGCTGCCAGCACCGGGGTTTCGAAATAGCGGGTGAAGGCGTCCTGGACCAGGACGATGCTGCGCTCGCGCTGGGCCGGGGTCAGTTCGCGCAGGGCCGGGATGCTGGCCATGCGCACGTTGCAACGGGTCAGCGTGGCCTGCAGGTTGTAGCGGCTGATCAGCGGACTGTCGAGCATGCCGACCTGCTGCTCCAGCAGTTTGCTCACCCACTTCGAACCCATCACGGCGTTGTACAGGCCCGGTGCATGGGCCAGGTACGGAATGCTGAACTCCAGCGAACCGATCAGGTAGTCGCGCAGCGGCCGCTGGTAGCGCCCGTGGTACAGCTCGAGAAAGCGCGAGCGGAATTCCGGCACGTTGACTTTGATCGGGCACTGGCCCGCGCACGATTTGCACGCCAGGCAGCCGGCCATGGCGTCGTAGACTTCATGGGAAAAGTCCGCTTCGCCCTTGCTGCGCGAAAGGTTGTTGCGCAAGCGTGCCGGCAGGCCTTTGAGCCAGTTGAGCTTGCCCTGGGCAGTCGCCAGCACATCGATATTGGCGGCACCCTGCAAGCGCAGCCATTCACGGATCAGCGAAGCACGGCCCTTGGGCGAGTGCTGACGTTCGCGGGTGGCTTTCCACGACGGACACATGGCGTCATTGGGGTCGTAGTTGTAGCAGGCGCCGTTGCCGTTGCAGTGCACGGCGCTGCCGAAGCTTTGCCACACGCGCTCGTCGATCTGCCGGTCGAAGTCGCCACGCAGCGGCGCTTCGTTGACCTTGATCAGCCCTTGGGCGCTGTCCGGCGGGGTGCAGATCTTGCCGGGGTTGAGCTGGTTGAACGGGTCGAACGCGGCTTTGATCGCCTGCAACGCCGGGTACAGTTCACCGAAGTATTCCGGCACGTATTCCGAACGCAGGCCCTTGCCATGTTCCCCCCAGAGCAGGCCGCCATAGCGCAGGGTCAGCGCTGCCACGGCATCGGAAATCGGCTTGACCAGCGCCGCCTGGGCCGGGTCCTTCATGTCCAGCGCCGGGCGCACATGGAGCACGCCGGCATCGACGTGACCGAACATGCCGTAGGCCAGGCCATAGCCGTCGAGCAAGGCACGGAACTCGGCGATGTAGTCCGCCAGTTGCTCCGGCGGCACCGCGGTGTCTTCCACAAACGGCTGCGGGCGGACTTCACCCTCGACGTTGCCGAGCAGGCCCACCGAGCGTTTGCGCATGGTGTAGACCCGCGTCACCGCCTCGGCACCCTCGGCCAGGGTATGACCCAGGCGCTCGACGCCCTGGTCGGCCTGCAGGTGGGCGACAAAGGCCTGCACCCGCGCATTCACTTCGGCCGGATCATCGCCGCAGAATTCCACCAGGTTGATGCCCAGGGTCGGGCGCTCGGCGTCGGCGGGGAAGTATTCGGCAACGCTGTGCCAGACGATGTCTTTCATCGCCAGCATCAGTACCTTGGAGTCCACGGTCTCGATCGACAGTGGCTTGTGCGCCATCAGCGCATTGGCGTCACGCAGGGCGTCCATGAAGCTGGTGTAGCGGACGTTGACCAGCACCGCGTACTTGGGGATCGGCAGCACGTTCAGCTTGGCTTCGACGATGAAGCCCAGCGAACCTTCCGAGCCACACAGCACACTGTTGAGGTTGAAGTGTTCGGGCGTTTCACGCAGGTGCGCCAGGTCGTAGCCGGTCAGGCAGCGGTTGAGCTTGGGGAAGATTTGCTCGATCAGCTCGGCCTGGGTTTCCTGGATCTGCCGGGCAGTACGGTACACCTCGCCGGCGCGACCCGGTTCGGCACAGGCTTCTTCCAGCTCTTCGTCGCTCAACGGCCGGGTGTGCAGGCGTTGACCACCCAGCAGCACGCTGTGCAGTTCCAGTACGTGGTCGCGGGTTTTACCGTAGGTGCAACTGCCCTGGCCGCTGGCGTCGGTGTTGATCATGCCGCCGACAGTAGCGCGGTTGGAGGTCGACAGCTCTGGGGCGAAGAACAGCCCGTGAGGCTTGAGCGCAGCATTGAGCTGGTCTTTGACCACACCGGCCTGGACCCGCACCCAACGCTCCTCGACATTGATCTCGAGGATGCTGTTCATGTGTCGCGACAGGTCAACGACGATGCCGTCGGTCAGCGACTGGCCATTGGTGCCGGTACCGCCACCGCGCGGGGTCAGCTTGACCTCCTTGAAGCGCGGTTCGGCCATCAGCGCGGCAATACGCGCGATGTCCTCGGCATCCTGGGGGAATACCGCCGCCTGCGGCAGGCGCTGGTAAATGGAGTTATCAGTGGCCAGCACCGTGCGGGTGGCGTAGTCAGCACTGAGCTGGCCACGGAAACCGGCAGCGCGCAGGGCTTCGAGAAAGTCAGGGTACAGCGTGGCCGGCGCAGTGCCGGTCAGTCGGGCGATCATCGGGGGATGGCCTCATTTATGTCAGGCTAATCAGGAATACTTGCTGAAACGGTATGGTCAGTACACCGCCAGGTAGTGGATGATGCCAATGATCCCGCAGCCTTGCGCCAGGCACAAACGGATATTCCCGCAGCCTTTGATGACTTTTACGAATGAATTACCGCAACCTCACGCCTTCCATGTCCCTGCTGCTCGCCTTTGAAGCCGCGGCGCGTCATGAAAGCTATACCCGCGCGGCAGTGGAACTGGCGCTGACCCAGAGCGCCGTCAGCCGTCAGGTCCAGGCCCTGGAGCAGCACCTGGGGGTGACGTTGTTCCGCCGCGAAGGCCGCACCGTCAAGCTCACCGATGTCGGACGCCTGTACCAGCGTGAAATCAGCGAGGCCCTCGGCCGCGTGCGCAGCGCCACCCTGCACGCCATAGCGCACCAGGCCGGTGGCGGCAGCCTGCGCCTGGCCACCTTGCCGACCTTCGGTTCGAAATGGTTGTTGCCGCGCCTGCATGAGTTCTATCGCAGTCACCCTGAGGTGCTGGTGCATATCAACTCGCGGATTGAACCAGTGGACTTCGCCACCAGCGGCATCGACGCCGCCATCGTCGTCGCCACCAGCGACCTGCCGGGGCTGATCTGCCATCGCCTGCACGCTGAAGAACTGATGGTGATCCTGTCACCGACCCTGGCGGCAACCCGACCCAGCTGGAGCCCGAAGGACATCAGTCAGCAGGTGCTGCTCAGTGTCGCCAACAACGCCAATGCCTGGGGCGAATGGTTCACCCACCACGGCCTGGCGCACCAGGCGATGCGCCTGGGGCCGAGCTTCGAACTGACGTCGCATTTGATTCAGGCGGTGCGCGCCGACATTGGCATCGGCCTGGTGCCGCGCATCCTGATCAGCGACGAGCTGGCCAGCGGCGAGCTGAGCAGCCCTGCGCTGCCCTTTGCCAGTGCACGCAGTTACTACCTGGTGTATCCGCCGCGCAACCAGGCGCTGCCAGCGCTGGAGGCGTTCCGTAGCTGGCTGCTGGACAAAGCGGGGATGGAACTTCGCGGTTGAGGACGAGCGCGACGCGGAAACGTCGCGCTCGTGGTCACTCAGTGCGGGGCGCGGGGGATGGTCTTGAGCAGGTCTTCAGGGCTGATGTGGCCAACCACTTGCTGGCTGCCCGGCTGCGGCAGATCGAAGATGTGCCCCTTCATCTTGCCGATGACGTGCATCTCGCAAGGTTTGCAGTCGAACTTCAGGGTCAGCACCTCGTCGCCGTGAATCAGCTGCATCGGCGCGACCTTGGTGCGCACGCCGGTGACGCCCTTGGCCTGTTTAGGGCACAGGTTGAAGGAGAAACGCAGGCAGTGCTTGGTGATCATCACCGGCACTTCGCCCTTCTCTTCATGGGCTTCGTAAGCCGCATCAATCAGCTTGACACCGTGGCGGTGATAGAAATCGCGCGCCTTCTGGTTGTAGACGTTGGCCAGGAACGACAGGTGCGATTCCGGGTACACCGGTGGCGGAGTGCTTTCTGCTTTACGCCCGCCGCGTGGGTGCGCCTTGATACGCGCTTCAGTCAGCGACTCGATCACTTCGCGGCGCAACGCCTTGAGCTGCGAGTTGGGGATGAAGTACGCCTGTGGCGCATCCAGCTCGATGGCGGTGGCGTGGTATTGGGTGGTACCCAGTTGGCCGAGCAGGTCGTGCAGTTGCTCCAGAGCCTGTTCCGGCTTGTTGGCCGCACCGAAAGGGCCGTCCAGGACAACGCTGGCGCTGACACCTTCTTCACTGGTGGCGGTCAGTTCCAGACGTTCTTCACGCAAGCGCGCGACCCAGGCCAGGCCAACACGGCGCTCGGCAGAGGTCTTCTGCAGGGCTTGCTGCCAATTGTGGTCGAGGTTACGGCTGAGCGGGTGGTTAGGCCGAAGCTGGTACATGCCCTTGGGCATTTCGTTCGGCTCGACGCGGTAGCGGTAGCGCTTTTCGCCGTCTTCATCGAACTCGCCCTTGGGCTCGGCGATGTTGGCGCGGAAACCTACAACTTCACGTTTAACCAGGACATTGAGGCCGTCGCCGTTGGACAGCGGCTCATGGGTGACGACCTGCATGTCACGCTTGCCGACTTTCTCGACCACGCCCACCTCTAAACCGGTGAAGGTCGGTGAGTCGAAGGCACCAATGTCGATCTTGCGGTCACTGACGAAGTAGTCGGTGCTGCCGCGGTGGAAGGTCTTGTCCGGATCGGGGACGAAGAAGTGCGCGGTACGGCCGCTGGAGGCACGGGCCAGGTCCGGGCGATCTTCGAGGACCTCGTCCAGGCGCTGGCGGTAATAGGCAGTGATGTTCTTCACATAGCCCATGTCCTTGTAACGCCCTTCGATCTTGAACGAACGCACACCGGCTTCGACCAGGGCGCGGATGTTGGCGCTCTGGTTGTTGTCTTTCATCGACAGCAGGTGCTTCTCGTAGGCGATCACGCCGCCTTTTTCGTCCTTGAGGGTGTACGGCAGGCGGCAGGCCTGGGAGCAGTCGCCGCGGTTGGCGCTGCGTCCGGTCTGGGCATGGGAAATGTTGCACTGGCCGGAGAACGCCACGCACAGCGCACCGTGAATAAAGAACTCGATCGCCGCGTCGGTTTCGTCGGCGATGGCACGGATTTCCTTGAGGTTCAGCTCGCGCGCCAGCACCAGCTGCGAGAAACCGGCCTGATCGAGGAACTTCGCCCGCGCCAGGGTGCGGATATCGGTCTGGGTGCTGGCGTGCAGCTCGATGGGCGGAATATCCAGCTCCATCACCCCTAGGTCCTGAACGATCAAGGCATCGACACCGGCGTCGTAGAGCTGGTGGATCAGCTTGCGCGCTGGCTCCAGCTCGTTGTCGTGGAGAATGGTGTTGATGGTGGTGAAGACCCGGGCGTGGTAGCGACGGGCAAACTCCACCAGCTGAGCGATATCGCTCACCTCGTTACAGGCGTTGTGGCGGGCACCGAAGCTTGGGCCACCGAGGTACACGGCGTCGGCGCCATGCAGGATGGCCTCACGGGCGATGGCTACATCGCGGGCGGGGCTGAGCAGTTCCAGGTGATGCTTGGGTAAGGACATGTTTTTTTAGTCAGGCTTGTCACGGTCAAGGCGCGCATTGTAGCGCGAAACGCGTGACTCGCACCCGCCAGCTGCCGAGCTGTATGCCGTTGTGGGAGCTGGCGGAGCCGGCGATGAGGCCGGTGCAGTTGCGCTTTATGCCTTGGCAGCCATCGCCGTCACTTCCACACGCATGCCTTCAACCGCCAGCGAAGCCACGCCAACAGCGGCACGTACCGGCCAGGGTTTGGCGAAGAAGCGCTGGTAGACCTCGTTGAACGCGGCGCGATCAGCCATGTCGGTGAGGTAGATGGTCAGGTGCAACACCCGGTCCATCGAGCTGCCTGCACGCTCCAGCGCAACCTTGAGCGCCTGCAACGTGCATTCGCTCTGCGAAGTGATATCCCCCAGCTCCAGGCTGCCATCGGCACGGGTCGGAATCTGGGTGGAAACCAGCACACCGCCGAACCCGGCAACGTCACTGGAGATGGATTCCGGGTCGGGGTCGGGAACGAAGGTGATGTCGTGGTTGGCCATGGGGAATTTCCTGCTGAAATGGAGTGAACAGTATGACGCCTGACCTGCCGCGACAGTAACCAGCTGTTTTAAAAACAATTTATTTGCTCTAGCTCTTCCCAGACGACGAAAAAGTTGATAAATTTCCGCGCATTCCTGCAACGGCAGCGAATGTTATCTCTTCAAACGAGTACCAAAGACTCGTCGCAACAGCTACAGGGGCGTCGCCAAGCGGTAAGGCAGCAGGTTTTGATCCTGCCATGCGTTGGTTCGAATCCAGCCGCCCCTGCCATTTTCTTCTGATCCAAACACACCTCATCTCACGACATATCTGTCGTAGTCATGCGCGCACCTCAAGCACACTGTTCGGCCACTAGCAGCCGGGATTGACGCTGTGTAGCGCCAACCCCGCCCTCTTCTGTTACGCGTTAGCAGCCACCAATGGCGGCGTGCGCGGCGGCACCATGCGCTTGGACCCTGTCGATTCGAACGCCGACGCCAGACGCAGCAGCGACGAATCGTCATAGGCGCGCCCGGCAAAGGTCAGCCCGACCGGCATGCCGATATCCGCCATCACGCCCATCGGTACTGTGACTGTCGGCACGCCCAGGTGACGAATCGCCAGGTTGCCGTTGGCCACCCAGACGCCGTTGCTCCAGGCAATGTCCGCCGACGCCGGATCGACATCCGCATTGGCCGGGGCAACGTCGGCGACCGTCGGGAACAGCACGGCATCGAGCTTGAGGCGATCCATCCACTCTTCAAGGTCAATGCGCCGGGTTTTCTCCAGTCCGCGCAGGCCATCAGGCACCGTGCTGATCTGATCCCAGGGGGTGATACCGCGCTCGGCCATGCGCACGTACTCGTCCATGCCCGCAGCCAGATCGCCTTCGCGGTTGGGCAGCGTGCCCGGATCGTGAGGGAAGATCTTCGGACCATCGACGTCGACCAGACGGTTCAGTTTCGGATCGCCGTTGGCCTGGAGGAAATCATCGAAGGCCCAGGCGGTCAGGTCCCACAGCTCATGGTGGAGGAACTCCTTGGACACCAGGCCACGGTTGAACACCGTCGGCGCGCCGGGGCGATCGCCTTCGCAATTGGAGACCAGCGGGAAATCCACCTCGATCACTTCCGCGCCCGCAGCTTCCAGAGCCTTGCGCGCCTGCTCCCAGAGGTCGATGACCGTCGGGCGGGTGTTGATACGCTGGCCGGTCGGGCCACCGATACCCGGCGCTTCGCTGGTGCCCGCCTCAGGGTCGGCATTGATGTACATCTTCGGGATGCCGAGGCGCTTGCCTGCCAGTGTCGTGGCGTTGACCGCCAGCTCCAGGTACGACGCCGGACGCACCGAGGCGACGCTCGGAATCGGCACCCAGGGCTGCATCCGCCACAGGTCGCCGCGGGTGTCGGGATCTTCGGCGACGACCACGTCGAGTACTTCGAGCAGGTCAGCCATGGTCCGGGCAAAGGGCACGACCACATCCATGGTCGGCGTCAGCGGCCAGTTGCCTCGCACCGAAATCACCCCGCGCGAAGGGGTGTAGGCGCACAGGCCGTTGTTCGAGGCCGGACCGCGCCCGCTCGACCAGGTCTCTTCAGCCAGACCGAACGCCGAGAAGCTCGCAGCAGTGGCAGTGCCTGCTCCATTGGATGAGCCCGAAGCGAACGGCGCGGTGAGGTACTCGGCGTTGTACGGGCTTTCGGCCCGGCCATACACCCCACGCTGCATGCCACCGTTGGCCATCGGCGGCATATTAGTCTTGCCCAGACAGATGGCGCCAGCCGCACGCAGGCGCTCGATGGTGAATGCATCGCGGTGGGCAACCAGGTCGGCAAAGGCCGGGCTGCCGGAAGCGGCGGTGAGCCCTTTGACCAGGTAGCTGTCTTTGGCCGTGTAAGGGATGCCATCGAGCGGCCCGAGGGTTTCGCCCCTGGCCCGACGGGCGTCAGCGGCCTCGGCCTCCTTGAGTGCTTCAGGGTTACGCACTACCACGGCATTGAGTGCAGTGGCCGTGGCGGGACCGTCGTAGGCATCGATACGGGCAAGATAAGCCTTCACCAGCTCGACCGCGGTGGCCTGGCCGGATTCGAGTGCCGCGCGCAGCTGGGCAATGGAAACTTCGGTCACTTCGATCATGCGTTTATCACCGATGGCTGAAGGTTGACGCCATGAAGGTTGTCATCACACTGAATACTGAGCACAGGCACACCACATCTCTCAAAACGGGTTTTCATATCGGGTCTCGTTGCACGCCATTACGCGATTCCGCGCATTGGCCACCATGAAACCCTGACACTGCCTTGAAAGCAACAGAGCAGCCAATGATCCTATCGTCTAAAATGTACTAACTTGTTAATTAGCTTGCTAAGGGTATAATTCGACCACTCCCCACTTCGAGTTTTTTTCGATATGAAGCAAGCACCGCGCACCTCTGGCGCCTCAACATTCATCCTGGTTGGCCTCGGCGTGATCATCGCCCTGCTCGGTCTGGCGCTGGCCGCTGGTGGCGTGAAGCTGGTCGCCCTGGGTGGTTCCTGGTACTTCCTGATCGGCGGTCTGCTGATGGCCGTTTCCGGCCTGCTGGTCACGCGCCGCAAGCCGGCAGGTGCCTGGCTGTACGCCGCGTTCCTGGCCGGTACCGCGATCTGGGCCCTGGCGGATGTCGGGCTGGTGTTCTGGCCGCTGTTCTCGCGCCTGTTCATGTTCGGCGCAATCGGCCTGGCGCTGGCGCTGGTCTACCCGCTACTGGCCCGCGCTGCGGGTAATACCCCTGGCCGCAGTGCCTATGGCGTGGCCGGCGTGCTGGCCGTCGCGCTGGTTATTGCCGCAGGCAACATGTTCGTTGCCCACCCCAGCGTTGCCCCCACTGGCGATGGCCCTGGCGTAACCGCAGTCGATCCGGCCATCGCCCAGAAAGACTGGGCGCACTACGGCAACACTGAAGGCGGTAGCCGTTTCGCCGCGCTGGACCAGATCAACCGCGACAACGTCAACCAGCTGAAAGTGGCCTGGACCTATCACACCGGTGATGTGGCCCTCAGCGACGGCAACGGCGCCGAAGACCAGCTGACGCCATTGCAGGTCGGTAACAAGGTGTTCATCTGCACCCCGCACAACAACCTGATCGCCCTCGATGCCGACACCGGCAAAGAGCTGTGGAAGAACGCGATCAACGCCAAGTCGAAGGTCTGGCAGCGCTGCCGTGGCATGGCCTACTTCGATGCCACCGCGCCGATCGCGCAACCGACCCAGGCCAATGCCTCGGCAATCATCGCCGCCAGCGTACCGGCCGGCGCCAATTGCCAGCGCCGCTTGCTGACCAACACCATCGACGCCCGCCTGATCGCCGTCGACGCCGACACCGGTGAGTTCTGCCAGGGCTTTGGCAACAACGGCCAGGTCGATCTCAAGGCCGGCCTGGGCAACGTTCCGGACAGCTACTACCAACTGTCGTCGGCACCGCTGATGGCTGGCACTACCGTGGTCGTTGGCGGGCGTATTGCCGACAACGTCCAGACCGATATGCCAGGCGGCGTGATCCGTGGTTTCGACGTTATCAGCGGGCAGATGCGCTGGGCCTTCGACCCGGGCAACCCCGAGGACAGGAACGCTCCGAGCGGCGACAGCACTTACGTGCGCAGCACCCCGAACAGCTGGGCGCCGATGTCCTATGACCCGGCGATGAACACCCTGTTCCTGCCGATGGGCAGCTCTTCCACCGACATCTATGGTGTCGAACGCACTGAGCTGAACCACAAGTACGGCGCTTCCGTGCTGGCCCTGGACGCCAGCAGCGGTGAAGAGAAATGGGTGTACCAGACCGTACACAACGACCTCTGGGACTTCGACCTGCCGATGCAGCCGAGCCTGATCGATTTCACCAAGGCCGACGGTCAGTCTGTTCCTGCACTGGTAATCGGCACCAAGGCCGGGCAGATCTTCGTCCTCGACCGCGCCACCGGCAAACCGCTGACCCGGGTCGAGGAAGTCGCGGTCAAAGCGGGTAACATTCCCAACGAACCCTACTCGCCGACCCAGCCCAAATCGGTGGGCATGCCGCAGATAGGCGCCCAGCAACTGACCGAGTCGGACATGTGGGGCGCCACGCCCTACGACCAGTTGCTGTGCCGCATCGACTTCAAGAAAATGCGTTATGACGGGCTTTACACGGCACCCGGCACTGATCTGTCGCTGAGCTTCCCAGGCTCCCTGGGTGGGATGAACTGGGGCAGCATTTCCACCGACCCGGTGCACGGCTTTATCTTTGTCAACGACATGCGCCTGGGCCTGTGGATTCAGATGATCCCGTCACAGAACAGCGGCCAGGCCAGCTCCGGCGGTGAAGCACTGAACACCGGCATGGGCGCTGTACCGCTCAAGGGCACGCCGTATGCGGTGAACAAGAACCGCTTCCTCTCGGTCGCCGGTATTCCCTGTCAGGCGCCACCGTTCGGCACCCTGACCGCCATCGACATGAAGACGCAAAAAGTCGCCTGGCAGGTGCCGGTGGGCACTGTCGAAGACACCGGCCCGCTGGGTATCCGCATGCACCTGCCGATCAAGGTTGGCCTGCCGACCCTCGGCGGCACCCTGTCGACCCAGGGCGGCCTGATATTCATTGCCGGCACCCAGGACTTCTACCTGCGCGCCTTCAACAGCGGTAACGGTGAAGAAGTCTGGAAAGCCCGCCTGCCGGTTGGCAGCCAAGGCGGCCCGATGACCTACGTTTCGCCGAAAACCGGCAAGCAGTACATCGTCATCACCGCTGGCGGCGCGCGCCAGTCGACTGATCGTGGCGATTACGTCATGGCCTACGCCCTGCCGTAACAGCCCATCGCTGCATTGGCGCGGTGTTCCGGCACCGCGCCCCCTTCTGCTATGTATCCCTCGCGTTTCCGTTAGATAGGTTGTGCATGTCCCGCGTTTTTCGTTTTCATCATCCCCACCCGATCACCGGCCTGCTGCTCGGTCTGTGCTGTACCACCACCCTCCCCGCACTAGCTAGTGACTCAGACCTTCTGACTCGCAGCACGCTTACCGGCGACTGGGGCGGTCTGCGTCAGCAATTGAACGAGCAAGGCATCAAGTTCACCGGCGACTACAGTGGCGAAACCGCCTACAACGCCACTGGCGGCCTGCATCGCTCGGCGCGCTACTCACAGAACATCAAACTTGGTGTGCAGTTCGATCTGGGCACGCTGTATGGCCTGGACAACGGCGGCAAGGTCCAGCTGACCGTCAACGATCGTCGCGGCAACAGTGCCTCGGAAGATCTGGTCGGCAACCGTCTGCCGATCCAGGAAAACTATGGCGGCCTCTACACCCGCCTGACCGAACTGAGCTACGAGCGCACCCTGTTCACCCCGGCGCTGAACGTCAAGCTCGGCTACATGGCCATGGGCAACGACCTCGGCGGCCTGGACAGCGGCATTCTCTGCAACTTCATGAACGCCGGTTTCTGCGGCCATCCACTGAACATGTCGGGCGGCAGCGGCTGGACCAACTACCCCAATGCTCACCTCGGCGTGCGGGTGAAATACGACCTGTCGTCGGCCTGGCAACTGCGGGTCGCCGCCTTCAACGTCGACCCCGAGAGCAACGGCAATTCCAGCCGTGCCTGGCACCTGGGGCCCAAGCACAGCACCGGTACCGTGGTGCCGGTGGAGCTGGTCTACAAGCTGCAGGGTGCACTGCCTGGCGAATACAAACTGGGTTACTACTACGACAGCTCCGATGCCAAACGCATCGGCAGCGACAAGGACGTGGCCGGCCGTGAGGGTCACTACCTGCTGATCGACCAGGCAATATGGAACTCGCAAGCCACAACGGGCCGCAGCCTGCATGCCTTTGGCCAGTACTCGGCAGCCAGCAGCGCCGCATCGCCGTTCAGCAAGTGGTATGGCGTCGGCATGGTGCTCTACAAGCCCTTCGCAGGCCGACCGCGCGACACCGTCGCCTTCGGCTACGGGCGCGCCGTGCCCAACCCGCGCAGCCGCGACGTTCAGCAGGATGCCGCACTGGCCAATGGCGAGGCCGTGCCGAACCTGGACAGCGCCGAACAGCTGATCGAACTCAGCTACGGCTACCAGGCCACACCCTGGCTGACACTGCGCCCGGATGTGCAATACATCATCGAGCCAGGCGCGTTTTCCGGTGAGCACATCGACAATGCGCTGGTCCTGGGCTTGCAGGTCAAGGCTACGTTCTAAGCGCTGCAGTGGCCTCGATCTCGATCTGCATGGCGTCCAGCGCCAGCCGTGGAACCGGGATGAGGGTGCAGGTGGGCTTCATATGAGGCCCCCAGGCACGATCCGCTTCGGCCACCCACTGGCGCAGCTTTTCTTCCGAGTGTTCGACGATCAGCAGCGTCAGCTTGAACACATCCTCAAGCGCGGCGCCTCTGCTGCGCAACGCCGTTTGCAGATTGGCCAGGGCTTGCCTGGCCTGCTCGGCAAAGTCTGCTGGAAGCCGCCCCTCGATGTCCTCTCCACCCTGCCCGGCGATGTACAGCAGGCGGGCCTGAGGGTTGATTTCGGCGACATGGGAATAGGCGTTGGCGCTAGGGTCGTAGAGGCCTTCGGGATTGGACAACTCGAAGGCTGAGACGGTATTGGCAAGGGTCATGGTGCGCTCCATTACGTAAGAGCGAGCAGTTTCTTACCTCGAGTTAGGTAGAGGTCAAGCACGAACATGCGACTGCCTGCAGGATATGCAGCCACCTGTGGGAGCTGGCCTTGCCAGGGATGCAGACGCTGCGCACCACCTGACACCGCAGCGGCCCCATCGCCGGCTCTGCACTTTCCGACAACGTCGGTACACAATTGCCCGGCAATTGAGTGCCTGTCACACTGCCGGCTGGCCCAATCACCGCACGGAATGCCCATGCCTTCACCTATCCAACTCGCCCCCGCCATCCCGGTCCTGCGCATCTTCTGCGTCGAAAAAGCCAAGGAGTTCTACCTGGACTTCCTCGGTTTCACCCTGGACTGGGAACACCGCTTCGAGCCCGAACTGCCCCTGTATGCCCAGGTGCACCGCGACGGGCTGATCCTGCACCTGAGCGAACATCACGGCGATGCCACCCCCGGCTCGACGGTGTTTGCCCGTGTCGAGGACATCGTCGCCCTGCAGCACGAGCTGGCAGACAAGCGTTACGGCTATTCCCGCCCTGAAGCGATCAGCGTCGGCTGGGGCCTGCAGATGGAGATCGCAGATCCGTTCGGCAATCGCCTGCGGTTCTGTCAGCAGATCGAAGGCTAAGCCAGCGGTGCTTTACCCGGCACAGCCGCAACCTTTAAGCTGTGCCCCTACCGCTTTCTTCGAGGTATGGTCCGATGCGCCATTAATGCCGCCGTCTGTCTGACGGCCCGTCTTCATCCCCCTTCACCGGGGACGTTGCAGGCATTTTCTGGAGTGTCACATGACCCCTGTCTCAATCCTGACGCTTGATGGCGTCGCCTTTGCCTTGCCGGACGGCAGGCAGTTGTTTACCGATCTCAACGAACGCTTCGACCAGCGCCGCACCGGCCTGGTCGGACGCAATGGTGTGGGCAAGACGGTGCTGGCACAGATCCTCGCCGGGCGCCTGCAACCTACTGCCGGGCACTGCCGCACAGCCGGTCGCGTGCATTACCTGGGGCAGCAGCTGGCAAGCGCCGACGCCACCGTGGCGCAACTGGCTCAGGTCGACGAGGTGCTCGATGCCTTGCAGCGCATCGAAGCGGGCAGTAGCGATCAAGCCGATTTCGATTCGCTGAACGAACGCTGGGACATGCGCGAGCGTCTGCAGGCGCAGCTGGAACGTCATGGGCTGGAACAACTGGATGCGGATCGTCGTGTCGCGACCTTGAGTGGTGGCCAGGCCATGCGCGTAGGGTTACTCGGCGCGTTTCTGAGCGAAGCCGACTACCTGATCCTGGACGAGCCCAGCAACCATCTCGACGCCGCCAGCCGCGCCCTGCTGCTTGAGCTGATCAGCCAGTGGCGCAAGGGTCTGCTGGTGATCAGCCATGACCGTGAGCTGCTCGCGCACATGCAGCGAATCGTCGAACTCTCGTCGCTGGGCCTGAGCAGCTACGGCGGCAACTACAGCGCCTATGCCCAGTGCAAGGCAGAAGAAAGCGCCCAGGCCGAGCGCACCCTGGAGCGCTTGAAACTGGAACGTCAACGCCAGGCACGCGAACTGCAACAGCAACGCGAGCGCCTGGAACGCCATCAGTCCAGGGCAAGCCGGGAAGCCCGAGACACTAACCAGGCCAAGATCCTTCTGGGCCGCAAACAGCAGCGCAGCGAGGTCACCGCTGGCAAGCAGCAGCGCGATCATCAGGTTGCCCGGCAAGCGATGTCGTTGAAAGTGCGTGAGGCTGCCCGACAGGTCGAGGAGAACAGCGCCATTGTGCTGCATGCACCCGCTCCTGTGCGTCCCACAGGCAGCCCGCTGGTGCGTCTTCGCGAGTTGCAATTGCCGTTCGCCGCACCGTATCAGCTGCCCTTGAACCGGACCTTGTACAGCGGCGAACGCATAGCGCTTACCGGCGCCAACGGCAGCGGCAAATCGACCCTGCTCAAGGTGATTGCCGGGCAGCTACAACCGCGTGCTGGCCAATGCGAAGTGCGTGGCGAAGTCGCCTACCTCGACCAGCAGTGCAGCCAGCTACCCGTCGCACAATCAGTCCTGGGCTACCTGCGCGAATGCACCCACAGCCTCGATGAAAGCGCCCTGCGCACCCGCTTGGCGCAGCTGGGCCTGGATGCCCAACGGATCGACCTGCCCAGCGGGCTGCTCAGTGGTGGCGAACGGCTCAAAGCATTGCTGGCCGGGGTTTTGTATGGCGACACCCCGGTGCAGTTACTGCTGCTGGACGAACCGGGCAATCATCTCGACCTGCCCTCCCTCGCCGCCCTGGAGGCCATGCTGCAGCAGTACCGCGGAGCGTTACTGCTGGCCTCACATGATCGGGTGTTGCTACAGCAGTTGAACATGGACGGTGAGCTACATCTGGGCAGCTGAAGCGTCAGAAACTCAGGTCCGCCGCTGTAAGCACACGGGCGAAGGCGCCCGCGAGGGTGAAGTTGTGATGGGCGACGATCGCCTCGGCAGACAGCCCTGGCGTGTCCATGCAGGTGTGCGCATCGCTGACCAGCACGGGTTTGAAACCAAGCTCGGCGGCCACCCGGCAGTTGGTATCGACACAGTATTGGGTCTTCATGCCGACGATCACCAGCTCCTCGACATCGGCCGCCCGCAGCTCATCCGCCAGTGAGGTGGCGAAGAAGGCACTGGGGCGGGTCTTGTCGAACAGGCGGTCGCGCTGCGGGTCGACGTTCAGCTCGGGGTGCAGTTGCCAGGCGGGACTGCCCGCGGCAATCGGCGAGCCCTCGGGGCCGGTGTGGCGGGCGAAGAAAACCGGTACATCGGCATTGCGTGCTGCGCCAATCAGCTGATTGCTGGTGGCCAGCACCTGCTCGCCACGCCAGGGGCGCTCGGGCCCTTGAAACAGGCCTACCTGCATATCCAGTACCAGCAGTGCGCGTCGTGCATTCATCGTCATCTCTCCGTGAAAAGCCAGCCCGGACGGAGAAAAGACAAGGCCCCGTCCATTGCTGGCGGGGCCTTGTTTTACCTACTGCCTAAGGTTCAAGCATCGGTACCAGCCCCGCTATAGGCGGCAGTCGTGGTACGCATCGAGGTCAGCAGGCAAATCGTCATGAGTTCATACTGCGCCTGCCTTTTCGATGGGTCAACACCTGTTTTTCACAGCTTGCGCTGTGGCACAAACTCGCAGAATGAAGATTTTCACTGCGACCATGGTCCAATCCTATGACTGGGCGTTCCCGATCCGCACGGGATGTATTATCGTGGCTGCGTGCGCGATAACAGACGCCTGAGCGATCAGGCATATGCAAACCGATTCGAGGGTGCCATGAGTAACGAAAGCATTAACTGGGACAAGCTGGGCTTCGACTACATCAAGACCGACAAGCGCTACCTGTCCAACTTCCGTAACGGCGAGTGGGACAAGGGCACCCTGACCGAAGACAACGTGCTGCACATCAGCGAAGGCTCGACCGCGCTGCATTATGGCCAGCAATGCTTCGAAGGGATGAAGGCCTACCGCTGCAAGGATGGCTCGATCAACCTGTTCCGCCCTGACCAGAACGCCCTGCGCATGCAGCGCAGCTGCGACCGCCTGCTGATGCCGCAGGTGTCGACCGAACAGTTCATTGATGCCTGCAAGCAGGTGGTCAAGGCCAACGAACGCTTCATCCCGCCGTATGGCAAGGGTGCGCTGTACCTGCGTCCGTTCGTCATCGGCGTGGGCGACAACATCGGCGTGCGTACCGCACCGGAGTTCATCTTCTCGATCTTCGCCATCCCGGTCGGCTCGTACTTCAAAGGCGGCATGACCCCGCACAAGTTCCTGATCTCCGATTACGACCGCGCCGCGCCACAAGGCACCGGTGCCGCCAAGGTCGGCGGCAACTACGCAGCCAGTCTGCAACCCGGCTACAAGGCCAAGCAAGCCGGCTTTGCCGACTGCATCTACCTTGATCCACTGACCCACACCAAGATCGAGGAAGTCGGTTCGGCCAACTTCTTCGGCATCACCGCCAATAACGAATTCGTCACCCCGAAATCCGCTTCCGTGCTGCCGGGGATCACCCGTCTGTCGTTGATGGAACTGGCCGAATCGCGTCTTGGCCTGAAGGTGATCGAAGGCGACGTCCTGATCAACGACCTGAAGCGTTTCAAAGAAGCCGGCGCCTGCGGCACCGCGGCGGTGATCACGCCGATCGGCGGTATCCAGTACAACGGCGAGCTGCATGTGTTCCACAGCGAGACCGAAGTCGGTCCGGTGACCCAGAAGCTCTACAACGAGCTGACTGGCATCCAGAGCGGCGACATCGAAGGCCCGGCGGGCTGGATCGTCAAGGTCGCCTGACCCCACAGACCCCGCCTGATGGCGGGGTTTGTTTTTCTGTAGGAGCGGATTCATCCGCGATGGGTCGCAGCGCGGCCCCAAAAATTGGGACTGCTCTGCAGTCCATCGCGGATAA
>JAVXRI010000017.1:0-71688 GCA_036643775.1 Pseudomonas sp. | reverse complement strand
TGCCCGGATGATGGAGGAGCCGACCAACGGTCGGCTCTACCGGCGGGTCAGTCGATCAGCACTCGATGACGTTGACCGCGAGCCCGCCGCGGCTGGTTTCCTTGTACTTGTCCTGCATGTCGCGGCCGGTGTCGCGCATGGTCTTGATCACCTTGTCCAGCGAGACCTTGTGCTTGCCGTCGCCGCGCATGGCCATGCGGCAGGCGTTGATGGCCTTGACCGCAGCAATCGCGTTGCGCTCGATGCAGGGAATCTGCACCAGGCCGCCGACCGGATCGCAGGTCAGCCCGAGGTTGTGCTCCAGGGCGATTTCGGCGGCGTTTTCCAGCTGCATCGGCGTGGCCCGAAGAACCTCGGCAAGCCCCGCTGCAGCCATCGAACAGGCCGAACCCACTTCACCCTGGCAACCCACTTCAGCGCCGGAAATCGAGGCGTTCTTCTTGCACAGGATGCCCACGGCGGCAGCACTGAGCAGGAAGTCGACAACATCGTTGTCGCAGGCATCGGGGTTGAACTTCATGTAGTAATGCAGCACCGCCGGGATGATCCCCGCCGCACCGTTGGTGGGCGCGGTGACCATGCGCCCGCCAGCGGCATTTTCTTCGTTGACCGCCAGGGCGAACAGGTTGACCCACTCCATGGCGCTCAAGGTTGAGCCGATCACGTTGGGCTTGCCCAGCTCCTGCAGGCTGCGGTGCAACTTGGCAGCGCGGCGCTTGACCTTGAGCCCACCGGGCAGGATGCCTTCGTTACGCAGGCCGTTGTCCACGCACTCGCGCATGGCTGCCCAGAGCTTGAGCAAGCCGCTGCGCACTTCGGCCTCGGGGCGCCAGGCCAGTTCGTTGGCCATCATCAGTTCACTGACACGCAACTGGTGCTGCTTGCACAGCGCCAGGAGCTCAGCGGCGCTGTCAAAGTCGTAAGGCAGCTTGAGCTGTTCGGCACTTTCGCCGGCGGCGCCAATCTGCGCAGCCTCGACGATAAAGCCACCGCCGACCGAGTAGTAGGTCTGCTGCAGTAACGAACCGGTCGCGCTACTGGCTTCCAGGGTCATCGCATTGGGGTGATACGGCAGGCTTTCGTCAAGCAGCAGCAAGTCGCGATTGCAATCGAACGCAACACGATGACTACCGTCGAGCAGCAGCACCTGGCTGGCTTGCAACTGAGTGATCAGCGGTTCGATACGCTGTGGGTCGATCTGATCGGGCCACTCGCCCATCAGCCCCAGCAGACAGGCACGGTCGGTGGCGTGACCGACACCGGTAGCCGACAGCGAGCCATACAAGCGAACCTCTACTCGAGCGACCTGCGCCAGTACACCCTGCTCACGCAAGGTCTGGGCAAAGGTCGCAGCCGCCCGCATGGGGCCTACGGTATGCGAACTGGAGGGCCCGATACCAATCTTGAAAAGGTCGAAAACACTGATAGCCATGCTAATGCCTGCACGCTCAAGCGACGAATGCCACCCTGCGGCGTTGTGAAAAAATTGATGAATGTCGCGAAGTTGCGCGATACTGCCCGGTCACCGTGGCATTGACCAACGAAACTTTCTAAGCAAGCCTTTAGCAGAACTAAACGATGAGACGACAGATGAATGGCCAGATGTATGTCTGGCTGCACGTGTTTTCCTGCGCCGCACGCCACCTGTCGTTCACTCGCTGCGCCGAAGAACTGCACATCACCCCCGGGGCGGTGAGCCAGCAGATCCGTCAGCTGGAGGAGCGCTTGGGCTTTCGTCTGTTCCTGCGCCGCGCCCGTGGCGTAGAGCTCAGCGCCGAGGGCCAGCGCCTGGCGCAGACGGTCAGCGAGGCCTATGGCAGCATCGACGCCGAACTGCTGCGCCTGGACGCCGGCGAGATCCGTGGCACCCTGCGCTTGCGTTCGATTCCGTCGTTCCTGGCCAAGTGGCTGACCCCGCGTCTGCCCCGTCTGCAACAACGCTACCCGGACATCCAGTTGCGCCTGGTGGCCGAGGACAGTAGCCAGGCCTTGCACGAAGGCGATTTCGACCTGGCCATCGACCTCAATGACGGCAGCTACCCGGGCATGCATTCAACGCCGCTGCTCGATGAGCAGATCTTTCCGGTGTGTTCACCGACCCTGCTACGTGGGCGCCCGCCCCTGCATGGCCCCAGCGACCTGGCTCACTATCCGTTGCTGCACGACATCACCGCCTGGCGGGGCAGCTCGGAATATGCCGAGTGGGAGTTCTATCTGGAGGGGATTGGTGCAAGTGGCCTGGACGTGCGCCGTGGGCACACCTTCAACCGCAACCACTTGACCATTGAAGCGGCGATCGCCGGTATCGGTGTGGCCATCGCGCGACGCACCTTGCTCAATGACGAGCTGGAGCGCGGCACTCTGATCGTGCCGTTCGGCCTGCCGATCGCCAACCACAAGCGCTACGTGCTGCTCTATCCGCCTGGCGGGCTGACCCATCCGAGCGCCCGAGCGGTGCATGACTGGCTGGTGGAAGAAGCCGAAAGTTTCCGAACCTTGCACGCCCCGGCGTTATAACCCACTTAATAAGCCTGCTTGCCGGTAAAGGCGTTCAGCGTGCGCACAAGAATCACGAAGTCGAGCCACAGCGACCAGTTATTGATGTACTCGATGTCAGAGTCAACACGCTGAATCATTTGCTCGATGTCTTTGGTTTCGCCCCTGAAACCGCGCACCTGAGCCAGGCCGGTCATGCCGGGTTTGATGTTGTGCCGGGCGAAGTAGTCGACGATGTCCTGGGAGTACAGCGTATCGTGTTGCAGCGCGTGCGGACGCGGCCCGACCAGGGACATCTCGCCCATCAATACATTGAACAACTGCGGCAGTTCATCCAGGCTGGTTCGGCGGATGAAAGCGCCTACCCGGGTCAGCCTCACGTCATTTTTCTGCGCTTGTTTGACCACGCCACCTTCCGGGTCATGAACGTACATGCTGCGAAATTTCCAGATACGGAAAGTCTCCCCGGTCCAGCCCATGCGGGCCTGCCTGAAGAACACTGGCCCCGGGCTGTCGAGCTTGATAAAAATGGCAATTGCCAGAAACAGTGGAGATGCAAAAAGCAGAATAAGCGCGGCCAGGACTTTATCTTCCAGGTTCTTCAGAAACAGACTGGTCCCGGTCAACGGAGTTTCCGACAAGGTCAGCACCGGAATTCCAGAAATCTCACGCACACTATGATTAATCAAACGCAGTGAGAAAATGTCGGGCACCCAGTTAACCGCAATACATTTGTCGAGCAACTTAAGATACACATCATTAATAACTTCAGAACCACTGAGCGGCGTCACCAGATAAACAGTTCTGATCGCATGCTGCACGACGATTTCATCAAGCTCGGATATATGCCCCAGTACCGACAGGCGCTGCTTGCCCTCAGTACTTTCCTTTATGCCGTCCTCGCCCTCCCCGGTTAACACACAGCCCACAATCCTTTCACCAAACCAGGGGTTGTTGCTGATCTTCTGGTGCAGAAAGCACGCCAGGTCCCCCGCGCCAATAATCAGCGCGTTTTCCAGACGATAGGCGTGGGCGAAAAAGCGCTTTTGCACCTCGCGCACGGCGAAGTGCAGGAATAACTGAACAAAATAGCCAATGACAAATAATTCACCCACCAGCAACCGTGAATAGCTCTCGCTTTGTTTGGTCAGAAAGGCGATGACCACCAGAAAACAAAACGTCGCCGACCATGCCTTGAACAGCCGAAAAGCCTTGATGGAAAGACCGACGTTGGTTCGGTAAATGGCGTAATGGTCATAAATGACTGCCAATGCGCCAATCAACAACAGCAGCATGATGACGTAATCGGAAGTTATGTAACCGATCTGGTCGTTGATCAAATACCAGGCAACACCGGTTATCGCAATACCATCGAGACCGGCCTGAATGGCGTTGCTGACACTGCTTCTTCGTTGGAGTAGAGAGCGACTGCTTCTGGGCTCGAAAACCATTGTTAGACCTCATCATTGAGATGCTAAACGTCTTTCCAACACTTGAAAAACAACATCCACCGCGATGAACTGGTGCGAAAAAAATCAAGGATTTTGCCAACGCCCGGGCCCTGAGGGGGCTTTTGATATCACTGTAGCACCACCCAGCAACCACGGCGGACTGAATCACCTCTGCCATTCATTTTGGCCGATTCAGACGCGGCGCCGAACAATCCGTGAGCCCTAGAAAGGCCGCGGTGTCTGCTGAGTCTGCGCTGCCCCCGTCTTTGTGCAGAACAACACACGCAACAGGAAGACCGGGTTACCCAGCACATAACGCTTGAACAAGCGCTTCGGCTCGCTCAACAAGCGGTATACCCACTCGCCTCCCAACCTGCGCAGCCACTGCGGAGCTCGGCTTACCTTGCCACCGAGAAAATCCAGGATCGCCCCGCCACACACGATCAGGCAAGGCTCACCCACGGCCCTCAGCCGCTCGGCAACGATTTCCTGCTTGGGCATGCCCATGCCCAGCACAATCAGCGTCGGCTGCGTTTGCCGGGCAAGGTCGATGTAGGTCTGCACCTCGGCGAAACCATGATGAGCCGATACCACCTGCACACCGAACAGCGCTTCGCAACGCTGCACTGCCTGGCTCAGGAAAGGCTCTTCAGTTCCCCAGAACGCCACGCGCCGACCTTTGAATGCCGCCAGCAATTGCGGAATGAAGTCGGTGCCATTCATGTTCAGTCCGGGATCCAGGCCCAAACGACGAAACAGAATCTTCATGCCCACGCCATCGCGCAACAACACATCCGCCGCTGCCAGGGCCTTGAAGTAGCCGGCATGGCCCGCCACCAGGTTCATCGCATGGGCATTGACGAAGCCAAGCACTGTCGGTGTTTCGGGCACGGCCAACGCTTGCAGCAATTCGTGCTTGGCACCTGGACTGTTGACTACCCGGAGCTTGCCGATAATCGCTCTCCAGCTTGTCTGCGAGGTTGCAGCAACCATTAGCTCTCATCCCGTTTCGAGCGCACCCATTCAACCTGGCGCTTGATCAGAAAGCCCAGATACAGCGGTATTTTTTTCGCCGCATAGAACGGGGCATACAACAACACCGAAAAGCCGATCAGTTCACGGCAGAACCGGCTCCACGCCAACACCACGGCGACGCCCAACAGCGCCATCGCGCCCGTGGCGATCAACGCCGGCACCAGCACAGCGAAAAGCACGAATGCCAACCATGAAACGCTGAACACCACCACCAGGGCCAAGACCAACAAAGCCAACGGCGGCACCATCAGGTCCACTGTCATCGCCAGCAGGTTCCAGTTGCGCTGGGTGAACGACGCTACCAGCAGCTTCGGCGCATCCCCCAGCAGTACGCCCAGATGCCCCCGCTCCCAGCGGGCACGCTGGGTACCGAGACCTTCATCGCTACGAGGGAAGTAACTGGTGACCTGCGCATCCGGACAGAACAGCGGCGGCTTGCCGTTGCGGCAGAAATCCAGGCCCATCTTCAAGTCTTCGACCAGATGTCCCGTAGCCAGATTGACCGAAGCCAGATCCCGCCAGGCAATCGCCATTCCCGTGCCCATCATCTGGCAGGGCCAACCCAGTCGCGCCCAACCGCGTGGCCGCACCAGGTTCTTCACCCGCCAGGCGAACTCGGCAACCTGAACTTTCAACCCCGCACCCGGTGGTGCACGCATCAGATCAAGTGCCTGCACTGGCCGTCCTGCACCGACGCAGCTGCGCGCCAGATGATCGATGGAGCGCTCACTCACCTGGCAATCGGCATCGACGATAATGACCACCTCCGGCGCATCCGCGGCCAGGTGACGCACACCAAAATCCAGCGCATAGCCCTTGCCACGCAGTTGCTCGTTCCGACGCTCCACGGCCTCGGCACCGGCCGAGCGGGCCAGCGCGGCGGTGTCGTCACTGCAGTTGTCCGCCACCACCAACAGCCGGTCACCCTCCAGCAACTGCGGACGAATGCTCTGCAGTGTCGCCACTATGACCGAGGACTCATTGTGCGCGGGCACCAGCACAGCCACGCGCGGCCGCGCTGCGTTTGTCTGCAGCACCGGTCGCGCAGGCAGGCAGGCCAGCAGCACCTGGGCAAACAGCACCAACACCGGCAGGAGGGTGAGAACCGCCACTGCGCCCAGCAGCCAACCGAGCAAAATAGTCATGCTGTCGCCTTGAAATAGCGGGCCAACTTGGCCGCTTCGTTATCGATATCGTGTCGTTGCAACACGCGCTGATAAGCCGCTTCGCCCATTCGCTGCATGATCTCGACCGGCTGCGCAAGGCAGTCCGCCATTGCCGCGGCCAACTCCTCCACTGCGCCTGCCGGAAACAACCAACCGTTCTCGCCCTGGCGAACCAGCTCGGGAATGCCCGCGACATAGGTTGTCAGTACCGGACGACGCAGCGCCATGGCCTCCATGATGACTACCGGCAAACCCTCGGCGAAGCTCGGCAACACCAGGGCTCGGGCGGCAAGGATTTCTTCACGTACCTGAGCACTACTGATCCAGCCGGTAATGCGCACCTGGGCCTGCAAATCATGGCGAACGATCAGCGCTTCGATGTCCGCGCGCATTTCCCCATCACCGGCCAGAACGATTTCGAACTCCACCGATCGGGCGGCCATCAGGCGGGCGGCCTCCAGGAGTAACAACTGACCCTTCTGTTCACACAAGCGCCCTACGCAAACCAGTCGCGGCACACTGGGGGCTGCGACAGCTGGCACATCGTGAAACGTACGTTCCAGCCCGCAATGCACCACCTTCACCTTGGCCCAGTGCTCATGCGCCACCCAGCGAAACAGCTGGCTGCGCCCGTAGGAGCTGACCGCTGCGACAAACGCTGCGCGCCGGACTTTTTCACCCAGATACAGAAACTGAGGTTTGTCGAATTCTTCCGGGCCATGCACGGTAAAACTGTAAGCAGGCCCGCCCAGTGCGTTGGCGAGCATCACCACCTCGGTTGAATTGGTGCCGAAATGTGCATGGACGTGCTCAGCGCCAAACGCCTGCAACCACTGCACAACACGGCACGCCTCGGCGAAATAGACCAGGTGATAGGGCCACGGGCGATCGGCACGCAAGCCCACGCGCAGGGCCAACCAGAGGGTCGAAAAAAAATCCCGTGGGCGGCTGCGCAACACCTGCAGCAACGGCACTAACAGGCCCTTGACCCCGTCTTGCAGCACGTAACGGGTTTTATCCCGTTCAGACACATCCTCGGCGTCCTGCAACTCGCCGTCCCAACCACGCAAGGCAATACGCTGGATCACGATGCCCTGGCGCTCCAGCGCCAGAATTTCGCGCCGAATGAAGCTATGGCTGACCTTGGGATACTGATTGATGAAATAAGCAATGCGCATAGGAACCCGAATGAATACCTGCGTTATGAATGATCAGACCTGCCTCAGCAGCAATCGGCCGCCTACCTCAGGCTGGCGATCACTGACGGCTGGCCTGCTGCCGATGGCTGCGCCAGCGAGGCCTGCTTGAGCACATCTTCATAGATCCCCTGGAGTTCCAGGGCCTGGTCGCTGCACAGCTTGATACTGGCTTTGAAGGGATTGCGATGTTCGAGGTAGCGCTGCTGGTTCTCGAGCACGTCGGACAGCGCCTGGCGCAGGTACTTTTCATCCGTGCTCAGCGGAATGATGGCGCCGTTGACGCCATCGACGATATCTTCAACCGTTCCGCCGCCCTGGGTGCTGATCACCCAGACGTCGCGGGCAAGCGCTTCGCGCACCGACAAGCCGAAGGTTTCTTTCAATTGCGTCGGGAACAACAGGACATCGATGGCGGAATAGAATTCATCCATGTTTGCCTGGGCATAGCCAGGAATGTAGGTGACGGTGCCTGGAATCTTGATGCTGTCCCGGGTGAACGAACGCAAGCCAAGATGCAGCTGGCTGTCCACGACCTTGAGCTCGTAGTCCGAACGGTTGAGCGAGGCAAAGGCACGGGCCATCAAGGTCACACCCTTGATCGACACATTGCCGCCGACATAGCCAAACCTGAGGGTCTTGCCCGGTTGTTTGCGGTAGTTGGCCGCAGGTGGCAGGATGCCGTTGTTGTTGACCCGGATCCGCGAGGCATCGAAACCGTTGGCGACATACAGGTCCCTGGCAAACTGGCTCGGTGCAAGCAGCAGGTCGGCTTTTTTCAGCATGTTTGCCAGCCATTGCTGGCGGTAGTCGTTCAGCGCCGGATCGTCTACGCACTTCGCGCAGACGTCGCTGGAAATCCTGGTTTGCCCACAGTATTGCCCCTGCTTGTTGATCATGAACTGACGACCGCAGATCCACCAGGTGTCATGCAAGGTCACCACAAAAGGAATACCCGCCTTGCGGCAGCTTTCCGCCAGCTGCGCCCCGAGCCCCTGCACCGAATGCAGGTGCACAAGGTCTGGCGCAACGCTGTTGAGCAGCGCCTCGAAGACCGGAATTGTCGCGGGGTTCTCAAAGTATTCGGAGCGCGGATCGGGTAGCCCCATGCCGATGACCGCAACCTTGTTGACCTCGTACCTCACCAGGCCATAAGTCCCGGCGTCCGTTACCGGCAAGGAGGTGAACACGAACGGTTGCAGTTGCGCGGTGCCTGCCATCAGTCGCGTCATCTGCTCAGCAATGATCGTGGCGCCACCATAGCTTCTTGGAGAGAAGAATACGTTTGCCGCCAGCACTCGCCTGGCGCGGGTATTCGTCAGCGCAGGGAAGATCTGGCTGAGCGGCTTCCACCTGCTGCTGTCGGATTCAGTGTCCGGGCCCTGCTCGATCAGCGTGACCTGTCTGGCACCAGACTCCCCCATTGCCAGGGCCAGGGCGGGTGTCGAAGCGATTGCCCGGTCACACGCCAGCAGTGCCTGCTGGTACAACGCCACGGCGGCCAGAAGGTTAGCGATGGCGTCGTCGCTCAAGGTACTCAGATCATTGTTCTGGCGATACGCCTGCGGATCGAAGATCAACTCGTCGGCGTCCCAGTAGGAGGTAACCTTGAGTCGCCTGGCCTCCTCGATCAGCTGTAGCACCTGTGCCAAGGCAGGCAGCCGATGGAAGATCACTGCCGAACACATCTGCAGCGCATTCAGACAAGCGCTATGCTCGCGCCAGTCAACCGTGCGACATCTGTAGCCCAGGCCCTCAAGCGCTTGCTGAAACCAGGCAACCCGGTGCTTGGGGCATTGCGACAGGTCGAACTCGCTGATCAACACCACTTCATTAGCGAACAGCGCGCTGGCCGCTACGGTGGGTTTACCCAGAGGCAGCTGTTTGCGCTGTCCATCAGGTGCTTTCCACAGCAGACCCGGCCCTTGCTTCAACAGCTCCCGCCAGATCTTTTTCAGGGTTGGATACAACCCGGCTTTGTGCACGTAGGCGAAAAAGCGCTGGTCCAGCCGCGGTTCGCTTGCCAGCCGTCGAAGCAACCCTGCAACCCTTGCCGTCAACGGCGTGGTGGTGGGTGCGCTGCGGACTTCTTGCAGCACCAGCGCGGCGCCCAGACGCTGCCGATGCACCTGCAACTGCCTTTGCACTTCGGTGCCTGCCAGAGCTGCCTCAACTTGGCTAAACACGTCATCCAGCAACGCCTGGCGCCGGCGGTACATGGCGCGCTTTTTCGGCGCAATGTCCTCCGCCGCGCGCTTTGAAGGGGCCAGGGAAATACTGAAGAAGTCCTCGCGAGCCGAGGGTGTTGCACCATTTTCCAGCCAGATGACGTCGTAATTGGCGGCCAGGTCCTGGGCCTTTTCAACACCAAAGTAGCGATGCCGATGATGCCGGTACTCGTCGCCGACGGCGTAGATCCGGGCAGCCCCCACAGTTCTTGCAACGCACTTGATAGCTTCGACCAGAAAACTTCTGGGACGCAGCCCCTCAAAGTCCTTGGTCAACTCCCGGTAGATGGTCAGGGACGTTTCGCTGTCTACACCTTTGTGAATGCCCTGGACTGCGCCGATAAACAAACACAGCCCCTCATCGGTGCGACTCAAAGTGAAGGCAATCGATGCCACGCGCAGATCGCCTTGAAATACGTTGAGCACCAGCTCGCCTTCACGCTTGAACCATATCGGCCGGTCCAGGACCAGGGTACAGCCGCTGGAATGACTCGACAGGTCACACAGGGTCAGGCGGTCGTCACGCCCCAACAGCAATAGCGCCGGAAATTGCCGGCTTACCACTTCATAGTGCGAAGCCACTGCAGCAAGCCGCGCCTGGGCATTCCAGCATTTGCTGATATAAGGCCATTGCACGATGCCAATGCAATCATCTCCCAACTGCTCAAACCGCTCACTGCCCAGCGCACTGGACATGCGCTGCAGAAACGCACGCAGATCTGGCCACTCTCTGGCCATCGCTACCAGCAACTTGAACTTGTTGTTCAGCGCCCGTAATGAATAGCCGGGTTGCAGCGTGAGGACGCTTTTGAATATCGATCGATTACTCATAGAATTCTCACTTGTATTCGATCAATACCGTCTTGCCGGCACCGAATCTGTTCAATAGAAACTTTACCTGCCCAAGCATCTCGGGGAATTTCCCCAGCACCAGGAAAACCGCCTGCAGCCAGTTTTCGCGTACCGATCTGCCACCGCGGCGCGCCAGGCGCACAGCCTGCAGCGGATAGATCAACAGCAGCAACAATCCCCAACTGCCGAGCAATGCACACCCGAGGGCGATTGCCAGCGGCAACCCCAAGCCCCAGAGCCAGGCGCGGCGCGACTCACGCAGCCAGTGACGTTCCGGGGCGGCGCCATGCAGGTACGCACCTTCGGCAAAGGCATAGCCCGCCCGCAGACTGCGCTGCCACCACTGGCCAAAGCGGGTCATGGCGGCGTCATGCAGGGTCATTTCCTCAGGCACACGCCAGATCTTCCAGCCCGCGGCGCGCAGACGCACACACAATTCAGGCTCTTCTCCGGCGATAAGACTGGCGCGATACCCGGACACTGCGGCAAAGGCTTCAGCGCGCATGAGCGCATCACCGCCACAGGCCTTGGCCTGACCGACCGGCGTATCCCACTCAAGATCACACAACAGGTTGTAAACCGAACGTTGAGGAAAACGTTCGCGGCGCCGGCCACACACCACCGCGACCGCAGGATGGGCATAAAGAAACGCTTGCGCCTTGGGCAACCAGCCAGCGGCCACCTCGCAGTCGCCATCGACGAACTGCACATGACGCATCGTCGGCAACAGGCGTTGTAAACGGGCAAAACCTTCGTTGCGGGCCCGCGCTGCGGTGAACGGCAGCGTCATATCCAGGGCCACTACTTCGACCCCGCGCTGCAGCGCCATCTGCACCGAGCCATCCACCGAACCCGAGTCGACGTACACGACTTTGTCCGCGCTACCCTCCAGCGAAGCCAGGCAGCGTTCAAGCCGCTGGCCTTCGTTACGACCGATAACCACAACGCCAATGCCTTTCACCATGGGCCTCACTCGCGACGATCAACTGGCTGACTCAGGTGTATTCCATTACTTCAGTGGGCTTTCTCACCTTTATAGTCGCTGGCACGCCAACGGCCAGTGAATTGTCCGGAACATCGATCAATACCACCGCGTTGGAGCCAATAATCACATTGTTGCCAATGCGAATGTTGCCCAGCACCTTGGCCCCGGCGCCGATGTCCACGTTGTTGCCGAATACCGGTGCAGTGGGCTCATCGACATTCTTCAGGCCGACCACCACGCCGTTACGAATACGACAGTCATCACCGAACTGCGCATAGCCGCTGATGACGATGCCGCCAAAATGATCGATGACGAAGTTGCGGCCGACCACCACCTCACACGGCAACTCGATTCCCGTGACGATCTGCACCAGCTTGAACAGCACCTTGTAGACGAAAGAGCACAGCTTGCGCAGCAACGCCGGCCGCACGCCGTAGCGCCAGCGTCCAAAGCGATACACCAGCATTACCCAGAACCCCTGGGCGCCCCAGTCGCCACGGTATGCACGCAAGTCCGCACGTATATTTTCGAACATCACTTCACCTACCTTGTGGGTTGGCTGGCGAACCGGGTATCGAGCAACAGCGACCAAGTGGCACGGGTATGCCGCCAACACGCGCTGATGGCCGTCCAGCCTCGTCCTTTCAATAGCGCCTTGAGTGCCAGCAGCAGATCACCCAGGCACACCAGCAACATGTGCAAGACCAGCCCTGGCACGCCGTGATGCTTGCGGAAGTACAAGAGCTCGCTTTCGATCTGGTAGTTCGATATCTGCCGACTGGCCGCCTCCAGCTCGGCAACCGACTTGGAGCTTTCGCCGCCAATGTGCACGACCGTGGTGTGCGGATAGAAAACCACTTTCCAGCCGGCCTCTTTCACACGCTTGCAGTGGTCCACTTCTTCGTAATAGAGGAAGTAACGCGGGTCAAACAGGCCCACCTGGTCGAGAACTTCGCGGCGCACCAGGTAGAAGCAGCCTGGCAGCCAGTCGCACTCACGGACCGAATCATGGTCCCAGCTCATCTCATCGACCATTTTCAGCCACGGAAAAAAGCGCCTGAGCCCGGTACGGGCAACGAAGACATTCAATGGCGTTGGAAAGTAGCGGCAACTGGGTTGCAGATCCCCCTCGCGTCCCACCAGGCGAACACCCAGGACGCCGCACTCAGGATGGGCATCCATGTAGTCGATGGTTTTGCCAAGGGTGTCGGCAGCGACAAAGGCATCGGTATTGAGCAGCAGTGCGTACTTGCCTTGCAGATGTTCAAGCAACTGATTGTTGGCACGCCCAAAGCCGACGTTCTTTTCATTGCTCAGCAACAACGCCTCAGGACAAACCCTGGACAGGCATTCCAGCGAGTTGTCGTTCGAAGCGTTGTCCACCACCAGATAGCTGGCAAGCGCTTCGCTATTGGCCTGGCGCAGAGCGTCAAACATCGGCTGCAACAAGGCTGCGGTGTTGAAGTTGACCACCATCACATCGACAGGCTTGCTAGCCATTGTTACCGTCCCCGAAAAAATACTGTCGCCGATGTGCCACAAGTGTTGGCTCCAGCTCAGGGTCATAGGCGCCGTTGCGCTGTTTGACCATGTCCATCCAGGGATAAGCAGCGCAGCGCTCTTCGATCCGTTCAACCAGCTGTTCGGTGCTACAGATAACCTTTGCCGGATTGCCGCCGACCACCATGCCAGGTGGAACATCTTTGGTGACGACAGCACCGGCGGCGACAATCGAGTCCGGCCCGATGGTCACCCGCGGCATGACGATGGCACCATGGCCGATAAAGCAATTGTCCTTGATATCGATGAAACCGACCGAATCAAGGTGCTTGCCGTAGCGCACTTCAATCAAGGCCACCACTGCGTCATGGCCGATCAGCGTGCAATCCGACAGCCCGACATAACTGCCGATGCGCACCAGCGTAGGGTCGGTGATATTACAACCGCTACTGATATGTACATGATTGCCGACGGAATGAAACTTTCCCCATCGGCTTAAATAGACTCCCCACTCGCAGGCATTAGGGTTGCACAACTTTTTGTACACTGGGCCGCCGCGCCCGGTTGAATTGACGTAATACGCCATTGCGCTCCGTATCCATCCAAGCATTCTGCCATCCTCGCAAGTGAAGCAACTTTGGACTTTCCCCGAGGCGAGTCCGGTCTCGTTTTTTTCGGTGCTGACCGAACTGCACTCCCCACTATCAACCGCGCGCGTGCTCGACCTTCAAACCTGCAGCGCCTTCCCGCTCGATTCAAACAACCTCACCACTGGCCAACCTCATTTTGTCGTTGAGGTGATCCGCCAGCCTCAACGCGAACTGCAGCAACGGCATGGTCGGGTTGGAAGCACCGCCCTTGGAAAAAATACTGCTGCCTGCAACATAAAGATTTTCCGTGCCGAACACCTTGCAGTTGGCATCGACAACACCGGACTCGGGTGAGGCTGCCATCCGCGTGGTACCCATGTGGTGGGCATGGGGTGCTATTTTCAGGGGCACGGCAGTGTCATAGACGAAATCGTTAAGCTTGACGAAGCCCAGCCCCATCTCGGCAAACTGTTTGGCTATTTCGCTGCCAATGCACTTGATGGTGTGCCTGTCGTCGGCGCTTACCACCCAATTGACATTCACTTTGGCGACGCCCAGTTCGTCTTTCTCGTCCAGCAGCGAGATACGGCTGTGCACATTGGGAAACTGTTCGAGCATCGTGCTGATGACGCCATCGCCCGGGCAACTGAACTTGGCAATGAATTCAATTTTACTGGCGACGCCCATTTCACACGCGAGGTTTTCAAGGAAGTGTTTGACCTCGGCGGTTCTACCGTAGGTGCGCACATCCGAAAGCACCGAGGTTGCCACGTTGCCTTTACCCGAACGGTACTCGGCGACAAAGGCATCAGTGGTGTAGTACTCGCGAGGCTCGGTGTCCTGCCCCTCTTTCAATATGAAGGTGCCCATGTCGATGTTCAGGTGTTCCATGAAACACCCGCCGACCAGACCTTTCCTGTTGACGATGCCCGCCGCCAGCAACGACTCACTGTTGAGTAGTTGCCGGGCATTCTCGATCGCGCCTGTTGCCAAAATGAAATTGCTCGCCTGCAGTCGCTCACGATGAAGCTCGTAATCTGACACTACCGCAGCTGTCAGGCGGCCTGAGGCTTGATCGAACTCGAGATCGACACAATTGCAATTGATGAACACCTCAAGCCCCGGGGTGTCGTTAAGCGCCGCGGCATACTTCTGGGCAAAACGCGTCGGCGGACTGAGCAGGAAGCGGTCGGCATCGAACTCGCCGCCCTTCAAACCGGTGTTTCGCGCCTGAAACGCGGCCCCTTGTGGAAGGTCGACGATATCCATGGCCGCGGGCAGGTAGTGTTCGATCTCCGAATAGGCGATGGGCCAACCGGGCAAATTGCCAGGTGGCGAGACCGCGAAGTCGGAAGGTTCAAAAGGACGGCAGCGGCCTGCCCAGTGGTTGGAGGTGCCGCCCAGGTAGCGCAAGCGCGTTTCCTCGGCGTACATCTCAAGCCCCGTCGACGTGCAGGTGTAAAACGCTTGCGAGCGCGGTGAGTATTCGTGCCCGCCGCCCTCGAGAAGTGCCACACTCCACCCGGCCCGGGCCAGTTGCAAGGCCAGGGTAATGCCGGCCGGGCCAGCACCGATGATGCAGAAGTCATAGGCCTCGCGCAGCGCTTTTTGCGACTGATAATCCTTGATCATGCTTGCGCTTTCCGAAAGTACTCAGAGGGCAACACCCAACCGTTGATCACGACGAACCCGGTCTTTTCGGCAGGTTTGCGTGCAACGTCTGCAGAGAAGCCGAACACCGCCCCGCCGACGCCCAGCACCACACAACTGCCCAGAAAGTCCCGGCGACCTAACAGTGGAGTACAAAACTGAAACTTCCCCATG
Source organism: Pseudomonas sp. (assembly GCA_036643775.1). GTDB lineage: Bacteria > Pseudomonadota > Gammaproteobacteria > Pseudomonadales > Pseudomonadaceae > Aquipseudomonas. Next base: position 56,365 of record JAVXRI010000017.1, on the reverse strand, counting down.
ATCCCAAGACCTATACCATTTGAAGTTATTAGAGTCCTAGCGACTGCACCGCACCTGAAATAACCGGGCGCGGATCAAAGCCAGTGGAAAAAGCTCGTTGCCATCGCACCGCACAGCGCCCCTACAGCCACGATCGGCAGTACCGCGAGTTCGCGCTTGAGGTCAAAGATGCCCAGTTTGCGGTTGACGTAGACAATCAGTACAAGCGTCGGGAACGTATGCAGGGCCACCCCCCAGATCGCATAGTTCACGCCACCAATGGCTAACAATAACGGTAGCAGCCCCCATAGCGAGACGAGGCGAATAATGTTGTCGATCGCCTGGTATTTCGTCAGGCCCATGGCAAGCCAGACCTGATGTGCCAAGGTGTAGCGCAAGACCAGGAACGACAGCGACAGAATGGAAAGGATAGTGCCTGCACCGGCATACCGCTCATCGTACATCCAGCCGATGAGCATCGGGCTTGCGGTCAGCAGCACACCACAGGAAAACAGCGTGACCAGGTCAACCAGCAGCTTGAAGCGCATGTACAGCGCCTTCAGGCGTTCGCTGTCACCCTCTCTTGCCGCTTCGCTGAAGGCTGGCAAGGCCACGGCACCGAACAATTTCATCAGGCCGGTCTGGATCGAGCCGAGAATCAGCACGGCAATTGAGTACACGCCCAGTTCCGCGGCGGTCATGCTGGCACCGAACCAGATGCGGTCGCCATACATGGCCAACACCCCGACGACCGACGAGACCAGAATCCAGCGACCAAAATTGACCAATTCGGTCAGTGCCGAACGATCCCATTGCAGGCGGTTGGCCGGCCCCTGCAGCGCCACATGGCCTAGCACAGTGCTGGTCAGCGCCGCGACCACGCTAGCGATCACCAGCGACCAGATCGAACGGGTGAAATAGCCGATCAGCAGCATCGCAATCAATCCGACGACCTGCGATGTCAGATCGATCAGCACCACGCGCTTCTGTTGGAAAGTTCGCACCGCGACATCTATCTTTGTCGACTGGAAGCCGAAGATGATTGCCGAGACACCGGTGATCGCCAGCACCAACGGCAGCTCCGGTGCGGCATAGGTGGAGCCCGCAGGCCACAGGTTGGCGAGCTGGGCAAGCCAGGAAGCGACGGCCAGCAGCAGGGTCAGGGAAAACAGCACAAAACCGCGGATGATCTGCACCGTCCAGGCGGTATTGAGGAATAGCGGATCGTCGCCGCGTCGGCTCTGGATAATGTTCTGGCGTAAACCGACATCCGATAGCAGGTGAAGGAGTACGGAAACCGTGGTGGCGATGACCATCACACCGAACATTTCCGGGACCAGCAAGCGGGCAATGATCAGGTTGCCGCCCAAGCGCAGGACTTGCGATAGCACCAGTGACAGTACGTTCCAGGCCCCCGCCCAGATTGCGCGTCGCTTGAGGCTCACCGGTGCTGACACATCAATCGACGGCATGACATCAATCTCTGACTGAATGGCTAGAAGTCACTATAGTTTCAATTAGCCATGATGCTAGCCGTCATCCACCAAGGGACAGGTGCCCATCGCCAATGCCTGAACATTTTCGTGCGCTTATCGTCATTCTGTTTCTGGCCAGCATCGTGTTTATCCTTGCCCGCCGGCCTGCAACAGACCTGATTCCGTACCGCGACTTCAAGCGGCGACGCAACTTGTGGTTCGTCGTAACCCTGTTGGCCTTTTTCTCCCACAGTTTCTGGTTGTACGCCGCTGCGGCGGCGATCATTCTGACCCTCGCCGGACGACGCGAACGCAACCCCATGGCGTTGTTCTTCCTGCTGCTCTTTGCGATCCCGCCGGCGTCGGTGCAGATCCCGGGCTTTGGGCCAATCAATTATCTGTTCGAACTCAACCACGTTCGCATACTGACATTGTCGGTATTGCTACCCGCTGCCCTGTACTTGAGCAAACAGAGCGACACCCTGTCCTTTGGCCGCACCTGGTCCGACAAGCTGCTGGCTGCCGGTCTGGTGCTGATGAACCTGCTGTACCTGCGCGAAACCACCCTCACCGATACCTTGCGCCAGACCCTCTATCTCTACGTCGACGTGTTCCTGCCGTATTACGTCGCCAGCCGCGCGTTGAAGGATTTGAGTGACTTCAAGGACGCCCTGCTGGCCTTCGTGCTCGCCGCGTTCGTTCTGGCGATCGTCGGCGTCGCCGAGTTCACCCGCCACTGGCTGCTGTACAACGCCCTGACCGACGCCATGGGTGTGCAGTGGGGCATGTCCAACTACCTGAGCCGCGGCACCTCATTGCGCGCCAGCGCCACAACCGGCCAGGCCATTGCCCTGGGTTACGTCATCAGCGTGGCAATCGGCTTTTTCCTCTTCGTCCAGGGCTATGTACGCAGTCGCTGGCAGCGTTATCTCGGCGCCCTGCTACTGTTTGCCGGGCTGATAGCGCCGCTGTCGCGTGGCCCGTGGATCGGTGCCGTGATCATCGTTGCGGCGTTCATCGCTACCGGCAAGGGCGCGACCAAACGCCTGACGATGCTTGCCCTCGCGGGGGTGCTGGCAATTCCCTTACTGACCCTGGCACCCGGTGGGGACAAGGTGCTCGACCTGCTGCCCTTCGTTGGCAACCTGGAAAAAGAGAACATCACCTACCGCCAACGCCTGCTCGACAACTCGTGGATCGTGATCCAGCGCAACCCCTTGTTCGGCTCATTCGACTATCGCAACACCCCTGAAATGCTCTCGATGATTCAAGGCCAGGGCATCATCGACATCGTCAATACCTACGTCAGCCTGGCGCTACGCACCGGCCTGATCGGGCTGACGCTGTTCGTGACGTTCTTTCTCAGCGTTCTGCTGGGGATCCGCAAGGCAATGCGCACATTCCCCGACAAGGACGATGAACAGCGACAACTTGGACGGGCGCTGCTGGCAACGCTGGTCGGGATCATGGTGATCATTTTTACCGTCAGCAGCATCACCGTGATTCCTGTGGTGTATTGGTCGGTCGCCGGCGTGGGCGCGGCCTATGTCCAGATGGTCCGCAGGCTCAGGTACACCCAGACCGAAAACCTTCTCCGTGCCGGCCTTCAACCCAGGTAATGTCAATGACCACACTGGCTCTGCGCCCCTTCATGCAGGCTTGCGCATTCGTTTGCCTGGTTATCTTGCCGCTGACCAGCGGGGCAAGCGACTGGACCGTCAGCGTCGAAGAGCAAAACGGTCTACCCACCCTGACCCGCGGCGGTGGTCCGGCGATGATTTCCAGATTCGACTTCTGGGGCGCAGACTGGGGCTGGACGGGTTTCCCCACGTCGTTCAAGGTCAATGCACCCTACCGCTATACGCTCTCGGGCAGTAACAAGAGCCTGGACTTCGATCTGCAGGCCGATATCCGCAAGCAGTCATCGCAGACATTGACCTGGACCTTCGAGCTCAATGCCCACAGCCAGAAGTCCAACGTCGAGGGCGGCGGCATCGTTTTCCAGTTCGACCCGGCCCTGATTGCAGGGGAAATGGGTGATCCTGTGCTGCTACCCGACAATCGCGGCTGGTCCTGGGGGAAAAGCCCGGGCCGGCGCGTAGAGATGCGTTTCGAGCCCGCGCTGGCGAAAGTGTTCTTCGAGCAGGGCAACAGCGCGCAAGTACGTGCGTTCTTCTACAAAGGTTCCATCCCCGCCGGTCGCCAGCAGGTCAAAGCGGTGTTGAACCTGACCGGTGACATTGACCTGGGCCAGACCCCGAGTGAACGCTTCGGCCTGGCAGCTCCTTCGACATGGCCAGACGGACAGCTCGACTGGAGAACCTCACCGGTCGACCTGTCATTTCTCAATGCGTCAGAAAAACCGGCCGGCAAGCGCGGCTTCGTCAAAGCGTCCGGCGAACAGCTGCTGTTTGCCGACAACACCCCGGCGCGCTTCTGGGGCACCAACGTGTCGGCGTATGCGATCTTCAACACCTCCGACGAGGAGATCAAGCAACAGGCCAAGCGCCTGTCGGCACTGGGCTTCAACCTCGTGCGCCTGCACCACCATGACTCGCCATGGGTCAGCCCGAACATGTTTGGCAAGGCCGACGCCATCGAGGATACCCAACAGTTGAGCGCAGCCTCGCTGAAGAAAATCGACTGGTGGATCAAGTGCCTCAAGGATGAAGGCATTTATGTATGGCTCGACATGCACGTGGAGCGCGCCCTCACTGCCAACGACAACATCTATGCGTTCCAGGAGTTGCCACAGGACCAGGGTAGAGCCGGCCTCAAAGGCTACGCCTATGTGAACATCACGCTGCAGCAGGCCATGAAGCGCTTTGCCGAGGATTACCTGACCCATGTAAACGCCTTCACCGGCCTTGCCTATAAAGACGATCCGGCGATAGCCGCGGTATTGATCACCAACGAGAACGACATCACCCAGCACTTTGGCAATATCCTGCTGCCGGATAAAGAGGTACCCAAGCACAGTGAGCTCTACATGGGTGAGGCCAGGGCCTTCGCCAACCGCCACAACTTGCCGGCCGGACAGACCTGGCGCGCCTGGGAGTATGGCCCGTCGAAGCTGTTTCTCAACGACCTGGAGCGGCGCTTCAACGTCGACATGATCGAGCACCTGCGCAGTATCGGGGTGAAGGTACCCATTGCCACCACCAGCACCTGGGGCGGCAATGGCCTGGCTGCCTTGCCGGCGCTCACTGCAGGCGACGTAGTAGACGCGCACAGCTACGGTGGCCCAGGACAGCTGGAGAAGAACCCGATGACCAGCGAGGGCATGATCAACTGGCTCGCCGCAGGCCAGGTCGTGGGCAAGCCGCTGACGGTCACCGAATGGAACAGCGAACCTTTCCCCAGCCCCGACCGCCACTCGCTGCCACTCTATGTTGCAGGTACAGCCAGCCACCAGGGTTGGGATGCACTGATGCAATATGCCTACAGCCAGCAAGCCTTCGACGCCGGGTGGATAAGGACTGGCAACTGGAATGCCTACAACGACCCGGCGATGATCGCCACCCTCCCCGCTGCGGCCTTGCTATACCGTCGTGCAGATGTACACGAAGCAACCACCCGCTATGTCTTCGCGCCGACGCCAGACACCCTGTTCAATCAACCGATCACCCCGAACAACTCGGTGCTGCTGCGTACCGCCATCGAGAAAGGCAAGCTGCAAATAGCCATGCCCGAAACCGCCGAACTGCCATGGCTACAGCCAGGCACCCTCGCGCCCGACGCCCAGGTGTTGCGCAACCCTGATCAATCGTTGCTGGAGGCGACTGCCACCGAGTCGACCAGCGACACCGGCGAAATCAGGCGCAACTGGCAGCAAGGTTTCTACACCATTGACACACCGCTGACACAAGCAGCAACCGGCTGGCTTGGCGGCAAATCGGTCAGCCTTGCCGACATCCAGGTTCAGGTGAAAACCGCCTATGCCAGTGTCGTGGTGCAAAGCCTTGATGCAAAGCCCTTCAGCCAGTCGCGGGAACTGCTGATATCACTGGGCACCCGGGCGGTGCCGAAAGCGGATGACATGACGCCTTTCAATGTCGAACCCCTTGAAGGCTCCTTGAGCATCAAGGCACCAGCAGGCTTGAAACTGTTCAGCTACCAGGCACGGGCACCCATGAAAGCGCTTGCAGCAACCTACCAGGACGGGCGTTATCTGATCACCTTCGACGGTAAGCAAATGTCCAACTGGCTGTTCTTGAAATAGGCCATTTCGCCTTCTACAGTCAAAGCGAACTGCACCGTTTGCGCGCAACAGATGCCAGGAGGTCCGGATGAAGTTTTTGGTTGTCGGCGGCGCAGGCTATATCGGTTCGCACATGGTCAAGCACCTGATGGGTGCTGGCTACGACGTGGTAGTCGCAGATGTTGCCCCGGCAGGCCCCGGCATCAAATGGGTCGAACTGGACATCGCCGACGCCCACGCCCTGGATGCCCTGTTCGCCGAATATCACTTCGATGCAGTGTTCCACTTCGCCTCGTTCATCCAGGTCAGCGAGTCTGTCACTGACCCTGGCAAGTACTACCAGAACAACGTCGCCGCGACCCTGACACTGCTGCAGGCCATGGTCCGTGCCGGGATCGCTACGCTGGTGTTTTCCTCCAGTGCAGCCGTCTATGGCGACCCGCAGTATGTGCCGATCGACGAAGAGCACCCCAAGGCTGCGATCAACCCTTATGGGCGCAGCAAGTGGATGGTGGAGCAGATACTGGAGGATTTCGACCACGCTTACGGGCTGAAGTCGGTGTGCCTGCGCTACTTCAACGCGGCGGGAGCAGACCCTGACGGACAGCTGGGCGAATGCCATGAACCGGAAACCCACCTGATTCCATTGATCCTGCAGGCCGCTGCGGGCCGCCGTGCTTCGGTCACCGTCTTTGGTCGTGATTACAGCACGCCAGACGGCACCTGCATTCGTGACTATGTCCATGTTGCCGACCTGGTGTCAGCACATTCGCTGGCCGTCGACTACCTGTTGGCGGGTGGCAAGAGCACGGCGTTCAACCTTGGCAATGGCCTGGGGTTTTCCGTGCAGCAAGTGATCGATGCGGCCTGCGCCGTGACCGGTCGCCAGATCCTCACCAGCGAAGCCCCGCGCCGCGCCGGCGACCCGCCACGGCTGCTGGCCGATGCCAGCAAGGCCAGGGCCGTGCTGGGCTGGCAGCCGCAACATGCCTCGCTCGAAGAGATCGTCAGCCACGCCTGGCATTGGGAACAGCTGTATCCCTGGCACTAGCAGCTGTCTGTCACTGGGTTACTGTAGGAGCGGATTCATCCGCGATGGGCCGCAGCGCGGCCCTGAAGATCGGGACTGCTATGCAGTCCATCGCGGATGAATCCGCTCCTACAAAAAGCCAGGGCGTATCCCTACCTAATAGTAAGAGCGCGGTTGCGGGCCCGCCTTGTTCAATACCGTACCGACCAGATTGGCCGTCGCCAGATGGTACATACAGTCTTCGATCTCTTTCTTGCTGTTCATACCGTTGGCAACCACCAACAGCACACAGTCGAACTTGGGCAACAGGGTGATCGCGTCGTCGGAGCTCAACAAGGGTGGCAGATCGAAAATGCAGATACGCGAATCGTAGCGATCGCGCAGCTCGCCGATCAGGTTACTGACCTTGGGCGAGGACAGCAGTTCGGTGGACAGCGGGATCGGTTCGCGTGTCGGCAGCACCACAAAGCGCGGCAATGTCGGGTTGACCATGACCTCTTCCAACCCGGCCTTGTTGGACAGCAGCTCATTGAGCGACTTTTCCATCGACAGCCCCAGGCTCGCCCCGACCCTGGGGCGGCGCAAGTCAAAATCGACCAGCAATGCCGTCTTGGTGGTGTGATGGGCAATACTCATTGCCAGATTGATGGCCAATACCGTCTTGCCCGCTTCCGGTGTCGGCGAGGTAATAGCCAGCGTGCGCCAGCCATTCTCTTCCATGCTCTGCAGCACCTGCGTGCGCAGCAGGTCAAAGGACGAACTCAGGTTCGAGTTCTTGTTGTAAGCCACAATCCGATTGCGCTCCAGGTGCTCTGCACGTAACGGCACGACCCTGGTCTGCACATAATCGAATTGACCTGGCACTTCAGGTTGCTCGGTCGGGGGCGACGAGAGCGTTGCCTCCGAGGACTCCGGGTTAACCTGATGAATATTCTTTCCAATAACCGAGGTGATCCTGTCCATCACTACTTTCCCTATTCAAATCTGGCCATAGCTTTAAATAGCAGAAGATCCAACGGCATGTAGAACACGTGCACCAGCACTAACATGATAGCAATCAGCACGAGCCCTGCGAGGACCAGCAACGCTCGCCACTTCTTGCGCTGAGCAAGGTCGGCCTGTGTCGGAATATAGGGAATTGCCACCAGCACGCGCCGGCCCACCACATTCTCCAGGGCCCCCACTCCGCGCACACGCTGATTCAACAGCTCCAGCAGCATCACCAGCGCCGCACCCACGGCCGGCGCCAGCACCAGGCCCAGCGCGGCAATTTTCTTGCGGTTCGGTTTTATCGGTTTCTCCGGCATCAGCGGAGGCTCGAGCAGGACAAAGCGCTCTGCTTTATTCTCCTGCTCCAGGCTTTCGGTAATTTTTGCGCCCATTTCCTTGGCGCGAATTTCTTCATACTTCTTGCGCGCGTTGTCATGATCACGCATCAACGTGACCAGGCCACGCTCGACTTGCGGCGCCTCAAGAATCTCCGCCTCGTAGCCTTCCATCTTCTTCGCCAGTTCACGCTTTTGCTCGGCCAGTGAAGCAATGCGTTCTTGCGCTGCACCGATCCGGGTGCGGACCCGGGCAACATCCAGGCTTACCGTAGAGGCTGGGGTACCACGAACACCGGAGCTTTCGAGGGCCTGAATCTTGCGTTTGACGGCAACCACGTCCGGGTGCGCATCGGTGTATCGGGTCAGCAGCCTGACGTACTCCGCCTTGAGGCTGGGCAGGTCCTGAGGTTGATCAGCAGGGGATCTGGCGCCGTCTGCCTTGGAGGACAAGCCGGCATTGGCAGCAGACAACTCAAGCTCAAGATAACGCAGCTCTTCCTGCGCAGCCTTGTAGTCGCGGTCGACTTCCCTGAACTCGAGTTCCGAACGCGACAACATCCCCATGCGCAACGCCTGATGCTCGGGCAAGGCGTTGGCATGGGTTTGCTTGAAGTCGGCCAACTGGTTTTCCAGGCTGGCCAGCTCGGCGCCCAGCTTGTTCGCTTCCTGAGTCAGGAACACAGTTGTTTCACTCGCACGCTCGGTGCGCTGCTTGATGTTTTCATTGAGAAACAGCGTGACCAGTTCGTTGGCAACCTCTTTGGCAACCTCCGGACGCTTGTGCTCGAACGACACGTTGAACGCAACCGTCGCCTCTCCTCGCCCCTTGATGAACGTACTGAGCGTGGACACAACAATCGAGTTGCGCATCAGGTCGATCTTGTCGAACTCACTGAAGCGCCCGCCCTTATCGGCAAACAGGTTGTACTTGTCGATGATCCGCAGCAGGTTGTCGCGGGTCATAACCCGTTGCCGAATGACTTCGATACGCTCATCGGCAAAACTGTTGTTGTTCGCCGACACCAGTTCCGGGGAAATCTGCTGCGATTCCACCAGAATGGTGCCGGTCGACTGATAGATCGGTGGGACGGTAACTGCAACCGCAGCGGTTACCGCGAGAATGACCACAATGCTCACCCCCAACAGCAGGGCCCGGTCCTTGATAATGGCTATGTAATCGTTGAGGGAAAGCTCGTATTCAGATTTCATAGAGGCCACTCTGCCGAAGTTCAGAGGTCGGGAAACCTATAGGTCAGGGTCATACCAATGATCGTGCCTACAGCATCTGACAAACCGTCTTGCTGGCGTTCCTTGTACATCAACGATAGGCGCAGATCGCAAAAAGGCGAAAGCTCTCGACTGGCCCAGGCACCGTAAGACTGCAAGGTATTCGGCGTTTGCCCCTTACTGTCCTGCCAGGAGGCATCGAGGCCGACACGGCTGACCTCGCTAACCGCATAACTCCAGTCACCGCGCACCGAATCGACCTCGGTGAAGCCACCCTCTGCACTGGCGACCGTGCTTCGTTCTGCACCGATGCTCGCTTCAACGCGCTCGCCCCTGTAGTTGAGAGAAAGCCCACCTTCCCCGCGGCGACCACCTCCGTCGCCGGAAACTTCATTGACGCCCAGGTGCACATCGCCCTGCAGACGTTCGGAGAACTGGTACTTCAACCCGACTACCGGGCTGTAGCTATTGGAGGCACTGGCGATGGTTTCATCATCCGGCTCGTAACGCTTGGCACCAATGCCGGTGTAAAGATCGGTACGTTCACTCCAGGCATAGGTCCAGGTCAGGTTGTTCGATAGCTCGTCATAACCGGTGAGCGTATCGATGTCGTATGTGGCGCTGGAGTACCTGATTTCGTTGGCCAAGGTGCTGCGCTCAGTCAGGGCACTGCTCCAGTTCGCGGCCAATACGTACAACTTCTGCGTGCCATCGGTGGTGGTGACCACACCGGTATCCTGAACAGCAGAAGACAGTGTCGAACTTTCATTGTATTGCGCCGAAAGACCATACCCCCCGGTTTCAGTCTCCCGCTGCCAGCCGAGAATCACGTTGGGATCCTCACGGTCATCGACAACATCCGTGTCAGACGAGCGCAGTACTCGCAAACCGAGACCCAGGCGCAACTGGTCGCGGTCGAAGGTGCCGACAAGGCTGTAGTCGGGGGCGATAATTGTACGCGTCACACCCTCCTCCCCAGACGTCAACAGCAACGGGTTGCTGTCGTACTCGACAGTTGCGGGCAGTGCTACCGAAGACTGCCAGGTGGAGGCTTGGACCATGCCCGGAAACGGCAGGATCAGGAATGCTGTGGCAACGCCAGTTATTCGCAGTAGAGGCACTAGAATTCTTATTAGGTCAGACAAGTTTAAGGTACGACCAGCGTATCGCCGGCCTGGAGCTGGATATTAGTGGACATGTCGTCCCCGGAAATCAAATCTTTATAGTTCACGGGCAATATTTGTTGACCACGGACCACCTTGATGGCGCTTTTGTCCGCAAACTTGTCCAGACCACCGGACATGCTCAGTGCCTGTAATACCGCCGTCGGGCCGGCCATCTGCACCGGACCTGGCTTGATCACCTTGCCCTCTACATAAAGCAGATTACCGGCAGCATTTTTGACAACCACACTGACGGTCGGATCGGAGATAAACTTTTCGAGCCTGGCAGCGACTGTTTTTTCGACGGTAGCAGTATCAAGCCCTTCAACCTCAACGCGCCCTACCAAAGGGAAAGTGATACTGCCATCGGGAAGCACGTTGACCTCCCCTTGCAGCTTTTCATCACCCCAGACGGAAATAGACACCACGTCGCCGGGATTGAGCAGGTAAGGGGAGTTTTTTTCGATAGCGTTGCCAGCACCAGACCAGACCACTAGCACGCAGAGCACAGATGACATCAAACGTGACATGAGGATCCCTCCGGCCTAGCGGCCAAATGAGCACTAATTGAGAACAGCACACAAGCTCTCGCTCTCTTCGCAGCCCTGCAGCCCGCTGCGATGGCTTCGCTCTTCCCCGAAGCCGGTTACCGCGACGCAACACCAGCCGCCGCTTTATCAGCGCTGCCCGGGAGCAGCTGACTGAATGGAATATAGCAATGGCTTGGGAATTGACAAGGTGTCAGCGAATCGGCTGCCACCGCATCAACACAGCAACACTTATCGAGATACTTAACACATCAACTTAAACTTTTCGTCTGTTGGCGACAGCAATAAAACCGATCACCGCAAACGCAAAAAGCCAGCCCGCTGTGCCAATGGGTACGACACTTGTTTTATTAACATAAGAATCGGCGGCCCCCGCCGCCCCGCTCATAAGCACCAACAGAAAAATCGACTTGATCAACAGTGTCGAGCGCATAATCCCCTCCAGAAAACCTGGTAAAGAAAAAGAGAACAAACGTCGTGTGGCGGGCGGAAGATTCTTACGTTGTTGAATTGAGCTTATGAGCACAATGACATTACGTCAACGATCCGACACCATAATAAATCTCAATGGGAAGTGCCGGTTCGCGTCAAAATGCCGTCAGCGGAATTATTCAGTATCAGCCTCTCGCGCCCTAACGCTCTAGACCGCCATTCTGCGGTGCGCCAAGGTGATTTTCGATCCATTGACGGTCGAAAAAATCACCGCTCATACCCTCCTTTTTGCCTCGAAATTCGCGTGTTTGGGGCGACAGGTAACCGACGCTGGCACGGCGCGAGTGTGCAAAAAGGAAAAGAGTGTTTCATCTGCGAGAAACCAAATACGAATATTTCTGCTTCGTAACCTGACATATGGCGGTTGGAATTCAGACACGAGCTAACCACACAGGTGTACCTGCGTGGTTGTTTGCCGAGTAACTTTCGAGTTTGCGCAACATCCGCATCAATCGTGCGCCGTCAGGCTGGGAACAGGTCCAGCGTACGCTCAACCTCTTCAATATCGATTGTGAAGCCATCGCCTTCCGGCGTTCCGACCACAAAGCCGAAATGCTGATGGTCACGGTCGGTGAGAAACTTGTAATAGCTGACAAAGCGGTTCGGAGGCTGCAGTACCAGCAACGAGCCCCCTGGCTGCAGTACATTGACCCCATGGACCAGCTGGCTGCCCTCGACGCCGACCACAGTCCGCGCCCCGGCACAGGTTGCGACAATGGTCGGGACATCTGTCTTCAACGGGTCGAGGATGCGAAACCCCCGCGTTTGGTGCAGGTGCTCGGCCAGTTCGAGTTCATTGCGCAACAAGCGCAGGTCACCGGCGCCCCCGCGTAGAATGAACACACCGGGGTGAGAGACGTGATCAACGTGCGACAGCAACTTCTCCCCCATCGCCCGGTAGCGTAAATGGCGGCTGCGGTTATTGCTCAAATCGTCGAACAGCACCAGTTCACGAAAAAACGCACTGCGTAAGCGCAGCGGCGTCATGCCCAGCCAGTTTTCATAAGCAGGCGCCTGGGAAAACAGGGGAAACCTGGTGGATGGCGCGGTCGTCACCGGCACGCCCTCGTTGCAGGCAAGCGCGTAGGTCACACAGTCCTCCATCAACCAGGTACCAAACCAGGTATTGCCATTCTGCGTGCAGTAGGCGGCCCCACGCTGGATCTCGGTGTCGACGACGATGCGTGGAAAGGTCTTGGGGTTGAGCGACAACCACAGGCTGGCATTGCCCTTGTACAGTGCGCCATCGATCAGGCAGACGTCCTTGATCAAGTGACCACGTGTCGGGCCAAGGTCCAGGTTCAGCCCCCCGTGCATGGTGCGGGCAGGATGCTCGAAGGGATAAAAGCGCGACTCCCACGCGGTGACACGCTCCAGTTGATTGGGCAGAAAAAAAGCCGGAGGCGAAACCGATGTCTCACCCGGGGCAATATCCCAGCTTTTCGCCGCAACATGTTTCAAGTTGATGTCTGCTTTGCGTGCAAGCCATTTCCTTGCCATGAATTTATAGGCGGAAAGTGAAACTCTTTTCTGTCTTTCAGCAACTAAAGTACTGAAATTCGAGAAATTGCTTTCCATGAAGGGCACTCCCTCCAGGGCACGAAAATAGTCAGGCATAGCGCCCTGTAACTTTCTCAACCCTGAAAACTTTTCAGTTAGAAGGAATCCTTTCCATCAATGGTGGGGATTGTAAATTGGCGTAGCGACCACGCAAGGTTTCAACAAACTGTTCGCCTGAACTTTTGCCGCCATAGAGATAGATCTTGTGCAGCCCACCAAATACCATCTCATGATAGCGGTCGGCGACTTCGTCAGCGCTGGGCCCGTCCGGCAAACCAAGGTGGAGCGTCAACTTGTCACCTTCGACAGCAAATAACGGCGTCTCCCAGAGAAACTTCGCAGTGCCGGTCTTGGGCAATCGGACAAACATATACGCGTGATTACCCAACGAATCGATATCACCACCGCGGCGCCGTTTCCACTTCAACAAACCATCATCTGGCCGCGCCAGGCAAAGACCGATATCGTAATAATCAAAACCATTCTCTACCGCCCACTCAAGCGCCATGTAAGTGTTGATAGAGTTGGCTTCCCGCAGCTTTTTCGCATCGGAGAATACCGCTTCGCAATAACCGAAACGCAGCGTGCTCCAGTAGCGTTTGTTGCCCCGGGTAATTTCACAGCCCAGATGGCATCCAACCACCTCGTCGCCCTGCATGATCAGGTCGAGCCGACCAACGGTCTTGGCCAGGCGAAACACCGTCTCGGTAGAGAACTGTGCAGCATGATCCCCCTGCCTTGCGGTGGCATAGGCGCGCAGCAGTTCCTTGTCGGCCATGGCAATCTCTTCATCCGTCAGCGCCTGCTTCATCCAGTACAGCGGGCGGTTCTTGCGGATGCTGCGGCGCAACTCGCTGTCGTAGCGCGCCGTGATCTCTTCCAGGGAACGCCCCAGCAGCGGCACCACAGCACTCAGGTAATGAGGAACACTCAACGCCCCCGAGGTCGGCATTTCACTGACCACCACCACATGACGCGATTCGGCCGGCGCCGCCTGGCCCTCCGGCACAGGTGAATCCCTCAGCGACTTGCCACCGATGAGCACCTTGGCCACATCCCGGTACTGCTTGCGGCCGACGTACAGCACTTCGAACGGGCTTTCCTGCTGCAACCTGAACCGGGCAATCTCCCAGCGCCAGAAACACGCACGGCTCAGCAGGTCATGCAACTTGTTCAGCGCTGTTCTAATCTCATAACGCATTGCCGGCGATACGTATTTTCGGACAGTAGCCACCAAATGCTCTTTCATTTCTTCGTCCTGTGATGTTGTTATCTGGTGGCAGATCAGTAAAGCATCAAGCAGAAGCAAAGTAGATATTCTTAAACGGCATGAGCCCCATAACTAACGCCGTGAGATATTCACATTCAGTAACAATTAAAGGTGCAAGGTGGCGACTTTGCAAGGCGAATTTTGGGAGTTGCGCCATATCTTTTATGGCGTCAATTTTCTTTCCGTACATCCGCCCCTAGCCCCTGGGTGACATGGCGTGGGCACACGCCTCAATCAACACCTTGGCCATGCTGCTCGGGTAATGTGCCACCCACACCAGCGTGTACATCTGCCGTCACCACGCTCGCCGGGCACAACTGTCTTTTATCGTAGGAGCGGATTCACCAGCGCGCCGGACCGCCGCGAAGGACTGCATAGCAGTCCCATTTCCGGGGCCACGACGCGGCCCTTCGTTGCGGTCCGGCGCGCTGGTGAATCCGCTCCTGCAAGAAGAAACTGGAGAAATCACACCTATGCCAAATTCGTATTAAAAACTGTTAAATTTACCAAGCCAGAAAAGCCCAACGCGGCTGCGCAATTAAACCCCCTATCAACTTACATCGAGCACTCACCAGAGAGCATGAGCGCCGAAGGAGTAGAAGTAACTAACAAGGCGTTCAATCTTTGCCACTCCGAAAATGACATCACTGAATATATAAATAAAGAATTTTACTCTTCTAGGTCCTGTTCACCGGCCCCGTCATCATCACGTGGGCAACATCCTCGACCAGCGCCTTGGCCATGCCGCTCAGGTAATGAGCCGCCCACGCCAGCGTGTCGTCCTGATCGAGTCCGGCTTGCAAGGTGAGCTTGTACACACAGCTCATCAACATGCTGGACTGCTCCAGCGCATACTGCGCATCGTGCCCGGCAGTGATGCGGAACAAACGGTCTTCGATTCGACCACCGATGCCTTCGCCAAAACTGCCTAGGCCACAGGTTTTGATAGGCCAGGTTTTGCCTTTCGCATGTTTGTAAGTCATAAACCATTCCTAAGCCTAAACGTGAGAACAACTGTCATTAGCGTAGGAGCGGATTTATCCGCGAAGGACTGCATAGCAGTCCAGCCTTTGAACTGCGCCCCATCGCGGATAAATCCGCTCCTACCAAGCTCAGTGCCGCAACTGCACCTTGCTCAGCGCCAGCTCAACCAAGCGGTGAGCACTGTCGATCTCATGCATCGTCGCCAAGGTCAGAACCTGCCCGGGCGGATCGGGATGCTGCAGCACCGTCTGCTGAGCCACAGTCATCGCGCAGACCAGGTACTCCGAGATCTGAACGAGAAGGTCTTCAAGGGAATGGTGGGTGTCACCGGGATGGAGGGGTGGATCGGGGACGATCTTGAGCATATACACCTCTGGAGTTAATGATGCGGCCACAAACCTGCTGTCAAACAGATAGGTGGCAGCTGTACGCGGGTTGACAGACCGATAACTCCAGAAACAACTCGGCGCACACGAAGTGCCCCACGTACAGCCGCCATTAAGCAGCACATGTTCTGAAGGTTAGGTCGGCCTGTCAAAGCCGGTCGTTGAGTGCCAACGACCGGCAGAGATTAGGCCGCCCTCCAGAGCAGTGCAACGGCTCAAAGGCGGTGCAAGTATCTTTGGGAAATGGACTACAAGGAAGAGGGAATTTCTGAAAATGTGCTGGGTAATTTACAGGTTGATTGGCCCCCGTTCCCACCGGTGCGCTTACAACTATTTACCACCTCTGTCTTCGTCGTCTGACGCTTCCTGAGTGCCCCTGAAACAGGAGCACCGACGATGTCATCCATAGACCTGGAAAACCCGCACCACCACTTGATCCAGCGCCAGCTTCCGCCCTTGGGCCAACACGCCTCGGTCGAGCAGTGGCAAGCCTTGCACGACACCCTCGGCCCCGCCCAAGGCCTGCCAGATGCCCACCCCGCCTGGTTCGCCAACGCCGCCCCCGACCTGCGCGAAGCCGTACTGACCAGCCAGGCACGCCTGGCACACTCACAACAAGCGCTGGCCCGCTTGCTGAAAGGCTTGAAGAACATTACAGAATTCGCCGAACCCCTCCTGGCACAGCAGCTGACAAGCGAACATCAACTGTCCATTCCGTTGCGCAACACCGAACTGATCCACATCCATCACCTGTTCATCTTCGAAACCTATGTCAGCCAACATGAACGCCGCAGCCTGCTCGAAGCCGCGCTGCACAACTTCGAAGACGAGGTCGAATTCAGCCACGAAAGTGCCCTGGCCCTGAGCGGTGATGTACAGGTTGAAAAGACCGTCGTCGTTGGCAAGACCACCCTGGGCGACAGCGAAACGCAGGTAGATATCGAGCTGGAATCCGAGACCTACGAAATCATGCCATTGCGCCTGGCGCCGGCGGAGTTCGCCCGCACCTGCCGGACCCTGGACCTCGGCCAGCGCTATCAGCAGCACCTGGACTTGCTGTTCGCGCCTGCACAGGTCGCCACGCTGGCTACCCAGGTTGACCAGGACCGTCTGCGCCTGGCAGCGGACCTCGCCTTCCTCCGCCAGCACATGAACGGCGGCGCACTGGATCAACTGCGAGCATTGCTAGACGCGGGTACGCCCCTGGCGAGCAACCAGCTGAGCCTATTCGGCATCGACTTGCACGAGGCGCTGATTCTCGACCTCGACGAAGCAGGCCTGCTGCTGTATCTACCGGGCCAGGCCACGGCACTGCAGCAGTTCCACGACCTGTCCGCACTGCATGACCAGTTGCGCGACGATCTGCTGCAAGTGGACTTCCGGCAACACTTCCTGGGCTACGTTCCACGCGATCAGCAGGGGACGTTCCTCAGCCGCTTGCAGCAAAACCTCGATGCCGACGGTGACTCTCCCAATGAGCAGACCTGGCCCTTGCGCAACAACGCGGACCTGCACCTGGCACCGGTGGCCATCGAAGGTGAGCTGTTCAGCTTCCTGTATCAGGACCATGTCACCCGCCTCAAGACCGAGGCTCGCCAGCTTGCAGTGCCGACCGCCGAGGTCGACGAGCAGGCACGCAAACGGCGGCTGGCCGCATGGGAAAGCATCGGCCTGAATACGCTGATGATGGCCGGCTTTTTCGTTCCCGGTGTTGGCACCTTGATGACGGCCGTAGTGGCTTACCAGTTGCTCGACGAGGTCTATGAGGGGTACCAGGCCTGGAGCGTCGGTGATCGCCACCTGGCCCTGCACCACCTGGAAGTGGTCGGGCTGAATCTGGCGCTGATCGGCGGGCTGCAGGTGGCCGCTCAGGTCGTGCCCAAGCTGTTCAACAGCCCGCTGATGGAAAGCCTCGATCCCGTCACTCTGGAGGACGGCAGCCAGCGTTTATGGCAACCGGACCTGACGCCCTACCGCAGCCCGGTGCAGTTGCCTGAGGGGCTCGATGCCAATGCCATGGGCCAGTACCTGCATCAGGACAGGTACTTTATCCGCATGCAGGGCGAGCTGTATGAGCAACGCTTCGACGCTGACAACCAGCAGTGGCGCATCGCTCACCCAGACCGGCCGCAGGCCTGGCAACCACCTCTGGAACACAATGGCGAAGGTGCCTGGTGGTGCCAGCATGAACAGCCGCAGCTGTGGGATCAGACCACTCTGATCCGCCGCCTGAATGAGTCGTTCAACCAATTCAGCGACCAGGACCTGCTTTTGGCGGCCAAGATCAACGCCATCAGCGAGACGCGCTTGCGCCAGGTTTATCTCTCAGGAAAGCCCACTCCTGCGCAGCTTTACAGCACGCTGGAGCGTCTGGCGGGTGTAGGCAAACCACTCACAGGGGATGGCAACGCTGCCCTGGTGCGGGCGCTTGAAGGTTTGCACTTTCCGGCGCTGAACAGCGCGGACAGCGATCGCCTGCTATTCGCCTGTCTGGACCGGTTGCCGGGCTGGTCGCCCAAGGTGCGTCTGGAGTTGCGTGGTGGCAGCCCGCAGGGCCCGCTGCTGGCTTCAGCCGGCACAGAAGAGGCCGCGCAACGCTGCCTGGTGATCAAATCGAGCGAAGGCTATGAAGCTTATCTGAACGAGCGCCCCGCCCCGGCCCTGCGCGACCACGACCTCAGTCGAGCGGTGCTCGAGGCACTGCCCGCTGTACGCCGTCAGGCCCTGGTTGCCGACACCGGCAGCGAAGGATTGCGCCAGCAGGTTCAGGCCTTGGCCGACCGCTCGCGACCTGACCTGACGCGACGGCTCTGGGGCTACAAGCCGACTGCCTGGCGCCAGTCCGGCCGGTTGCGCGGGGGGACTGACCAACCCTTCGCGTTTCCGGCCATCTCCCCCCTGCGTACCTCACTTAGCGCTCGCTATCGGCGCCTCTATCCGGCCGCCAGCGACGAGGAAATCGAGACCACGTTGGCCCGCTGGCGGCACAATCTGCGCGCACCGGAAGTCGAATTGCGCGTGCTCGAATCGCGCTTGCAGGAGCTGCGCCGCGATCTGGCGACCTGGGCGCAAGGCTCCACTCCACGCCAGCGGGCCATCCAGCCGATCATCAATGCCTGGCGACGCAACGCTCTTTTCCCCCTGGCCAACGGCGAGCGCATCCAGCGCCTGGACCTGGCTGACCTCGAGCTGGAGGACCATGACCTGGTGAGCCTGATGCTACCCGATGGCTTCCGGCACATCATCGATCTCGACCTGTCAGGCAACCGCCAACTGTCCCAGCTGCCGTTCGATCTGCTCAGCCGCCTTCCCGACCTGCGTCGTGTGCGCCTGGGCGAATGCCGTTTCAGCCGCGTACCGCAACTGTTCAACGCGCGGGCACTGGAATGGCTCGACCTACAGAACAATCGGATTACGTGGGATGCGTGGGCGCAGGTAACCCTCGAGCATATGCCGAACCTGCGTGTGCTCGACCTCTCGGAAAACCCGATGCTGCAAGCACCTGATCTGAGCAGGATGCACAATCTGAGCTCCCTGTTCCTCAACAATGCCAGCCTGACGCATTTGCCCATCGGCCTCCAGAGCATCAGTGAGCCAGTGTCCATCGACCTGTCCGACAACCAGTTCATCACTTTACCGGATAACTTCGCCGTGCCGGCACACCTCGGCCAGGCCATGTCCCTGGAAAGCGACTGGCTGAGCCCGCTGATGCGATTGCAGATCGATGCATACTATGATGCCCACGGTATCGACCTGTTGGTTGCCGACAGCGACTACGAGGAACTGCGGCACGAAAGCGATATCCACCAACAGCAGATCTGGAACCGCCTGCCGCTGCAGTACCGGCGAGACCTGCGTCAAGTCCTGGAACTGGACACCTACCTGCACGATCCACAGCAGTCCCTCGCCGACCTGTGGCAGCGGTTGGCACTGATGGATGTCAACCCCGGCTTCCGTGAGCAGGCCCTGGCAAGGCCGGCCAGCGAACTGCTCGACCTGATGCCCTGAGCCGATGCGGCGGGCCTGCTAGCCGTTGAGCAGGCACCGCTGCTGGCGATTTTCCTCAAGCCACTCCTGCAGCCTCTGCGCGGGCATCGGTCGCGCCATCAGATAACCCTGGCCCTGATCGCAGCCGGCATTGCGCAGGAAGTCATACTGGGCCTGAGTCTCGATGCCTTCGGCGGTAATGCGAAAGCCCAGGGCATGGCCCAGATCAATGATCGCCCGGGTAATCGCCACGGCGTCATCGTCCAGAGGCAAGTCCTTGATGAAGGCGCGGTCGATTTTCAGGTGATCGATGGGCAACGACTTGAGATACGCCAGGGACGAGTAGCCGGTGCCGAAATCATCCACGGCAGTCGCGACGCCCATGGCCTGCAATTGAGCCAGCGCCGCGCAGGCCTGTTGCTGGCTTTCCATCAACAGGCTTTCGGTGATCTCCACCTCCAGCAAGGTGGGCGGCAGGTCGTAACGCTTGAGGCTGCGCGACAGGCTGGCGACATAGTCGCTGCGCTCGATCTGCAAGGCGGCGACATTGATCGCCACCGGGCCCGGCAGGCAATCGGCAGCACGCCAGGTGGCGATTTGCTCGCAGGCCAGTTCCAGCACGCGCTCACCCAGAGGGATGATCAATCCCGTACGTTCGGCCAGCGGAATGAACTGCGCCGGCGACACCAGGCCATGCTCGGGATCGCGCCAGCGCAACAGCGCTTCAGCCCCTTCGACGCGACCGCTGAACAGGTCGATCTTGGGTTGATACCACAGCTCGAATTCATTGTTTTTCAGCGCCCGGCGCAGGTTGCGTTCCAGACTCAGGCGCTGCTGAAGGCGCTCGGTCATATCCGGGTGATACAAGCGCCAGGCATTACGCCCGCTCTCCTTGGCGGCATACATCGCGGTGTCGGCGTGGCGCAACAGACGGTCGCTGCTCTGGCCATGCTCTGGGTACCAGGCCAGGCCGATACTGCCGGTGACCAGGGCCGCGTTACCACTGAGATCAAACGGTAGCTGCAGGGTTTGCAGCAGTCCCTGCACCCGCTCAAGGCACGCATGCTCAGTGCCGGTCAGCATGAAAGCGAATTCATCTCCACCCAGGCGGCAAAGACCATCCTGATCATCGATCAGTTGCACGAAACGCGCCGTGGCCTGTTGCAGCAACAGGTCGCCCATGGGATGGCCAAGGCTGTCGTTGACCTGCTTGAAGCCGTCGATATCCAGCACCAGCACGGCCAGGCGCTGATCGCTGTTGATCGCCGCTTGCAGACGTTGATTGAACAGCAAACGGTTAGGCAAGCCGGTGATCGCATCGTAATGAGCCAAGCGCTCGAGTTGCGCCTGGGACTGTTTGAGTTCGCGGTTGCGCAGGTTGATCAAATGGTTGCTGCGGTTGAGCTGGGCGACGAAGACACTGAACAGCCCGGTGCAGGTCAGGGCAAACAGGAACAACGGCGAGGCGAACAGGCTCATGGACGGCCAGCCACCCAACGGGCTCGCCGCCAGTTGCCAGAGTCCGCCCGGCACATCGACATTGACCGTTACCGCATGCTCGTCGAACAGCTTCGGATTACCCCAGATCATCCCCCCGGCCGAGCCCTGGCCATCGGCGCCGCGCAGGGCCAGTTCAAAGCCCGGATCCAGGTCCAGACCGGAAGCGCTGAGCAAGCGGTCGATGTCAGCGACGATCGAGACATTGCCCCAATACAGCTTCACGCCCTTGTGGCCCTTGAGAAACACCGGCCGCCGGTAGATCAGGCCACGCCCGCCCTGATACAGCTGCACGGGACCGGCCAGCACCGGGCTGTAATGGTCGCGGGCGCGCTGCAGCATGGGGTACTGGTCCGGCAGATGGCGGTAGTCGACACCGATGACGCTCTGGTTGCCCTTGATCGGGTAGACATCGGCAATCACATCGCCAGGAGCGACGGAGATATGGCGGATATGCGGGACCGAGGCGATGGCCTGACGCGCCATGTCGTGAAAGTGCTCGGGACTGATCGCGCCGTCGGCGCTGATCAGTTGGGCAATCCCTTCGGTCTCGCCAAAGGCCGAGCGCAACTGCGCCTCCAGGGCGGCGCGCACCCCGGACAAGCGTGCGCCGGCGTTGGCCACCAGTTCACTTTCCTGACGCTGCACATCCAGGCGGCCAAGCGCCACTGACAAGCCGATGCCTACCAGCGCAAAACCGATCGGCAGCAAGCGATTGAGAGTGGTGCCCAACGTCGCAGGCAGGACCAGCTTGTCATCAAGGGCGAGGATTCTTGTGCTCATAGGTCCGTTGTTCGCGTCGGCTTACCGCTTTATCGGCGTGTTGGAGGCAATATTGAGTGAGGCTGGCTTTTTTTAGCGCGCTGGCGTTATGCTCGGACTGAAACGTTTCACCCACATAGAAAAAGAGGTGCTGCGCCCATGGACCGTCTGCTCGATTCGCTGTTTCCCACCGCCAACGAGATCCCCGAGGCCTATCGCCTGGGTGAGCCACTGGTGCAACGCGAGTACCTGGTCAACGGCCAGTTGCAGCGCTGGGACGGGCCGCTGGCCACAGTACGTAGCCCGGTATGGCTTAAACAGGGTGATCAGGAGCAGCAGGTGATCCTCGGCAACACGCCGCTACTGGATGCCGACACCGCCCTCACCGCCCTGGACGCCGCCGTGCATGCCTACGATAAAGGCCGCGGTGCGTGGCCGAACATGCGTGTGGCTGAACGCATCCAGCACGTCGAAACCTTCCTTGGCAAGATGCGCGAACAACGCGAAGCGGTGGTCAAACTGCTGATGTGGGAAATCGGCAAGAACCTCAAGGACTCGGAGAAAGAGTTCGACCGCACCTGCGACTACATCGTCGACACCATCAATGCGCTCAAGGAGCTGGACCGCCGCTCCAGCCGCTTCGAACTGGAACAGGACACCCTCGGCCAGATCCGTCGTGCACCGCTCGGCGTGGCGCTGTGCATGGGCCCCTACAACTACCCGCTGAACGAGACCTTCACCACCCTGATCCCGGCACTGATCATGGGCAATACGGTGGTGTTCAAACCGGCCAAGTTCGGCGTACTGCTGATTCGCCCGCTGCTCGAAGCCTTCCGTGACAGCTTCCCGGCCGGGGTGATCAACGTCATCTATGGCCGCGGCCGCGAGACTGTCAGCGCGCTGATGGCCAGCGGCAAGATCGATGTGTTTGCCTTTATCGGCACCAACAAGGCCGCCAGCGACCTGAAGAAACTCCACCCGCGCCCACATCGTCTGCGCGCCGCTTTGGGCCTGGATGCGAAAAACCCGGGGATCGTGTTGCCCGAGGTCGACCTGGACAACGCCGTCAACGAGGCAGTCACCGGCGCCCTGTCGTTCAACGGCCAGCGTTGCACGGCGCTGAAAATCCTCTTCGTGCATGAGGACGTGGTCGACAGCTTCCTCGACAAGTTCCAGCACAAGCTGGCCGCACTCAAGCCAGGCATGCCCTGGGAGCCCGGCGTCGCCCTGACGCCACTGCCCGAAGCCGGCAAGATCGACTACCTCAACGGCCTGGTGGCCGACGCGGTCGACAAAGGTGCGCGTGTCCTCAACGAAGGCGGTGGCGCCAGCCGTGGTTCGTTCTTCTACCCCGCTCTGCTGTACCCGGTCAGCGCCCAGATGCGTGTCTACCAGGAGGAGCAATTTGGCCCCGTGGTGCCGGTAGTGCCTTATCGTGATCTGCAGACCGTGATCGACTATGTGCTCGATTCCGACTTCGGTCAGCAGTTGAGCATCTTCGGCACCAACCCGGCCGAGGTCGGGCGACTGGTCGACACTTTCGCCAACCAGGTCGGCCGTATCAACCTCAACGCCCAGTGCCAGCGCGGCCCGGACACCTACCCGTTCAACGGCCGCAAGAACTCCGCCGAGGGCACCTTGTCGGTACACGATGCGCTGCGCGTGTTCTCGATCCGTACCCTGGTGGCGACCAAGTTCCAGGAAAGCAACAAGCAGCTGATCAGCGACATCATCCGTAACCGCGATTCGAGCTTCCTGACCACCGATTACATTTTCTGACAGCCGTCCGTCCAGCGCCGCAGGTTTTGATTTGCCGAATTGCCGAAACTGTACAAATATACAGTTTCGCGCCATCCACCCTGCGGCGCGCTAAGGAGGATGTATAAAATGGCCGTCAAACCAATCCCCGAAGGACAACACAGCATCACCCCTTACCTGGGCATCAAGGATGCCGGCAAGGCCATCGACTTCTACAAGGCTGCGTTCGGCGCGGTCGAGATGTTCCGCCTGGAAAGCCCGGATGGCCGGGTCGGGCATGCGGAGCTGAAAATCGGCGATTCGTCGCTGATGCTTGCCGACCCTTGCGACATGGAAGGCGGTTTGGTCAGCAGTCAATCGCTCGGTGGCGCAGCGATTGGCCTGCACCTGTATGTCGATGATGTCGATGCGCGCTTTGCCCAGGCGATCAAGGCCGGTGCCACCCAGGTCAGGGCCGTGGAAAACCAGTTCTACGGTGACCGTAGCGGCACCTTGAAAGATCCGTTCGGCAATCTCTGGTTCGTCTCGTCCCACGTCGAGGACGTCTCGGTAGAAGAAATCCGCGCCCGCGCCGCCAAGTTGTTCGCCTCTTAGGAGGCGCAAGCTGCAAGCCATTAGCTTTAAGCTGCAAGCAAAAGCGCGCACGGCTTTTACTTGCAGCTTATAGCTTGTAACTTGTAGCCGGTGACTAAGGACTTCCATGCGAATCATCGAAAAAAACGCTGCGTTGGTACGCACCCTCACACCCGCCGAAGATGAACTGCTGCGCGGTTTTGTTCAGGGCAATCTCCCGGGTCCGCGCCTGTTGCAGGCCAATCAGCTGCTGCTCAAGATCCGTGCTGCCGGGCACTGGCTGGCGTGTGATTGCCAGCCACGGGCAATGCCGATTCTCAACGTCAACCTCAATGGCAACACCGGCACTCTGTTTCTGAAGAACAACCCCGGCACTGCCGAGCATGATCCCGACTGTGCCTTCATCAAGGATGAGCGCGAGGCGGGTCGCCCGGAGGACGCCGATGTCCTGCCAGCAGCCTGGTTGCCCCCCGACACGCCCTTGCGTTTGATCGGCGACTTTCGCCGTAGCGCCGCTGATAGCACGAGTGAAAGTGGCGATGCCAGCGACAAGCGTGAGCAGCATCGCCTGCTGTCATTGTTGCTGACACTGATCGAGGCTGGCGGCCTGAATGTCTATGCTACCCACCTGAAAAAGGACCTGACCGGACAGTTCGCCGAACTGCGCAGCGTCGCCAGCCGTTATCCCTTGATCGAGCGGGTACCGGCCAGCAACTACCTGGAAACCCGCCTGGACATGAAGCACATGATGATGCTCAAGGCCAAGCTGCGTGACTCCAGCGCCTTTGGCAATCATCGTCGTTATGGGCTGATGCTCGACTGCGTCAGCCAGATCAAGGCGCGCAAGGTGTACAACGAGCGCAGTGAAGACGGCTTCGATTTCCAGGGCCATCACCTGCTGTGG
This sequence comes from Pseudomonas sp., assembly GCA_036643775.1. Lineage (GTDB taxonomy): Bacteria > Pseudomonadota > Gammaproteobacteria > Pseudomonadales > Pseudomonadaceae > Aquipseudomonas. Next base: position 31,241 of record JAVXRI010000017.1, on the reverse strand, counting down.
GGCGGCAGCAAGACGCCGGGGCCGCTGCTGGCCCTGGCCATCTACTCACCGGCCAGTGCCGGCAGCCACTTCTACGAATTGATTCATGTCGCCAGCGTCCCGGTGCTGTCGCGCGGGCAGCTGTTCCCGGTGTACCGCGATGAAGAACGCGAGCCGTTGAAAATGTTGGTGTCCTTGATCGACTGGATGGCCAGCAAGGGTGTGCGGGTGCTCATGCGCCGTCCGGTGATTGGTGGCCAGGGCATGGATGCGTTGGTGCTCAGCTCCGATCAGGACCGGGTGCTGTCGGTATCGCTGACCGAGCAGCCGTTGGGACCGGAGCCAGAGGGTGAAACCTTCAAGCGCTATGCAGACTTCAAGAGTCTGGACACTTTTCGCAAGTATGTGGCGGGCTTCTTCATGCGTGGCCGTGAATAACCCCTGCCTGTAGGAGCGGATTTATCCGCGATGGGTCGCGTAGCGGCCCCCAAAATGGGCCTGCTACGCAGTCCATCGCGGATAAATCCGCTCCTACAGATGATCACCACTGGCGTTTATCCGGTCGGGTCAGGCCAAGTTTCTCGATCCGGTAACGCAGCATGTCACGGCTCAACCCCAACAGCCGCGCCGATTTAGTCACGTTCCAGTCAGTGCGATCCAGCATCTTGCGCACCATCTCGCGCTCCACCTCAGGCAAATTGGTGGAACCGGGAATCTCACCCGCTCCATGGCTCTCATGAAACGCCGGTGCCGGCATCTCAAACGGCTCATCGACCAGGCTCATGCAGACATTAAGCTGATGCGGCGCAATCTCCTCGGTTGGCGCAAGCAACACGGTCTGTTCGAGCATATTGCGTAGCTCCCGAACGTTCCCCGGCCAACTGTAATTGAGCAGCAGTTCCTCGGCCTCGGGACTGAAGTACAGATGCGTTTTGCCATAGCGTTTGCCATGCAGCGCCAGAAAGTGCCGGGCCAACAGCAGGATATCTTCACCCCGGGCATACAACCTGGGGACCTTGATCGAGATGATGCGCAGACGAAAGAACAGGTCACGGCGGAACTTGCCCTGTTGCACCATCTGTTCCAGGTTGCAGTTGGTCGCGCTGATGATGCGCAAATCAACCTTGCGCTCCTTCACCGCACCAATGCGGCGAATGGTCCGGTCTTCAAGCAGCTTGAGCAGCTTGGCCTGCAGCAGCAGGTCCATTTCACCGATCTCGTCAAGAAACAGGGTGCCACCATCTGCAGCCTCAACCAGGCCGACCCGACGGTCCTTGGCATCCGTGAACGCGCCCTTCTCATGGCCGAAGAGTTCTGCCTCCAGCAGGTTGGCCGGAATCGATGCACAGTTGAACTCGATAAACGGCCCCTTGCTGCGCGCACCGTCAAAATGCAGGGCACGGGCGACCAGTTCTTTACCGGTCCCGGTCTCGCCTTCCACCAGCACCGGTGGCAAGTCACCGCTGGACATGCGCCGCTCGGCATCGAGCAACTGCGTGAGCGTGTGCTTGAGCCCGAGCATGGCCGGCGACTCGCCAATCAGCGATTGCCCTCCGGATTTTTGCGCTTCGCGCTCCTGGTAGAACGACAGCGTACGCTCCATGCGGTCAGTCGCCAGAGCTTTATCGAGCATCAGTTTGAGCTCGGCCAGTACCACCGGTTTGGTCAGGTAATGAAAGGCCCCTTCCTTCATCGCCAGCACGGCATCTTCGACGTTGCCATAGCCGGTCATCATGATCACCTTGAGCTCCGGCGCACGCACAGCCAAGGCCTTGATCAGCTCATGGCCGTTCATGCCCGGCAGCGAGTTGTCGGTCAACACCGCGTCGGGTTGACACTGCGCCAGTTGTTCCAGTGCCTGCTCGGCACTATGACAGACAGTGACCTCGAAGCCTTTGCGCTCTAGATAGGTCTGGATATTTTCAGCAAGGATTTCATCATCCTCCACCACCAGGATGCTGTGCTCCATGATCCCCTCCCGCTGCAACATTGAAAGTCAGGCATACGCGGGTTCCTTCCTCTTCGCGACTGGTCAGACTGACCGCGCCGCCGAAACGCTCCATTATTCGTTTGACCAACACCAGGCCGACACCCAGGCCGCCTTGCTTGGTGGTGAAAAAAGGTTTGAAGACCATGCGCTCCTGTTGCTGGCTCATGCCCTTGCCGGTATCACTCAAGGTTAGCTGGATCTTGCGCTCGTCTGGCAGTTCCAGCACTTCCAGGGTCAACTGGCCGCCACTGGGCATCGCCTCGAGCGCATTGGAAAACAGGCTGTTGAGTATCTGCGTGAGCAATACCGGCTGGCTCACCACCAGCGCGGTCGGTGGCGCACTGACCTGCAGTTGCACCTTGTTGCGCTCGGTCTGCTGGGCAAATGCACTGCAGGTGTCTTCAATCGCGGCAATCAGGTCAACGGCTTCGGCATCGTCCTTCAACGGCCGCAATGACACCAGTAGCTCACGCACCCAACGCGACATACGGTCGACCTGGTTGATGATGTCGCCGATGTTTTTCTGTGAGCGCTCACTGGCAATTTCCTGCGCCAGTTCGGCGCTGGAGCGGATGGTCGCCAGCGGATTGCGCAAGCTGTGTGCCACCGCTGAAGACATCTCGCCCAGGGCAACAAAGGTTTCGCTGGCGACCAGCCTGGTCTGCTGGTCGTGCAACAGGCTCGCAGCCCGGCGCACGATCCAGAACAGGCCGAAGTAGATCAGCGCACCACCGAGCAGGGTCGAGGTCCAGATCAGCACATAGCCGCGCTGGATACGCCGCACCAGGTCCTGGGGCTCCTTGTACACCTCAACCATCGACAGCACCTGGGTGCCGCTCTCATCGAACATCGGAATGTAGTTTTCGATGAACAGGTACTGCGGCTCACGCTGGAACTTCTGTTCTTCGCGGTCTTCATCGGCCTTGTGGTAGCTGGCCGACACCGCCACCTGCGAGTTGAACGACTCGTCGAGGTCGTCATCGCCAACAATCTTCTGACCAATCAGCAACGGGTTGGTGGACCAGACAATGGTCCGGTCCAGGGCATAGACATTGGTCAGCAGGGTGTCGGGCAGATGCTCGACATGATCGAGAAACTCGATACGCGTGGAGGCTGCGAGGTCGGCACTGATTCCCGGATGCTGATGGTCCGTTCGCGGATCAAGCAGCTGGGCCATGGTGGTTCCCGGCGGAATTCGCGAATGGCGTACCTCGGCCTTGGCCATGGCCTGGATGAACTGGGCAGTGAGCATGGCATCACGCTCGACGCTGTCATCAACGACAAATTGCGTCGAGACATAGCCCAAGCCCACCGCCACCGCGGTAATGATCAACAGGCTGACCACGGAAAACCAGCGCAACAAATTGAATTCGCGCAAGGTCCGGTCGGGTGAAGACTGGGTGTCGCGGCCCTCATCGGCCAATTTCTTGTTCAGCACCTGCATCGGTTGTTCCTGGCGGGCTGTTTTTTTCTTACAACTTATAGCCCAGCCAGGTGACGGCGTTTTGAATCAATACTAATGGCCAGTCGCCCACTGATAGTATTTTGCCTTTACTGTGCGCGGGGCGCCCCGTCTTCCGTGGCGCGCGCCTGCTCCAGCGCCCCCTGGCGCGCCGTCTCTTGCTGAAGAAATTCAAGCACGCGCTCGGCGTCGTCCAGATTCAGGCGCAGGTTTGGCATGGCCACCCGGTTGAACTCTTCATAGAGCGTGACTGCCAAAACATCTCGTTCCGCCAGCATGCGATCGGGCTCGCGAATCCAGCGGCTTAACCAGGCCCGGTCGCGCCGCTCGGTGACGCCCAGAAGGTCCGGCCCAACGTTACGCATGCCAATGCCCTGTCCGTCTTGCGGGCCGACACTGTGGCAGGCTGCACAGCGCGTGCGGAACAGTTCCTCGCCGCTGCTCGGCGGGCGGATATCCGGTGCCTGGGCATAGCTTTCCTCGACGCTGGGGGTTTTCCAGTTCTGCAGGCTGTTGGCCAGCTGATCGGCAAGGATCCACGGGTTCTCGAACGGCGAGGCTTTCATCCAGCGCCCGGTCGCCTGGTTGCCGACGATCAGACTGAGGTTGTGGTCGCGGCTGCGGCCATTGTCGACCCCTTCGATGAACAGCCCCAGGCGCCGTCGCAAGGCGTCGATCTGTTCCTTGTCACCGGTCAGAAAACGCCAGCCCGGCCCGACCTTGAAACGCGCTGCGTAGGCTTTGAGCACCTCCGGGGTATCGCTGAGCGGGTCGATGCTGATCGAATAGAAAAACACATCGCGCCCCACCCGCTCGCCGAGCAGTTGCTGGACCTGGCGCAAGCGCGCGGTTTCCAGCGGGCACGAATCGCCGCAGCCGGTGAAGATGAAGTTGATCACCACCACCTTGTCCTTGATCAGGTCATCGAAAAAGCGCACCTGCTGACCGTCCTGATCAGTCAGCCGGGTGTTGGGAAAATACCCTGCGCCCCAAGGGGTGGCGTCCTCCGCCTGCCCCTGGAGGGCCCAGCACAGCAACGCCATGCCGAGCCAGATTGCCAATCGCCCCATGATCGATGCTCCTCTGGCTACTTGCCGACCTTGACTTGCGGGCCCTTGCCATCCCCTGCCCGCCAGGTTGGCAGCGCTGCCGAGTTGATGTACTTGACGCCGTCCCAACTGGGCAATGGCGTGGGCATCAGCTGCAGCTGACCGGGGTGATCAATGTCCCAGCGCAGGAGCATCGAGTTGTCTTCATGCTGGGTGTTGTGACAGTGCTCCATGTAGGTGCCGGCGAACTCGCGGAAGTTGATCGCCATCTCGACGTTGTCCAGGCCATCACTCTCGTTGCCGATGCGGTAAACGTCTTTGCGCGCCCATTTTTCCCATTCCGGTGGCGCCTTGCCGCCGCGGCTGAGGATGATGCCTTCCTCAAAGTGCACGTGCACCGGATGACTCCAGCCGTTGCCGCCGTTCTGGATCTTCCACACCTCCAGGGTCCCGACGCCGCTGTAGCCGCCATCAGTGGGGCCGGTGGCCAGTTGCGGCGCAGCGCTGAGCCGGCGCGGGTCCATGTTGTAACCCAGACTGCCATCGGTCTTGATCGTCCATGGCACCTGGTCAGTGCCATCGGAACGCCCGAAGATGAAAGTCCGGTGCCGGGCCTGGGCCAGGCGCGCCTGATCAGCCGGGTTATCGCGGTGCAGCTTGAGCGGGATCATGATCTTGCCTTCGGCCTTGCCCGGTTTGGCCGGCTCGTACTCTGCCGGGTCCATGGCCAGGTCCTGGCCGCTGTAGGCCTTGACGTTGAACTGCAAGACCTTGCCCACCGCCGGGTCGCCCTTGTCCCACTGCGGGCCTTTGCTGGTTTGCTTGATCACCGCCAGGTACTTCTCCGACAGCACATCCGCCAGGGGGATGTCCTCTTTCGGACCTTTGCCGGTGTCGTGGGCCTTGAGGTTGATGAAGAACAGCTTGTCCCCCGGTTTGATACCGTTCCTGGCGAAGTTGACGATGATGTCGAAGCGCTCGGCGATCCCCTGGGTCGGCAGAATCGCGTTATGGTTCTGGCGGTCGCCGTCACCATCGAGGTCCATGCTGCCGTCGAACGGCACCGAGTGCTCCATGATGTTGCCGTCGTTGGCGATCATGTGGAACGGCACCCGCGCATAGGACAGCCCGGAGCCCTTGGGCCCGGCGAACTCGCCACCACTGCCCTTGATTTCGCGCACCAGTGCCAGTTTGAAGTAGCGCGACACCGAACCGTTGAGGATACGTAGGCGGTAACTGCGCGCACGCACGTCGAGGAAGGGCTTGTACTGCCAGTTGACCAGCACCTGGTCGCCGAGAAAGCCGTCGGTGTTGAACGGGTTGAACCACAACTGGCCGTCCGCGCCCCAGGCCTTGTCGGCGATCAGCAGGTTGACGTCATAGTCGCGGTTGCCCCAGGACAACGCCGAACCGCTGGGCAGGCGCAGGTTGACGCCGTCGACAAAGGCTTCGTTGCCGCGGTCCAGGGCGCTGTAGTAGTTCATCATCGCCGCATTGCCCTTGTAGACATTCTGCGCGGTGAAATCGAGCATGTGGTCGTGAAACCAATGGGTGCTCATGGTCTCGCGCCAGTCGCCACGAATACGAATGCTGCCGTTCTCACAGGTTTTCAGGCCTGGCTCGGCGTCGTTGACCCAGAGCTTCTCGCCAGGTGTGCAGGGAAACGCGGCACGCGGATCTTCGGCGCGGGTGTTGATGCTGTCGTAGCCGGCCAACTGCATCGGCCAGCGATAGTCGTAGTACTGCCCGGGAAAGAAGAAGGCGTTGGCATAACCATCGCTTTCCGCCGGCGAGTGACCATTGTGCTCATGGGTGCTGATGGTGTGCAGGCCGAAACCATGGTTGGCGGCCGGATCAATCGGCAAGGCGTTGTAGTGGCGCATCAGCAGCGGCTGACCGTAACGCACCATCAGCAACTTGGCTGGCAGGGTGCCGTCGAAGGTCCAGAGCGATTTGTGGTCCTGCAGGGGCATGTTGGGATGAAAGCGGGTGTCAACGCCCTTGGTCGAGCCCAGGGTATTGGCCTGCCCGGCCGTGTTGTAATACAGCCCCCCGGGGGCAAACTCACCGACGCTGTAGTGGTGCATCTGCATCGCATCACGCAGGCCACCGTTGATCCGGGCCCCGGCCTGTGCGGTCTTGTAGGCCGCTTGCGGGTAAAACTCGTTCCAGCGCTGGTGCGACCAGCCTTTTCCCGGTGGCCGGCCTTCGGCAGAGGCGCCGATATGGCGGTTGAGGAACGTCTCGATCTGCGTCTGCCAGGGGTTGCGGTCGACCACATTGGCAAACTGGCTGGGAAACGGGGTCAGTCCCGGTTCCTTGAGAAACGCATCGAGCAGCGGCCCGCTGGGTGCGCTGCGGGCCACACTGAGAGGATCCTGCTGCGGCGCAGGTCCCATGGTGGGTGCCGGAAACACCAGTAAACCGGAGGGCGTGGTGGGGTCCAGGCGTGTCGGGCCGAATTCCTCGAACAACAACAGTTGCTGAGTAAAGGGCGCAGCGCCGAACATCGGGCTCGGAGCACCATTGGTGGGGTAGTTGAACGAGGTTTGCAGCGCCGGTGGTCGCGGGTTTTCCTGGCGCGGCGTACTGCGGTCGCCGTCCACACCATCAGGCAGGTCGAAAGCACCGACATTGGCTTCCGGAAGCTGCAGCAGGTTGTTCAAGGCCGCCGCAGGATCGGCGGGTACATCGCTGTAGGCCGACGGATCTCCCGGCTCCGGCGGGTCGACATCGTCAATTGGACTGGCAGGCACTTCGGCCACCAGCAGCAGCGCCAGAGCGGCGCTCAGGCAGAGGGGGTAATTCACACGCTTGGCCATAATCTCTCACCCAGTGTTGTCGACCGGTAATGTCGATTTGCAACTACCCGGCCAAAACTGTTTCAAGATATGTACAAGCTATTAATCAATGACTTAGCAGCTATCTCCATCAACAACCGCTAAAAATCTGGGGGAACATCCCCCAAACTCGGGTCCCGCCTCCCCCAAAAAATGTTCAGCCACCCAGCGCTTTGCGGGCCACCCGAAAACTCAACTGCACGCAGGTGCCTTCGCCTTCGCGGCTGCTCAGGCGCAGCGAACCGCCAAAACGTTCCATGATCCGTTTGACCAGCACCAGCCCTACTCCCAGGCCCCCCTGCTTAGTGGTGTAGAACGGTCTGACGGCCATGCGCAGTTGTTCATCGCTCATGCCCTTGCCGTTGTCACTCAAGCGCAAGATCAAGGTTTTGCGGTTCTTTTGCACCTGTTCGATACGCAAGGTTCCACCTTCGCTCATCGCCTCCAGCGCGTTGGCGATCAGGCTGTTGAAAATCTGTCCGAGCAAATTCGGCTGGCTTAGCACCTGCACATTGGCCATTGTATCGAGTTTGACCTCGACACCGTTGCGCTTGAACTGCAGGCTGAACGCCAACAGGCTGTCCTGCAGCACGCGCTCCAACTCCACCGCTTCGGCCTCATCGTTCAGCGGGCGCAATGACTGCAGCAACTGGCGCACCCAGTGCGACATGCGATCGACCTGGCTGATGATGTCGCCAATGTTCTTCTGCGCCGCTCCCTCCTCGAACTCCTGGGCCAGTTCGGCACTGGAACGAATGCTCGCCAGGGGATTACGCAGGCTGTGAGCCACCGCCGAAGACATCTCGCCCAGGGCGACAAAGGTTTCGTTATTGATCAAGCGTTTCTGCTGTTGAGCCAAATGGCGGTTGGCGTGGTACATCAGCCAGTACAGACCGCCATACACCAGGGCCGCCCCCAGCGCGACAGCCATCCAGATCATCAGCAACCCGTGTTCGATACGCTCGATCAGGTCATGCGGCTCCTTGTAGATTTCGACCATGGCCGTGACGTTCACGCCATCGGCATCGAACAGTGGAATGTAATTCTCGATAAACAGGTTCTCAGGGGGGGTGATGAACTTCTGCTCGGCGCGCGCCTGGTCAACGTTGTGGTAACTGGCCGAGACCCGAACCTTGTTATCAAAGGCGTGGTCGAGGTCTTCGTCCGACTCGATCATCCGCCCGATCAATGCCGGATTGCTCGACCAGATCACGGTGCGATCGGGGGCATAGATATTGGCCAGCAGCATGTCCGGCAAATGCGCGACATGGTCCAGAAACTCGCCACGGGCATCGCGTCGCGCCTCGGGGTTGACCTCCGGAAAGCTCTGGTCCAGACGCGGATCGAGCAGCTCGCCCATGGTCCGGACATTGGGAATGGACACATGGCGTACTTCGGCCGAGGCGATCGACTGAATGAACTGCGCAGTGAGCAGCGCATCGCGCTCCACGCTTTCGTTGATCACGAAGCGGCTGGAAATCAGGCCAAGCCCTACGGCCACCGAGAGGATGATCGCCAGACTCACAAAGGCGTACCAGCGCAGCAGGTTGAACGGTCGCTTGGCGGACGTTTGGTTGCGTGCGGTCTCTTGCAGGGGGGGTGAATCCAGGCGTGATTGCAGGTCCATCGCGAACTCCTGGCAAATGACTTCTTAGGTTATAGCCCAGTTACTTTACTTGCCCCGCAAGCGTGCCCCAGTTGCCCCCAACCCTGGGTCATCCCCCCCGCCTCGTCGCCCTCCGGAAAACGCGAAACTCCCCTGTAAGCCAGGCCCGACAAGGCTTTGTGAAAAGTGGTATGGAACTTGCCGAGCTTCCTGCAAAGGCCCCACGCCCATGGGCCCGATTGCAAGAGGGAAGACTCATGCACCGTCCAACGCCCCACCCACTGGCTTTGCTGATTCTGGCTGGCCTGATTCAGGCGCCGGCTCAGGCCGCACTGTTTGAAGTAGACCCCGGCCCCTACCTGCCGGCAACTGGTGGATTCGCCGCTTGGTACCAGGACACCCACGGCCGGGTGCTCGACCTATGCTTGTCCAAGGCTGTCAGCTCGCGGGTCGCCGGTGCCCCCGGTGCGCCTTCGTACATGTGTGTGCTGAACCCGGCACCCGGGGTGTTCGATGACACCCAGCCAATCAGCTTTCCCACCAACTACCCCGACGAGACCTTCTGGTTCACCGCTGACGCCGCTATCGTCGACGCCGCTCGTGGTATCGACCTCAGCTACGGCACTGCCATCGAAGCAGCCTTCGCAGCAGAAGATGTCGTTGAAGGTGACCAGGTCAGCTTTGCCCGGGTGCGCATCCGTGTCGATGTGCCTACCGCCGGCACCTACATCGTCACTCACCCCTACGGTGTTGAAGTGTTCGATGTGCCGGTGGCCGGCAGACGAGCAATCAACATGACCCGCGACATCGGCATTGGCGGGCAGAAAAACTACACCGGCGCCCTCAAAGGTGATGTCGGCCCGTTCCTGCGCGGCGTCGCTGGCCCGTACACCGAGACCAACCCGCAGACCGGTGCCAGTGAACGTTACATCGGCGACCCGAACCTCAATGAAGCGGTGACCGGCAGCCCGTTCAACACCAACTTCGTACGTATCGAAGGACCTAACGGCCTGGACCTGCGAACCACGCTGTTCGCGGTCTCCGGGAAGCTCTCGGAGGTCGTCCGGCCAACCCCGGTGATCGCCCAGCGCAGCACCTACTCGCGCCACAGCGAAAACGGCGACCTGCGCGCCCAGCAGGATGTCTTCGTGCAGGCACCGCCGCCACCCGGCACCGCCACCCTGGTTAGCCAGACCCCCAACCTGAACCTCACCGAGGCCAACACCACCGGCGCCTGGTACGCCCAGTCGGCAATCAACCCGGCACTGCCACTGAACCTGCAGGTAACCGCCAACAACCAGCTGGCGATCCCCAGCAGTACCCCAACCACCCTGACCCTGCCGCTGACCGACCTGATTGTCATCCAGCGCGCCGAGTTCAGCCTGGCCTCCGGGCAACTGACCCTGGTTGCCTCGACCAGCGACGAAACCAGCCCGCCGGTGCTCACCGCACACACCGGCAATGGCGCCCCGATCGGCACCCTGAGCGGCAATGGCGCGGTGAAGACGCTCACCACCGGACAATCACCGCTCCCGCCCGCCTCGGTCACGGTGACCAGCGATTACGGCGGTAGCGACAGCGAAGAAGTGGTGCTCGTGCCATGAACAACATCACGCCACGTCCCGTAGCAGGAGGCAGCATGAATAACTGGCCACGCCTGGCGCTCTGCGCAGCCGGGCTTTCCCTCTCGCTGGCCGGCACAGCCTGGGCCGGCCTCAAAGCGGTCGATCCGGGCCCCTACACCCTGGCCACCGGGCGTTATCCGATGTGGTACCAGGACCACAACGACCTGTCCATGGAGCTGTGTCAGTCCAGAGCGGCAAGCTCGCGGGTGCCGGTGTCCGTGCCACCCGCCTACATGTGCACCTTGCTGCCTGAGCCAGGCATCTACGACGATGCCCTGCCGCTGGTGTTCCCCGACAACTGGCCGCCAGAGATGTTCTGGTACCTGGCTGAAACCTCGATTCCGGCCGTGGGCAACAACGGCTATGAGCTGGACGTGTATGTCGCTGGTATCGAAGCGGCGTTCGCCAGCGAGAATCCCGTTGATGGCGACCAACAAAGCTTTGCCCGTATCCGCATCCGCGTCTCGGTACCCCAGGCCGGCACCTATGTGATTACCCACCCTTACGGCGTCGAGACGGTCAACGTCACCACGCCGGGACGGCGGGCGATCAACATCACCCGCGATGTCGGCATTGGTGCACCGGGCGTGTTCACTGGCGTACTCAACGGCGCACTCGGCCCGTTCCTGCGCGGTGTCGGTGGTCCCTATACCGAGATCAACCCGGATACCGGCGCCAGTGAAACCTACATCGGTGACCCGAACATCACCGAGGCGGTCACCGGCAGCCCGTTCAACACCAACTTCGTGCAGATCCAGGGCCCGGCCGGGACCATCCGCACCAACGTCTTTACCGTGTCCGGCAAAGTCCTTGATGCCCGCAAGCAGACTCCGGCGGAGCTGGAGCGTGCCAGCTACCGGCGTACCGCCGACGGTACGCGGGTCGAGGTGTTCGCCAAGGCGCCAAACAACGCCACCCTGTGCTTCCGTGAAAGCCTGGCACTGGTGCCCGGCACTCCACCTTCACCTTGCCAGTTCAACTTGCTGGCCGACAACAATGGCCTGTTCTTCGCCCACCACCTGAGCAATGCCGCCCCGCCTCCGGTGATCGTCGTAACCGCTACCGACCCTAGCGGTGCCACCCGCCCCACCGCGCTGTCGCGCAAGCTCAGTGACGTGGTCAAGGTAACCACCGCGCGCTACGACTGGGCCAACAAGCGTCTGCGTATCGAGGCCAGCTCCAGCGACGAAGTGCAAGTACCCGACCTCGTCGCCCAGGGCTATGGCCGCCTGTCCAAGTCCGGCACCCTGCAAACCCTGACCGTCAATGACGTGACCCAGCCTCCGGCCAGCGTCACGATCAAATCCGCCGCAGGTGGTAGTGATACCGAAGCGGTGGTGGTGGTCGGCAATGCACCGGTCGAAGCGGAGAATCAGGTACCGGTAGCGCAACCCGACCTGGGCAGCACCAGCTTCGGCGTACCGCTCACCTTGAACCTGCTGAGCAATGACAGCGACCCGGACAACAACGTGCCGCTGACCATCACCGACCTCACTCAACCGGCCACCGGTCAAGGTACCGTCGCCCTCAACGGCAGCACCGCTGTGCTCTACACGCCACCACCGGTAGTCACCGCACCGATGGCCGTAACCTTCACCTACCGTGCCCAGGACAGTAAAGGGCTGAAGTCGGAGGTGGCCACTGTGACCATCAACGTTGCCCCGAACCAGGCGCCAACCGCCGTCAATGACGCCGCTGCCACCCTGGGTGTCGCCCTGCCGATCAACGTCTTGCTCAACGACACCGATCCGGAAGGCAACACCCCGCTGGCCGTCCACAGCGTGACCCAGCCTCTGGGCGGACGCGGCACGGTCAGCACCGACGGCAACCTGGTCACCTACACCCCACCGGCCACCGTTACTGCGGCCTTCTCGACCAGCTTCACCTACATCGCCCGCGACAGTCTCGGCGCCCTGTCGGCACCGGCAACCGTCACTGTGCAGGTCTCGCCACGGCCAGCGGCAGAAACCTTTGCCGTCACTGCGGCGACCGTCACTGCGCGCTCCAACAACCGCTACAACTGGGACCTCTCCGGCACCTCGTCGGTGACCACCGGTAACACCATCACCGTGCAAGTCACCACCCCGACCGGGCTGGTCACGCTAGGCACTACCACGGTACCGCTGACCGGACGCTGGCGGTTGACGGTGAGCAACTCCACCACGGTCATTCCGACAGCAGCACCGTCGGCGACCATCCGCAGTAGCCAGGGCACCGTCCGTACCGTGCCGGTTACCGTGCAGTAGAACGCAGGAGAACTGACCATGGCGCGCCTGACCACCTTGCTGCTGTGCCTGACCCTGATCGGTCAGGCCGCCCTGGCCGACGACTTGATGGATAACGCCGACCTCGGCCCCGGAGGCGACCTGGGCGAACCGCTGTCGCTGCAACCGCTGCCAGCCAGTACCGGGCAGCAGGCGCAGGTCGAACAGAACGGCCAAGCCAACCGCGCCGCCATCGGCCAGGACGGTCAGACCCTGCTGGGCCGCATCGTTCAGTCCGGCGGCTCGCAAGAGGCGTACATCCTGCAGCAAGGCAACGATCTGATGGCCAGCATCACTCAACAAGGCTATGGCAACAACGCCTCGATTGCTCAGAGCGGCAGCAATAACCGCGCGAACATCGAGCAATACGGCAACAGCAACAGCGCCAGCATCGTCCAGGCCGGCACGGGGCTACAAAGCTCCGTGGTCCAGACCGGTAACGGGCAGCGCGTGCAAGTCAACCAATACCGTTAACAGCTGGAGGCACCACCATGTTCAAGCTCGCTCCCTTAAGCGCCGCCATCGTGCTGTGCCTCGCTGGCCAGGCAATGGCTAACGAAAGCCAGTCGACTCAAAACCAGTCCGGTACCGAGAACATCGCCGAGGTCAAACAGACGGCCGCCGCATTAAGTGTCACTACCCAGGACCAGGTTGGCCTGGGTAACAACCATGCCGCCAAGCAGGAAGGTGGCAACAGCAAGATCCAGCAGAGCACTGTAGGTGAATACAACGCAGGCTACGCCGAGCAACTGTTCGAGTTCGGCAGCCAGATCAACCAGCACTCGAGCGGATCGCTGAACAACACCCATGCCAGCCAGTCGCTGGGTACTGAAAACCATGCTGATCAAACCCAGGAAGGCTCCGGTAACTTCTCGTTCGTCTACCAGGACAGCCAGACCGGCAGCAGCGGTACCACGGTGCAGTACGGTAACGACAACCGGGCCTTCGTCGAGCAACTGAACGGCGGCGCGGCCAACAACGCCTACAGCACCCAGAGCGGTACCGACAACTACAGTGCCGCCGAACACATCAACCACACCGACGGCCAGATCGGCATCTACCAGACCGGTGAAAGCAACTGGGCGTATGGCGACCAGCGCGAAGGCCAGGGAGGCACGATCACCGTTACCCAAAGTGGCACCGGCAACTCCACCGAAGTCTGGCAAGACACCCAGGCGGGTAGCCACGCTTCGCTGACCCAGTATGGCCTGACCAACGAAGGCGTTATCGACCAGAGTTTCGGCGATAACAACACCGCCACCGTGTTCCAGGGAGGCAGCCTCAACGCCCTCTATGCCGACCAGTACGAATCGACCGGGTCATTGGCGACCCTGACCCAGTCCGGTGCCGGCAACGTCAGCTTCACCTACCAGACCGGCGACAGCCATGTGCTGGAAGTCAGCTCCAGCGGCAACGGCAACAAGGTCCTGGCCAGTAACTGGAAAGGCGACAAGACCGGTGGCCAGTTCGGCACCAGCCAGACGGCGATCATCAACCAGGGTGGCAGCGGCAACAGCGCCAACGTGACCCAGAAGGACGTAGCACAACTGGCACGCCTGAATCAGTACGGTACCGGCAACACCGCCGAACTGACCCAGGTCGACAGCAATAACGAGCTGTACTTCGAACAGAACGGCACCGACAACCTGCTGATTGCAGATCAACGCGGTACCACCAACTACGCCACCGGTTCCAGCACAGGCGAGAGCAACAGCATCAAGCTTGATCAGTCCGGCACTGGCAACCAGAGCTCCACCTGGCAGCTGTATGGCGACAACAACAGCGCCATCATCAAACAGTCCGAAGGTGCCAACGTCTCCTTCGTGACCCAGGGGGGGTCCTACAACCAGGCAATGGTTGACCAGAGCGGCGCGAGCATGACCTCGACCATCCAGCAGTATGGTTACGGCAACCAGGCGACTGTGCTGCAGCAGTGATGATCTGTAGGAGCGGATTTATCCGCGATGGCCTGCGTAGCAGGCCCATTTTGGGGGCCGCTACGCGCCCCATCGCGGATGAATCCGCTCCTACAGCCGATTTGACCGTGGCTACCGATGGGGGTGGTCGCGGTCTTTTTTTATGGTTATTCACGGAATCCTGGGGAAAGTCGCAAAGTTACGGGCGGCGCCTGTGCTGACACATCTTCGAAATCAGACCTGGCGGAGCCAGGTTGAAACCAGTGCGGGCAAGCCCATTCTAGCTCTCGCTCTCGCTTTTGATCTTCATCCACGCAAGTACAGACGCCGCGAACTGCGACTTCAGGAGGCTGAGTGGAGGTGCCTGTAGGGGCCAGTGCGCAACACCTTCGGCGTAGCCGAAGAACGCGAGCCGTAGACTTGGCGCAGCAAGTCGTAGGCCGCGTGGCCCCGGAAGGTGCCGGAGCGAAGGGACCCGGAGCGCAGCGTAGGGCCGTATGCAGGAGCGAGCGGTTTTGCCTACTTTTTCCAAGAAAAAAGTAGGCCGCCGTAAGGGCGGAAGGGGCCAGCAGCGGCGCCGCACCAAACGGATAAGCTCTCACAACCATGCCGGTTCCCAACACAACCTATTCACTCTATAATGCGAACAATTCCCAACTGCATTTTCATGTTTCAGGATTTCCGGGTGTCCCCTACCGTCCCTGCCCCACAGCAACAGCTCCATGGCCTATATCGCGATCACCACGGCTGGCTGCAGGCTTGGCTGCGCAAGCGCCTGGGCGACCGTGAACGCGCCGCTGACATTGCCCACGACACCTTCCTGCGCCTGCTGGTCAGCGGTCGCTTGCCCGGTCACGACGAGAGCCGCAGCTACCTGGTGCAACTGGCTCGCAACCTGGTGATCGACCAGTGGCGTCGGCAGCGTATCGAGCAAGCCTACCTGGACAGCATCGCCCACCTGGACGAACCACAGACGCCTTCGCTGGAAACCCGCGCCATGATTCTGCAGACCCTGCAACAGATCGACCAGATGCTCGACAGCATGCCGGCCAAGGTACGCAGCGCCTTCTTGTTGTCGCGCTTCGAAGGCCTGGGCTACGCGCAAATCGCCGAGCGCCTGGGGGTTACCGTAAGCTCGGTGCAGAAGTACATGATCCGTGCCATCCAGGCGTGCTACCAGGTGCTGTACAGCGAATGAAGCCGGCGTGCGATGCCCCGATCGACGCGGCCATTGTCGAGCAGGCCAGCCACTGGCTGATGCTGCACTGGGACGGCCCCCTGGACCCGCAGCAACGCCAGGCATTCGCCAGCTGGCAAGCCGCTGACGCCGAACACCAACGCGCCTGGCAACGCCTGCAAACCCTGCAGCAGACCCTCACCGCCGTACCTGCACAAACCGCCCGCTGTGTGCTGGAAGAACGCCAGAGCCGACGTACGCTACTCAGACAACTGTGCCTGGTGTTGGTGGTTGGCGGCAGTGGTTATCTGGGCCAGCGCCACCTGCCCTGGCGCCAGGCCATGGCCGATCAACGTACCGCCCCCGGCGAGGTGCGCCGCCTGCAACTGACCGATGGCAGCAACCTGCTGCTCAACAGTGGCAGCAGCGTCAACATTCAATTCAATGAACAGGAGCGGCGCATCCGCCTGCTTGAGGGTGAACTGTTGCTGACCAGCGCCAAAGACCCAAGGCCGCTGAGCGTACAAACCCGCGCGGGCGAGGTGCAAGCCCTGGGCACCCGCTTCGCCGTGCGCGAACTGCACGGCGGCACGCGCGTGGAGCTGTTCGACGGCGCGCTGATGATCCGCCCAGCAGCCGCCACCGAGCAATTGCTGATGGCCGGCAAAGGCCTGTGGTTCAACGCCCGCGGCTGCACTGCGCAACGTCCGGCTGACGTCAACAGCATCGCCTGGGAGCACGATCGGGTTATCGCCGAACGCCAGCCCCTGGGGCAGCTCGTTGATGAACTGGGCCGCCATCGGCGCGGCATTCTCCGCTGTGAACCTGAGGTGGCAATGCTGCCGATCACCGGTGTGTTCGCCCTGGCCGACAGCGATCGGGCCCTCGCCGCCTTGCAGGACAGTCTGCCGATCCAGGTGCATTACCTGACCCGCTTCTGGGTGACGGTGAAGGCGCGTTAAACACCCGCAAACCCTGTCCTGAAAATATTTGCACCGACCCTTGTCGGTTTGTCGCGCTCGTTCGGGTAAGTCATCAGAACTTACTGATAAGCATTCTCATAGGAGCTTCCGGGATGCCGAACCTGCTGTCACCCTGCCCGTCCACCTTGAGCCTGGCAATCCGTCATGGGTTGTTCGGCGGATTACTCAGCGCCGCCTGCTGCAGCCTGGCAATGCCTGCTCAGGCGCAACCGGTCCAACAGGAACAACGCCTGTACCAGATTCCCGCCGGCAACCTCGATCAGGCCTTGACCCAGTTTGCCGCCAGTGCCGGCCTGCTGCTGTCGGTGGACGCACGGCTAACCGCCGACAAGCCATCGCTGGGCCTGCACGGCCACTACT
This sequence comes from Pseudomonas sp., assembly GCA_036643775.1. GTDB lineage: Bacteria > Pseudomonadota > Gammaproteobacteria > Pseudomonadales > Pseudomonadaceae > Aquipseudomonas. The sequence goes on along the minus strand of JAVXRI010000017.1, from coordinate 13,990 downwards.
CACCGGCCCAGGCCCTGAGCAAGCTGCTGGCCGGCAGTGGCCTGACTGCACACTTCAGTGACGATGGCCGGGTGTTGATCGACAAGGCTGTGCAAGCCAGCGATGCCCTGGAACTCGGTGCCACCCGGGTCAAGGGCCAGGCTGATGACGACAGCCTCAAGGACTATGGCCTGCCGCGCTCGGTGGAAACCCGCAACCTGGAACAGCTGGAGCGTTTTCGCGGGCGCTCCAACGCCGATATGCTCGCCGGCATTGCTGGCGTGCAGACCTCCGACGGGCGCAACGGCGGCGGTATCGAAGTGAATATTCGCGGCATCCAGGGTCAGGGCCGGGTGCCGGTCAAGGTCGATGGCAGTCAACAATCGCTGGACGTGTATCGCGGCTATGCCGGTACCGCCCAACGCGCCTACATCGACCCGGACATGATCAGCAGCGTCACCGTCAACAAAGGCCCGAGCCTGGACGCCGGCGCTGCCGGGGCCATCGGCGGCTCGGTGGAAATGCAGACACTGACCGTCGACGACATCCTCAAGCCTGGCGAAACCACCGGCTGGCGCCTGCGCGGCTCGCTCGCGGATAACAGCACCGCCGATATCCCCAGTGATTACCGGGTACGTCCGCGCACCGACCGCAATGACCTGCTGCACCCGCATGACTGGTCACGCAGCCTGGCCTTCGCCCACAAGGACGAAACCTTTGACGTGGTCGCCGCCTATGCCGAGCGACGCAACAACAACTACTTTGCCGGCGAGCACGGTTACTCACGCTACGACACCGCGCCCATCGGCACTGGCGGCCTGGTCGATGCCAACACCGTGGCGCGCAACTACTGGCCTGGCGAGGAGGTGCTCAACTCCAGCACCCACAACAAATCCTTCATGCTCAAGGGCACGCTGTATCGCGAAAACGGCCTGGAACTGGGCCTGGGTTACCGCTACATGGACTCAAGCTTCGGCGAGATCATGCCCTCGCAGATCGGCCGTACCGGTCCGTCGATGACCTGGCCGTTGGGCGACTTCAAGAAAGACATCGACCGCTATGACCAAGCATGGTGGATGAGCGCCGACCCGGAGTATTACCAGCAATGTTCGGCGATCTCCGCGCCCATTCCGGATGGCGACAACCTGTGGGACAGCAGCGGTTGCTACGTGCGCGAAATACTCGACCCGGTACTGGACTACACCGACGCCAACCAGATGATCCAGTTCAAACCGGGCAACATGAAACTGCACACCCTGACCAGCGAATTCAAATGGCGCCCCGAGGACGACAGCCTGGCGCGCTACATCGACCTCAATGGCCATGTCTGGGCGACCTTCGCCCGTAGCATCATGTACAACAACACCGGCTTCACCGCACCGCAGCGTGGCCAGGGCTACCAGGACGAGCAAAGCGAAAACTACCGTAAATCGCTCAAGTCAGACCTTAGCAACCTCAAGCTCGGCACCGACATCAGCAACACCAGCCGCTTCATCACCGGCATCGGTGACTACGCCCTGACCTATGGCGCCTCGTACCTGTACGAAAGCATCGACCCGACCCGCTCGCCCTGGCAGGACGACCTGGAAAACAACCGCATCGAACGTGACGGTTACCGGCACGAATACAGTCTGAGCAGCACTCTGGAATACAAGCCGGTCCCTGAGCTGAGCTTCACCGTCGGCGGGCGCTACAGCGGTTACCGGATCTACGACCGAAACCGCAAGGCGCTGTTTGCCGCACCTCCAGGCTCCGGACCGGACGAACCTTGGTGGAATTCGCAGTTCAGCGGCTTTGCCGACAATGCCGAACTTTCCGGCCACGGTTTCGCCCCGGCCTACAGCGTCAGCTATGCCTTCACCCCGAACTTGATGGCCTATGCCCTGTACAACCAGGGCTTACGCATGCCGTCGCTGTTCGAGACCACTCTGGGTAGCTGGTCGGCCGAACCGAACTACGATTTGCGCCCGGAGCGGATGAAAACCTTCGAGGTCGGTGCCTCGCTCAAGGGCGCCAACCTGTTGCTGGACAATGACCAGGCCGGCATCAAGCTGGCCTGGTTCCACAACACCATCGATGACATGGTCACCCGCAACTATCGCTACAACCCCAAGGGCCGTCCCGGCTCCAATGGCGAGCTGAAGATCCGCAACGTCGACAGCTTCACCACCCAGGGCGTCGAGCTGCAAGGTCATTACGACAGTCACTGGTGGTTCGCCGACGCCGCATACGTCTACAACATCAAGGCCGAAACCTGCGACCGCGCCTTTGCCCAGGCCCTGCGTGACGGTGGCAAGAGCGAGACGCCGGACTGCACCACCGGTGGCTTCCAGGGCTCCTACACCAACACCCAGAACCCGCCGCGCTACAGTGTCAACCTGGTGCTGGGGGCCAAGGCTTTCGAGCAGAAACTGGCCACCGGGATTCGCATGCGCTACACCAGCGGACCGATGTATGTACTGGATAAAAGCTGGCACGTGGGCACCACCACGCCGCAGCAGCAATACCTCGAAGCGCGGATCTATGACTACTTCGCTGACTACCAGGTGAACGAGGACCTCAAGGTCAGTTTCAATGTTTACAACTTTACCGACCAGTACTACCTCGACCCGATGTCGCAAAGCATGATGCCCGCACCGGGCCGAAGCTCAAGCCTGGCAGCATCCCTACAGTTCTAGTGGCCTTTAGCCGCTAATTAGCGGGAATCCGCGTAGCAGGGTTTTACCGCCCTGCTTCGTTAATATTTTATTTTTCTCCCAAAGGGTTTACACGCGAATGGTAATTCTTATCATTCTCGACTTCCCGAGCGACCTGGCCCATCCGTCCTGGCCGTTCACCCTTTGCTTCAGGAGAAATCTGACATGGTGTCGCGCTTCAACCTCAGCCGCTTGAGCATTGCCTTGCTGGCTACCCTGGGTTCCTCGGCAATTGCCGCGGCCCCGCTGGAACTGCAGCCGGACGAAGTCCAGGTGCAGCCGACCGACCTGCCAGTGGACGGCAGCCGGCAGGCGATCCAGCTGGAGAACACCCGGGTGCTGGGAACTGCCGAAGAAGAACTCAAGCAAGCCCCTGGCGTGTCGATCATCACCGCTGAAGACATCAAGAAGCGCCCACCCGTCAACGACCTTTCCGACATCATCCGCCGCGAACCCGGTGTCAACCTCACCGGCAACAGCAGCAGCGGTGCCCGCGGCAACAACCGCCAGATCGACCTGCGCGGCATGGGCCCGGAGAACACCCTGATCCTCATCGACGGCAAGCCGTCCACCTCGCGCAACGCCGTACGCTATGGCTGGAGCGGCGACCGGGACACCCGTGGCGAAACCAACTGGGTACCGGCCGAAGAAGTCGAACGCATCGAAATTCTCCGTGGCCCGGCCGCTACCCGTTACGGCTCCGGCGCCATGGGCGGCGTGGTGAACATCATCACCAAACGTCCGACCCAGGACCTGCGCGGCTCCATGACCCTGTACACCATGCTCCCCGAGGACGATGCCGAAGGCACCGGCAAACGTGTGAACTTCAGCCTCAGCGGGCCGCTCACCGACAACCTGATCTTTCGCGTCTACGGCAACCTGAACAAGACCGACGCCGACGATATGAAAATCAACTCGGCGCACCAGGCTTACGAAGAGTCCTTGATGGCCGGCCGTGAAGGCGTACGCAACAAGGACATCAACGGCCTGCTGAGCTGGAAGATCGACCCGGCCAACACCGTCGACCTGGAGTCGAGCTACAGCCGTCAGGGCAACATCTTCGCCGGTGACACCATGCTCAACGCCGGCGGCGAATTCGTCGAAAGCCAGGCCGGCAAGGAAACCAACGTCATGCAGCGCTCCAGTTTCGCCGTGACCCATCGCGGCGACTATGACTGGGGCACCTCGACCGCGGCGCTGTCCTATGACCTGACCCGCAACGGCCGCCTCAATGAAGGCCTGGCCGGCTGGGGCGAAGGTGCACCGTCGGAAAGTGCCGGGCGCTTCGAATCGCGCTTGCGCAACACCCGCGCCACAGGCGAGGTCAACCTGCCGCTGAGCATCGGTCTCGAACAAGTACTGACCCTGGGCGGCGAGTACCTCTATGAGTCGCTCAACGACCCGGGCTCGCTGCGCCCGCAAAGCTATGACCCGGGCGCCGAACTGCCGGACTTCGACCGCACCCAGACCAAATCCACTGCGCGCAGCTTCGCCCTGTACGCCGAGGACAACATCGAAGTCGGCGCCAACACCATCGTCACTCCCGGCGTGCGCTACGACCATCACGAAGATTTCGGCAGCAACTGGAGCCCGAGCCTGAACGCCTCGCACCAGATCACCGAAGCCCTGAGTGTCAAAGGTGGTATCGCCCGCGCCTACAAGACCCCTAACCTGTACCAGGCCAACCCCAACTATCTGCTTTACAGCCGCGGCGGTGGCTGCAACTCCAGCGAGAGCAACGAAGGCGGCTGCTACCTGCTGGGCAACGCCAACCTCGACCCGGAAACCAGTATCAACAAGGAACTCGGCCTGGCGTACGACAAGGGTACCTGGCGTACCAGCGCGACCTACTTTCGCAACGACTACAAGAACAAGATCGAGGCGGGTAACCAGACCTTGTTCCGCCTGCCCAACGGCCGTCGCATCCTGCGCTGGGAGAACACCGGCAAAGCGGTGGTGCAAGGCGTGGAAGGCAACCTGTTCATCGCGCTCACACCAAGCCTGGACTGGAACACCAACTTCACCTACATGATCGAATCGGAAGACAAGAAAACCGGCGAGCCGCTGAGCATCATCCCCAAGTACACGGTCAACTCGACCCTGGACTGGAATGCCACCGAGAAACTCTCGTTCCAGCTCAACGGTACCTACTATGGCAAGCAGGAGGCACCCAGCTACAACGCCCGGGCCAACGAAGCGCTGGATCCCAAGGTACAGAAAGATGTCGACCCTTATGGACTGGTCGGAATCAGCAGCGGGTATGAATTCAACAAGCACCTGAGCGTGCGCGTCGGGGTCAACAACCTGTTCGACAAGCGTCTGTACCGCGAGGGTAACTCCGACGAGGCCGGCGCATTGACCTACAACGAAGCCGGCCGCGCCTACTACGCGTCCTTCACCACTTCGTTCTAAAATCCTACAGTGGGCCGCACAGTATCATGTCGGCCCACCTAGGCTTAGTGGGAGATTCGCCTCTATGCTGTAGGAATTTCCGCAAAACATAGCCAATAAATTCAACACGACTATACTCCCCGTACTATCGTTCCTTGATTCGACGTATCGTTGGCGCCCTTCCGGCTTAGGCCTGAGCCCCCTCCTGAATGATTCAGGAATTAGCTTACATACTCGACAAGGAGCTGAACATTGACCTCTGTGTTGATCGTTGACGACCACGCCACCGTCCGCTGGGCGGTGCGCGTGTTGCTTGAACGCGAACATTTCACCGTCGTGGGTGAAGCCGGCGACGGTGAAGTCGCTGCACGGATGGCCCGGGTGCTGCACCCAGATGTGGTAGTACTCGACATCGGACTGCCAGGCATTGATGGCCTGAATGTTCTCAAGCGCCTGCAGTTGCTTGAACCTGCTCCGCCGCGCGTCATGGTACTGACCGGCCAACCCGCCAACCTGTTTGCCCGGCGCTGCCTCGAGGCTGGCGCCTCGGCATTCATGCGCAAGGACGAAGATCTCGAAGCTTTGCTGGCCGCCTTCAAAGCCATGCTCAAGGGGTATTCGATCTTTCCTGACCTGCCGACGCAGCACGGCCCCGTGCTTACCGAACAGCAGCGCCTGGATAAACTCTCCGACCAGGAAATTGCGGTGCTTCGGCTGCTGACAGACGGGCTATCGAACAACGACATCGCCGATAGCATGCACCTGAGTGCCAAAACCGTCAGCACCTACAAGACCCGGATCATGGAAAAGCTGGACTCTGGATCATTTGTGGAGATGCTCGATTTGTGGCGCCGGCATTCAACTTGAGCCCATCATGAACCTGCTCAAGCGCTTGCTGTTGGGTTGCCTGCTAAGCCTGCAGACGCTCCCCGCCCTTGCCGTAGACGTTGGTGAACCTCGCCAGCTATTGGCCCGTTCGGTCAGCAGCAGCGCGCAAATGGTGCTGTCTACTGAGGACAGCGCCTGGCTGAAAAGCAAGTATCACCTGCTGCTCGGCACCACTGCACCGGATTACCCACCCTTCGATATCAATGTCAGCAACAGTGACTATGAAGGCTTGACCGCTGACTATGCGGGGCTGATCAGTGAGCTGCTCGGGATCCCGGTCAAGGTTCGCCGCTTTGCCGACCGGGAGCAGGCCATTGCTGCGCTGCATGCCGGCAAGATCGACCTGCTGGGCAGTTCGAATGCCTTCGAGGCCGCCGATGCCCAGCTGGTGCTCAGCCATTCGTATGCCGACGATCAACCGGTGATTGCAATCGGCTCGGGTAAATCCCTGGGGCACAACCACAAGCTCGAAGGGCTGCGCCTGGCCATGGTCGATCATTACCTGCCCGGGCCGCTAGTGGCGGCACTTTACCCGCAAGCAACACTTCAGCTTTACAGCTCTAACCTGGCCGGCCTTTCGGCTGTGTCACTGGGGCATGCCGACGCGTTTCTCGGCGATGCTGTCAGCAGTGACTACCTGATCACGCGTGTCTACCTTGGCAGTGTGCAGATCGATCATTTCATCAAGAACCTGCGCGGTACCTTTGCCTTTGCCGTGTCGCGTAACAACCCGACCTTGTTGCGCCTGGTCGATCAGGCACTGGACCGTATCGGTGACAACGACCGTTTGAACATCCTGCGGCGCTGGACCAGCGGCAGTACCCGGGGGCTGCTCGATCGCGGCAGCCTGAGCCTGAACGCCGCTGAGCGTACCTGGATCAAGCAACACCCACTGCTGCGTGTGGCGATCAACAAGTACTTCGCCCCCATGACTTTCTATGATGACGACCATCAGTTTCGCGGCATCACCGCCGATGTCCTTGACCAGATCAGTCTGAGAACCGGTCTTAAGTTCGACGTCCATGTCGTCGACACAGTGGCGCAGATCATCCAGCAGGTCGAGCAGGGCAAAGCCGATATCGCCGGTGTGTTGCCGCCCACCCCCGGGCGCGAAGCCACCTTGCGCTTCACTCGCCCGTACCTGGTCACACCGCGCGTACTGGTCACCCGCACCGCCAACCACACTCTGCGCAGTGCCGAGGATCTGAAGGACAAACGCCTGGCGTTGATACGCGACTTCGTCCCAATCGAGTCCGAGCTGCGCCAGCACTTCCCCCAGACCACACTGGTAGCGGTCGATGATCCACTGACGCTGATGGAGCATGTGGCACAGGGCAAGGTGGATGCGGCGTTGAGTTCACAGATCAATGCCAGTTATTTCGTCAACCGCATGTTCAAGGACCGTCTGCAGATCGCCTCGATATACGGTGACCAACCCGGTGTCGCCGCCTTTGCCGTAGCCCGCGATGCGACGCTGCTGCACTCGATTCTCGACAAGGCCCTGCTCAGCATCCCCCCTGAGGAGATGACCGAACTGACCGGCCGCTGGCGCACCAATGCGCTGGTCAGCGATAGCATCTGGTACAACTACCGCGGGCTTGTCCTGCAGATTCTGCTCGGTGCCAGCGTACTGATTGCCGCGGTGATCATCTGGAACCGCTACCTGCGTAAACTGATCCGCCAACGCAGCGAAGCCGAACAGGCCCTGCAACTTGAACTGGTCTTCAGCAAGCGGCTGCTCGAAGAACTCCGTCTGGCCAAAGAGCTTGCCGAAGACGCCAGTCGTGCTAAAAGCACCTTTCTGACGACCATGAGCCACGAGATCCGTACACCGATGAACGCGGTCATCGGACTGCTCGAACTGGCCGTCAAGGACGCGGAGCACGGACGCGCCGACCGCGCTTCGCTGCAAGTGGCGTTTGAATCGGCCAATGGCATGCTGGAGCTGATCGGCGACATTCTCGACATCGTCCGCATCGAATCCGGACACATGCCCCTGGCGCCGCAGCCTACCGACCTGCGGGCCCTGATCACCTCTATCGCACGCGTCTTCGAAGGCAACGCCAGGCTCAAAGGGCTGAGGCTGGAAACCGATTTGCAAGCCACGGAGCACCTGGTGGCTGTCGATTCGCTGCGCTTGAAGCAGATCCTGTCGAACCTGGTGAGCAATGCGATCAAGTTCACCGCACACGGCAGTGTCAAAGTCAGCCTGCGCCTCGATGACAGCCAGGCCGGCCAACTGCAGGTCTTGCTTGGGGTGGAAGACACGGGTATCGGTATCAGTGCCGAAGATCAGCAACGCCTGTTCCAGCATTTTGTCCAGGTTGGCGAGCAAACCGCCCGCCAGGGCACCGGCCTGGGCCTGATGATCAGCCGTAACCTGTGTGCGCTCATGGGCGGCCAGTTGAATTTGCACAGCGTTTTACACCAAGGTACCCGTGTCCATGTCACGCTGAGCTTGCCTTTGGCCGAACCTGCCATCCCTGCCGACGTCAGCCCACAGGCAACAGGCACGACCATGCCAATGCAGTCGATACTGGTCGTAGACGACTATCCCGCCAACCTGATGCTGCTCGAACGCCAGCTGACAGTGCTCGGCCACCGGGTCAGTCAGGCCATCGATGCGGAGCAGGCGCTGGCACTGTGGCAACAGAATGACTTTGATACCGTGATCACCGATTGCTACATGCCCGGCATGGACGGCCATGAGTTAACGCGCCAGATCCGCAGCCAGGAGCGTCAGTTGCAGCGACCCGTCTGCCTGATTCTCGGCCTGACCGCCAATGCCCAGGTTCAAGAGCGCGAGCGTTGCCTGGCCAGTGGCATGAATGACTGCCTGTTCAAACCGATCGGCCTGGCTGAGCTGCGCCGTCATCTGCTAGCCAGGAACACTCAACCGGTACTGGCGGAAACGGTCGAGGATGATGGGCATGCCAGCGGATTCGACATCGACAACCTGCAATACCTGACCTTGGGTGACCCCGGGTTGATTCGCAGGTTGAAAGGCGAACTGGCGCGTAGCAACCACGAAGACCTCACGGCCCTGCGCGCCCTTGGCCCGCAGCCTTCACGCGCAGCCCTGCGCAACCTGGCCCACCGGATCAAAGGTGGGGCCAAGATGCTCAAGGCGCACGGTGTGGTGCGCAATTGCGAAGCGCTGGAGCAGGCCAGTCTCGGCAATGCCTCGAACGACCAGCTCAAGGTCTTGCTGGATACCCTGGAGCAGAGTTTGCTGACCCTGGAAAAACAACTGGTGCAGCCTGCAACGCCATGAACCGTAGAGACCTCAGTGCAACTGCAAAGTCGAATTGATCTGACTGATGGCATCGACCACATGCCGGGATCCTTGCTGGATTTCCAGGATCACCTCTCCGGCCTCGTTAGCCAGTTCGACGCCGATCCCGGTACGGCTCAGGCTTGATTGCATGCTCGCGACCGCGGTCAACGACAGGTCGTGGTTCTGGCGCACCACCTCGACAATTTCCAGGGTCGCCTTGCTGGTACGCGCCGCCAGGTTACGCACCTCATCGGCCACCACGGCAAAACCGCGCCCGTGTTCGCCGGCCCGTGCCGCTTCGATGGCCGCGTTGAGGGCCAGAAGGTTGGTCTGGTCGGCAATGCCACGAATGGTCTGCACGATCTGCCCGATCAGTTCCGATTGCTTGCTCACCGCATCAATACTGCGCGCGGCGGCATTGAGGTTGTGGGAAATCTCCTCGATCACCTGCACGGTCTGCTGCACCACCTGAGAGCCTTTGCGCGCGCAGGCATCATTCTGCACCGAGGTGGCATGCGCCGCCTCCGCAGCGGTCTGCTGGGTGCTGACCTGGGAGGTGATGTCACTGGCGAACTTGACCACTTTGTACAAACGGCCGCGGGTGTCGAAGATCGGGTTGTAGGAGGCTTCCAGATAAACCATCTGCCCCAGCTTGTTGACCCGTTCAAAGCGGTGCGAATGGTACTCGCCACGATTGAGCGAGGCCCAGAAGGCCTTGTAGCTGGCCGACTCGCTTTCACTCTTGTGACAGAACAGGCTGTGATGCTGGCCGACAATCTCCTCATGACGGTAATGCATGGTGTCGAGGAAGTTCTGGTTGGCCTTGATCACCTTGCCGTCCGGGCTGAACTCGATCATGGCCATGGAGCGGCTGATGGCATTGATCAGGCTCTCGCTCTCATGTTCATCGCGCACGCGGCGGGTGATGTCGGAGGCCACTTTGATAACACTGGTGACTTGCTGCTGCGGCCCGAAGACCGGCATATAGCTGGCTTCAAGCCAGAGTTCACGACCTTGCTGGTCAATCCGGGCAAAGGTGCCGCTCTGCGGCTCGCCACGCGCCAGATCCCGCCACAAGCGCCGATACTCGTCGCTGTTGGCGTATGCCTGCTCACAGAAAATCCGGTGGTGCTTGCCGCGAATCTGTTCGAGGCTGTAGCCCATGGCCTTGCAGAAGTTGTCGTTGGCCTCAAGGATGATCCCGTCCGGGCTGAACTCGATCATCGCCATGGAGCGGCTGATGGCGGCCAACTTGGCGTTGATTCCCGCCAGAACCCGGTTGCATTGCTCAATTTCGATCAGATCGGACTTGCGATGAAAATCGAACATCGTACTGCCCTCTACGCCCAGGTTTTGCTGAGCATAGATCGACTCCGACGCTGTGCAAGCACTTTGATATCGCCCCGCCCATCAAGGGGGGGCTGGGCTTCAGCTGCTTTCGCGAACCACCAGTTCGAACCCCAGGTCCTGGTTGTGCACCGTGCCACGCTTGCCGTCGAGCAATCCCAGCAAGGCCTGGGCGGCGCAACGACCGATGGCGGCGCGCGGGGTGCGTATCGAGGTCAGGCGCGGGACCATGTGCGCCGAAGCCGGCAGATCGTTGAAACCCACCATGGCCACCTGCTGCGGCACCTTTACCCCCAGGCGCAACGCTTCGAGTGTCGCACCTTGAGCCAGGTCGTCGTTGCAGAAGAAAATACCGTCGACATCCCCATGTTCGGCCAGCAATTGCCTGAATAATTCACCGCCCAGGCCGATGGACGACGGCAGTGGCGACAACACCTGCAGCTCACTGGCATAGCGCCCCGCTGCGACCAGTGCCTGGCGAAAGCCTTCGGCCCGCTGCATCACCCGCGGGTCAAGCTGCGCAGCAATGAAACCCAGGCGCTGGCAACCGCGTTCGAGCAGATGCTGCGCCGCCGCCGCACCGGCCTGCTGTTGGGAAAATCCCACAGACATGCCCTGCTCCTGCACGCCCAGCTCCATCATGTGCACACAGGGCACGCCACTGGCAGTGAGCATCTGTTTGGCTGCCTCGCTGCGGTCGAATCCGGTGAGCAGCATGCCGCGCGGCTGGTAGGCCAGGTAGTTGCGAATCAGGTTCTCTTCTTCGGCGATATCGTAGTGATAGTTGCCGATCAGCACCTCAAGACCACGTGGACGCATGACCTCGTGGACGGCCTCGAGGGTCTCGATGAACAGTTGGTTCGACAGCGACGGAATCAACACCACGATCGACTCGCTCTGTGCCGATGCCAGCGCCCGGGCAGCGGGGTTGGCGACATAGCCCAGCGTGGTTGCCGCCAGCTTGACCTTCTCGACCAGCTCCGGGGCCACCGTGCTGACACCGCGCAAGGCACGCGAAGCGGTAATCGGGGAAACCCCGGAAAGCCTGGCGACTTCAGCCAGAGTGGGACGACCGGTAGTACGGGAGCCGATGCGGGTCATGGGGAATTTTATTTTCGACTTGCAAAGAATGGGGAACGGGCACTAAGGTAGCGCTGTCTCAGAACACAGGCAATGCATAACTGCAGGCGACCTGAAATGAGCATCCAGACTGCTGAATACAAGATCAATAACATCTGGGAGAGAAGCGCCCGAGCCAATGATTTTACCGGCTCAAGATAGCGCTATCTTGCCCTGCAGGAGGTACCGATGAACCCACCCCTATCCGCGATCGTGGTCATGGGCGTAGCTGGCTGCGGCAAGAGCTACGTCGGTGCCGCCATTGCCGGCTTGAGCGGCGGTCGCCTGATCGAAGGCGATGATTTCCACCCCGCCGCCAATATCGAAAAAATGAGTGCCGGCATTCCCCTGGACGATGACGACCGCGCCGGTTGGCTGATCCGCTTGGGTGAAGAAATGCAGGCCACACTCAAATCCGGCGAACGCCCCATCCTCACCTGCTCCGCGTTGAAAAAGCGCTACCGCGACGCCTTGCGCCATGCCGTTCCGGACCTGGGTTTCATCTTCCTCGACCTTACCCCTGAAGAAGCCAGCCGCCGCGTGCTTGCCCGCCCTGGGCATTTCATGCCGGCCAGCCTGATCGACAGCCAGTTCGCCGCCCTCGAGCGCCCCAACGGCGAGGCCCTGACCCTGCCCCTGGACGCGACGCTGCCGGTCGACAAACTGGCGGTGCAGGTCGACCTGTGGCTAAAGCCCTGCGGTGAACCGGTGCTGGCGCGAACGGCCTGATTCAGGCGGTTTTCCGGCTCACCAAAGATAGCGCTGTCTCACCCCCGTAAATGCTGCAAATGCTCCGCCCACAACAATGACAAGATGAGGCACTGAACCATGTTCGGTTTGGCAACTGATACCTACCTGCTACTCGATGCGGTGGTCACCATCATCGGCCTGGTGCTGCTGATTACCCACTTCAAGGTCCACCCCTTCGTTGCATTGACCCTGGCGGCCGGCTTCCTCGGCCTGACCTCAGGCATGCCGGTGGCCAAAGTGATGAAATCCTTCCAGGACGGCTTTGGCGGCGTGCTTGGCTTTGTCGGTATTGTCCTGGCGCTGGGTACCATGCTCGGCAAGCTGATGGCCGATTCCGGCGGTGCCGACCAGATCGCGCAAACCTTGATCCGTGCCTTTGGCAAACAGAAAGTGCACTGGGCAATGATGTTCGCGGCATTCCTGGTGGGCATCCCGCTGTTCTTCGAGATCGGCTTCGTGCTGCTGATCCCGCTGGTGTTCATCGTCGCTCGCCGTTCCGGCGTGTCGCTGATCAAAATCGGTATTCCGCTGCTGGCCGGGCTGTCGGTGGTGCATGGCCTGGTGCCGCCGCATCCGGGCCCGCTGCTGGCCATCGGTATCTTCAACGCCGACATCGGCAAGACCATTTTCTATGGCCTGATCGTCGCCCTGCCCACTGCGATCATTGCCGGTCCGTTGTATGGCAACTTCATCTCCCGCTACATCCCGGGGACGCCGTCCCAGGAGTTGATGGACCAGATCGCCAAGGAGTCAGAGCAGAAGAACCTGCCCAGCTTCAGCGTGACCCTGATCACCGTGCTGTTGCCAGTGTTCCTCATGCTGCTGAAAACCTTCGCGGATGTGGTGCTGCCGGCTGAACACATCGTGCGGCAATGGATGGACCTGATCGGCCACCCGATCAGCGCCCTGCTCGCTGCGCTATTGCTGGCGTTCTACACCTTTGGTGCAGCCCGCGGCTTTTCCCGCCAGCAGATCATGAAACTGCTCGACCAGAGCCTGGCGCCCACTGCCGCAATCATCTTGATCGTCGGCGCGGGGGGCGGTTTCAAGCAGATGCTGGTGGACACCGGAGTGGGCAATGTCATCGGCCAGATGGCCGTGCAGGCGCAGATTTCGCCGATCATGCTGGCCTGGCTGGTGGCGGCGGTGATTCGCATCGCTACGGGGTCGGCGACGGTAGCGACCATTACCGGTGCCGGGATCGTGGCGCCGGTGATCGGCATGATGCCGGGGGTCAACCGCGAGTTGCTGGTGCTGGCGACGGGTGCGGGTTCGTTGATCCTGTCGCACGTCAACGACGCCGGTTTCTGGCTGGTGAAACAGTACTTCAACATGACCGTGGCCGAGACCTTCAAGACCTGGAGCATGATGGAGACCATCCTTTCGGTGGTCGGCATCATCTTTATCATGTTGCTGTCGTTGGTGGTCTGAAGGACTACAACACTTGTAGGAGCGGATTCACCGGGACGCCGGACCGCCGCGATGGGGCGCGGAGCGGCCCTGAAAATGGGCCTGCTGCGCAGTCCAACGCGGCGGTCCGGCG
>JAVXRI010000016.1:69395-72100 GCA_036643775.1 Pseudomonas sp. | reverse complement strand
GTGCTGGCCTGTTTGATCGCCGCATGAATACTACGGCGAATCACTTTCTGCTCATCGTTCAGGGTTGCGACATCCAGCTTGCCCGGCAGACCCTGGGTCACGTGGGCCTGGGCCAGACGCCAGACACGGCGCAGGAAGCGGCTGGCGCCTTCGACGCCGGAGTCCGACCATTCCAGACTCATGTCTGGCGGCGAGGCAAACATCATGAACAGACGGCAGGTGTCGGCACCGTAGGCGTCAATCATTGCCTGCGGGTCAACGCCGTTGTTCTTGGACTTGGACATCTTCTCGGTGCCGCCGATCTCGACCGGCAAGCCGTCGGTTCGCAGGCGGGCGCCAATGATCTTGGCCTTGGCGTCACGTTCGATGTCGACATCGGCCGGGTTGAACCAGTCCTTGCCGCCGTTGCTGGCAACGCGGTAGTAGGTCTCGGCAACGACCATGCCCTGGGTCAGCAGGTTCTTGAACGGCTCGTTGGAGGTGACCAGGCCTTCGTCACGCATCAGTTTGTGGAAGAAGCGTGCATAGAGCAGGTGCAGGATGGCGTGCTCGATGCCACCGATGTACTGGTCTACCGGCAGCCAGTGGTTGGCTGCTTTCGGATCGACCAGGCCACCCTCGTAGTTCGGCGAGGCGTAGCGGGCGAAGTACCAGGACGACTCGACGAAGGTGTCCATGGTGTCGGTTTCGCGCTTGGCCGCGGTGCCGCATTTCGGGCAGGTGCACTCGTAGAATTCCGGCATGCGTGCCAGTGGCGAACCTGCACCGTCCGGAACCACGTCTTCAGGCAGCTTAACCGGCAGCTGATCTTCAGGTACCGGCACATCGCCGCAGGACGGGCAGTGGATGATCGGGATCGGGCAGCCCCAATAGCGCTGGCGGCTGATGCCCCAGTCGCGCAGGCGGAACTGGGTACGCGATTTGCCCAGTTCTTTCTTGATCAGTGCCACTTCGATGGCGTCGAAGGCGCCAGGGAAGTCCAGGCCATCGAACTCGCCGGAGTTGATCAGCACGCCGTGCTCACCGCAGGCTGCATCCCACTCGGCAGCGACTTCGTCGCCGAGGCTGGTGCGAACCACGGCCTTGAATGGCAGGTTGTACTTTTTGGCGAACTCGAAATCGCGTTCGTCATGGGCCGGAACGGCCATGACTGCGCCATCGCCGTAGTGCATCAACACGTAGTTGGCGACCCAGACCGGCAGTTTTTCACCAGTCAGTGGATGTTCCACGAACAACGAGGTGGCCAGGCCTTTCTTCTCCTGGGTGGCGATGTCGGCTTCGGCGACACTGCCACTCTTGCATTCGTCGATGAACGCTTGCAGCTCGGGATTGCCTTGCGCCGCTTGAGTGGCCAGCGGGTGCTCGGCGGCAACGGCCACGTAGGTGGCGCCCATCAGGGTGTCCGGACGGGTGGTGAAGACTTTCAGTGCCCCGGCGTGGCCGATGCTGGCCTGATCGAAGGGGAACTGCACTTCCATGCCACGGGACTTGCCGATCCAGTTGCGCTGCATGGTCTTGACCGATTCCGGCCAACCCGGCAATTCATCCAGGCCGTCCAGCAGTTCCTGGGCGTAATCGGTGATGCGCAGGAACCACTGCGGGATTTCGCGCTTCTCGATCAGCGCGCCCGAACGCCAGCCACGGCCGTCGATGACCTGCTCGTTGGCCAGAACGGTCTGGTCGGCCGGGTCCCAGTTCACGGTACCGTTTTTGCGGTAGATCACGCCTTTTTCGAACAGGCGGGTGAACAGCCACTGTTCCCAGCGGTAGTAGTCCGGCTTGCAGGTGGTGACTTCACGCGACCAGTCGAAGGCCAGGCCCAGGCTCTTGAGCTGGGTCTTCATGTAGTCGATGTTTTCGTACGTCCACTTGGCCGGCGCGACGTTGTTTTTCATCGCGGCGTTTTCGGCCGGCATGCCGAAGGCGTCCCAACCCATTGGTTGCAGAACGTTCTTGCCCTGCATGCGCTGGTAGCGGGCGATCACGTCACCGATGGTGTAGTTGCGCACGTGGCCCATATGTAGCTTGCCGCTTGGGTACGGGAACATCGATAGGCAGTAGAACGACTCCTTGCCTAGCTGTTCACTGACTTCAAAAGACTTTTGCTCGTCCCAGTACGATTGGGCGGCGGCTTCGATTTCGCGGGGCTGATAGAGTTCGTGCATGGCTACTTTGCGCTTAGAGATGGGAGACCTTATCCAGGCAGCGGAAAAACCGCTACATCGGCAATCCGGTGTCAAAATGGTGAACGGCCTAGCATACATGACCCCTGTCCATCGAGGGAAACCCTGATTGCACCGCCCGAGGCGCTGCGGGCCGTTGGTCGCAGCGTTCGGCTGCTTTTACGAGTGACGCTAAGCTCACTTGTGGGGGGAGATATTTTATCTTCAATGAGGTGAACGGATGGGAGAGTCGCAGTTACAAGTAACGAAACCGGAGCTTTACGAACGGCTGATCGATCGTCTGGGGCTTGCTCTGGATGTCGCCAGGACTTCCGTTCGGTTACGCGATGAAATGCCTGCTGAATTGGAGTTGCGTGGCCTTAGCCGCGCTGAATTCGATGTGATCAAAGCCTATCTGGACTCCCTTCCAGAGGGCAGGCATGGATGCGCTGGCGCACAGCTATCAGCGGAGCCGCCACCTGCGGCCAGAGTTGTCTGGCTCAAGGACAAGACACGCTCCACCACCACGGCAAAATCCAGAAC
>JAVXRI010000016.1:0-69385 GCA_036643775.1 Pseudomonas sp. | reverse complement strand
CCGTTTGGATTCCCAGGCGCAATGCGGAGTGCGCCCTCCTTCAAAAAACAGGATGATCGGCACCTGACTATTGTTGCCAGGTGCCGATCCTCTTAGGCTGCGCACCTCCATGGAGGTGACCCGTGCCTGTTCGTTATTTCATCAAACAAATGATCCTGCCGCCCGGCGTGCTGTTCCTGTTGCTGATTGCTGCCTGGTGGCTGCGTCGCTCCTGGCCACGGCTGTCGGCGCTGTGTTTTGTCCTGGGGCTCGGTGGGTTGTGGCTGATGAGCCTGCCGATTGTGGTCGAGCGCTCTGCGCGTCTGCTGGAGACCGAAGCGGCGCTGAGTCAACAGCAATGGGCGCACCTGGCCGAACAGGCGGACGCCATTGTCATTCTCGGGGCGGGGCGCGAGCGCGGTGATCCTGCCTGGGGCTTTGAGGACCAGCCCACGGGCGTGGCGATGGAGCGCATGCGTTACGCCGCGCAGTTGGCCAAGGCCTCGGGCCTGCCGCTGTTGACCAGTGGCGGTTTGCACTTTGGCTCACCGCCCAGCGAGGCGCAGTTGATGGCCGAGGCACTGCAGCGTGACCTGGGCGTGAGCGTGCGCTGGAAGGAAGAGCGCAGCCGGACCACCTGGGAAAACGCCCGGATGAGCGCCGAGATCCTCTTGCCCCAGGGCATCAAGCGTGTGGTTGTAGTGACCCAGGCCTGGCATATGCAGCGTTCGCGCTGGAGCTTCGAGCAGGCGGGTTTTGAAGTGGTGCCAGCGCCGGTTGGCTTTTTAGGTCGTGATCATGCCCGGCCGTTCGGGGGCTGGCTGCCGGAAAACAAGTCGATCTGGCAGAGCGGCCAACTGCTCAATGAGGCAGTTGGCCTGCTCGGTTACCGGCTGTTCTACTAGACCGTCTTGGCGATCCGGCTGGCCAGTAGTGCCCAGCCCAGCAGCAGTGTGCAGAGAATCACCAGCGGCCACGAGCGCCATTGCAGGTACGGCGTGAGCTGCTGCATCGGCACCACTTCACCGTAGAGGATGCCGCGTTCGAACTGCGGGATCTGCACGGTGATGCGTCCGAACGGATCGATCAGCCCGGTGACGCCGTTGTTGGTGGCGCGAATCATCCAGCGTCCAGCCTCCAGTGCGCGCATCTGCGCCATCTGCAGATGTTGCAACGGGCCAATCGAGGTGCCGAACCAGGTGTCGTTGCTGATGGTCAGGAGGATGTCGCTACGGGCTGCCAGGCTCGCGGCGAACTCTGGATAGACCACTTCGTAGCAGATGTAGGGGGCAATCTGATAGCCCTTGGCCTGCAGCAGTGGCTGGTCTTCCGGGCCGCGGGCAAAGTCCGACATCGGCAGGTCGAAGAAGGCAATCAGGCCGCGGAGCATGTCCTGTAGGGGGACGTATTCACCAAAAGGCACCAGCTTCTGCTTCAGGTAGGTGCCGTCGCCTTCACCGGTGACGGTGATGCCGTTGTAGTAACGGCGTTGCTGGTGCACCACTTCACGTATGGGAACGCCGGTAATCAGCGCCGAATGACGGTCGGCGGCGAAGCTGCCCATCATATCCAGGTAGCCCTGGGCCTGTTCCTTGAGGATCGGCACGGCGGTTTCCGGCCAGACCAGCAGGTCGACGGGCTTGGAGCTGAAACTCATGTCCCGGTATAGCGCCAGCTGGGCATTGACGTGTTCGGGGTTCCACTTCATCTCCTGCTCGACATTACCTTGCAGGGCGGCAACTGTCAGGGGCTTGCCCGCAGGCTCGGTCCAGGCGTGGTTTTTCAGGGCTAGGCCCACGGCCCAGGGGGCCAGCAACAGGATGATGGCCACGGCAAGGAAGGACTTGCGTGCGCGCAGGCGAGGCAGGTTGCACAACAGGGCGGCACACAAGGCCAGGCAGAAGGAGATCAGCCACATGCCGCCGACCGGCGCCAGACCGGACAAGGGGCCGTCGAGCTGGCTGTAACCGGAGTAGAGCCAGGGGAAACCGGTGAGGAACCAGCCACGGAAGGCTTCCTGGCCGACCCACAAGGCGGCGAAGCACAGCGCGTCGGCCAGCGGCGCTTCGTTGCGGCGCAGCCAGCGCGCCCAGATCCAGGCGGGCAGGGCAAAGAACCAGGCGATGGCAGCGAAGAAGGCCACCAGCAGGCCGGTGGCCAGCAGCGGAGTGGCGCCACCGTAGGTGTTGATGCTGACGTAGATCCAGCTGGTACCGGCAGCGTACAGGCCGAAGCCGAAGCACCAGCCGCGGCCCAGGGCCTGGCGTGGGCTCAGCTCACGCAGGCCGAGGTAGAACAGGCCGGCCGCGAGCAACGCCAGCGGCCAGATGTCGAACGGCGCCAGGGCCAGGGTGGTGATTGCACCGGCCGCCACGGCCAGCAGGTTACCGGGCCAGCCGGGGCGGGTGATCCAGCGCATGGTTGTCCTTAACGGGTGATAGGTGTCAGTCGCAGCAGGTGGATCCGGCGGCTATCGGCATTGAGAATGCGGAAGCGGTACGGGCCGATTTCGGTGGTCTCGTTACGCTTGGGCAGATGGCCAAAGGCGCTCATGACCAGGCCTCCAACTGTGTCGAACTCGTCGTCGGAGAACTGGCTGTCGAAGAACTCGTTGAAGTTCTCGATCGGGGTCAGGGCCTTGATCAGGAAGTCACCGCTGGGCAACGGCTTGATGTAGCTGTCTTCCTCGACATCGTGTTCGTCTTCGATGTCGCCGACGATCTGCTCGAGCACGTCCTCGATGGTCACCAGGCCTGCCACGCCGCCGTACTCGTCAATGACGATGGCCATGTGGTTGTGGTTGGCGCGAAACTCGCGCAGCAGCACGTTCAGGCGCTTGGACTCGGGCACGAAGGTGGCCGGGCGCAGCAGGTCCTTGATGTTGAAGCTGTCGCCATTCTCCTTGAGGATCAGTGGCAGCAGGTCTTTGGCCAGCAGCACGCCGAGCACGTCGTCATGGCTTTCGCCAACCACCGGGTAGCGCGAGTGCGCAGCGTCGATCACCGCTGGCAGGAACTCGCGCGGCGACTGCGTGGCCTTGATGCTGATCATCTGCGAGCGCGGGACCATGATGTCGCGCACTTGCAGGTCGGCGACCTGAATGGCGCCTTCGACGATGGTCAGCGCTTCGCTGTCGAGCAGTTTGTTCTGGTGGGCTTCGCGCAGCAGCTCAAGCAGCTCCTGGCGGTTTTTCGGCTCATGGGCAAAAGCCTGGGTCAGTTTGCCCAGCCAGGACTTTTGCCCGTTGCTCGATCGATCTTCGCTCATGGCGGTTACTCGTGGTCCTTGCAGATATCGTTGTGGGGTGCGTCGTGTTCGTCGTCAGCGTAAGGGTCCGGATGACCCAGTTCCGCCAGCAACTCTCGTTCCAGTGCTTCCATTTCTTCGGCCTCATCGTCGTCGATGTGGTCGTAGCCCAACAGGTGCAGACAGCCGTGGATAACCAGGTGTGCCCAGTGGGCCTCCAGGGACTTGCCCTGTTCGGCGGCTTCGCGTTCGACTACAGCAATGCAGATCACCAAGTCGCCGAGCAGCGGAATATCGAGCAGCTCGTCAGGTACGTCGGCGGGAAAGGACAGGACGTTGGTGGCGTAGTCCTTGTGCCGCCAGGTGTGATTGAGCTCACGACCTTCGGCTTCGTCCACCAGGCGGATGGTCATTTCCGAGTCGGCTGTACGCTGGCGCAGGGCCAGCTCACACCATTGGCGGAACTGTGTTTCAGTCGGGTGTGGCGCATCACTTGCCAGTTGCAGATCGAGCTCAAGCATCGCGTTTGTTGCCTTCGCTGATGTCATTCTGGTGACTCTCAAAGCGCTCGTACGCTTCGACGATACGTTGCACCAAGGGGTGGCGAACCACGTCTTTGGGCTGGAAGTGGGTGAAGCTGATACCCGGCACGCCTTTGAGTACTTCGATCACATGCGCCAGGCCCGACTTGGTGCCGCGTGGCAGGTCGACCTGGGTGATGTCACCGGTGATCACTGCGGTGGAGCCGAAACCGATACGGGTCAGGAACATTTTCATCTGTTCGACCGTGGTGTTCTGGCTCTCATCGAGGATGATGAAGCTGTTGTTCAGCGTGCGGCCACGCATGTAGGCCAGCGGGGCAATCTCGATCACCTGGCGCTCGATCAACTTGGCCACGTGTTCGAAGCCGAGCATCTCGTACAGCGCGTCGTACAGCGGGCGCAGGTACGGGTCAATCTTCTGCGCCAGGTCGCCAGGCAGGAAGCCGAGCTTCTCGCCCGCCTCGACAGCGGGGCGCACCAACAGGATGCGCCGCACCTGTTCACGCTCCAGCGCATCGACCGCACAGGCTACTGCCAGGTAGGTCTTGCCGGTACCGGCCGGGCCGATGCCGAAGTTGATGTCGTTGGCGAGGATTTCCTTCACATAGCGCTGCTGGTTCAAGCCGCGGGGACGAATCATGCCCTTGCGCGTGCGCAGGGAAACACTGACTTCGTTGAGCGCCGGGTTTTCCAGCTCCTGGACCGCAGATTCCTGCAGGAACAGGTGGACCATTTCCGGCGACAGCTCGGTGGCCTTGGTCTCGCGATAGAGACGGCGCAGCAGTTGCTCGGCGGAGGTGGTGTGCTTGGGTTCGCCGATCAATTCGAACTGATTGCCGCGGTTGCGGATTTCGATGGCCAGGCGTTGCTCGATCAAGCGCAAATGCTCGTCGAACTGCCCGCACAGATTGGCGAAGCGATGGGCCTCGAAGGGCTCGAGGATGAAACGATGAGGTTCTATGGGTGCGTTCAAGGTCGTTTTTCAGCCGCCCGACGGCAATGGAGATGGACTCAAGGATAACCCTAGCCGCTGCAGGGCGAAAGCGCTGAAACGATCAAGGGTCGCCGGGCCAGTATTGCGGCCCGGCTGGACAGGTCAATGCGCCAGCGAACCGAACAGCGAATGCGGGCGGGCATCGTCGATATGAATGTCGACGAACTGGCCGATCAGCTTCGGATTGTCGCAGCGGAAGTTGACGATACGGTTATTCTCGGTGCGCCCCTGCAGTTGGCCGGGATCGCGGCGCGAGTAGTCGGTGACCAGAATGCGCTGGACGGTGCCGACCATTTGTCGGCTGATCTCGAACCCTTGGGTGTCGAGGCGATGCTGCAGGGCCTTGAGCCGCTCCTTCTTCACCTCTTCCGGGGTGTCGTCGGGCAGATCGGAGGCAGGAGTGCCCGGACGCTGGCTGTAGACAAAGGAGTAGGAAAAGTCGAAGCCGACATCGGCTACCAGCTTCATGGTCTGTTCGAAGTCTTTCTCGGTTTCACCCGGGAAGCCGATGATGAAGTCCGAGCTGATGCAGATCCCGGGCACTGCGGCCTTGAGTTTGCGCAGCTTGGACTTGTACTCGAGCACCGTGTGGTTGCGCTTCATTGCCGCCAGTACGCGGTCGGAGCCCGACTGCACGGGCAGGTGCAGGTGCTTGACCAGCTCGGGTACCTCGGCATGGGCCTGGATCAGGCTGTCGGAAAACTCCAGTGGGTGCGAGGTGGTGTAGCGGATGCGGTCGATGCCATCGATGGCCGCTACCACCCTGATCAGTTCGGCCAGGTCGGCCAGGCGGCCGTCGTGGGTCTGACCGCGGTAGCCGTTGACGTTCTGCCCCAGCAGCGTGACTTCGCGCACGCCGTTCTCGGCCAGGTGGATGACTTCGGTGAGCACGTCGTCGAACGGCCGGCTGACTTCTTCGCCACGGGTGTAGGGCACCACACAGAAGGAGCAGTACTTGCTGCATCCTTCCATGACCGAGACATAGGCGGTCGGCCCGTCGATGCGCGGCTCGGGCAGGTGGTCGAATTTTTCGATTTCCGGGAATGACACGTCGACCTGTGGCAGGCGCGTGGTGCGGGCGGCGTCGATCATTTCCGGCAGGCGGTGCAGGGTCTGCGGGCCGAACACCACGTCGACATAAGGCGCGCGCTTGCGGATCGATTCGCCTTCCTGGCTGGCCACGCAGCCGCCGACGGCGATGACCATGTCCGGCTTCTGGTCCTTCAGTTCGCGCCAGCGACCCAGTTGGGAGTAGACCCGGTCCTGGGCGCGCTCGCGGATCGAGCAGGTATTGAGCAGGATCACGTCGGCGTCTTCGGCGCGGGCAGTGACCTCCAGGGCTTGATGTTCACCCAGCAGGTCGATCATGCGCGAGCTGTCGTACTCGTTCATCTGGCAACCGTGGGTTTCGATATAAAGCTTCTTGGCCATGGGGATCATCTGATTATTCGAAGAACCGCACATTATAAGGGGCAGGGGCGGTGGATCCTAGCGTTCTCGGTCCGGGGGCTATGTTATAGTTTGGCCTTTCTTTACAACCTGTGACTGTCCCCGCCGAAATGACCAAGCGCGAAGCTCCTATCTACAAAGTGATCTTTCTCAACCAGGGCCAGGTATTCGAGATGTATGCCAAGCAGATCTATCAAAGTGATCTGTGGGGCTTTCTTGAAATTGAGGAATTTGTCTTCGGCGAGCGCACCCAGGTGGTGGTCGATCCGAGTGAGGAAAAGCTCAAGGCTCAATTTGAAGGCGTGGTGCGCAGCTTTGTGCCGATGCACTCGATTGTGCGTATTGATGAGGTCGAGCGTTTGGGTACGCCGAAAATCAGTGAGGCCCGTGGCGTCAGCAACGTGATGCCGTTTCCGATGCCAATGCCGGAAAAGTAAGCTCGGGTTTCAGGGGAGTGGCGAGAAGGGCGTGCGTCCTTCAGCGGTTTGCAGTTCCAGCAGGTACTTGCGAAAGATCTGTCCCAATACCTGGGTTGCCACTTCCAGGTCCTCGCGGGGCATTTGCTCCGAGACTTCGTCGGCCATGTCCAGGGCCTCTTCGGCACCATTGACCGCCGCCATTTTCAGCACGATGTACGCTTGTACATTGTTCGCCGCAACACCCTCACCCTTGAAGAACATGCTTCCCAGGCGGTACTGGGCCTGGGCGTGGCCTTGTAGTGAGGCCTGCTCGAAGTAGCTCAGGGCTTGCTTGAGGTCGCGCGGGGTGTTGGTGCCCTCGTAATAGAACTCACCCAGCTCGTACTGAGCTTGTGCATCGCCATCCCGCGCAGCCTGCTGGCAGGTTGCCAAGGCTTGGGGCAAGTCTTCGGGCTGGGAATTGAGGGTGCAGCGGCCCGTTGCTGGAATCAGCAACGAGTTACCGCCTGCCAAGGCCAGCAGGGGCTGAAGAAGCAACAGGCAGCCCAGGGCAAGGGCGCGGCCGGTGCGGTTCATGGGGATCGACTTACCTCTGCAAAGCTGCGGCCAAAGTGTCTGGTGGCACATTATGGGATAAGCAGCGCCTACCTTACAAAGTCTTTACTCGATTTTCCGCTCCTACAGACAGTGTCAGTCCTTGAGCTTGGCGAACGCCCGCTCGGCGGCATCCAGGGTGATCTTCAGCTCGGCTTCGCCGTGGGCGATCGAAGTGAAGCCCGCCTCGAAGGCGCTTGGTGCCAGGTATACGCCGCCTTCGAGCATCAGGTGGAAGAAGCGCTTGAAGCGTTCGGCATCGCTGGCCATGACATCATCAAAGGTGACGATGTCGTCAGCGCCGCTGAAGTACAGGCCGAACATGCCCCCGGCCTGCGTGGTGACGAACGGAATACCGGCGGCATCGGCGCGCTGCTGCAGGCCGTCGAGCAGGCGGCTGGTGTAATCGCTGAGCTCGGCGTGGAAGCCCGGGCGGCTGATCAGCTTCAGGGTGGTCAGGCCTGCGGCCATGGCCAGCGGGTTACCCGACAGGGTGCCGGCCTGGTAGACCGGGCCCAGCGGTGCAATCTGCTCCATGATCTTGCGCTTGCCACCGAAGCAGCCCACCGGCATGCCGCCACCGACAATCTTGCCGAAGGTCGACAGGTCCGGGGTTACGCCGTAATGCGCTTGCGCACCGCCCAGGGCCACGCGGAAGCCGGTCATCACTTCGTCGAAAATCAGTACCACACCGTGTTGGTCACACAGCGAACGCAGGCCTTCAAGGAAGCCTGGTGCCGGTGGTACGCAGTTCATGTTGCCGGCCACAGGCTCGACGATGATGCACGCCACTTCCTGACCCACCTCGGAGAGCATTTTTTCAACGGCATCGATGTCGTTGAATGGCAGGGTCAGGGTGTGTTTGGCAAAGGCTGCTGGCACGCCAGCGGAACTTGGCACGCCCTGGGTCAGCAGACCGGAGCCAGCTTTGACCAGCAGGCTGTCGGAGTGGCCGTGGTAGCAGCCTTCGAACTTGATGATGCTGTCGCGGCCAGTGAAGCCACGGGCCAGGCGAATGGCGCTCATGGTGGCTTCGGTGCCGGAGCTGACCATGCGCACCATTTCCATCGATGGCACGATCGAGCAGACCAGGTCGGCCATCTCGGTTTCCATGGCGGTCGGGGCGCCGTAGGACAAACCGTGTTCCAGTTGCTTGCGTACCGAGTCGAGCACGTCCGGGTGGCTATGGCCGAGGATCATCGGGCCCCAGGAGCCGACATAATCGACATAGCGCTTGTCGTCTTCGTCGGTGACGTAGGCACCTTCGGCATGTTTGAAGAACAGCGGCGTGCCGCCAACGCTCTTGAATGCCCGCACCGGCGAGTTGACGCCCCCGGGGATGTGTTTCTGGGCGTTGGCAAACAGGGTTTCGGAACGAGACATGATGGGTTCTCTCAATCAGACGGATGCAAACAGGGCGTTGAAGGCGCGGGCACGACGGGTGACTTCTTGCGTGCTGTCGGCGCCGAACAGGCCATGAATCACCGCCAGCAGGTCGGCGCCGTGGGCGACCAGCGGGGCGGCGTTGTCGAGGGTGATGCCACCGATCACGCAGATCGGCAATTTGAGCCGGGCACGGGCCTGGTCCAGCAACGCGGTATCGGCGGCTGGAGCGCCCGGCTTGGTTACGGAATTGAAGAAACGGCCGAAGGCAACATAGCTGGCACCTTCACGGGCGGCTTGCTCAGCCAGCTCCAGTTGGGCGTGGCAGGTTGAACCGATGATTGCCTTGCTGCCCAGCAGGGTGCGGGCCGGGGTCAGCGGGCCATCGGTCTGGCCCAGGTGTACGCCGACACCCAGACGTGCGGCCAGCTCGGCATCGTCGTTGATGATCAGGCGGGTCTTGTAGCGGGCGCAGAGTTCGGCCAGGGCTTCGGCCTCGCGCAAGCGGCGTGCCTGGTCCTCGCTTTTGTCGCGGTACTGCAACAAGGTCACGCCGCCTTCAAGGGCCGCTTCGACATAGGGTAGAAACTTGCCGGCCAACAGTTGGCTGTCGGTGATGGCATACAGACCGCGTAGCTTCATCTCGGGGCCTCGGCTCAGGAACAGAAATCCAGGGGCAGGCGACGCGGCACATATTGGCCTTTGCCCAGTTGTTCGGCATCGCGCAGGGTTCGCCAGGTGTAGTCCAGGGCTGAGCGCACGGCGCTTTGCAGTTGCTCGCCGAGGGCCAGGCGGCCGGCCAGCGCGCTGGCCAGGGTGCAGCCCGAGCCATGGTAGCTGCCGGGCAGGCGCTGGCAGGTCCAGGTGTGGCGCTGACCGTCGCGGCTGTACAGGCGATTGTGGATTTCGTGCTCGTCACCGTGACCGCCGGTGATCAGCAGGTGTCTGACGTAAGGCAACAGCTTTTCTGCGCATTCGTCCGCGGTGCCATCAGGCAGTTCGGCGAGGATGCGGGCTTCGGGCAGGTTCGGTGTGGCGATGGTCGCCAGTGGCAATAGTCGCTCGCGCATGGCGTAGCCGACCTCATCCTTGCCCAGGCGTCCACCGCCGCCGGCACGCAGTACCGGATCGCAGACCAGCGGCAGATGCGGGTGGGCGCTGAGCAGTTCGACGACGGTGTCGACCATGTCCAGCGAACCGAGCATGCCCAGCTTGACTGCTGCGACCGTGGAGTCGGCCAGTACGGCGTTGGCCTGGGCCAGCACCCACTCGCGGTCGAGCACGCGGAAGTCGGTGACATTGACGGTATCCTGCACGGTCAGGGCGGTCACGGCCGGAGCGGCGTGGCAACCTTGAGCGATCAGGGCTTCGATATCTGCCTGCAAGCCGGCGCCGCCACTGGGGTCGTGGCCGGAGAGACAGAGGACAACGGGGCGGGAGCTGTAGGTATTCATGGTGCGCGAGCTTACCACCAAACGCTTTTGCCGGGTCTGCCCCTGCGCCAGACTTTTTTTGATCAAGTGGTCAGGAAATAAATTTACAATCCTCTGAAAGTGCCGTGCTAGAGCCTTTCGTTTAAAATTTTATGTGGCTTCTGGCGGCCTGGAAAAGCTATGCTAGAGTGCTCGAACATACCGATAACGGTTACTGCCGGATCGCGTCGCCTCAAACGGACAGGAGGCTACCGCGACACGACCGGGACAGACCATGCTGGGGCTGTATGCGCTATTTGCTGATTGTGCTTCTGGGCTTGCTGCCCGTGCTGGCCGGAGCGGTCGATTTCGACGACGCTACCCGGCATCTTCCATTGGGCAAGGCCATGCAGGTGTTCGAGGACCGCGATGGCAATGCCAGCATCGCGCAGGTGAGTGCCCCCTCGTTCAGTGAACATTTTCGTCCGCATCAAGCCGACGTGCTGAATGCCGGTTACTCGACATCGGTGTTCTGGATCAGGCTCGACCTGCGCTACACCGCAGCGCCTGCGGCCGCGCCGCGCAGCTGGTTGCTGGAGCTGGCTTATCCGCCACTGGATCATCTGGAGCTTTACCTACCCGACAGCACCGGCAGTTTCCGCCTGGCCCAGCGCACCGGTGATGCACTGCCGTATGCCAGTCGTCAGATCGAGCAGAATAACTACCTGTTCGAATTGCCCTTCACTCCGGGGCAGACCACCACCGCCTACCTGCGTCTGCACAGCCAGGGTTCGGTCCAGGCGCCTCTGACGCTGTGGTCCACCGAGGCTTACCTGGAAGAACAGCCGACCCGTCTCTATGTGCTTGGTCTGATCTACGGCGTACTGTTGGGGATGCTGGTCTACAACCTGTTCATCTACCTCAGCGTTCGCGACACCAGTTACCTCTACTACATCCTCTATATCGCGTCGTTCGGCCTTTATCAGGTGTCGGTCAACGGCGCGGGTGTAGCGTACTTCTGGCCTGACAACCCCTGGTGGGCGAATGCCGCCACGCCACTGTTCATCGGTGCATCGGGATTGTTCGGTTGCCAGTTCGCCCGTAGCTTCCTGCAGATGGCTCAGCACAGCCGGGTTTTCGATGGCTTGCTCAAAGTTCTGATGGCCTGTGGTGCGCTGGTCATGTTGCTGTCGCTGCTCAGCAGCTACGGCATTGCCCTGCGCCTGGCCACGGCGCTGGCACTGTTGTTCACCGTGAGTATCTTCGCCGCCGGGATATACGCCTGGTGGCGCGGGTTGCGCGTGGCGCGCTACTTCATCATCGCCTGGACCGCGTTCCTGCTCGGTGGTCTGGTCAATACGCTGATGGTGCTGGGCTATCTGCCGAATGTGTTCCTGACCATGTACGCCAGCCAGATCGGTTCGGCCCTTGAGGTCTGCCTGTTGTCGCTGGCCCTGGCTGACCGTATCAACAGCATGCGCGACCAGCAGGCTCAGGCCCTGCGTGAAACGGGGCGGGCGCTGGAAGTGCTCAACCAGCAACTGGCCAACAGCAACCGCTTGAAAGACGAATTCCTGGCCACGGTGACCCACGAACTGCGCACGCCGATGAACGGGGTGATCGGTTCGCTGGAGTTGATGCAGACCGTGGCGATGGACCATGAGCTGGCCCAATACCAGCACACGGCCAGCTCCGCTGCCCAGGACATGATGGGCATGGTCGACAATATCCTGATCCTCACTGAACTGCAGGCCGGTCGCCTCAGTGCGCAAAACGCACCGTTCGGCCTGCGCAGCCTGTTGCAGGAACTGCGTGCCAAGTACGCCGCAGCAGCGCTGGGCAAGGGCTTGTACCTGAGTCTGGACACGCCTGCCGATTTGCCCGAAATGCTCATCGGCGACCGGCACAAACTGGCCCTGTGCATCAGCTATCTGCTCGACAATGGGATAAAATTTACCCATCAGGGTGGGGTCATGCTCCAGGTGCGCGGGTGCTTGCAAGGCCCGGACGTGCTTGGCCTGACTATCAGTGTCAGCGACAGCGGCATCGGGTTCGACCGCCTGGCCGAGCCTGGTCTCTACCAGCGCTTCTACCAGGTCGATGGCTCGATGAGCCGCCAGTACGGTGGCCTGGGCATTGGTCTGGCGATCTGCCGGCAGCTGGCCGAGCTGATCGGTGCGCGCCTGCAGCACGAGTCCAATCCCGGGCTGGGGAGCCGTTTCGAGCTGGGACTGAGCCTTGCGTTGAGCCAGCCACGGGCACTGACCAGGCAAGGGTTAAATCGCGGCTAGTTAGGCGTATTTGTCACTTTGACCGGGGGGTGGGGCGTGATTCACTGAAATTTCAGTCACGTCCAGAACCAGGAGCCCCCTGATGAACCTGCACCAGTACGCTGAAACCCACGAAGTCACCAATCAGCCGCCATCGCTGGACGGGGCCAATCTCTATCGCCTTGACCTGCCTTTGCAGCAATGGTCGCGGCACTTCGGGGCGGGCTGGGCTGAAGCGCGGATCGATGCGTACGGGGCGCTGGCAGGCGGGCCGTTGATGGCCGCAGGGTTTCTGGCCAACCAGAACAAACCACAGTTCAGCAGTCATGACCGCTATGGCCACCGTATCGATCTGGTGGAATTTCATCCGGCTTACCATGAGCTGATGCGCACGGCCATCGAGCATGGCTTGCCGTCGCTGCCATGGACCGACCCGCGTCCGGGTGCCCATGTCGCCCGGGCCTCGATGACCTATCTGCACACCCAGGCAGAAGCCGGTAGCGGCTGCCCGCTGACCATGACCTTCGCCGCCGTGCCAGCGCTGAAGTTGCAGCCGGAACTGGCGCAATACTGGTTGCCCAAGGTCCTGGCCACCGAGTACGACCCGCGCAACATCGGTGACCGGCACAAGGTCGGGGTAACCCTGGGCATGGCCATGACCGAAAAGCAGGGCGGCACCGACGTCCGCGCCAACACCACCCGTGCTTATCCCGTGGGGGCGCCAGGGCCAGGGCAGGCCTATGAGCTGGTCGGGCACAAATGGTTCTGTTCGGCGCCAATGTGCGATGCCTTCCTGACCCTGGCTCAGACTGACAAAGGTTTGAGCTGTTTCCTGCTACCGCGCCATCGCCCGGATGACAGCCGTAACCAGTTCTACATTCAGCGCCTGAAGAACAAGCTCGGCAATTGCTCCAACGCGTCCAGCGAAGTGGAGTTTCGTGGCGCCCTGGCCTGGATGATTGGCGAGGAAGGCCGCGGCGTGCCGACCATCATTGAAATGGTTGCCATGACCCGCTTCGACTGCATGGTCGGTTCCAGTGCCCTGATGCGCCAGGCCCTGACCCAGGCCGCCCACCATTGCGCCCACCGTCAGGTCGGTGGGCGCTTGCTGGCCGAGCAACCGTTGATGCAGAACGTCCTGGCTGACCTGGCGCTGGAAAGCGAAGCAGCGTTAGCCCTGAGCCTGCGCATGGGGCGCGCGCTGGATCAGCCGGATGACCCGCAGCAAGTGCGCTTTTCGCGCCTGGTTACCGCGGTCGGCAAGTACTGGATCTGCAAGCGTGCGCCGGCCATGATCAACGAAGCCGCCGAGTGCATGGGCGGCGCCGGGTACGTCGAAGACAGCATCCTGCCGCGCTTGTATCGCGAGGCCCCGGTCAACTCCACCTGGGAAGGCTCGGGTAATGTTCAGTGCCTGGATGTGCTGCGTGCGCTGTCCAAGGAACCAGGCGTGCTGGATGTCCTGTTCGATGAGCTGGGCGACGGTCATGGCGACCCGCGTCTGGCCACGCACATCGGCAACCTCAAAGCGGCATTTGCCGATACCGGCGATATCCAGTATCGCGCCCGCCAACTGACCGAAGATATCGCCCTGGGCTTGCAGGCCAAGCTGCTGCTGGAAGCGGGTAATGCCACGGTCAGCGACGCCTTTATCGGCAGCCGTCTGGGCGGCAGTGGCAGGGTTTACGGCGTGCTGCCACGGGGCATTGATGTTGGCGAACTGGTGGCACGGTCGACGCCGAACTGGCCGCTCTAACGTGCGTGCCTTTGCCGGAATATATAGGCAAGATGGGCACATGCATGTCAGACAGGAAGTACATTGTGAGCCGTACTGATGAAGCCTTCGTTGTCGTAGCAACCGCCGAGCAGGCCGTCGATCGTTTGGCGGCCCTGCACGAAGAATCCACCGCGGCCCTGAGCCAGGCGCTCAAGCGTTATCTCAAGGACCGCACCGAGCCCAACGCCGAAGAGCGCGCACTGTTCCGTTATCCGGAACTGCGTCTGACCTACCAGTATCACGGTGAAGTGCCGGCCATTACCCGTGCCTACGCCAAGGTCCAGCTGCCAGGCACTTACAGCGTCACGGTTACCCATCCCGCAGCCTTCCGTGGTTACCTGCTGGAGCAACTGCGGCCATTGATGCGCGACTTCACCGTCACCGTCGAAGTGGGTGTCAGCCAGCAGAACATTCCCTATCCCTACGTGGTCGAGCAGGGCGACGAACTGGCCGGTAGCGGTATCACCGCCGCCGCATTGGCGCGGGTATTCCCCAGCACCGACCTGTCGGCCGCCACCGATGGCATTGCCGATGGCCTGTACGACTGGGCCAACGTCGATCCGTTGCCGCTGGCGCTGTTCGATGCGGCGCGGGTGGACTTCTCCTTGCGTCGCCTGGTGCATTACACCGGCAGTGACTGGCGCCATGTGCAGCCGTGGATCCTGCTGACCAACTACCACCGCTACGTTGACCAGTTCGTCAGCCATGGCCTGGAGCAGCTGCGCGATGACCCGCGCTTCGTACGCATGGTCCTGCCGGGCAATGTGATCATCGAAAAGAGCATGGACAACGGTGAGGCCCAGTCCCTGGTGGCAAGTGTGGTCTGGCACCGCTACCAGATGCCGGCGTATCACCTGATCGCCGCCGATGGCGATGGCATCACCCTGGTCAACATCGGTGTCGGTCCTTCCAACGCCAAGAACATCACCGATCACCTGGCGGTGCTGCGTCCGCATTGCTGGCTGATGATCGGTCACTGCGGCGGTTTGCGTCAGTCGCAGACCATTGGCGATTACGTACTGGCGCACGCTTACATGCGCCGTGACGGCATTCTTGATCGGGTAGTGCCGCCGCATATTCCGATTCCGGCGCTGGCTGAAGTGCAGATGGCTTTGCAGGAAGCGGCGGCGCAAGTGACCGGCGAGCGCGGCGACGAGCTGAAAAAGCGTCTGCGTACCGGTACCGTGCTGACTTACGACGACCGCAACTGGGAGCTGCGCTGGGCCCAGGAGCGTCCGCTGATCAACCTGTCGCGGGCAGTGGCAGTGGACATGGAAAGCGGCACTATCGCCGCTCAGGGTTATCGCTTGCGCGTCCCCTATGGCACCTTGCTGTGTGTATCGGACAAGCCATTGCACAGCGAAATCAAGCTGCCAGGCGCGGCTAACGCCTTCTACAACCGGGCGGTCAGCCAGCACCTGAAAATCGGTATCGCCGCACTCGACCTGCTGCGCACCGAGCTGCATTCGCTGCACTCGCGTAAACTGCGCAGTTTTGACGAGCCGCCGTTCCGCTGAGGCCCCATGCCGTTACCCCCACGTTCCAAGCCGCGCCCTGGCGCGGCCAAACCCGCAGGCCCGCGTCGCCAAGCCAAGGCGCCGCCGGCCGAGCCGCGGTTGATCCTGTTCAACAAACCCTTTGATGTACTGACCCAGTTCAGTGATGGCGAAGGGCGCGCGACGCTCAAGGACTTCATCGATATTCCCGGTGTTTATCCGGCCGGACGTCTGGACCGCGATAGCGAAGGCTTGCTGTTGCTGACCAATGACGGCCAGCTGCAGGCGCGTATCGCCGATCCGAAGCACAAGCTGGCGAAAACCTATTGGGTTCAGGTTGAAGGCGAGCCAACAGAAGAGCAGCTGCAGCGCTTGCGTGATGGCGTCGAGCTCAATGACGGGCCTACCTTGCCTGCCCAGGCCAGGCAGCTTGAGGAGCCGCAGTTGTGGCCGCGTAACCCGCCGGTACGCTTTCGCAAGAGCGTGCCGACCAGTTGGCTGGAACTGGTGATCAAGGAAGGGCGCAACCGCCAGGTGCGGCGCATGACCGCCGCCGTCGGTCTGCCGACCCTGCGCCTGGTACGGGTGCGGATCGGCGACTGGACGCTGGACGGTCTGGATCAGGGGCAGTGGCGGGAAGTACCGGCCAGGCGTTAAACGCCTTCGATATAGCCGATTACCACGCTTTTGATGATGAAGGCGAGGATGCCCAGGCCCAGCACGAAAAACAGAATGAAGGTGCCGAACTTGCCGGCTTTGGATTTTTTCGCCAGGTCCCAGACGATAAAACCCATGAAACCAATCAGGATGGTGACCAGGATGGTCATCATCCATTCTTCGAACAACGCAGGATCCATCGATACTCTCCGGCAGGTTGAGGCGCGCAATTATACGCCCCGCTTGCCGGTCTGACTAACGCAGGTGCGTCAACGGTAGTTCGGTGCTGGCCAGCACCTGGTTGAGCACAAAGCTGGAGCGCACGCTGGTTACCCCTTCGATGCGGGTCAGGTGCCCTAGTAGCAGTTGCTGATAGTGATCCATGTCCGGGACGACAACCTTGAGCTGATAGTCGGCATCCATGCCGGTCACCAGGCTGCACTCAAGCACCTGAGGCAGGTTGCGGATCGCGGTTTCGAACGCTTCGAAGCGTTCCGGGGTATGCCGGTCCATGCCGATCAATACATAAGCCGTGAGGCTCAAACCCAG
This sequence comes from Pseudomonas sp., assembly GCA_036643775.1. GTDB lineage: Bacteria > Pseudomonadota > Gammaproteobacteria > Pseudomonadales > Pseudomonadaceae > Aquipseudomonas. Next base: position 52,618 of record JAVXRI010000016.1, on the reverse strand, counting down.
CTTCTTGCGGTCCAGCAGGGCTACCTGGCGGGCAATGTAGCCGTCGTCTTCCAGTTGTTTGACCCGGCGCGAGCAGGGCGAAGGTGACAGGCCAATGCGTTCGGCCAGTTCCTGGTTGGAGATGCGCGCATCGCGCTGCAATTCGGCAAGAATGCTCAGGTCGTAGCGGTCAAGCTTGCTCATGGAAGATGCCTTTTCTGTTTCGATTGCGTCGAATTATCAATCCTTAGGTAAAAATTGCGCAAGTGCTATTTGATTGAGCAATCTTCGCAATCCGCTGCCGCCGCTCTAGCCCTATGATTACACCCAGAATCACTGCCCGGACATCAGTCCAGTGCAGCTGGCCTTATCAGGGCAGCTGCGGCCAGCAACCCAACAGGGTTGTGCTCGGCCCCCGGGCTACACACTGTTCACAAGACAGCGTGAGGTGAGCCGACGTCACAAGCGTCGAGCACGGACAAAATTCTCAAAGGGAGACCTCAAGGTCTCCCTTTTTTAATGCCTGCAATTTTTCCTCGTGCGGCCGATAACCTGCGGACATTCAAAGCTCCGAGAGAAATTGCATGAAGTCGTGCATCTGGCGCCTGGCCGGTGTTGGTTTGTTGTGCAGCGGTATCAGTCTGCCGGTGCTGGCTGAAGGGCAGGGCGGCTCGCCGCTGCAGTCGCGTCCCGATGAAGTGCGCCAGACTCAGGCACCGCGCACTGGTTACTACGAGGACATCCCCCGGCGCCGTGATGGCTATCGCCCCGGGCATGTCATCGATCGCTTTGACGATCCGTACTGGCGTGTTCCGTACGCCGGCCGTGAGTATCTCTACTCCGATGGCTATTGGTACCGTCCGCAAGGCCCGCGTTATGTGGTGGTTGCACCGCCCTATGAGCTGATGGTCTACCCGGCATCCGGGCAGAGTCCGCAACAACTCGACCGTGACCGTTATGAGTGCCATCGCTGGGCGGTACAGCAGACCGGCTTTGACCCGGCCTCGGCGCGTTATGCACCCGCCGCGCAGGTGCTGGACAACTACCGACGGGCGCAGGGCGCCTGCCTGAATGGCCGGGGATACAGCGTTAACTGACTCTGCTGGCGGGGCACGGTCTTTCAATTGTAGGAGCGGATTTATCCGCGATGGACTGCGCAGCAGGCCCAATTCTGTACTGCGCCCCAAAGGTTGGATGGGTGTCCAACTTTTGGGGTGCAGTTCATTTTTGGGGCCGCTACGCGCCCCATCGCGGATAAATCCGCTCCTACAGGTCTAGGTCACCGGATCTGCATGTACCAGCACCTCTGCCTTCGGATACTTGCCACGTATCGCCGCTGACGCCTGGTCGCAGAGGGCATGGGCCTGGGTGAGCGGTAACTCGCCCGGTAACTCCAGATGCAACTGCACGAACCAATGACTCCCCGAGACCCGTGTGCGCAGATCATGGGCGCCACGCACACCGGGCACGCTGCAGGCCAGGCTCAGCATCTGCTCGCTGATATCACCGGGCAGTTCCTCGTCCATCAGGATCGAGGTGCTTTCCCGGGCGATCTGCAACGCACTCCAGAGAATATACAGGGCGATACCCAGACCAAAGAACGCATCCAGCTGCGGCCAGCCAAAGCGCGCCAGCACCAGGGCGACGAGGATGCTGCCATTGAGCAGCAGATCGGATCGGTAGTGCAGCGAGTCGGCGCGCACGGCGGTTGAGCCGGTAATGCGAATGACCCGTGCCTGAAGCATCAGCAACGCCACGGTCAAACCCAGCGACAGTAGCATCACCGCGATGCCGATGGCGGTATCGCCCAACGGTTGCGGGTTTTGCAGGCGCTCTACTGCTTGCACTCCGATCAGCACGGCACTGACTGCGATGAACAGTGCCTGGGCTATGCCGGCCATGGCCTCGGCTTTGCCGTGCCCATAGCGGTGATCGTCGTCGGCCGGGCGCAAGGCGTAGTGCACCGCCAGCAGGTTGAGAAACGAGGCCACGCCATCGAGCGCCGAGTCGGTCAGGCCGGCCAGCAGGCTCACCGAACCGCTTAGCCACCAGGCCACTGCCTTGGTCAGGATCAGGATACTGGCCACCACCAGTGAGGCGCGGGTGGCCAGGCGCAGCAGACGTTGGTGTTCAGCCGAAGGAGTCATGCTGCCGGGGGCTTCCTATCCGTTGCTCAAGCGGCGGGCTTGAGACCGTACATTGCCAGTTGCTCGACGCTGCCCTGGTGCTGGATCAGGCGCGGGTCGTTCAGCGGCAGGCGCTGGCCCAGTTCGCTTTCGAGGATAGCCTGCAGCTTGCTGTTGTCGACCTTGCCTTCGGCACTGATCGCCTGGTTGAGCGTCTCCGGGGCGACCTGGGCGGTGGTGCCCCCTGGCAGGTAGATGGCGCCCGTGGCGAAGTCGACGCCGAAAGCGATCAGACCGGGAATCACATAAAACAGGATGCCGATGGCGTCGAGTGCGGCGACCACAGGGTCGATCTTGCCTTCGATCTGGCCGCGTCGGTCAGGGAAGAAAATGGTGCCGCAGGCCGTCAGTTGGGTCAGCAGGGTGGCGACCAGGACGCCGCCGATGACGCGGGAGGGAATACGCATGGAAATCTCCGGAGTGAGGGCCACAAAGATACAGGCAAAGAGCCGGTATCTACAGCTAAGACCATGATAAAGCGGGCTCGGTTCGCCGTTATACTCGGCGCATTGTTTGAGGGCTACCATGATTTCGTTACCGATCGATGCCGTACTGCCAGCTTTGCGCGAAGCCTTGAGCCTGCGCCACGAAGCCGTGCTGGAAGCGCCACCAGGCGCCGGCAAGACCACCCGGGTGCCACTGGCGCTGCTCGATGAGCCGTGGCTGCGCGGCCAGACCATTCTCATGCTGGAACCACGGCGCTTGGCGGCGCGCGCCGCGGCCGAGCGATTGGCCAGCGAGTTGGGCGAGGCGGTCGGGCAAACCGTTGGCTACCGGATTCGACTGGACAGCAAGGTTGGCCCCAAGACCCGGATTGAAGTAGTCACCGAAGGCATCCTCACCCGCCGCCTGCAGGCCGATCCGGCCCTGGACGGCGTAGGCTTGCTGATATTCGACGAATTTCACGAGCGCAGCCTGGATGCTGACCTGGCGCTGGCCCTGAGCCTCAATGGTCGGGAGTTGCTGCGTGATGATCCGCCATTGAAGATTCTGCTGATGTCGGCAACCCTCGAAGGTGAGCGTCTGTCGAGCTTGCTCGATGAGGCGCCGGTGATCAGTAGCGAAGGGCGCATGTACCCGGTCGCGGTGCGTTGGGGCAGGCCGTTCCAGCCGGGCGAGTTCATCGAGCCGCGGGTGGTCGATAGCGTGTTGCAGGCCATCGCCGATGAGTCGGGCAGCCTGCTGGTGTTTCTGCCCGGCCAGGCCGAGATCCGGCGGGTGCACCAGTCGTTGCAGGAGGCGCTGGGCGACCGTCAGGACGTGCTTCTGTGCCCGCTGCACGGCGAACTTAAACTCAATGCCCAGCGTGCGGCCATTGATGCCGCACCACCGGGAAAACGCAAGGTTGTGCTGGCGACCAACATCGCCGAGACCAGCCTGACCATTGATGGCGTGCGCGTGGTGATCGATGCCGGATTGGCGCGGCTGCCGCGCTTCGACCCGGGCAGCGGCATGACCAGGCTCGACACCCAGCGTATCTCCCGCGCCAGCGCTACCCAGCGCGCGGGCCGAGCCGGACGCCTTGAGCCGGGGGTGTGTTACCGACTGTGGTCCGAGGCCCAGCACGAGCAACTGGCCGCCTATGGTAGTGCCGAAATTCTCCAGGCCGACCTTGCCGGGTTGGCCTTGCAACTGGCGCGTTGGGGCGTCACTCCGGATCAATTGTGCTGGCTGGACCAGCCACCTGCCGCCGCTTATGCACAGGCCCTGGATTTGTTGCAGCGCCTGGGGGCGTTCAAGGCGGGTGGTCAGGACAACTTGAATGAGCACGGCCAGGCCATGGCCGAATTGCCCGCACACCCGCGCATTGCTCATCTGTTGTTGCGCGGACAGGATTTGGGCTTGGCCGACATGGCCTGTGACGTTGCGGCGCTGCTTGGTGAGCGCGATATCCTGCGTGGTGGCGGGGCGGACCTGCACAGCCGCTTGGCCTTGCTCAGCGGTGAAACCCGCGCAAGCAAAGGCGCGCAGGGCGGCGTGCAGCGAGCCCGGCAACTGGCCCGGCAGTATCGTGGCTATCTGCGTGGCAAAGCACGCACTGCGGTTGCTGATCCTGAGCATTCTCGCTGGCTGGGAGCGCTGTTGGCGCTGGCCTATCCGGATCGCGTCGCCCAGCAACGGCGCGCTGGCGGTGCCGAGTTCCGTCTGGCCAATGGCCGCGCGGCGCTGTTTGGTGAGCCCGATGCGCTGATGAAATGCCCCTGGTTGGTGATTGCCGACTTGGGCAGTCGTCAGGGGCAAAGAGAAGAGCGCATCTACCTGGCTGCAGAGTTCGATCCGGTGTTGTTCGATGGCGTATTGATCGAGCAGGTGCGCAACCTGGATATCCTCGACTGGGACGAGCGTGAAAACGTGCTGCGCGCCGAGCGTCAGCGCAAGGTTGGCGAGCTGGTGCTCAGCCGTGAACCGTTGACTGGCCTGGACGAAGATGCCCGGGCACGTGCACTGCTTGAACTTGTTCGGCGCAAGGGACTTGAGCTCCTCTCCTGGACCCCGGAACTGCGTCAGTGGCAGGCGCGTGTAGCCCTGTTGCGCCTGATTGACCTGGAGACCGGTAACACCAGTGAATGGCCAGACCTGAGTGATGCGGCGTTGATCGCAAGCGTGCAGGAGTGGCTACAACCCTACCTGGGTAAAGTCACTCGGCTCAGTCATTTCGCCCAGCTCGACCTGCCATCCATGTTGCGCAACCTGCTGCCCTGGCCATTGCCCCAGCGCCTGGATGAATGGGCACCAACTCACCTGAGCGTGCCGTCAGGTTCTAACATCCGCCTGGATTACAGCGAAACGCCACCGGTACTTGCCGTACGTCTGCAGGAACTGTTCGGCCTGGCCGACACCCCGCGCATCGCCCAGGGACGGCAGCAAGTGCTGTTACACCTGCTGTCGCCAGCGCGGCGCCCGGTGCAGGTTACCCAGGATCTGGCCAATTTCTGGCGCAGTACCTATGCCGAGGTGAAGAAGGATCTGAAGGGACGTTATCCCAAGCATTACTGGCCGGATGATCCGCTGGTAGCAGAGGCCACGGCACGTGCAAAGCCAAGGAAAACCTGAACAGAAGTTCAGTCAATTCGCTTGATCAGGAACTCATGGACATCACCCTCTGCAACGTTCAAGAGGAAGAAGTTGCCCTGCTTGAAATGAGGGTTGTCGGGGATCGCCTTGACTTGATGTCCCTGATGGTCGCGCCAGCGGCAAACCAGCCCGTTTTCAGTCCATGCCAGTGGTTCGAGTTTCCAGTAGTCCGTGACTTTTGCCTGTTCGTAGAGCCCCAGGTAACCATTACGGCTGATGCCGAGTTTCTTGGCTGCACTTCGTCCCGTGCCGGAGATGTTGAAGTGCAAGCGATCTTCGGTTTGCGAATGAAAGTCGAAAGTGAACAGCGGGGACTCTGCACTACCGCCAGCCTGGAGCCAGTCGTCTTCAGGTGCAATGCCCCATGTGAATTTGTCTGTTGAATGACTGAGGCGTAGCGGGATTTCGCGGCCTGCATTGAGCAGATAGATCCTGCCCTGGAACGTCGAAATTTCTTCGGCGTACAGTCTATCGTTCTGAGTATCGGTCATCGGATTTCCTTATCTCTACATTTCTCGGGTTTCAGCGGCAGCAGCGGAAGCTGTGCCGCCTCAAGAATGAAACCCGTAGAACGGAGATTGGAGATCGAAAGATTTCCTTCGTAGTTCAGGCGCTCGGTGGTTGCTCGGCCGGTTCGCTGATCAGCATGAACAGGCGGAACATCACCACGGTACTGAACAGCTGCAAGAAACTGTTGCCGCTATCAATGGCCAGTTGTGCCAGGTCTGACGGCTCCGGAATCAGCATCTGGCTCAGACCATCGATCAACCACAACGGCGCGAGGACGCCGAGGATGCAGGTGAAGATCTTCCAGAAATTGCCCGTGGTCATCTGGAAGCTTTCGCGCATGGCGGCAATCGGCGGCAGACCGCGCAGCACCAGCAGGTATTCGGCAAACACGAGGTGGACCATCACCCAGATCCCCGGAAGGATGAACAGCGCAGCGCCAGCCATGATCAACAGCGAGCAGAGCATCACCATCAGGGCGAAGGACGGCCACAGGCGCAGGGCCATGGCCAGCAGGTTGCGCTTGAGCGGCGTATAGCCGTTGCTGCGGGTGTCGAGGTAGAGGATCAGGGCGGCACTGTACAGTGGATAGAACAACAGGCTGGCGAGCATGCCGTAGGCCTGTGACGCATCCTTGCCCAGTTGCTGGTAGAGCAGGTGGGTGAAGAGTGTTTCGAGCACCACCAGCGGCAGGCACAGCTGGACAATGTTCAGCAGGTGGCGGCGGAAGAAATACAGGGAGTCACGCAGAACACTGAGCGGATTCATCGGTCGATATCGTAGTGAAAAAAGCAGGGCGTAACTTTAGCCCAGCCAGCCCCTAACCTGAAGAAAGTTTCATCGCGCCTTGTGTTGATTCCACGGCCTTGGCACCCCATTTTCAGTGAACCTGAATTCCCCGGCTCTTGTGTGAGGTTGCCCATGAACAGTGAAGAACAAACCCTGATCGATGGCCTGTTCGGCCGACTCAGGCAAGCTGAAGACCCGGCAGTCCCCCGCGACGTCCAGGCCCAGGCGCGCATTGCCGAGCATTTACAGCAACAGCCGACAGCGCCTTATTACATGGCCCAGGCGATTCTGGTCCAGGAGGCCGCAATCAAGCGCCTGGACGAGCAGAACAGGCAACTGGAAGCCGAGTTGAAACAAGCCAGGGCGCAAGTGGCGGCCACCGCGCCGAGCAGCAACGGAAGCTTTCTGTCGAGCATCTTCGGTAGCGGTACGCGTGATCCTCAGCCGCAGCAGTCGCAAGCACCCTCCACGGCACCGTCGGGTGGCGGCTGGCGTGAGCCGTCGCGTTCGTTCAATCAACCCGGTGTTGCCCCGCAGCAAGGCTTCAGCGCAGCGCCTGCGCAGGCACCGGTCCGCGGTGGTGCCAGCAGTTTCCTTGGCGGCGCATTGCAAACGGCTGCCGGTGTGGCGGGCGGGGTGATGCTGGCACAGGGCATCAGCAGCCTGTTCAACCATCACTCACAGCCCGAAGAGGTGGTTGAGGTGATCAAGGAAGAGCCGGCACCCGCCAGTGACAGCAGTGGCTGGGGTGGCAACGATGATCAGCGCCTGACCGCCGACAGCAGCGGCTACGGCAACGATCAGGGCGGTTTCATCGACAGTGGTTATGGCAGCGATGACGGTGGATTCTTCGACGGCGACGACAGCTTCGTCTGAGCCGCTTACCCGCACTGCCTCCAGGCTGGCATACTGGGCGCCGAAACGGCCCCGGTGTGCGGCGGCCGGTAATAGCGCCACGGCGCCATGAGGATGAACGGTGAAGAAGATCGCGGTATTCGCCGATGTGCAGAACCTCTACTACACCGTGCGCCAGGCTTATGGCTGTCATTTCAATTATGCGGCGCTGTGGGCCGACATCAGCCAGCATGGGCAGATTGTCGAGGCGGTGGCCTATGCCATTGACCGTGGCGACAGCAAACAGCAGCAGTTTCAGCAGATCCTGCGTAACCTCGGTTTCACGGTCAAACTCAAACCCTACATTCAACGCAGCGACGGCTCGGCCAAGGGCGATTGGGATGTGGGTATCACCCTGGACGTGATCGACGCCGCCGCGAGAGTCGATGAAGTGGTGCTGGCATCCGGTGACGGTGATTTTGATCTGCTGCTCGAGCGGGTCATCAGCCGTCACGGTATCGAAGCCGTCGCCTATGGCGTACCGGGCCTTACCGCCAACTCGCTGATTCGCGCTGCCAGCCGTTATGTGCCCATCGAGGGCGGTTTGTTGCTCCGGCACTAGGTTTTACTGAGGTTTTGTTTTGGAACGTATTGCTGTCATCGACTTTGAAACCACCGGCATTTCGCCCGGTGCAAATTGCCGAGCCACCGAGGTGGCCGTGGTCATGCTTGAACGGGGGCGGATTGTCGAACGCTACCAGAGCCTGATGAACGCTGGGCTGCCGGTGCCAGGCTTCGTTGCCGCGCTGACCGGTATCACTACTGCCATGCTGCGCAGCGCACCACCGGTTGCGCAAGTGATGAACGAAGTCGCCGAGTTCGTCGGTGACACGCCGATGCTGGCGCACAACGCCTCGTTCGACCAGAAGTTCTGGGATTACGAACTGGCGCAGATCGGCCGCAGCCGCAGCCAGCGCTTTGCCTGTTCGATGCTGTTGGCCCGACGCCTGATGCCAGCGGCACCCAACCACAAGCTGGGCACCCTGACGCGCTGGGCGGGTCTGCCGGACACCGGCACGGCTCACCGGGCCATGGCCGATGCGGAAATGGCTGCCAACCTGGCCCAGCATCTGGCCGGGCAATTGCGCGAGCAAGGCGTCAATGCGGTGTCCCACCAGTTGTTCTGCAATCTGCAGAAAGTCCCGGCGGCGAAGATCGCCGAGGCGCTGAAAACCTACCGCTAGGCTTTCTTGCCGTTGTGCTCGAGATGGCCCAGCGGCAAGCGCCGCTCCACCGCGCTGGAGAGAATGATCGAGGTCTTGCTGAAGCCGAACTGGGCGACGCGGTTGATCAAGGCCTCCAGCTCCGGCATCGAGCCCACTGCGGCATGCATGATCACGCAAGGGTCGCCGGTGACCCGATGGCATTCGGTCAATTGCGGGATTTGCGTGAGCTCTTCATAGGTCTGCTGATTACCGTGGCTGGCCAGGCGCAGCTCAATCACGCACTGGATCGGCAAGCCGATCTTCTCCAGATCGACCTTGGCCTGGTAGCCGGTGATCACACCGCTGGCCTCAAGCTTGGCAACCCGTTCGGCGACCGCCGGAGCAGACAGATTGACCTTGCGGGCGAGCTCTGCAAACGAGGCGCGGCCGTTTTCCAGCAAGGCGCTGAGGAGCATTCGATCGTACTTGTCCATGGGCTTCCTGAGGTGTGTGTTGAATCAAAGGCAATTGGCCGTAAGAACCGTTTTTTCCAAAGTGTACGGTTCGTTTAAACAGGTTTTGTAACTTATGTTTGCGCGCATGCCTTTCTAAACTAACCCCCCGACAATCAGAATTCGAGCCCCCCATGCCTGCCCCTCGTCGCTTTCCGTTGGTTTTAATCGGCGCCTTCCTCGCGTTGTATCTGGTGTGGGGCTCGACTTACCTGGTAATCCGTATCGGTGTCGAGTCCTGGCCGCCGCTGCTGATGGCGGGCGTGCGCTTTCTGATTGCCGGTACGCTGCTGTACGGCTTCCTGCGCTGGCGCGGTGTGCCAGCGCCGACCTGGCCACAATGGCGCGCAGCGGGTGCGATTGGCGTGCTGTTGCTCAGCTGTGGTAACGGTGGCGTGACGCTGGCCGAACACGCGGGTGTGGCCTCCGGGGTAGCTGCGTTGGCGGTGGCCACGGTGCCATTGTTCACCCTGGTGTTCGGTCTGTTCTGGGGGCATCGCAACACCCGCCTGGAGTGGGCCGGGATCGTCCTCGGGTTGGTCGGTATTGCCATGCTCAACCTGGGCTCCAACCTGCAGGCCAGCCCCATGGGTGCCGCATTGATTCTGTTTGCCGCCGCCTCCTGGGCGTTCGGCTCGGTCTGGAGCAAGAGCCTGCCACTGCCGCAGGGGCCTATGGCCAGTGCCGCCGAGATGCTGGTCGGTGGAGCGGCGTTGCTGCTGGGCAGCGCCCTGAGTGGCGAACGCATGACCCAGATGCCCACGGCTGCCGGTTGGGGCGCGCTGGCGTATCTGGTGTTCTTCGGTTCGATCCTGGCGTTCAGCGCCTATATGTACCTGCTCAAGCATGTGCGTCCGGCCGCGGCCACCAGCTACGCCTACGTCAACCCGGCCGTGGCGGTGTTGCTGGGAATCCTGTTTGCCGGCGAGCAGATCGGCTTTGAAGAGTGTGTGGCCATGGCGGTCATCATCGGTGCGGTGGTGCTGATCGGTCTGCCGCAGTGGCGCAGGCCGGCCACCCAAGAGAGCAAGCCACAGGCGCAGGTCGACGGCGAGCTGTGCAAGTAGCAGCGGTTTGTCAGGAAGGGGCGGGCGGAACAAGGTAAACTGCCGCCATTGCTGAATTCCCCTGACGGTACTGCCATGACATTCGCCAAACTCGGCCTGATTGAACCCTTGCTGCGCGCGCTTGAGCGCCTGGACTACAACACCCCGACGCCCGTCCAGGCCCAGGCCATTCCTGCCGTGCTGGCCGGGCGTGACCTGATGGCTGCGGCCCAGACCGGTACCGGCAAGACCGCAGGTTTCGCCCTGCCGCTGTTGCAGCGCCTGACCCTGGAAGGTGAAAAGGTCGCCAGCAACTCGGTGCGCGCCCTGGTGCTGGTACCCACTCGCGAGTTGGCCGAACAGGTCCACAACAACATTCGCGAATACGCCGAACACCTGCCGCTGAGCACTTATGCGGTCTACGGTGGCGTCAGCATCAACCCGCAGATGATGAAGCTGCGCAAGGGCATCGACCTGCTGGTGGCAACGCCGGGGCGCCTGCTCGACCTGTTCCGCCAGAATGCGGTGAAGTTCAATCAGCTGCAGGCGTTGGTGCTCGATGAAGCCGACCGCATGCTCGACCTCGGTTTTGCCGAAGAACTGCGCGCGGTGTACGCCGCCTTGCCGGTCCGGCGTCAGACCTTGCTGTTCTCGGCGACCTTTTCCGACGAGATCCGCCAGCTGGCCGGGCAGACTCTGAATGACCCGCTGAGCATCGAAGTCAGCCCGCGCAACGTCACCGCCAGCACGGTCAAGCAGTGGATCGTTCCGGTAGACAAGAAGCGCAAACCGGAGCTGTTCAGCCATCTGTTGCGCAAGCAGCGCTGGAAGCAGGTGCTGGTGTTCGCCAAGACCCGTAACGGTGTCGATCAATTGGTCGAGCGCCTGCGTGGCCAGGGTGTGAACGCCGACGGCATTCATGGCGACAAACCCCAGGCGACTCGCCAGCGTGCGCTGGACAGTTTCAAGGCGCGTGAAATCCAGATCCTTGTAGCCACCGACGTGGCGGCGCGCGGCCTGGACATCGACGACCTGCCGCTGGTGGTCAACTTCGACCTGCCGATCGTGGCTGAAGACTATATCCACCGCATTGGTCGCACTGGCCGTAAAGGCAACAGCGGTGAGGCGATCTCGCTGGTGTGTGCCGATGAAGTACAACTGTTGTCGGCGATTGAAACCCTGACCCGCAAGACCCTGCCGCGCCATGAAGAGCCGGATTTCATTCCTGATCACAAAGTGCCGATGACCGATGCCAGCGGGCAGGTGCTGAAGAAGCCGAAGAAACCGAAGAAGCCCAAAGAGAGCAGCAGCAAGCGTACCTTGGGTCGCTGGATGGACAGTGGTGACACGCCGGCAGCAGCGCCAGCGGCCAAGCCAGTGCGCAAGGTGCCAACCTTCAATACCGGACCGCGCAAGCGTAAACCTTGAGTCTCGGGGCTGCTTTGCAGCCCATCGCTGGCAAGGCCAGCTCCCACACGGTTCAACATGTAGGAGCCGGCCTTGCCGGCAATGGAAGGTGCAGCCTTCCCTTAGGCTTTCAGCCAGTCCAGCACCCCGAGCCCGGCCTTACGGCCACTGGCAAAACACGCCGTCAACAGGTACCCCCCGGTCGGCGCCTCCCAGTCGAGCATCTCGCCGGCACAAAACACTCCTGGCATTTCCTTGAGCATCAAACGCTCGTCCATCGCCTCGAAGACAACCCCTCCCGCACTGCTGATGGCTTCATCCAGCGGACGAGGGCGGACCAGAACAATCGGTAGGGCTTTGATCGCCTGGGCCAGCAACGCCGGATCGGCAAAGCTCTGTGCATCGGTCAGCTCGCGCAGCAACGCCGCCTTGACCCCGTCCAGACCCAACTGACTGTGCAGGTGCTTGGCTATCGAGCGTGAACCACGAGGCTTGGCCAGGGCCTTTTGAATGTTATCCACAGTGCGACTGGGCAACAGATCAAGCAGCACCGTGGCGCTGCCTGCGCGGTTGATCGCTTCACGGATCTGCGCCGACCAGGCATACACCAGGCTGCCTTCGAGCCCTTGCGCGGTAACGATGCACTCACCCAGGCGCGGTGCCTGCCCGGCAAGGCTCAGGGCGATGTTTTTCAGCGGTGTGCCGGCGAACTTGTCCTTGAGCAGGTCACTCCAGGCGAGCACCTCGAAGCCGCTGTTGGCGGCTTGCAACGGCGCGGCCTGTACGCCTTTATCCACAAGCCAGGGCAGCCAGGCGGCATCAGAACCCAGGCGTGCCCAACTACCGCCGCCTAGAGCCAGGACGGTAGCAGCGGGTTTGAGCGCCAGTTCGCCCTGTGGATAAGCCATCCGCAAGCTGCCATCGGCATTCCAGCCAAGCCAGCGGTGACGGGTGTGGATAACTACCCCGGCATCGCGCAGGCGCTTGAGCCAGGCGCGTAGCAGCGGGGCGGCTTTCATGTCGCGAGGAAAGACCCGGCCAGAGCTGCCGACGAAGGTCTCGATGCCCAGGTCGTGAATCCACTGGCGCAGGGTATCGGCATCGAAGCCTTCGAGCAGCCTGGCGATTTCACCGGAGCGCTCGGCATAGCGGGAGATGAACGCCGGGTAGGGCTCGGAATGGGTGATATTCATGCCCCCGACCCCGGCCAGGAGGAATTTTCGTCCTACCGAAGGCATGGCGTCGTACAGATCCACCGCCAGCCCGGCCTGGCCGAGCACTTCTGCGGCCATCAGCCCGGCCGGCCCGCCTCCGATAATGGCAACGTGTGGGCGGTTGGCGGAGCGGGTGTCGGTCATGATCGGCTGCAAGCTAGGGAAAAGAGCGGCATTCTACCTCAGCGTGGCAGGCGGAAACACTGAGCAAAAAATGAACAGTCGCCTCAAGCCCAGGCGGACAAAGGGCTGCAGGGGCTTTCACGCAGGTTATCCACAGGCGGTTCCACAGTCATTGTGAGTAACCCAGCACCCGCTGGGCACTGTGGTGGAGAATGCCATGGCGGCGTGCCAGGGCCTGGCGGTCCTTGCTGTAGCCGCCGCCGATTACCCCGACCACCGGAATATCGCGACCCAGGCACTGGCGCAGCACATGCTCATCACGGGCGGCGACGCCTTCATCGGTCAGTTGCAGATAACCGAGGGCGTCGTCCTTGTGCACGTCGACGCCGGCGTCGTACAGCACCAGGTCCGGACGGTACATCGGCAGCAGGTAGTTCAGGGCGTCTTCGACCACCTTCAGGTAGGCCTGGTCGCCCATGCCCCGTGGCAAGGGGATATCCCAGTCACTCTGCGCCTTGCGTGCCGGGAAGTTCTGCTCGCAGTGCAACGACACGGTGATGGCGTCCGGGGTGTCATGGAGAATTCGCGCGGTGCCATCGCCCTGGTGCACGTCGCAGTCGAAAATCAGCACCTTGTGCACCCGTCCGGCCTCCAGCAGGTAATGGCTGATGACGGCGAGGTCGTTGAAGATGCAAAAGCCGGCAGGGTGATCGTAATGGGCATGGTGGGTGCCGCCGGCCAGATGGCAGGCGATGCCATGTTCCAGGGCCTGCTCGGCGGCCAGCAGCGAGCCGCCCACCGCCCGCACGGTACGTCGGGCCAGCGCTTCACTCCAGGGCAGGCCGAGGCGGCGCTGGTCCTCGCGGGACAACTCGCCGTTCATGTAGCGTTCGATGTAATCGCGGTCATGGGCCAGGGCGAGAATATCGTTGGGGCAGATCTGCGGGCGCAACAAGGCCTGCTCGGTGGTCAGGCCGCTGTCGATCAGGTGATCGCGCAACAGGCGGAACTTGTCCATCGGAAAGCGGTGCTCGGCGGGAAACGCCGGACTGTAGTCATCGTGGTAGATCAGCGGCAGCGGCATGACAGATTCTTGAACAGGGCAGAGGGCGATCTTGCCAGTTGCGCTTGCCGTTGCGCTACCTTGTAAGCAGTCCGACGACTTTTCCACAGGCGAACTCAAGATGCTGGCTTCCTGGACATTCTGGGCGTTGCTTTCTGCTGTGTTTGCGGCGCTGACAGCCATTTTTGCCAAGGTCGGCATCAGTGGCATCAACTCGGACTTTGCCACCTTGCTGCGCACCGTGGTGGTGCTGATCAGCCTGGCGCTGATCCTTTATGCCACCGGCCAGTACCAGTCGCTGAGTTCGATTTCAGCGCGCAGTTATCTGTTCCTGGTGCTTTCCGGGCTCGCTACAGGGGCTTCCTGGATCTGCTATTTCCGCGCCTTGCAACTCGGCCAGGCGTCTCAGGTTGCCCCTGTGGATAAACTCAGCGTGGTCCTGGTCGCGGTGTTGGGTGTGACCCTTCTCGGCGAGAAGCTCGACTTGCGTCAGTGGGCCGGTATAAGCCTGGTCACTCTGGGCGTAGTGATGCTGGCGTGGCGCTGACGGTCAACCGCGGCAACGCGGCTAGGTGACGCCTGACGGGGGCTTGCAGGGCCAGGCGGCCGTAGAAAAACAGCGCCGTCAGCCAGGTGGGCAGCCAGACAAAGATGCCTGCCCAAAAAGTGTGAGACATGTAGTGCCAGCCTTGCAGCACGCGAGTGGTGCCGTAGACGAAGCCCAGCAGCAAAATCGCGACCAGCAATTTGTGCGCGTGTTGCCAGCGATGACGGCGGGCGACGAAGTACAGCGCCAGCAGGGTAAAGCCGCTTGAGGCATGGCCACCAGGCCAGCAACGACCGTCCCCGGCCTTGTCGAACCAGGTGAAGTTTTCGTACCACTCCGTGCGTAACTGCGCGCCGCCGTAAAGGGTGGTTTCTACCGGGCAGTACACGCTGGTATGGCTCTTGAGGTAGTGAATCACGGTTGTGCTAAGCGCGAAGGCCACGACCACGAAGAAAAAATCGCGCCGATGCTCAGCACTGAAGCGCAGCAATGAGCCGAGACGCGATGTTTGCAGCAGACGGCTGTCAGCGAAGTGCGGATGCTTGGCCAGGAAGGGCCAGATGAGTGACAACAGCGCTCCGATGATGGCGGCTTCACCGGTCCAGTTCGGCAGGATCCGCGGCCACTTGTGGGTGACCTTCTCGAACCATTGATCATGCAGCAGAGGGAACTGGCCGGTGGCCGGATCCAGCAGCAGGTTGCTGATCATGCGGTCCAGCGCTGTCAGATCAAACAACAGGAAAACGACAGTGGCGAGCAGCAGGGGGATGCCAAGATTGAGCAGGTAATAGGCTTTGCGCGAACCGGCGTGCATGCTCACGTCCTTGTGCTGTGCAGGAGTTTTTGCCATTGGCTGGCGTTCATCTGGCCGAGAATTCTGGGTTTGCCATTGGCACCGACCGAGACGAACAAGGCACTGGCATAGTCGCTGGAGCGCAGGCCACCCGGGACATTCAACTCGCGTTGCAGATGGTCGATGCAACCGCTATGGGTCACCAGCAGCAGATTGTGTTCAGGCACCTTGTGCGCCAGGGCCGCATCGGCAAAGTCCTGGTCGCATTGTTTCAGCCAGTCTTCACTGCTGATGGCTTTACCGAAGATGAAGTGTGCGGTCTGTTGCGTCCGGACTTCCGGGCTACTGAGTACATCGGCATCGTCCAGGCCCAGTTGCTGCAAACCTGTTCCAACATCGGCGGCGGCCTTGCTGCCAGCCACGGTAATGCCTGTCGGGTCGTCGAGGCAGGCATTGCTTGATCGGTCACAGCGTTCGGCGTGACGGATCAGCACGATCACCGCGCCCTTGGACCACTCACGGTACACACCGCTGCTGCGCATTTGGTTGTCACTGCCCAGGTCCACAATTCGAGTTCTCGTTGATGCCCATGCGGTGAGGGTGGCCAAGGCAAGTACGCTGCACAGGCCGACAAACAGTGCTTTGACCGAGGCTGATTGTCGTCGCTTGAGCGGTGACGGGGCGGTGTTCTGAGTTGTGTCTGGCAGCATGCTGCTACTCCGTAACGCGCAACAGGATCGAGTGGCAGCCGGAAGGGGCAGGTACCACGAGCGTGGCAGCACTGTAGGTGGCGGTCCGTGGAGAGCAGGTGAAGTGGATGTGAAAAAAATCTTCAGCAGGCGAGTGCGATCAACGGTTGTTTCGCGCAATTCAGCGACGTCATTGAACAACGTTTTTCGATGGTTGTCGGAGTTTGTACGTTTTGAGTGGGTGGCAC
This sequence comes from Pseudomonas sp., assembly GCA_036643775.1. Lineage (GTDB taxonomy): Bacteria > Pseudomonadota > Gammaproteobacteria > Pseudomonadales > Pseudomonadaceae > Aquipseudomonas. The sequence goes on along the minus strand of JAVXRI010000016.1, from coordinate 36,401 downwards.
TGTCGGAGTAGTTGTAACTGCATATATGTAACTTAATATATGTAACTAAGTGTGGCCTTGGAAATGAATTGTTACTTTGCGTAAATAATGTAAATTCACTTCATCTGATAATGGCTCGTAAATAGCATTGCGCATCATTTTCTGATGGTGACAATGCTAATGGCACATAAGGCTGAAATAACACGTCGTTCAGAGTCCGGTCATCTTTACACGGTTCTTGGCTTGGCAGTGGCCTCCTGGTCCTCTGTCAGCCTGGCTGAAACTTCCAGTGCAACGGTTAATCAGCCTGGCGCCGCGCTGGAACTTGATGCAACCGATATCACCGGTAAGCCACACGAAACATTCAAAGTCGATGAAATGTCTTCGCCGAAGTTCACCGCGCCCCTTCGTGAAACGCCCAAGTCGATCACCATCATTAATGAAGCCTTGATCAAAGAGCGTGGCGCAACGTCGTTGACCGACGTGCTGCGCACCACCCCGGGCATTACCCTGGGCGCAGGCGAAGGCGGTACGCCGCTCGGTGATCGCCCGTTCATTCGTGGCTTCGAAGCCAGTACGGATATCCAGATCGACGGCGTGCGTGACCTGGGGCGGATGTCCCACGAGGCGTTCAACGTCGAGTCGGTGGAAATCGTCAAGGGTCCGGGTTCTTCCTATAGCGGCCGGGGTTCGACGGGCGGCACGATCAACCTGGTGAGCAAGGCGGCGAAGATGGATGACTCCATCGCTGGCACCGTCACCATGGGTACTGACCAGCTCTGGCGTAGCACCATTGATATCAACCAGTACCTGCCCGAGCAGGACCTGGCCTTGCGTCTGAACGCCATGAAGCACGAAGCCGATACGCCTGGCCGTGATGATGTCGAGGTCAAACGCTGGGGTATTGCCCCGACTATCACCTGGGGCCTGCAGGGACCGACCCGTGTCACCGCCAGTTACTACCATCTTGAAACGGATGACATTCCTGACCAGGGTCACCCGGTATCGCTGATTACCAACAAGCCAGTCGACGTTGATCGTGACAATTTCTACGGTCTGGTGGATCGCGACTTCCGGAAAACCTCCGCCGATTTGGCCACGTTGATTCTCGAACACGACTTTTCCGAAGAGCTGAAAGTACGCAATACCTTGCGCGGTGGTCGTAGCATGCAGAACTACGTCATGAGTCGCCCGGTGTTTGCCAATGTCGGACAAGAACAAAGCGGATTGGTAGGACGGGGTTTCCGTCCACGGAATGTGGTCAACACGTCGTTAATAAACCAGACCGATCTGTTTGGTACTTTCCACACTGGCAACATCAAACATTCTTATGCCACGGGGCTGGAACTCAGTCGCGAAACCATTACCGACAAGGATAAGCACGCCGGTAATAACGGTCGCCCTGCGGATCTGGAAAACCCCAACCCCCATGATGGTGGCTGGACGCTTTTGCCAGGTACAGGCCTGGTCACCAGCAAGTACCAGACCGAGGTAAAATCGTTGTACGCCTTCGATACCTTGGGCCTGCACGAGCAGTGGGACCTCAACCTGGGCCTGCGCTACGACGACTACGAGGTGAAGAACCGCGTTGCCGGAGGTGCCGAGTCGTCCAGCGAGCTGTGGAACTACCAGGTCGGTGTGGTCTTCAAGCCAATGCCCAATGGCAGTATCTACCTGTCCTACGGCACATCGTCCAACCCTTCGGGTGAGAACACCCAGTCAGGCGGTGCTGATGGCGCGGGTGCCGGTAACCTGAACGGCAACAAGGCCAATCTGGACCCGGAAAAGGCGCGTAGCCTGGAGCTGGGTACCAAGTGGGATGTGTTCAACGAGCAGCTGTCGTTGACCGCTGCGGTATTCCGTACGGAAAAAACCAATGCACGCGTAACCGACCCGCTCACTGGCCTGGTAGCGCTCGATGGTGATCAGACAGTCACCGGTATCGAGCTGCAGGCAACCGGACGCATCACCGATGCCTGGGCAATCTGGGCCGGTTATACCTACCTGGACGCCGAGGTGGTGAAGTCCGGGGGGGATCGCAGCAATGACGGCAATCAGTCCAAGTTCATTGCCCCTAACAGTTTCAGCCTGTGGAGCTCTTACGACCTCAATGACCGCTGGAGAGTCGGCGCCGGGGCCAACTACATGGACGAGCGCTACATGAACGACGCCAACACCATTACTGTGGATGACTACTGGCGCTACGACGCCATGGTTGGCTACAAGGTCAACAAGAACCTGGACCTGCAGCTCAACGTCCTCAACCTGACCGACGAAACCATCTACGATGCGTCCCATGTGGGGCTGTTTGCCACCGTGGCACCGGGCCGCTCGGCGGAGCTGACCGCAAGCTTCACGTTCTGATTGCACCCGCCCTGAATGTCTCGACGGTGATGGCGCTGGCCAGCACTGTCGAGGCTGTGAAATTTCTTCGCGCCTGATCGCCAGCTTTGCTGCGCCTGCCTACGCTGTAAACTGCAGGTGATGTGTTCAGGAGCAGGCCATGACCCCCATACTCGAACTGGAAAGCGCACGGCTTGTGCTGCGCCAATGGCAGGACGATGACCTCGGCGAATTCGCCGCCATGTGTGCCGACCCTCAGGTCATGCGTTACTTCCCCGCACCGCTGAGCCGTCTGGAAAGTGCCGCCCTGATCGGCCGCATCCGTGGCCATTTCAATGAGTTCGGCTTTGGCTTGTGGGCGTTGGAGCGTAAGGACTCTGGTGCATTCATTGGCATGACCGGCCTGCTCAACGTCAGCTTCGATGCCGATTTCACCCCCGCCGTGGAGATCGGCTGGCGCCTGGCCCGTCGCCATTGGGGCCTTGGTTTTGCCAGTGAAGCGGCGTGGACCAGCCTACGCTGTGCCTTTGCCCAACTGGGCCTGGAGCAGGTGGTGTCGTTCACCACGGACAGCAATTTACCGTCGCAGAAAGTCATGCAGGCCATCGGCATGCAACAGGATCTGGACGGCAGCTTCCTGCACCCGAAACTGCCCGAGGATCATCCGTTGCGTGCCCACGTGCTGTACCGCATCAACCGGGCCCAGTGGCAACAGACCCTGCGCGGCTGAATTGCACAACATACAGGTGCGCTATGACAAACCCTGTATCATTTGTCGCAGGTGCGCATTGCTTTGGAGAATCTTGAATGAGCCACGTGTTGGACGATCTGGTCGACCTGCTGAGTCTGGAAGCCATTGAGGAAAATCTGTTCCGCGGTCGGAGTCAGGATCTGGGTTTTCGCCAACTGTACGGCGGCCAGGTATTGGGCCAGTCGTTGTCGGCCGCCAGCCAGACAGTCGAAGAAGCGCGGCATGTGCATTCCTTGCACGGTTATTTCCTGCGTCCGGGCGATGCGGCGATGCCGGTGGTCTACTCGGTAGACCGGGTGCGCGATGGCGGCAGTTTCAGCACCCGGCGGGTGACGGCGATCCAGAAGGGCCAGCCGATTTTCACCTGCAGCGCCTCGTTCCAGTATGACGAAGAGGGGCTTGGGCACCAGACGCAGATGCCCGCCGTGGTTGGCCCGGAAAACCTGCCTTCGGAAGTCGAGTTGTTCCAGCGCATGGCCGATCGTCTGCCCGAGTCGATCCGCGACAAGATGCTCTGCGCCAAGCCGATCGAGATGCGCCCGGTCACGGCAGAAGATCCGTTCAATCCCAAGCCGGGCGACCCGGTGAAGTACATCTGGTTCCGTGCCGATGGCAACCTGCCGGACGTACCAGCACTGCATAAATACATGCTTGCCTATGCCTCGGACTTCGGCCTGTTGACGACGTCGCTGCTACCCCATGGCAAATCGGTGTGGCAGAAAGACATGCAGATCGCCAGTCTTGATCATTCACTGTGGTTCCACGGCAACCTCAGGGCTGACGAGTGGCTGCTGTATGCCATGGACAGCCCGTGGGCCGGCAATGCCCGTGGATTTTCCCGTGGCAACATCTTCAATCAGGCAGGGCAACTGGTGGCCTCGTCGTGCCAGGAAGGCCTGATTCGTCATCGCAAGGACTGGACATGAGTCTGAAAGATATCCGTCATTGGGTGTTCGACATGGATGGCACCTTGACCGTAGCCGTGCATGATTTTGCGGCTATCCGCGAGGCGCTGGAGATTCCCCCGACTGACGATATCCTCACCCACCTGGCTGCTTTGCCGGCTGCAGAAGCGGCGGCCAAGCATGCCTGGTTGCTGGAGCACGAACGTGACCTGGCAATCGGTTCGCAGGCCGCAGTCGGCGCCGTGGAACTGGTGCGCGAGCTGGCCGGACGTGGCTGCCAACTGGGTATTCTTACCCGCAATGCGCGTGAGCTGGCGCATGTGACGCTGGAGGCCATTGGTCTTGCCGACTGCTTTGCCGGGCAGTACGTGCTGGGGCGCGATGAAGCCCCGCCGAAACCGCACCCCGGCGGCTTGCTCAAGCTGGCCGAGGCGTGGGAGGTGGCACCGAGCGAGATGGTCATGGTCGGTGATTACCGCTTCGACCTCGACTGCGGTCGTGCTGCGGGCTCGCGGACCATTCTGGTCAACCTGCCGGACAACCCCTGGCCGCAGTTGACCGACTGGCATGCGGCGGATTGTCGGGCGTTGCAGGTATTGCTGCAGGGTTGAATCGATCGCGGGGCACGTCGAGTCGTTGCCCCGCGAGGATGACTCAGAAGTCCCAGCGTGTGGTCAGCATCACATTGCGCGGCTCGCCGTAGTAGGTCGTGTCGAAGTTGCCCAGCCCGCTCGGTAGCGTTTGTCGAACACGTTGTTGGCGTTGACGGTGAAGCTCAGGTGCTCGTCGTACTGGTAGCGGCTCATCAGGTCGACCAGGGTGTAGCCGCCTTGCTTGATGTAGGTGTAGTCATTCACCGCACCGCTGTAGATCTTGCCGTAGAACGCGCTCTGCCAGTTAACCCCACCACCGACAGTTACCTTGTCCAGCATGCCTGGCAAACGGTAAGTGGTGAACACGCGCACCAGGTGCTCAGGCTTGCTGGTGCTCATCGGGAAGCCGTAGATGTGCTGTTCGTCGGCATCGCGGGAACGGGCATAGGTATAACCGGCCGAGAGGTTCCAGCCTTCCATCAGCTCGCCGGCGACTTCCAGTTCCACGCCCTTGGTGGTCGCGCCGCTAGTGGCTTTGTAGATGCCTTCGTTGGTCAGCGGGTTGGAGCCGATCGACTCGGCGACGTTGTCCTGCTCGATACGGAAGAATGCCAGGCTGGCGTTGAGCCGGCCGTCGAAATAGGCCGCCTTCAGACCCGCTTCGTAGCTGTCACCTTCGACAGGGTCGAGGGTGGCGCCGTTGGCGTCCTTGTTGCTCTGCGGCTGATAGATCGAGGTGTAGCTGGTGTACACCGAATAGGTGTCGTTCAGGTCATACACTACGCCGGCATAGGGCGTGACCACGCCATGCTGTTTGTAGCTGGCGGAGCTGTCGGCGAAGACATCCGGATTCAGACCGTCGTAATCATAGTTATCGTGGTACTTGAAGGTGCTGACACGGGTACCGAGGATCACCGACAGGTCGTCGGTGGGGCGCAGGCGGGTAGCGAGGTAGGCGCCGCTCTGGCTCTTCTTCTGTTCGTACTTGCCGTTTTTCGGGAAGTTCGGCACGCCGATGTGGCCTTCCCAATCAAAAATGCTTCCCGGCACCATACCGGTTTCGCCGCTTTTGGTGGTGTCCCAGGTGCTGCCGGTCTGGCGCGAGAAAGAGGTGTTGTAGCCGACAACCAGATCATGCTGGCGACCGAACAGGGTGAAAGGTCCGGAGAGGTTCAGGTCGGCAGAGTTCTGTACCCGATGGCCTTCCCAGCGCCCCCAGAAGAAGAACATGCCGTTGCCATCGCGGTCCGGAGAGCCGCCACTGGCCGAGGCCAGGCGGGTGTCGTGATCGCTTTGCAGCTGGTTGACGCTGAGCTTGAGCGACCAGTCGTTGGCCAGTGCCTGTTCAAGGGAGGCAAAGTAGGTGCGGTTCTGGAAGTCGCGACGGCTCCAGTCAGCGCCCGGGTTGAATGAACGAGAGAAATCGGTACGGCCACCATCAGCGAAATACACCGGGTTGCCGGTCCAGGAGGTGCCACGCGGGGTGGTGGTCTGCTGGTCGATGCCAACCGTCAGCAGGGTGTCAGGGGTGATGTCGGCTTCGAGGATGCCGTAATACACCTCTTTCTTTTGCTGGTAATGATCCTGGTAACCCTTCTTGTCCTGCTGCGCACCGACGAAGCGACCGCGCAGGGTACCGCTGCTGTTCAGTGGCCCGGAAACATCACCTTCGCCACGATAGTTGTCCCAGCTGCCAGCACTGCCAGTGAGTGATGCCTGGAACTGCGCGGTGGGTTTCTTGCGGATCAGGTTGACGGTGGCAGACGGGTCGCCGGAGCCGGTCATCAGGCCGGTTGCGCCTTTGAGTACTTCAACCCGGTCGTAGATGGCCATGTCGACATGGGCGGTGCCTTCGTCATAAACACCGTCATAGATGGTGTTGACCCCGTCGTACTGATAGTTGGTGATCACCAGGCCACGGCTGGTGAACTCGGTGCGGTCGCTGTCATAGGTCTGGGCCGAAACACCCGGGGTGTTGCGCAATACGTCGGAGATGCTCTGGGCGCCCTGGTCATCCATCAGTTGCCGGGTGACGACGGTGATCGACTGCGGTGTTTCGCGAATCGATAGTGGCAGCTTGGTCGCCGTTCGGGAGGCAGCGGTGGTGTAGGAACCGGTGTTTTCCGTGGTTTCGCCGAGGAGCTGACCGTTGATGCTGGTTGCCCCCAGTTCCAGGACGTCACCGTTGCTGACCGGCACCAGTACATAACCGCCGTTGGTCTGACGCTGGGCCTGCAAGCCGCTGCCTTGCAGCAGGCGCGCCAGGCCTTCTTCCACCGAGTAGTTGCCCTGCAGCCCGGCCGATTGCTTGCCCTGGGTCTGACGGGCATCGAACGACAGGGTGATGTTGGCGCGGGTGGCGAACACGCTCAGGTTGGTACCCAGCGAACCCGCAGCGATCTGGAAGCTTTTGCTGGCGCTCTGTGCCATGGCTTGCGTCGGTAGCAACGCCAGCATTGGCAGCGGCGCCAGGGTCAGGCCGAACAATGCCAGGTGAACGGCGCGAACCAGTGGGCGAGGTGCCCGGGGGCAAGTGCGGGTCATGCAGGTTTTCCTTCGATTGGCTGGGCAGAGTGGCAGCTAGATTTGCTGCTTTAACTGCGTAGCCGAATGAGAATGAAAATCGGCAACCCACTTGTTGAAATTTTTCACACCGCTTCGATGCTGACCCAGTAACGGGTCATGTAGCGCACCTTGACCGGCAGCGAGGCGGTGAGGTTTTCCAGAATGGTATCGGTGTCGTCGATGCGAAAAGCACCGGACAGGCGCAAGTCGGCAATATCCGCGGTGCAGCGCAGCACGCCCGGGCGATAGCGCCGCAGCTCGCTGACAAAGTCGGCCAAGCGCCATTCGATCACGGTCAACATTCCCTGGGTCCAGGCACCGGTCCCCGGTGTTGCGGCCTGAGTTTTGCCGATGTGCCGCGGGTCGAAGCTGACGGATTGACCGGCGTCCAGGTGCAGCATCAGCAGCGGGTTATCCACAGGACGAATCTCCACGGCGTGTTGCAACACGCTCACCCGGCTCTGCCCCTCGTCGCTGCGTACGCTGAAGCGCGTGCCCAAGGCACGAACACGGCCCTCGGCGGTGTGTACTTCGAAGGGGCGGCCCGCGGGATCGCTGGCGGTCTGCACCATGATCTCGCCACGGTACAAGCGCAATTGACGCTGCAGTCCATCAAAGCGGATATCCACGGCGCTGTCGGTGTTGAGTTCCAGCTGGCTGCCATCGCTGAGCCTGACCTGGCGCCGCTGGCCTTTGCCGGTACGCAGCTCGGCCATCAGCGCCTGGGCTGGATTGCTCTCGCGTACGGCCCAACCCGTAGCGCCAACGGCCATGAGCATCGCCAGGGTCTTGAGCACCGCGCGCCGGCGCGCGCGTACACCGGCCAGGGTCGGCAGCGCGACATCGGCGGGCAGGCTGCCGAATTGACGCTGCAGCTTTTCCACCCGGGCCCAGGCCTGGGCATGCGCCTGGCTTTTGCCCAGCCAGTCCTGCCAGGCCTGCAGCTGGGCATCATTGGGTTGCGCGGCGTTGAGCTGCACATACCAGGTCGCAGCGGCTTCCAGGGTGCGGTAATCCAGGGCTTGAGCCATTCAGTCGTCCGTCAGCAGCAAGCAGTGAGTCATGGCGCGGATCAGGTGCTTCTTCACCGTGGTGACCGAAATATCCAGGCGCTCGGCGGTGGCTACGTAACTCAGGCCTTCAAGCTGCACAGCCAGAAATATCCGCCGGGTACGCTCACCCAAGCCATCGAGCAGGGTGTCCACGGCCACCAGGGTTTCGAGGATCAGCAGGCGGGTTTCCGGCGAGTCGGCCAGGCGTTCCGGGCGGTTTGCCAGCTCAGCAAGATAGGCCTGCTCCAGCGCCTTGCGGCGGAACTTGTCGATCATCAGCGCATGGGCAATGGCGCCCAGATAGCTGCGTGGCTCACGAATGGTCTGGGCATTACGCGCGGTCAGCACCCGGATAAAGGTGTCCTGGGCCAGGTCAGCGGCATCGCTTGCATTGCCCAGGCGGGCGCGTAGCCAGTTTTTCAGCCAACCGTGGTGTTCGCTATAGAGCGTATGCAGAGCAGCATGATCGGGAGCGGGCATAAACGGCAACCAGCGCAGTAATTGATAATTAGTCGCATTATTGTTGTTTATCTGGATATTTCGCAAGAGCTGAAGCTTGACCGGTGCAAAACCGAGGCGAAGACTGGTCAGCTCTTTACCGGATCCAACCAGGAGGTTCGCATGACCAGCAAGGCTATTTACGTTCAGGCGGGCGGCGGTTATGACAAGGTTCAAGTCGGCAGCAGCGAGGCGGCTGCACCCAAGGCCGGCGAGATCAGCGTGCGGCTGCACGCCAACTCGCTCAACTATCATGACTTCGCCGTGGTCAGTGGCATGTGGGGACCGAGCGAGTCGCGCATCCCGATGGCTGACGGCGCCGGTGTGGTCACCGCGGTCGGGGCTGGCGTCAGCGAATTCGCCGTGGGCGATGCGGTGGTCAGTACCTTTTTTCCGGACTGGCTGGACGGCCAGGCGCTGGTGGAAGGTTTTGCCACGGTGCCAGGTGATGGTATCGACGGGTACGCACGCGAGCAGGTGACCGCGCGCGCCACGTCGTTCACCCATGCACCCAAGGGCTACAGCCACGCCGAGGCGGCAACTCTGACCACTGCCGGGCTTACGGCCTGGCGCGCGCTGATGGCGGACGACTCGCTCAAGCCGGGCGATACCGTGCTGGTGCAAGGCACTGGCGGCGTGTCGATCTTCGCCCTGCAATTTGCCAAGCTGGCTGGCGCCACGGTGATCGCCACCTCGTCCAGTGACGAAAAACTCGAACGCCTCAAGGCCATGGGCGCCGATCACCTGATCAACTACCGCAAGACCCCGGCCTGGGGTGAGACGGTACGCCAGCTCACCGGCAATCGGGGTGTTGACCATGTCATCGAAGTAGGCGGTCCGGCGACGCTGGAGCAGTCTATGATTGCCGCGCGTATTGGCGGGCACATCTCGCTGATCGGCATTCTCACCGGTGTTGCCGGCCAGTTGCCGCTGGTGCAGGCGTTGGTGCGCCAGATCCGTCTGCAAGGTGTACTGGTCGGCAGCCGGGCACAGCAGCAGGCGATGGTGCGGGCAATCGATGCCAACGGCTTGCGTCCGGTGATCGACAAGACTTTCGCTCTGGAACAGATCGTTGATGCGTTCCGCTACCAGGAAAGCAACCAGCATTTCGGCAAGATCTGCCTGGAGTTCTGATCGTTCCTCAAGGCCCGGGCGATAGTCGCCCGGGCTTTTTTGTGGCCTTCAGAAATGCCACTCCACGTGCAGGGTTGGCGCCGAGGTATGGGTGCCGGGTTTGCCGTGCGAGCCGTACTTGTGCCGCCAGTATTCATAGCCTGGCCCGATCATCAGGGTGTTCTTGCTGCCGAAGGTCAGTTGCCCGACATCGACCATCAGGGCTGTGCGAATCTGGGTTTCCTCCGAGGTGTCAGCCTTGAAGTAGTCCTTGCCCTTGTCGGTCTTGTACATGGCGAAGCCCTGGAACTTGAGGGGCACGCCACCCAGCTGGAAAGGGATGCCCCAGACCGCGTGCAACAGGTAGTGAGGGTCGAAGTCGATGTTCTCGGTAGCACAGCTCGATACCCCGCAGTGGTTCCATTCGTAGGCATACAGCAGGCTGACATCCAGGTAGCCGGGTACATCGAACTTGAGCGTCGGGCCGACTTCCAGCATGCGCTTGCGGTTGGCGAACTCGGTGTTCTTGTAGTTGAGTTCGATGCCTGTGGTCAGCGCCACTTCTTTGACCGGGCCGAAGGCCAGCGAGCGGTCGAACACCTTGCCGAGAAAAAGCTGGTGGCGATACACCAGATAGCCCTCGGTGGCGCCGGAGTGGCTGTCCTTCTTCGGGTCGTTGTGATCCGAGCGCAGCACGTCCAGGTTAAAGAAGTGCTGTCCCAGCGAGTAACCGCTGACATGGCCCAACTGCAGGATGTTCTTTTTGACCTTGTCGGGGATGCCCGGCTCGGTGAAATCAGTCCCGTAGCGATAACCGATGAAGGTATCGCTCCAGGTCATGGCCTGCACACTGGCGGCCAGGAACAGGATCAGACTGGCGAGTAAAACCTTGAAAGAGCGTTTTTGTAATTGTTGTACGTTCAGGGTCATGAGCAATTCTCGGTATGCAGTGGTCCGTGCCCGCTGCGCAGAGGGCAGCGGACAGGCCAGGGCGGAAAGGTGGCGGGGTGGTTTTACCTGCCGGTAGCAGGGGCCTCGACGGTGCTGCCTTCGGCGCCAAGGGCGTTATCCGCCGGCATGAAGAACATGCTCAGGGTGGCGACGGCGAAGAACCCGGCGCACACCAGCAGTCCCAGCGCCAGGCTGTAGCTCGCGGCAATACTGCTTAGCAACAGCGGGGCGAACGCTGCCAGACCGCGGCCGAAGTTGAAGCAGAAGCCTGCGCCTAACGTACGCACCCGCACAGGGAATTGGGCACTGAAATAAGAGGCGAACAGGCTGGCGAAGGCATAGAAGAAGGCATACACCGGCCCCAACCAGAACAGCAGGTTGTTCTCCCTGGTTTGTGAGTAGATCGCCAGCATCAGCGCACATCCCAATAGCGACAGGAGGGTGGCATTGCGTTTGCCGATATGGTCGGCAATCAGGCCGAAGGCATTGATACCGATGAACGCGCCGACATTGAGCATGGCGATGAAGCTGGACATCATGCTTACGTTCAACCCGCGCTCTTGCACCAGATAAGTGGGCAACCAGGTACTGGCGCCCCAGAAACCGATGACCGCACAGGTGGCGGCGAAGGTTCCGATTAATGTCAGCCGGCGCAGTTGCGGGGCGAAGATCTCGCTGATCGACACCTGCGCAGAGACGTTGGCGCAATGCTGACGCTGCGCTTTGCTGGCCTTCCATTCGGCCGATTCCGGCACGAACAAAAAGATGTACAGCACCGGGATCAGTGTCGAGATCCCCGCCAGCAGAAACAGCAACGGCCAATTGGGTAGCAGCGCGCCAGCCAGCAGTGCGGCGATGCCTGCGCCGACCGGGAACGAGCTGAGGACAAAACCGGTCGCGCGGGCGCGCTGATGCGGTGGCCAGGTTTCACAGATATAGGCCGAGACGATGCCCCAGACGCCGCCCAGGCCAATCCCGGACAAGAACCGCAGCAACAGCAACAGCCCCCAGTCCCGCGTACTGGCGACCAGCATGGTCAGGCTGCCGAAGATGATCAGCGAAGCGAGCAGCGCTTTGCGTCGGCCGAAATTATCCGAGTACCAGCCGGTGGTGACGCCGCTCAGGCCGATGCCCAGCAGCGTCGCCGAGGCGAGCATGCCGGCATCGTTGATGCTCAGTTCAAGGTCCTGGCGTATCACCGGCAGGGCGATGGTCAGCAGAATGATTTCCATGGCGTCGAACAGGTAGGCGAGAAAGCCGCCGATCAGTACGTGCCAACGTGACGGGCCGCTACGCCCGAGGGTGTGGGTAGATGACATGTGAGTTCTCCTGCGATTGTTGTTTTTGTTCTGATGCAAGGCTGTGCACGACAAGGTTCAGAGCAGTACGCAGGCCTCCTCGAAAGTCAGCCGCGGGCTGCGCGGGAACAGTTGCTGGTGATCGCCATAACCCAGGTTGCAGATGAAGTTGGCTTTCACCCGGCCCGTGACGAAGTGGCTGGCCTGCTGTTGGGCAGAGAAAAAGGCCTGGTCGACTTTGGCCTCGTCGAAACCCGACAGCGGCCCGCAATCGAGCCCCAATGCCCGTGCAGCGAGAATGAAATAACCGCCCTGCAGCGAGCTGTTGCGCAGCGCCGTGGCCTGGATCAAGTGCGGTTGCCCGGCAAACCAGTCACGCACTCCGGGGTTGTGCGGGAACAGCCGTGGCAGCTGTTCGTGGAAGTCCAGGTCGTAGCCGATGATTGCCGTCACCGGGGCCTGCAGGGTCTTTTCCACGTTGCCGGGATTGAGTGCTGGCAGCAGGCGTTGCTTGGCTTCGGGGCTGCGCAAAAACAGGATGCGCGCCGGACAGCTGTTGGCACTGGTGGGCCCCCAGCGCACCAGGTCATAGAGCGTTCTGAGCGTTGCATCGCTGACTGCTTCGTCGCGCCAGGCGTTATGGCTGCGGGCGTTGCGAAACAGCAGGTCGAGTCCGTCTGCGGACAGGCAATCATTCATGAGTGTCTCCTTGCAGGGATTGCTGGCTACGCTGCCGAGCCCGGGTTGAGCGCGGCGTGAGCTGTGCTGAGTCCTGCGTGCCGCCAAGGAAGTACTCCACCGACATCGGCGGACCCCATTGGTACAGGCTTGAATCGCAGACGGCGGTGGCATTGGTAGGCGACTGATGATTGAACAGGTCGCCGTCGGTGAAGTGCTCGATCAGGTTGCCGGACGGGTCGCGCCAGTAATCGAAGATCTGGCTGCCCAGTACATGCCGGCCCACGCCCCAGAACGGGCTCCACTGTTGTTCGGTCATCCAGGCGTGCCCCATGCACTGGGCGTCGAAGTCCTGGACCTCGAACGAGGCGTGGTGAACAAAGTCGTGATCGGCCTGGAACAGGGCAATGGTGTGGTGATCGGTCCATTGCGGGCCACGGTTCAGGCGCAGGAAGGCGGCGCTGGGGCAGCTGTGGTCCTCGCCATCAAGGATCAAGTCCGATGGCAGCATGTGCAGCACTTGGCAGTACCACTGCAGGAGGCTGTGCATGTCATTCACGCCGATGGCTACATGCCCCAGACGCAGCACCTGGGCAGGCCCCTTGCCCGGGCGCTGGACATCGCCGAAGCGTTGCTTGTGCTGCGCCGAGTTGAGCGTAAGTGCGGCGCGCACAGGCATGGGTTCGACCGGGGTGATGCCATGGACCAGCTCGATGCGCCGTCCGGAGGGGTCATGCAGCACTACGCAATGACCACCACCAGGGGCGTCGAGTGTCTGGATCGGTGATGCGCCGGGCAGGTCCTGAGCGGCTTGCAGGTCCGCGAAACGCTCCACGGCGAAGGCGATCGCGGCAATGCCCGGTGCTGCCGATTGTTCGATCACATATACATAGGGCAGGGGCCCGGCGCCGCGCAAGTACACGCGCTGTTCGCTGCGGTGGGCGACCACCAGGCCAAAGTCGAGCAAGAAGCGTTCGATGGACTCAAGGTCGGTATGACGGTAGACAACGTGATTGACATCTTTGAGCTGCAACACGGTAGATCCTCCTCAGCCCGTGCGCGGACCAGGCGCACGGGCATCAATCCGGATGAGAAAGGCAAACCTCGGGCGGCCGGGTGCGCGGGCCAAGGTATGGCCCGGTCAGTTGCACGATTGGCAGTACCGCCCGAAAGGCTCGGGCGTTGGTCAGCCGCTGGCGGCTTCGGCAGCGATCGGGTTGCTGAGGGTGCCGATACCTTCGATCTCGACCGTGCACAGGTCGCCCGGCTTCATGTACAGCGCTGGCTTGCGCGCCCAGCCGATACCGGCCGGGGTGCCACTGACGATCAGGTCGCCGGGTTCCAGGGTGAGGGCTTCACTGAGCACCGTGATCAGTTCGGCGACATCGAAGACCATGTCGGCGGTGTTGGCCTGCTGGACGATTTCGCCATTCAGGCGCGTGACCAGCCCCAGGCCCTTGGCGCCTGCGGGCAACTCATCGGCGCTGACGAACACCGGGCCGAAGGCGCCCGTGGCATCGAAGTTTTTGCCGATGGTCCATTGCGGCGATTTGAACTGATAGTCGCGGACCGATGCTTCATTGAAGATCGAATACCCGGCCACGTGTTCCAGGGCGTGTGCTCGGCTGATATGGCGGCCACCCTTGCCGATGATCACCGCCAGTTCACCCTCGTAATCCAGTTGTTCGGAGACGCGCGGGCGAATGATCGGTTCGTCACAACCGATCAGTGTCGAGGCGAAGCGAGGAAAGAACGTGGGGTACGTCGGCTGCTCGTAGGGGCTTTCCTTGGTGTGCTCGGCATAGTTGAGGCCGACACAGATGATTTTGCCTGGCCGGGTCAAGGGCGGTAGCAGGCGAATGGCTGAGCGCTCGATCTGCCTTGAACTGCTCAGCACCCGGTGCGCCGCCTCAAGTGCGCCACGGCCGTTGCCCAGCAGGTGCTGCAGCGAGCCGGGGTAGCCGGGCTCATCGGCGGTCATGCCGTGCAGCAGGCCATTGTGTTCGACAGCCAGTCCTTGCTGAACGCCATCGCTGAAGTGGACAAAACGCATGATCACTACCTCTGTTGTTGTTCTTGGGGGTAATCGGTCAAAGCCATTTGGTACGGTACGTTACCGTACCCTTTTTGCGAATTTGGACTGAAATGCGCAGATCGTCAATGGTCGTGTCGGTCTTTTTTGGAATATCCAGGTGCGCTGCTATGCCCGTCGATCACACCGCAAAGCTGGAAGGCCGATGGGCTGCGGGGTACTCTGTTGCCCATCAGTCCAATTCGCCGGAACGTTGCATTCCGGTCAGGCGCGGGTGCATGGAACGTCCAAGGCAAGTGGAAAAACGGCAGAACATTCTTAGCGCTGCCAGCGAAATGTTTCTTGAAGAGGGTTACGCCGGGGTCAGTGTCGACGCCATCATTGCCCGTATCGGCGGCTCCAAGCGAACGCTCTACGCCTACTTTGGCGGCAAGGAAGGGTTGTTCGCGGCAATTGTTGCGCAGTTGTGCGAGGACATCGTCAACCCCCTGACCCACATGGACCTCAAGCACCAGTCATTGCGTGACGCTTTGTCGACCATTGCTCACACCTTCCTCGACGTAGTGCTCGATCCGCGGACCATCGCCTTGCACCGCTTGATCGTCGCCGAGGCGTTACGTGCGCCAGAGGCGGCCCGCTCATTCTTCGATGCAGCGCCGGGTACGGCGTACCGCTGCCTGTGTGACTATTTTGATTGGGCCGAAGCGGCTGGCCTGGTCATTCCCGGCGAGGCGCGAACCCGCGCAATCATCTTTCTCGATGCCCTGACCGGTAACTTCCAGCTGCGCTGTTTGTTGGGCTTGCAGGAGGTGCCGTTGCAGGAAGAGCGGGAGGCGCTGATCGATGAGGCGATCGCGGTGTTTATCCAGGGCCTGGCGGCGAAGTAGGCAGGTACAGGAGAGGTGTCAAACGGTTTTGCCGCTGGCGATCATGCACAGGGCACAACGCGTGAGCACTTCTGCCAGGTGTTGTTCGCTTGTCTCCATGTCACCCCACTGTGACTGGCCGTAAAGCATGCCAATCACGGCATGGGTGGTTAGACAGACTTCATCCTCAAGCCTGGTTTTCTCCTGATACTCATCGGCAACAATCGCCTTCAGGAGAGAACAGTAAGCGCTTTTCAACTGGTGGGCCTGCTGCTTGTGTTCTTCGCTCAGGTTCACGAACTCTCGGCTGACCAGTACCAACCTGTACTTGTCATTCAGGCTGAAGCTGACGAACGCTTGAACAAAGCGGCGTACGCGCTCGGAGGTGGTGCTGGCACCTTTCATCCGCCGTTTGGTATCCGCCAGCAGATCTGATAAGGCCGACTCGATAAGCTCGAACAACAGGCATTGTTTGTTCTCGATGTGATGGTACAGCGAGCCGGCATGCAGCCCGACGTAGCCGGCCAGGTCACGCAACCCGATTGCCTGAAAGCCACGCGTGGCAAACAGCTCTATCGCCGCATCGAGCAAGCGGTCGCGGGCGCTGAGTGAGGCATTGGCTGATGCAGTGGCTGCAAGCATGTGGGACCCCCAAGCAATGGGCCGGAGTAGAAGCCGGTAGCGATGAAGGGCAGTTGAATCACCACGCCCAAGGCATGGATCACGATACCGGGGTGTTGCATCCGCCGTATCGTCCATCTGGAGCAGAAAACGCAGGAATGTTTAAGCGTTTCCTGGGACCAGGTACCCTTCTTAGAGGCACAAAAAAGGCACTTGCGAGATTCGCCAAGTGCCTGATTTGTTTAGCTTGTTTGGTGGAACCGGGGGGATTTGAACCCCCGTCCGCCAGTGCTCCGCTTTCGGTACTACATGCTTAGCCGTGTCTATTGAGTTAATCCGCAGCCGCCCGACGGGCAGGGTGCTTTGGACGAGTTGTGTAAGTTTTAGCCGCTTCGTCCACAACGTACTGCACGGCGATCCTGTTCTGTATGACAATCACTTCGGGTTTACAGGCATCCCCTAGTGATTGCTGGAGCCGAAGCTACCAGGAGAGCGGGCTCAGCTGCTTACGCAGCGAGAGCGTAACCCTCGTAGTTTTCGTCATTGGCAACTATAGAAAGTTGCAACAGTGGATTTACGAGTTCTGTTACCAACTCGGCATGCACCTAGAGTTTCACTACCGGCGTCGAATCCTAATCGGCCCCATTTTCTGCTCTAGAAGCGTTTTTCAACGCTCAGGGCAAAGTATACGCCATCGGTCGGGCGACGTCGACTGCTGGTCTGACGTCCCCGCGCTGCTGCGTTACTCGCCCGTACCACCATTGCTGCTTTTTTCGGTTTTTTCAAGGCTATCCAGGGCTTTGGTGGTGATCGCAATGCAGTCTTTGGTGTTGCCCGCAGCCTGTGCCGCCTTGGCATCCTTGACCTGATCGGCGACATTTTCATCCATGCTTTCCGAGGTGGCACCGGCAGTTGCCGTGGCATCGTCGATTTTCTGCAGGTTCAGGGTGCAGAGGTCGTCAGCCGCGAACACAGGTGAGGCAAGCAGTGCGGCGGCAATGAACAGTCCGGTAATCGCAGTACGCTTCATGTGAATCTCCTTGGCAGGAACGGTCTCGGGACGAGGCCTTAATCGATGGACTGCGCGGGTTGCCAGGGGTTCAGGTGAATGTGTGTAGGAGCGGATTCATCCGCGATGGGTCGCAGGGCGGCCCCAAAAATCGGGACTGCGCTGCAGTCCATCGCGGATGAATCCGCTCCTACAGGTGCTACGTCAGATAGCCCGAGCGCGGGTCACGCGATCCACCAGATAGACCAGCCCGTGATAATCGATCCCACCATGGTTCGACAGGCCGATCTCACAGGTGCGGCTCGTGGATATCCCCTCACTGCAGTACTGCACTGCATCCTTGAGGCTACGCAGCGAGTGGGCATTGAGCTCCGGCGTGGTAAAGCCCTTGTCGCCCGCGAAGCCACAGCAGTGAATGCCTTCAGGAATCACCACCTGCTTGCTGCAACGTCGCGCCAGGTCGATCAACGCCTGGCTTTCACCCAAGTGCTGGGTGCTGCAGGTCACGTGTACCGCGATGGGCTCGTCCTGAGGGGTGAACTCAAGTTTGTCGAGCAGGTGGCTGCGGATGAAACGCACCGGGTCGTAAAGGTCCAGGCGTGTTTCGGCCAGGTCCTGAACCAGACGCAAGGTGCAGGGGCTGGTGTCGCAGTAGATCGGATCAAGACCGCCGCGGCTGGCCAGAAGCAGGGCGTTGATCAGTTCCTGGCGCTTGTGTTCGGCCTGCTCGGCGTAGCCCTTGGATGCGAACGGCTGGCCACAGCACAGGCTGTCGGCGTTGTCCGGGAACACAACCTGGTAGCCGGCCTTTTCCAGCAGGCCACGGGTTTTGTCCAGCAGCGAGGTCTGTTCGTGGTCGGCCGCCGCCGGGCCCATCACCCGTGAGACGCACGCGGCAAGGTACACCACCCGAGGACGTGCATCATTGCTGGCGGCGGGCAGATGGATGGCTTTCAGCGGTTGCGGCATGGCCGCTGTCCACTGTGGCACCCGGCCGTGACTGAGCTTGCTCAGGCTGGCACTCATACGGCTCAGGCGCGGTGCGCCGAGCAACTTGCGCGCACCGTTGGCGGCCTGCAAGGTCAAGCGTGCGCCACTGAGTGCGGTGTGGAAGTTCTCCGCCAGCCAGTCGGCGGTTTTCACATGGTCGGCAGCCTGGCCACGCAGTTTCTTCACCAGCTCGCCGGTGTTGATACCCACCGGACAGCGCTGGGCACACAGGCCGGTCGCTGCGCAGGTGTCGATGCCCTGGTACTGGTAGTCGCGTTCGAGTTCACGGGTATCTTCGCCCGCGCGCTTTTTCGCCTGGATATCGCGCCACATGACAATGCGCTGGCGCGGGCTGAGTGTCAGGCCTTTGGAGGGGCACACCGGCTCGCAGAAGCCGCACTCGATGCACTTGTCGACGATTTCGTCGGCGGCCGGCAAGGGCTTGAGGTTCTTCAGGTGCAGTTGTGGATCATCGGTCAGCACCACCCCGGGATTGAGGATGCCGGTCGGATCGAGCAGGCGCTTGAGTTGCCACATCAGCTGGTAGGCGTCGCTGCCCCATTCCAGCTCGACGAAGGGCGCCATGTTGCGTCCGGTGCCGTGTTCGGCCTTGAGCGAGCCACCGTATTCGACGGCAACCAGATGTGCGACGTCGTCCATGAAGGCCGAGTAGCGCGCCACCTGCTGCGGCGAGTCGAAGCCCTGGGTGAAGACGAAATGCAGGTTGCCTTCCAGCGCATGGCCGAACAGGATCGCCTCGTCGTAGCCGTGCTTGTCGAACAGGGCGATCAGGCGGTTGACGCCCTCGGCCAGTTTCTCGACCGGGAAGGTGACGTCTTCGATGATCACCGTGGTGCCGGTTTCACGCACGGCGCCGACGGCCGGGAAGGTGTCCTTGCGGATGCGCCAGAGCTGGTTGTAGACCACCGGGTCTTCGCTGAAATCGACCTGTTTCTCCACAGGGAATCCGGCAATCGAGGCGCTGATGTGTGCTAGCTGTTCGTGCAGCAGTGACTGCGTGGCCGCGCGGGATTCGATGAGTAGCGCGCAGGCACCGGAGGATAGATGCTTAACCCATACCGGCATGCCCTGCATGTTCTCCACCGAGCGCAAGCTGCGGCGATCGAGCAGTTCAACAGCGGAGACCGGTTGTTGCTTCAGTACCGGCACCGCGTTGCAGCAGGTCTCGACATCCGGGAAGACGATCAGCGCACTGGCCTTGTGCGGATGGTCCGGTACGGTGTTGTAGGTCACCGCACTGATGAAACCGAGCGTGCCTTCGGAGCCGACCATCAGGTGGGTGAGGATATCCAGGGGTTCGTCGTAATCGACGAGCGCATTCAGGGACAGCCCGGTGGTGTTTTTCAGTCGGTACTTGTGCCGGATCTTTGCTGCCAGTTCGGTATTGGCGCGCGTCTGCCGTCCCAGTTCGCCGAGTTGGTCGAGCAATGCGCCGTGGCTTTCTCGCAAACGGGCGATGCTCTCGGGAATCTCGCTGTCCAACAGAGTGCCGTCGGCGAGCAGCATGCGCATGCCGGCGAGCGTGTGGTAGCTGTTTTGCGCGGTGCCGCAGCACATGCCGCTGGCGTTGTTGGCGACGATGCCGCCGATTTTGCAGGCGTTGATCGAGGCTGGATCGGGACCGATCTTGCGTCCGAACGGAGTCAGCCAGGCGTTGGCCTGAGCACCGATGACGCCCGGCTGCAGACGAATTTGCTTGCCGCCATCGCGAATATCGCGACCGTTCCAGTTGTCGCCTAGTACCAGCAGCACCGAATCACTCACGGCCTGACCGGACAGGCTGGTGCCGGCGGCGCGGAAGGTGATCGCAACCTGTTGGGCGTGTGCGGCCTTGAGCAGGGTGGCGACTTCGTCTTCGCTTTCGACGCGGATCACCAGCTTGGGAATCAGGCGATAGAAGCTGGCGTCGGTACCGAAGGCCAGGGTCGAGAGCGGGTCGTCGAAACGCCGCTCGCGGGGAATCAGGTGTTCAACCGTGTCGAGGAACGCGGCGGGCAGACTCATGCAATCTCCTCGCGGGACCGCGGCGTCTGGCGCGCCGTGTGTCCCGGTCAATCAGGCGGTGATTGGTGCGGGCGCGGCAATCAGGCGCCCAGTTCGCGAACCAGCGAGTCACGGGTGATCTCGCTGATGGTCTTGGCACCGGTGAGCACCATGGCCACGCGCATTTCTTTCTCGAACAGATCCAGCAGATTCTTCACCCCAGCTTCGCCTGCGGTGGCAAGCGCGTAGAGGAAGGCGCGACCGATCAGCACGGTGTCCGCGCCGAGGGCGATCATGCGCACGACGTCGAGGCCGCTGCGAATGCCGGAGTCAGCGAGAATCTTCAGGTCACCCTTCACTGCGTCGGCGATCGCCGGCAGCGCGCGGGCGCTGGACAGCACGCCGTCGAGCTGGCGGCCGCCATGGTTGGAGACGACGATACCGTCGGCACCGAACTTGACCGCGTCCTTGGCATCCTGCGGGTCGAGGATGCCTTTGATCACCATCGGGCCATCCCAGAACTCGCGAATCCACTCCAGGTCTTTCCAGGAAATCGACGGATCGAAGTTGGCGCCCAGCCAGCCGATGTAATCGGCAAGACCGGTAGGGCTGCCACGGTAGGTGGAAATGTTGCCCAGGTCGTGCGGTTTGCCCAACAGGCCGACATCCAGAGCCCACTGCGGATGGGTCATGGCTTGCCAGACGCGGCGCAGCGGCGCGTTCGGGCCACTCATGCCCGAATGCGCATCGCGGTAGCGAGCGCCCGGTACAGGCATGTCGACGGTGAACACCAGGGTGGTGACGCCAGCCGCTTTAGCGCGCTCCAGGGCATTGCGCATAAAACCGCGGTCCTTGAGGACGTAGAGCTGGAACCACATCGGCCGGTCAATCGCCGGAGCCACTTCCTCGATCGGGCAGACCGACACCGTCGACATCGTGAAGGGGATGCCTTTGGCGGCGGCCGCACGGGCGGCCTGAACTTCGCCGCGCCGGGCGTACATGCCGGTCAGGCCGACTGGCGCCAGGGCCACCGGCATGCTCAGTGTCTCGTTGAACAGCTGGGTTTCAAGGCTCAGCTCGGACATGTTTTTCAGCACGCGCTGGCGCAGGGCAATGCTCGCCAGGTCTTCGACGTTGTGGCGCAGGGTGTACTCGGCGTAGGCGCCACCGTCGGCATAGTGGAACAGGAACGGCGGCAGCTTGCGTTGGGCTGCGGCGCGGTAGTCGGTAGAGGCAGAAATGATCATGTGGTCTCGCTGCGTCGTTTGAAAGGAGCGGATGCCGGACGCACTGTAGCGCGCCCGGCCTCTGTCACTTTAGTGAACCAGCATGCCGGTCAGCCAATAGGCCTGGATCAAAGTGATCAGGCCGACGATGGTGGCGAAGAACAGGCTGTGTTTGAGGGTGAAGCGGAACAGGTCCGATTCCTTGCCGACCAGGCCGGTGGCCGCGCAGGCGACGGCGATCGACTGTGGCGAGATCATCTTGCCGGTCACGCCACCGCTGGTGTTGGCTGCAACCAGCAGGGTGTCGTTGACCCCGATCTGGTGCGCAGTAGTGGCCTGCAGCGAGCTGAACAGGGCGTTGGACGAGGTGTCGGAACCGGTCAGGAACACACCCAGCCAGCCGAGGAACGGCGAGAAGAACGGGAATGCCGCGCCGGTGCCGGCCAGTACCAGAGCCATGGTCGAAGACATGCCCGAGTAGTTGGTGACGAAGGCGAAGGCCAATACCATGCCGATCGACAGAATCGGCCAGCGCAGCTCGTAGAAGGTCTCTTTCAAAGTGGTCAGACCAGTTTTGAAGTTGATCTTCAGGACCAGCATGGAGATCAGCGCCGAGAAGAAGATCGCGGTACCGGTAGCGGAAATCGGGTCGAGTTTGAACACGGCCGGAATCGCGGTCGGGGTGGCGACGATCGGGGCGGTCTTGATCACCAGTTGGTCGAGGTGCGGAATGGCGAAGTTGAACACCCAGCTGTACATCGAACCGCCAGCAGCGAAAGCCGCCTTGAAGGGCTTGAGGGTCCAGATGGTAACCAGTACGGTGAGGATCAGGAACGGTGACCAGGCCTTGAAGATTTCACCGAAGCTATACGGCGAAGGCTGGCTGCCACCTTTGACCACGGCGGCACCGACGCTGCCAGTGGCGCCAGCGAACGAACGCTTGGGCTGCCAGACTTTGAGGAACAGGGTCAGGGAAACCAGGCTGGCCAGGGCCGAGGTGATGTCCGGCAGTTCCGGGCCGATGAAGTTCGAGGTGAAGTACTGGGTCACCGCGAAGCTCAGGCCGGCCACCAGTGCTGCAGGCCAGGTCTCTTTGACGCCGCGCAGGCCGTCCATCATGAACACCAGCCAGAACGGTACGAACAGCGACAGCAGCGGCAGCTGGCGACCGGTCATGGCGCCGATCTTGAAGGCGTCGATACCGGTCACCTGACCGGCGACGATGATCGGGATACCGAGGGCACCGAACGCCACCGGGGCAGTGTTGGCGATCAGGCACAGGCCGGCGGCGTACAGTGGGTTGAAGCCCAGGCCGACCAGCAGGGCGGCAGTAATCGCCACCGGTGCACCGAAGCCTGCCGCACCTTCGAGGAAGGCACCGAAGCAGAAACCGATCAGCAGCACCTGCAGGCGCTGGTCATCGGTGATCGACAGCACCGAGCTGCGGATCACTTCGAACTGGCCGCTCTTGACCGTCAGTTTGTAGAGGAACACCGCTGCAACGATGATCCAGGCGATTGGCCACAGGCCATAGGCAAAACCGTATCCGGCGGCGGCAAGCGCCATGTCGGCAGGCATCTGGAAGGCAAAGATCGCCACCAGGATCGACAGGCCCAGCGTGATGCTGCCGGCCACGTGACCCTTGAGGCGGAACACCGCCAGAGCGAGGAAGAAGAATACGATCGGGATGACTGCCGCGAGTGCGGACAAGCCAAGACTACCAAGCGGACTGTAGAGCTGTTGCCAGGTTTGCATATGGGGTGGCCCCTAATTGTTGTTGGTCGAGCACTGGCATTGGATAATTGGTAAGACCAATTTACAATGTCGAGGCGCTAGGTTAAAAGCCTCGCTGTGGGTGTGTCAATTTGTCCCAAGAAAACTTTCGTCGGAGATTGGCGGGAGGGATGGCCTGAACGGCAGGGAAAGTTGCGATCTGATGGGTGTCGGCGGGGTGCGGATAGGCCAGAATAGACAGCCCCGAACGTACTCGGGATTGTGGAGAGCATGTGATGGTTTTTGATCAGGTCCGCCAACGCCGTTTGTCCGACGATATCGTCGACAGGCTTGAGGGGATGATTCTTGAGGGCACTTTGACTGCCGGTCAGCGTCTGCCTGCTGAACGGGCGCTGGCCGAACAGTTTGGCGTGTCGCGACCGTCATTGCGCGAAGCGATCCAGAAACTGGTGGCCAAGGGGTTGCTGGTCAGTCGCCAGGGCGGCGGCAACTATGTGGCTGAGTCGCTGGGTACGACCTTCAGCGATCCTTTGTTGCAGCTGCTGGAAAGCAATCCCGAGGCGCAGCGCGATCTGCTGGAGTTCCGGCATACCCTGGAGGCATCGTGTGCCTATTACGCGGCGATCCGCGCAACAGAGCCTGATCGTCAGCGGCTCAAGGCGGCATTCGATGCCCTGCAGGATTGCTACACCCGCTGCGCCGAAGTGGATCGGGCCGAGGAGGGCGCCGCCGATGCGCGCTTTCACCTGGCAATTGCCGAAGCCAGTCACAACGCGGTGTTACTACACACCATTCGCGGACTGTTCGATCTGCTCAAGCGCAACGTGGTGACCAACATCGGCGGCATGTACAAGCAGCGCGCCGAAACCCGCGACATGCTCATCAGTCAGCACCGTGAGCTGTACTTGGCCATCGTTGAAGGGCGTGCGGAAGAAGCTCGCGAAGTCTCCAGCCGGCACATTCTGTATGTGCAGGAAGTACTTGACGAGGTGCGTCAGGAAGCGCAGCGAACGGCGCGGGCGGAAAGACGTAGCGGGCGTTAGCTCGCATGGCAAGGCTGGCTCCCAGAGAAATTTCAGTGAACTGAAGATCTACTGTGGGAGCTGGCCTTGCCAGCGATGAGGCCATAACAGGCACCCAGGGGCGCCTGCCAGAAAGAATCAGTCTTCCTTGCCCTTGTTGCGCACTGCACGCTGCAGTTCGCGATCGGAATCACGCTCGCGCTGGGTATCGCGCTTGTCGTATTCCTTCTTGCCCTTGCCCAGTGCGATCTCGCACTTGATCAGGTGCTTGCTCCAATAGATCGACAAGGCCACGCAGGTGTAGCCCTTTTGCTGGACGGCTGCATGCAGGCGCTCCAGCTCACGTTTATTGAGCAGCAGTTTGCGGGTACGTGTCGGGTCGGCAATGACATGCGTACTGGCAGCCGTCAGTGGCGTGATATGGCTGCCCATCAGCCAGGCCTCGCCATTTTTCAGCACCACGTAACTGTCGGTCAGATGCGCCTTGCCGGCACGCAGACTTTTTACTTCCCAACCGGACAGGACCAATCCGGCCTCGAACTTGTGCTCGATGAAGTAATCGTGTCGCGCCTTTTTATTCTGCGCGATGGTCCCTGTCGGATGTTTCTTTTGTTTAGCCATAGGGGCGGCATTATAGGCAGTCGTTGCGCTGTCGGCTACGGGGTAGCAGTGCGCTTGAGCCTGTGAGTTGAATCCCGGACAATGCGCGCTCTTTTTTTCCACAGTTGAGCGTGTTGATGTCGACGGACAAGGTTTCTGTCCATGGTGGCTGGGCCAGTCGCTGGGTGTTTGTACTGGCGGCAACCGGTGCCGCGGTGGGGTTGGGGAGTATCTGGAAATTCCCCTACATGGTCGGCGTCTATGGTGGCGGTGCTTTTGTCCTGGTGTTTCTGGCCTGCATTGCCTTGATCGGTATTCCGGTGATGCTGGCCGAGACCCTGATCGGCCGGCGCACCCGGCAAAGCCCGGCCAACGCCCTGCGTGATCTGGCGCTGGAGGCCGGGCACTCGCCACGCTGGTCCTGGTGGGCCTTCGCCGGGATGATCACCGCACTGTTGATCCTGTCGTTCTATAGCGTGGTGGGTGGCTGGTCGTTCGACTACATCATCAATATGGGCAGGGGCGATTTCGAAGGGGTGACAGCGGATCAGGTCGGCAGTTACTTCAACGGTGTGATCAGCGACCCTTGGCGCCTGATGCTATGGCACACGCTGTTCATGCTGCTGTCGGCGCTGGTGATTGCCCGCGGTGTGGTGGCGGGGCTGGAGAAGAGCCTGCGGATCATGATGCCGTTACTGTTCCTGCTGCTGGTGATCCTGCTGGGCTACAGTCTGACGACCGGGCACTTTATGCAGGGCCTGCATTTCATGTTCGACTTCGACACCTCGCGTCTGCTCGATGGTTTGCTGCCCGCCATGGGGCATGCATTCTTCTCGTTGAGTGTCGGTGTCGGTTCGCTGCTGATCTATGGTGCCTACATGCCGAAAGGGGCTTCTATCGGTGGCACCATTGTCGCCGTTGCCCTGCTCGATACATTCGTATCTCTGCTGGCTGGCCTGGCCCTGTTCCCGATTGTTTTCGCTGCTGGTCTGAACCCTAGTGAAGGCCCGGGCCTGATGTTTGTCGCCTTGCCGTTTGCATTCGGTAATGTGGCCTTTGGCCAATTGATGGGCGTCGTATTCTTTGTTCTAGTGGCAGTGGCGGCCTGGAGTTCGGCGATTTCCCTGCTCGAACCCATGGTCGCCTACCTGGTGGAGCGCACGGGAGTGCGACGCGGCTGGATCACTACCTGGCTGGCGTTTAGTTGCTGGCTGGTTGGCCTGGGCACAGTGTTCTCGTTCAACATCTGGCAGCAGGCACGCTTTTTCGTCAACGACGGTAGCGGTTTTCAGCTCTACCAGTGGGGTGCGAGTGGCGGGCTGGACTTCTTTGGCGTGATCGACTTTTTCACCTCGCGGATCATGTTGCCGCTGGGTGGATTGTGCTTTGTAGTATTCGCTGGTTGGATCATGGGGCGAGAGACGGTGCGCGATGAATTGGCAATGCGTAGCCCGCTGCTGTTTGCTCTGACCTTCTTCTTGATGCGCTATGTGGCGCCCCTCGGCATTCTGATTGTGTTTGCCGCTCAGCTTTGGAAGTGACGCCTGGATGACTACCCATATTCAACGTTCGGCCCTGTTGCCCTATCCGGCCCAGGCGTTGTACGACCTGGTCAACGATGTTGCGCGGTACCCGGAGTTTCTGCCCTGGTGCTCGTCCAGCACGGTGCTGGAGGTCAGTGACACGCTGATGCGCGCCAGCCTGGAAGTGGCCAAGGGTGGCATGAGTCAGAAGTTCGTCACCCGCAATGTATTGGTGCCCGGGCAATCTATCGAGATGAACCTGGAAGAGGGGCCGTTCAATCAGTTGCACGGTCTGTGGATCTTCAAGCCATTGGGCGAGAAGGCCTGCAAGATCAGTCTGGATCTGTCGTTCGACTATGCCGGGCCATTGGTGCGGGCAACCCTGGGGCCTCTGTTCAATCAGGCGGCCAATACCCTGGTCGATGCCTTCTGTCAGCGAGCCAAGCAACTTGCAGGTTGAAGTGGTCTACGCCACAGCCGAGCAGCAATGGTTGTTGACTGTGGAAGTCGCGCCCGGCACGACGCTGCGCGAGGCCGTACGTTTGTCGGGCATTGCTGAGCAGGTTCCGGACCTGGATGTAGATGCGTGCCCGCTGGGCATCTTCGGCAAAGTCGTCAATGAGGCGGCGCAGCAGGCCGTTGTCGAAGGGGATCGCATCGAGCTGTACAGGCCTTTGCTGGTCGACCCCAAGGAAGTGCGCAAGCAACGCGCCGCCAAGGTGGCAAGGGTTTTCAAGAAAGCCAAACGCTGAAAATGCAGACACAAAAAAGCCCGGAATGTCCGGGCTTTTCTTTGCCTGCAGTGCGCTTACTGCGGCGAGGTTTCCAGTGGGGCGGGGGTCGGTACCGGAATTGTTTCGATGGTATCGACTTCGCGCTGGATCTTCTCTTCAAGGGAACCTGGCTTGGCCGGGGTTTCCTTGACTTGTTCAACCTGCTCGGTGGTGCCTGGCTGGGCCGGGCTGACACTGGTGTCGCCGCTGCCGCCGAGGATTTCCTGGTCGCGGCTGACGCCCGGCATGAAGTCGCCGGAAAGGTTGACCAGTTGATCGCTGTCGTTGAAGTAAATGCTCATGCGTTCCTGCTGGCGTTGACCGCCACCAGGTTGCAGGCTGTACAGGTAGTCCCAGCGGTTGGTGTGGAAGGTATCCTGGATCAGCGGGTTGCCCATGATAAACCTTACTTGCCGACGGGTCATTCCGGGGCGTAATTGGTCTATCATGTCTTGCGTGACGACATTGCCCTGCTGGATGTCGATTTTGTAAACCCCGGGGAACGAGCAACCGGCGAGTGCGAGCAGTCCCACGAGGGTGAGGCTGGTTAGCAAGAGCTTGGTGTTTTGCATCGGTGGGCGACTTCCACTATCTTGGCTGGACAACGTAAACCCCGATCATACCCGTATTCAGAGAAGCTGCGAAGCAGCATCGGCGAGA
Source organism: Pseudomonas sp. (assembly GCA_036643775.1). Taxonomy (GTDB): domain Bacteria; phylum Pseudomonadota; class Gammaproteobacteria; order Pseudomonadales; family Pseudomonadaceae; genus Aquipseudomonas. The sequence continues at coordinate 8,615 of JAVXRI010000016.1, read as the reverse complement.
AAGCTGACCATGGTTGAAAATAGCGAACTGCGCAAAGCCGGTCTCAAGGTGACACTGCCTCGAGTGAAAATTCTACAGATGCTCGACTCTACCGAGCAGCGTCACATGAGTGCTGAGGATGTCTACAAGGCGCTGATGGAGGCGGGCGAGGATGTCGGTCTGGCCACGGTCTACCGTGTTCTGACCCAGTTCGAAGCCGCAGGCCTGGTCGTGCGCCACAACTTCGACGGCGGTCATGCCGTGTTCGAACTGGCCGACGGCGGCCACCACGACCATATGGTCAACGTGGAGTCTGGCGAGGTTATCGAGTTTTTCGATAGCGAAATTGAAAAGCGCCAGAAAGAAATCGTTGCCGAACATGGTTTCGAGCTGGTTGACCATAATCTGGTCCTGTACGTGCGCAAGAAAAAGTAAGTAATACTTCTTGCTGCACAGCATCAAAGGCGACCCTAGGGTCGCCTTTGTGCTTTCTGGGCAGTCGCTCAGGCCTTGCTGGTGACTACCATCTTGCGGGCGTGCGCCAGGGATTCCTTGGTCAGATCGATACCGCCCAACATCCGCGCCACTTCTTCTACCCGCTCGCGCTTGCCCAGGTTGGCTACGGCAGTGTGGGTAGCATCGCTGTTGCGCACTTTATGTACAAACAGGTGGTGATGGCCTTGGGCGGCCACCTGCGGCAGGTGGGTTACCGTCAGCACCTGGCCGCGCTCACCCAGGCGTCGCAGCAATTGACCAACGATTTCCGCAGTCGGGCCGCCGATCCCCACGTCGACTTCGTCGAAGACCAGGGTGGGGATGCGTGAGGTTTGCGCAGTGATGACCTGGATTGCCAGGCTGATCCGTGACAGCTCACCCCCGGAGGCGACTTTGGCCAGGCCTTTGAGCGGCTGGCCGGGGTTGGCGCTGACCAGCAGTTCCACCTGTTCCAGGCCGTGGGGTGACAGCTCGTCGTTGCTGTTGGCGTGCAATTCGATGCTGAAGCGACCGCCAGGCATGCCCAGGCGCTGGATCTCCTGCTCGACTGCACCGGCCAGCTGGCTGGCGGCTTGACCGCGCAGGGCGCTCAGTTCGCTGGCTTTGTCCTGGTAATGGCGAGCATAAGCGGCCAGTTCTTCGCCCAGGCGCTCAATCGACTCGTCATTGGCATTGAGGTCTTCGAGCTCTTCCATCAGGCGCTGTTGCAGGCTGGCCAGCTCGGTTGGATGCACACGGTGCTTGCGGGCAAGGGTATAGATAGTGTCGAGGCGTTCTTCGAGTTGCTGCAGGCGTGCAGGATCGGCGTCGAAGTTGTCCAGGAAGCGATTCAGTTCGCCGACTGCTTCTTCGACCTGGATCTGGGCGCTGGCGATCATGGTGGCGGCTTCGTCCAGCGCCTTGGGTGCATTCTGCACGGCTGTCAGGCGATTGAGGCTGGCCGTCAGGGCGTTGAGTACATTGCCTGAGTCGTTGTCGCTGCAGTGGTCGATCACCTGGCGGCAAATACCGAACAGGGCCTCGGCGTTGGTCAGGTTCTTGTGCTCCTGCTCCAGCTGCTCCAGCTCATTTTCGCCCAGACCGAGGTTGTCGAGTTCTTCGAGCTGGTAGCTGAGCAACTGATGCTGCGCGCGCTGCTCGTCGCCGGAATTGGACAGCCGCTCCAGCTCCTGACGGGTCTGGCGCCAGCGCTGGGCAGCCAGTTGCACCTGGCGGGCGAGGTCGGTGGCACCGGCGTATTCGTCGAGCAGGCGGCGGTGAGTGTCGGACTTCAGCAGCGACTGGTGCTCATGCTGGCTGTGGATATCGATGAGCAGTTCGCCGAGGGCCTTGAGGTCGCCGAGCGGGCAGGGTGTGCCATTGATGTAGCCACGGCTGCGGCCTTCGGCAGTGATCACCCGGCGCAGGATGCACGGACCGTCGTTGTCCAGGTCGCGCTCGGCCAACCAGGTGCGGGCCTCGGGGATGTCCAGCAGGTCGAAGGTGGCGAGGATGTCGGCTTTGTCGGCGCCCGGACGCACCACGCCGCTGTCGGCACGATCACCCAGGGTCAGGCCCAGGGCGTCGAGCATGATCGATTTGCCGGCCCCGGTTTCACCGGTGATGACACTCATCCCGCGAGCAAGCTCGAGGTCCAGGTGTTCGACGATGGCATAGTTGTGTACGGACAGGTGCACCAGCATTGGGGCGGCTCCCAGGCGTTAAGTCTGGTTATTTATACAGTGTTTTCAAATCCGCTGACAATGGCTGCGCTTAGTTCGATTTGGTTATCAGGGGCTCGTTCTGATTGCGATGAGTTATGAATCAATCAGCCGAGTGCGCGTTGTCCCCCTTGAACCTGGGTTTTGCGACCCCATATACCCGGCAGAAGCGCGAGTACGGCTCGCTGACACTATTCGAGAGGAGAGATTTTATGGCTGACGAACAGCTGGATGAACAGAATCTGAACGCCGAAGCCACTGGCGCACAAGACCTGAGCGCCCGCGTGCAGGTGCTCGAAGAGCAGCTGGCGGCGGCCCAGGATCAATCCCTGCGCACCACCGCCGACCTGCAGAATGTACGCCGTCGTGCCGAGCAGGACGTCGAGAAGGCGCACAAGTTTGCGCTGGAAAAATTCGCCGGTGACCTGCTGCCGGTCATCGACAGCCTCGAGCGTGGCCTGGAACTGTCCAGCCCCGACGACGAGAGCATTCGCCCGATGCGTGAAGGTATCGAGCTGACCCTGAAAATGTTCCACGACACCCTCAAGCGCTACAACCTTGAGGCCATTGACCCGCACGGCGAACCTTTCAACGCCGAGCATCATCAGGCCATGGCCATGCAGGAAAGCGCCGAGGTCGAGCCGAACAGCGTGCTCAAGGTGTTCCAGAAGGGCTACCAGCTCAACGGTCGTCTGCTGCGCCCGGCCATGGTCGTGGTCAGCAAGGCTCCTGCAGCGGTTTCGCCGTCGATTGACGAGCAGGCTTGAAATCGTTTCGGGCGCCCCCATCTAGGTGTCAAGCATTCAAGTATTACCGCAGTTAGCCACCACTGCTGCGGCAACCAAATTCAAGTTTCGGGAGAGTTAACATGGGCAAAATCATCGGTATCGACCTGGGGACCACCAACTCCTGCGTCTCCATCCTGGAAAACGGCAACGTCAAGGTTATCGAGAACGCTGAAGGCGCGCGTACCACGCCGTCGATCATCGCTTACGCCAACGATGGCGAGATTCTGGTCGGTCAGTCGGCCAAGCGTCAGGCGGTCACCAACCCGCACAACACCCTGTACGCGGTAAAGCGTCTGATCGGTCGTCGCTTCGACGAAGATGTCGTGCAGAAAGACATCCAGATGGTTCCGTACAAGATCGTCAAGGCGGACAACAACGACGCCTGGGTTGAAGTCAACGGCCAGAAAATGGCACCGCCACAGATCTCGGCTGAAATCTTGAAAAAGATGAAGAAAACCGCCGAAGACTACCTGGGCGAGCCAGTAACCGAAGCGGTCATCACCGTTCCGGCCTACTTCAACGACAGCCAGCGTCAGGCCACCAAGGATGCCGGTCGCATTGCCGGTCTGGACGTAAAACGTATCATCAACGAACCAACCGCAGCTGCTCTGGCTTACGGTATGGACAAGGCCAAAGGCGATCACACCGTGATCGTTTATGACCTGGGTGGCGGTACCTTCGACGTTTCGGTTATCGAAATTGCCGAAGTTGATGGCGAGCACCAGTTCGAAGTATTGGCCACCAACGGTGACACGTTCCTCGGTGGTGAGGACTTCGACATTCGCCTGATCGACTACCTCGTCGACGAGTTCAAGAAAGAAAGCGGCATGAACCTCAAAGGTGACCCGCTGGCGATGCAGCGTCTGAAAGAAGCTGCTGAAAAAGCCAAGATCGAGCTGTCTTCCGCTCAGTCGACCGACGTCAACCTGCCGTACATCACTGCAGACGCCACCGGTCCTAAGCACTTGAACGTGAAGATTTCGCGCGCCAAGCTCGAAGCCCTGGTCGAAGATCTGGTTCAGCGCACCATCGAGCCTTGCCGCATTGCAATGAAAGACGCCGGTCTCGACGTTGGCGCGATCAACGACGTGATCCTGGTCGGTGGTCAGACGCGTATGCCGCTGGTACAGAAGCTGGTAACCGATTTCTTCGGTAAAGAAGCCCGTAAAGACGTCAACCCTGACGAAGCTGTCGCCATGGGTGCAGCGATCCAGGGTGCGGTACTGGCCGGTGACGTCAAGGACGTACTGCTGCTGGACGTCAGCCCGCTGACCCTGGGTATCGAAACCATGGGTGGCGTGATGACCGCGCTGATCGAGAAGAACACCACTATCCCGACTAAAAAGTCGCAAGTGTTCTCGACTGCCGATGACAATCAGAGCGCCGTGACCATTCACGTGCTGCAGGGTGAGCGTAAGCAGGCTGCACAGAACAAGTCCCTGGGCAAGTTCGACCTGGCCGAGATTCCACCAGCACCACGTGGCGTGCCACAGATCGAAGTAACCTTCGACATCGACGCCAACGGCATTCTGCACGTAGGCGCCAAAGACAAGGCTACTGGCAAGACCCAGTCGATCGTGATCAAGGCCAACTCCGGTCTGTCTGATGAAGAAATTCAGCAGATGATCCGCGACGCTGAAGCGAACTCGGAAGAAGACCGCAAGTTCGAAGAGCTGGCAGCTGCCCGTAACCAGGGTGACGCGCTGGTTCACTCGACTCGCAAAATGGTCGCTGACGCCGGTGATAAGGCCACTGCTGAAGAGAAAGCTGCGATCGAAGCTGCCGTTGTTGCCCTGGAAGTCGCTATCAAAGGCGACGACAAGGCTGTCATCGACGCCAAGGTCGAAGAGCTGTCGAAAGTGTCGGCTCCAGTTGCTCAGAAAATGTACGCCGAGCAACAGGCCGAGCAGCCACAAGCTGGCGCGCAGCAGGCTGAAGAACCTAAGCACGACGACGTCGTCGATGCCGAGTTCGAAGAAGTCAAAGACAACAAGTAATTGCTACTGGTTGTCGGCCGGTTGACTGCTTTCTAGTGGTTGGCTGGTAGGATGTCGCCGCGCGGGGGCTAGCTCCCGCGTTGGCGTGTCTGGAATACCCGAATTTTTACAGCATCTGTCAGGCCTCTCGGAGGCAAACAAGATGGGTGCTGGCGGCACAGCGCGGAAAGCGCAGAGGTTTGCCGAACGTCCTCAAGAGTGAAAAGACTTATGGCAAAGCGTGACTATTACGAAGTTCTGGGAGTTGAGCGCGGCTCCAGTGACGCGGACCTGAAGAAGGCCTATCGCCGTCTGGCGATGAAGCATCACCCGGACCGTAATCCTGATGACAAAGACTCGGAAGAGAAATTCAAGGAAGCCAACGAGGCTTACGAAGTGCTCTCCGATGCCAGCAAGCGCGCAGCCTATGACCAGTATGGTCATGCTGGCGTCGACCCGAGCATGGGTGGTGGCGGTGCCGGCTTTGGTGGCGCGAACTTCTCCGATATTTTCGGTGACGTGTTCAGCGACTTCTTCGGTGGCGGCCGTGGTGGTTCGCGTGGTGGCGCCCAGCGTGGCAGCGACCTGCGCTACACCCTGGAACTGAACCTGGAAGAAGCGGTGCGTGGCACCACGGTCAATATTCGTGTGCCGACACTGGTCAACTGCGAGCCGTGTGACGGTTCCGGTGCCAAGAAGGGCTCGTCGCCTTCGACCTGCCCGACCTGTGGTGGTATTGGTCAGGTGCGCATGCAGCAGGGCTTCTTCTCGGTCCAGCAGACCTGCCCGCGTTGCCATGGCCAGGGCAAGATCATTACCGATCCGTGTGGCTCCTGCCATGGCGAAGGCCGTGTCGAAGAGTACAAGACCCTCTCGGTCAAGGTGCCGGCTGGTGTCGATACCGGTGACCGCATTCGTCTTTCCGGCGAAGGTGAAGCGGGTTCGCATGGCGGTCCGACCGGTGACCTGTACGTTGTGATCAATGTGCGCGAACACGCGATCTTCCAGCGTGACGGCAAGCACCTGTACTGCGAAGTGCCGATCAGCTACACCGATGCAGCCCTGGGTGGCGAGCTTGAAGTGCCGACCCTTGATGGCCGGGTCAAGCTGAAGATCCCGGAAGGCACTCAGACCGGCAAGCAGTTCCGTCTGCGCGGCAAAGGTGTTGCGCCGGTTCGCGGCGGTGGTGCCGGTGACCTGATGTGCCGTGTTGCGGTCGAGACTCCGGTTAATCTCAGTCGTCGCCAGCGCGAGCTGCTCGAAGAGCTGCGCGATTCGCTGGAAGGCGACAGTTCCCACTCGCCCAAGGCCAATGGCTGGTTCGAGGGTGTGAAGCGCTTCTTCGGCGACTTGTAAGAAGGAATAGGGCATGCGACGTATAGCGGTAATGGGTGCGGCAGGGCGCATGGGCAAAACCCTGATCGAGGCGGTGCAGCAGACTCCGGGTGCCGGGCTGACGGCGGCGATTGATCGTCCGGACAGTACGTTGGTCGGGGCTGATGCCGGTGAGCTGGCGGCGCTGGGGCGAATCGGTGTGCTGTTGTCCGATGACCTGGCGAAAGTTGCCGAAGAGTTCGATGTGCTGATCGACTTCACGCACCCTTCGGTAACCCTGAAGAACCTGGCGTTCTGTCGCAAGGCAGGCAAGGCCATGATCATCGGCACCACCGGCTTCAGTGTCGAAGAGAAGCAGTTGCTGGCTGAAGCGGGTAAAGAGATTCCTATCGTCTTTGCCGCCAACTTCAGTGTCGGTGTCAACCTCAGCCTGAAGCTGCTCGACATGGCTGCGCGCGTGCTGGGTGACGATGTCGATATCGAGATCATCGAAGCTCACCACCGGCATAAGGTCGATGCGCCGTCGGGTACCGCGCTGCGCATGGGTGAAGTCGTTGCCAATGCGCTGGGGCGTGATCTGCAGGAAGTGGCGGTGTATGGCCGTGAGGGTCAGACCGGTGCCCGTGATCGCAAGACCATCGGTTTCGCCACTGTGCGCGCGGGCGATGTTGTCGGTGATCACACCGTGCTGTTCGCTGCTGACGGCGAGCGCCTGGAAATCACTCACAAGGCCTCCAGCCGCATGACCTTTGCCAAGGGTGCGGTACGTGCCGCCTTGTGGCTGGACGGACGTGAGCCTGGCCTGTACGACATGCAGGACGTGCTCGACCTGCGTTGATCGCAATACCCCGTAGGAGCGGATTCATCCGCGATGGGGCGCATAGCGTCCCCCCTTCACTGAGAATGGGGACGACTTTGTCGTCCATCGCGGATGAATCCGCTCCTACAACAAGCCTCCCAATGCGCCCTGTCGCATTCCTGCGCCTTTCAGGCACATCAGTGGTAGACCAAAAAAGCGTTTTTCTGTAAGCTACAGCTTTAGTGTGTCCACTAAAAGCGCGCAGATAATTCGACGAAGAAAGCGGGGTGACGTGTCTATACGTCATTCCGCTTTTTTGCAACCTGCGATCGCCCCTTCAGGCTAGATTTACGGGAGGTCTTCTTGACTAAGCCAGCCATACTCGCCCTTGCTGATGGCAGCATTTTTCGCGGTGAAGCCATTGGAGCCGACGGTCAAACCGTTGGTGAGGTGGTGTTTAACACCGCAATGACCGGCTATCAGGAAATCCTGACTGACCCTTCCTATGCGCAGCAAATCGTTACCCTGACTTACCCGCACATCGGCAACACCGGCACCACCCCGGAAGACGCCGAATCCGACCGCGTCTGGTCGGCCGGTCTGGTGATTCGCGACCTGCCTCTGATCGCGAGCAACTGGCGCAACAAGCAATCCCTGCCTGATTACCTCAAGGCCCACAACGTGGTGGCGATCGCGGGTATCGACACGCGTCGGCTGACGCGCATCCTGCGTGAGAAGGGCGCGCAGAACGGTTGCATCATGGCTGGCGACAACATCAGCGAAGAGGCTGCAATTGCCGCCGCTCGCGGTTTTCCGGGCCTCAAAGGCATGGACCTGGCGAAAGTTGTCAGCACCAAGTCCAGCTACGAATGGCGCTCCAGTGTCTGGGAGCTGAAAACCGACAGCCACGCGACCATCGATGCCGCCGAGCTGCCGTACCACGTGGTTGCCTACGACTTCGGCGTCAAGCTGAACATCCTGCGCATGCTGGTGGCGCGCGGCTGCCGTGTGACCGTAGTGCCGGCGCAAACCCCGGCCAGCGACGTTCTGGCGCTCAATCCTGATGGCGTGTTCCTGTCCAACGGTCCTGGTGACCCGGAGCCATGCGACTACGCGATCCAGGCGATCAAGGACATTCTCGAAACCGAAATTCCGGTATTCGGCATCTGCCTGGGTCACCAGCTGCTGGCCCTGGCCTCCGGTGCCAAGACCGTGAAAATGGGTCATGGTCACCACGGTGCCAACCACCCGGTCCAGGATCTGGACACCGGCGTAGTGATGATCACCAGCCAGAACCACGGTTTTGCGGTCGACGAAGCAACCCTGCCAGGCAATGTCCGCGCCATTCACAAGTCACTGTTCGACGGTACCCTGCAAGGTATCGAGCGTACCGACAAGAGCGCGTTCAGCTTCCAAGGTCACCCTGAAGCAAGCCCTGGTCCGCATGACTGCGCACCATTGTTCGATCATTTCATCGAACTTATCGAAGCATCTAAGAAGTAATTAAGGAAGCGATCATGGCTAAACGTACAGACATTAAAAG
>JAVXRI010000015.1:0-72284 GCA_036643775.1 Pseudomonas sp. | reverse complement strand
CTGGTCGAAGGGCGGGTGCGTCAGGATGGCCAGGAGCGTGATCATGGCGAGCTGTTCACTTGCATCGCCGAGCCGCTGGAGGACTGTGTGTTGTTGTGGGATGGCGTGCTCGCGTTAGGCGAGTTGCCGGTACGGACGCTGGCCTGTCAGTTGAGTGAGTGCGTTGAGGTCGGTGGCGACGTCTGGCGGGTGCGCCTGCGGGCGCCAGCGGGCAAACCTCCGCGTTACCACGCTGGCCAGTACTTGATGATCGAGCGCGAGGGCGGCGATAAAGCTGCCTTCTCCCTGGCATCGGCACCCCACGGCGGCCGCGACCTCGAGCTGCATGTGCTGGCCCGCGAGAACAGTGCGGTAGAGTTGATCGCGCAGTTGCAGCGCAACGGCATGGCGCGGCTCGAGATGCCCTTTGGCGATACGCACCTGGCCGAGCTGCCCGATGGTCCGCTGGTGCTGATTGCCGCAGGCACCGGTATGGCGCAGATGCACAGCCTGATCGAACATTGCCGGGCCCAGGGCTTCAAGCATCCGGTCCATCTGTACTGGGGCGTGCGCCTTCCGGAAGACTTCTACCAGATCGAGCACTGGGCTGAATGGGAGCGCCTGCCGAACCTGTTCCTGCACAAGGTGGTCAGCGACCTGTGTGGTTGGGAAGGGCGCTGCGGGATGCTGCATGAAGCCGTCTGCGAGGATCTGAACGACCTGGCCGGTGTGCATGTTTATGCCAGCGGCTCGCCCAATATGATTTATGCCACGCTTGATGCACTGGTCGAGGCCGGGATGGACGCGCACCAGATGCGCGCCGATGTCTTCGCTTATGCACCGCGCGGTTGAATGACGGAATAAGGCACGCTGCAATAGCGTGCCGGTTTTAATAACCGCCGTTGCTTGTACCGGGCATAAGGCAGTTATTATTGCCAGCAGCGTAAATAACTTTCGCTACACTTGGAATAACACCCGGCTGTTTGCTCCAGGCCTTGCTGCAGGGCGCTTCCGGGGCGAGGTGAGGCTTGTATTCAATACACAATCTGCCGTACGGTAAGTACGCGGATGACGTATTCGTTTACAGTGACTCACTTCTGTAGTTCACGAGGAATTCTGGCGGCAGCTATGTCGGCGATTGAAACTGCATCTTTGAATGTGGCCTATCCTCCGTTGCTCGACTTCGGACAACAACTGTCTCACGAGCAACTTAAACTTTCGGTTCAACACACCATGTCCCTGCATCAGGGTGGGCCGGTCTGGCTGTTTGCCTACGGTTCGCTGATCTGGCGGCCGGAGTGCAACGCCGCCGAGCGTCGGCGCGCCAAGGTACATGGCTATCATCGTGGCCTTTACCTCTGGTCCCATGAGCACCGCGGCACTCCGGAGTGCCCGGGGCTGGTGTTTGGTCTGGACCGGGGCGGCTCGTGCGGCGGCTTTGCCTATCGCCTGCCAGACGAGTGCCTGGAAGACTCTTTGTTGGCCTTGTGGCAGCGCGAGATGCCGTATCCGGCCTATCGGCCACACTGGCTGACCTGTCGTCTCGACGATGGCAGCAAGGTTCAGGCCTTGGGTTTTGTGCTGGAGCGGCATTTGCCGTGTTATGCCGGTAACCTGCCGGACGACCTGCTCAGTACGATTTTCGCCAATGCCAAAGGGCGCTACGGCAGCACCCGTGACTACGTCGAGCAAACCCTCAATGCCTTGCGCAGCCATGCCATGCCGGACCGCAATCTGGAAGCCCGCTTCCGGCGCTGCCATTTTCCGGAATAGCTAGGCCTCAGCGGTAGAAATGAGAATTGTTAATCTGTCGGGAAAGGCTCTGGCACGCTACTATTGCGCCTTGGTATTAACTGGAAAGGCAAGGATCAAGGATGAAGTGGTTTGCAGCGCTGCTGTTACTGGCGGCAGGTATCGCCCATGCCGATATCAAACTGGAATTTGTCGAGAAAACCGTACCGGCCTATCCGGCTGAATTGCGCAAGGCGGCCATCACCGGTTCGGTAAGAGTCGGTTTTCAGGTGCTTGCCGACGGCAGCGTCAGTGACGTGAAAATCATTCAGAGCAGCGAGCCGGCGTTTGCCGATGCCGCGCTGAGCGCCGTGCGGCAATGGCGCTTCAAGCCGTGGACGGTGTCTGACGACAATCCCGCGCAGATCGACGTGCAGAACGATCTGATTTTCCGCCTTAACAACAAGCAGGAATTGTGGGAAATCTACGAGCGTGTCGGGCTGATCCTGATGACCTGTCGGCAGTTCAGCGACGAAGTGGCGCAACACCGTAAAGACGATGCCGGCCGATCGCTCAAGGATATGAAAACCACCCAGTTGTCGATCCGCATGATCTCCCAGGCCACTGAAAACGGCGTCACCAGCTACAAGAAGTCGCTTGCCAGCTCGAAGTCGTTCGAGAAAGCCTTGCCGAATATCATCGAACGCTGCCAGACCTACCCCGGCCTGGACTTTGTCGACGTCTGGCCTGAATCCTTGCGCCAGAAGCTGGCCCAGAAGCTGGCTCAGAAGTACTGAGGTGCTCCCGGGCCTCAAGCGGATTCAGCGGGTGGTCACCACCAGCTTGCCCACGGCCTGTCGCTGGCCGAGCCTGTCGATGGCGGCGCCGGCCTCGGCCAGCGGGAAGGTTTGCGACACCAGCGGCTTGAGCTTGCCTTCGGCGAACCAGGCAAACAGCTGCTCGAAGTTCGCCGCGTTATCGGCCGGCTGGCGCTGGGCGAACGCCCCCCAGAACACGCCGAGCACTGCCGCACCCTTGAGTAGCGCCAGGTTTACCGGGAGCTCCGGGATGCGTCCGCTGGCGAAACCCACCACCAGCAGGCGGCCATTCCAGGCAATGCCGCGCACCGCCTGGTCGAACAGGTCGCCGCCGACCGGGTCGTAGATCACATCGGCACCGTTGCCGCCGGTCAGGCGTTTGATCTCGTCCTTGAGGCTGTGCTCGCTGTAATTGATCAGCTCATCGGCACCGGCGGCCTTGGCTACGGCGAGTTTCTCGGCACTGCTGGCCGCCGCGATGACCCGCGCGCCCATGGCCTTGCCGATTTCCACCGCCGCCAGCCCGACGCCGCCCGAGGCACCGAGCACCAACAAGGTTTCACCTGCCTTGAGCTGGCCACGTTGCGCCAGAGCGTGCATGGACGTGCCATAGGTCATGCCAAAGGCAGCCGCCTGGGTGAAATCCATGTGCTCGGGAATCGGCAGCACGTTGTAGGCCGGCACGGCCACCTGCTCGGCAAAACTGCCCCAACCGGTCAGGGCCATGACCCGGTCACCGACCTTGAAAGCGCTGACCTTTTCACCGACTGCGCTGACGATGCCGGCCGCTTCACCACCGGGGGAAAAGGGCAGGGGTGGCTGGAACTGATACTTGCCCTCGATGATCAGGGTGTCGGGAAAATTGACCCCGGCCGCATGCACATCGAGGAGGATCTCGTTCTTCTTCGGTACCGGGCTTGCGACCTCTTCGAGGACCAGATCCTGAGCCGGGCCCAAGGCTTTGCACAACACTGCTTTCATCGGGGCTATTCCTTTGCGCGTAGTGGCCGATAAGTGTAGGTGGGTCAGGTGCCGGGTCAACGAGCATGGCCCGCCCTGATAGGCCGGCATAAGCCCGGGCTTGGGTTTGACCGGTGCGCTGGGTATGCTGGCGCCAACTGTTTGAGGAGCGAATTCGTGAAAGCGTGGATCTTGATGGTACTGGCCCTGATGCTGCCGATGACGGCCATGGCCGAAGAAGCCAAGGAAGGGGAACCGAAGGTCTCCTATATTTCGCTGACCCCACCCTTCGTTGGCAACTATGCCCTTGATGGCGGTCCGAAGCTGCGCGTGTTCAAAGCCGACGTCGCGCTGCGGGTCAACAGCGATGCTGCCGCGACGGCGGTAAAGCACCACGAGCCGTTGATCCGCAATCAGCTGGTAGCGCTGTTTACCCAGCAGAACCTGGAAAGCATGAGCAATGTCGAGGCCAAGGAGAAGCTGCGCCAGGAAGCCCTGAAGCAGGTCCAGCAGGTGCTGGAAAACGAAGAAGGCAAGCCGCTGGTTGATGATTTGCTGTTCAACAACCTGATCGTGCAGTAACCCGTACTAAGACGTCAGGCTGCGGCGAAAACGCCCCAGGGCGACCGCGAAGAACGCCAGGCCGATGGCGGCCAGGGCCAGCAGGTCGGGCCAGACGACCGCCAGCCCGCCATCGCGGAACAGAATGGCCGCGCTGAGGCTGACAAAGTGGGTCGAGGGCGACAGCTGCATGACCCACTGCAGCCACTGCGGCATGCTGTCCAGAGGCGTACTGCCACCGGACAGCAAGAGCATGGGAATGATCACCGGAATCGCCAACAGGCCGAATTGCGGGGTCGAGCGCGCCAGGGTGGCGAGAAAAATACCCAGCGCCGTACTGGCGAACAGGTACAGCGCGGTGACTGCCAGGAACAATCCCAGCGAACCTGCCAGCGGTACGCCCAGTGCGCCTTTGACCACCACTTCGAGCGACACCCAGGTGCACAGCACCACCACCAGGGCATTGCTGCCGATCTTCGCCAGCATGATTTCCAGCGCCGTCAGCGGCAGCACCAGCAGGTGATCGAGGGTGCCATGTTCGCGTTCGCGCAACAGCGCCGTGCCGGTCAGCACAATGGCCAGGATAGTGATGTTGTTGACGATCTGGATCACCGCCAGAAACCAGCCACCTTCCAGGTTCGGATTGAACAGCGCCCTCGGACTGATCAGCGCCGGGCTGGCGGATGCCGCCGAGCCCTGGTTGGCGTATTCAAGCAACTCCCGTTCGAAGATTCGCCCGATGTAGCCGGCGCCCATGAATGCCTGGCTCATGGCGGTGGCGTCGACATTCACCTGCAGCTCCGGTGAGCGCCCGGCCAGCAGGTCGCTCTGGAAGTTGACCGGGACATTGATAACGAAGGTGTACAGTCCACTGTCCATGGCCTGGTCGAGCTGGTTGTAGGCCAACGGCACGGCTGTCTGGAATTCCGGTGGCTGCAGTGCCTCGGCCAGCTTGCGCGACAGCTGGCTGTGATCTTCGTCGATTACCGCAACGCTGGCGTTGTGCACGCCGATGATCGAACCCGCCGCCGGCATGTAGATCGCCACGCTGAAGGCATACAGCAGGAACAGCAGCAGGACGCTGTCGTGACGCAGGCTGGTCAGTTCTTTGAGGCCCAGGCGCAGGGTGTGTGCCAAGCGATGCATCAGACCTCCTGTTTCTTCAGCATGGCCAGGCTCAGGCCGGTGAACCCGAGGAAGAAGCCCAGCAACGCCAGGCATTGTGGCCACAGTTCACGCAGGCTCAGGGCCTTGGTGAAGGTGCCGACGGCGATATCCAGAAAGTAGCCTGCAGGGAATAACTGGCCCATCAGCGCTGCCGAGCCATCGAGCGAGGAACGCGGCACGATCAGGCCTGAGAACTGGATGGTGGGCAGGCTGGTGATGATCATGGTGCCGAGGATCGCGGCGATCTGGGTACGAGTGAACGCCGAGATCAGCAGACCCAGGCTGGTGGTTGCCAGCAGGTACAGCAGACCGCCACAGGCCAGGGCCAGGGCGCTGCCTTTGAACGGCACATTGAACAGCCAGCGGTTCATCGCCACCAGCAATGCCAGGTTGATCAGGCTTATCGCCAGGTACGGTGCCTGCTTGCCAAGGAGGAATTCCAGGCGGGTCAGGGGCGTGGCGTAAAAGTTGGTGATCGAGCCCAGCTCTTTCTCGCGGACAATTCCAAGAGCGGTGAGCATGGCCGGAATGAAGGCCAGGATCAGTGCCATTACCCCCGGGCCGATGGCGTTGACGCTGACCACGTCCTGGTTGTAGCGAAAGCGTGTTTCCAGACGCACTGGGGATTGTCCGGGTTGCGCCTTGCTGCTCAGGGCTGCCAGTTGTTCAAGATTGGCCTGGTGCACGGCTTCGACATAGTTGCGACTGGTCTCGGCGCGAAACGGCATGCCACCGTCGAGCCAGGCAGCCACTACCGGTTGGCGACCGGCATGCAGGTCGCGACCGAAGCCGGGGGGAATCTCCAGGGCCAGTTTGATTTCCGAGCGTTGCAGGCGTTTGTGCAACTGTGCCGAATCGCTGATCGGCGCTTGCTCGGCAAAGTAGCGCGAGCCACGGAAGGCTTCCAGGTAAGCGCGGCTTTGCGGGCTCTGGTCCTGGTCATAGACGGCGAAGGCGAGGTTCTCGACATCCAGCGAGATGCCGTAGCCGAAGATCACCATCATGAACACCGCGCCGAGCAGGGCGAAGGCCAGGCGCACTTTGTCTCGCAGCAGTTCTTTGCCCTCGCGGGTGGCCACCGCAAACAGGCGCCTGATACTGAAACCCCGGGACATGGGTAATGGGCTTGCAGCAGGTGTATCCAGCTGGGTTGTGGCTGCAGGTGTTTCGCTCACCCCCTGGGCCTGCTCCAGGCACGTGACGAAGGCGTCTTCCAGGGTGTCACCGGCAAACTGCTGTTGCAGCGCTGCCGGCGTGTCACAGGCCAGTACCTTGCCGGCGTGCATCAGAGAAATTCGGTCGCAGCGCAGCGCTTCGTTCATGAAGTGGGTGGAGAGGAAGATGGTCACACCCTGGTCCCGCGACAGTTCGATCAGCAAACGCCAGAAATCATCACGGGCCGCCGGGTCGACTCCGGAAGTGGGTTCGTCGAGGATCAATACCTCGGGCCGGTGCAATACCGCTACGGCCAGCGACAGGCGCTGGCGCAGACCCAACGGCAGTGCCCCGGATTGCTGGTCGGCAATCTCGCCAAGGTCAAAACGCTCGATCAGCTCGGCAATACGTGGCGCGCTTTCGGTTTTGGGCAGGTCAAACAGCCGTGCGTGCAGGTCGAGGTTCTGACGCAAGCTGAGTTCGCCATACAGCGAGAAGCTCTGGGACATGAAACCGACCCGCTTGCGCGTGGCGAGGTCTTTGGCATCCACCGGACGGCCGAGCAGGGTGGCGCTGCCTTCGCTGGCTGGCATCAACCCCGTGAGCACTTTCATGGTGGTGGTCTTGCCGCAGCCGTTTGAACCGAGAAAGCCGAAAATCTCGCCGCGGCCGATGGCGAAGCTGACCTTGTTCACGGCGGTGAAATCACCGAAGCGCAGGGTCAGTTCATGAGCTTCGATGGCAATCGTCGCGTCACCGGCCGGGCGCGGGGGAATCTGCAATGGCTGCGTGCCGTGGGCGCTGTCACCTTGATAGTGAGTGAAAGCGTCATCCAGCTTGCCGCTGGCGGTGACGCCGGCCAGTTCCTGGCTGAGCCCCGAGGCAATCAGCTTGCCGCGATCAAGCATCAGGCAATGTTCGAACTGCTCGGCTTCTTCCATGTAGGCGGTGGCCACCAGCAGGGTCAACTGCGGTCGCTCCTGGCGGACCTGATCTACCAGCTCCCAGAAGCGTCGGCGTGACAGCGGATCGACGCCCGTGGTCGGTTCGTCGAGAATCAACAGGTCCGGCTCGTGGATCAGCGCGCAGCACAAGCCGAGCTTCTGCTTCATGCCGCCGGACAACTTGCCCGCCGGCCGTTCGGCAAAGCGGGCGAGGTCGGTGGCCAGCAGCAGGTTGTGCATGCGCTGCTCACACTCCGTTGCACTGAGGCCGAACAGGGTGGCGAAGAAGCGGATGTTTTCGCTGATCGACAGTTCAGGGTAGAGGTTGTTGCCCAGGCCCTGTGGCATGAAGGCGATTCGCGGGTACAGGCTGTTGCGGTGACGGCGCTTGCGGATCGAGCCACCGAGCACGGAAAGCTCGCCGCTCTGCAGCTTTTTCACTCCGGCAATCAGCCCCAGCAGACTGGATTTACCAGCACCGTCCGGGCCGATCAGGCCGCAGCGGGTGCCGGCCGGCAGGTCGAAGGTGATGTCTCGCAGGGCATCCAGCTTGCCATAACGGTGGCTGATGCCCTCGGCCTGCAGCGCCAGTGCGTTCATTGCAGATCGGCCGGCCAGTCCACTTCAGCGGTGCGGACGTAGCCCGCACCTGGCATGCCAGGCTTGGCCTGAGGCACCGCGCTGGGCTCGGTCAGGCGCAGTTTGACGCGGAATACCAGTTTCTGCCGCTCGTCGCGGGTCTCGACCTGTTTGGGTGTGAATTGGGCTTTGGCGGCAACAAAAGCGATTTTTGCCGGCAGGGCCTTTTCCGGCAGGGCGTCGAGCACCACCCGGGCTTGATCACCAACGGTCAGTCGGCCGGTGGTCGACGCTGGCAGGTAAAGGTTCATGTACTGGTCGTTCGGGTCGATCAGCATCAATACCCGGCCGCCAGCGCCGAGGACTTCACCCGGTTCGGCCAGGCGCAGCTGGATGACGCCGTCGATGGGCGCGCGCAGGCTGCTGTCGTCGATCTCGCTGGTGAGTTGCTCGACCTGGGCCTGGGCGGCGCCGATAGCCGCCTTGATCGCGGCCAATTGAGCACGCGCCGCGACCACTGCGGAACAGGCCGTGTCGTAGCGCGCCTGCTGTTGGTCAAGTAGCTGCTGGCTGGCGTATTTGCGCTGGAAAATTTCCCGGACCCGCTTGAGCTCCTGGCTGGCCAGCAGCTGTTCGCTTTGGCGCAGCTGCACATTGGCCTGAGCCGCCGAGTAGTTTTCCTGGGCCCGCAGCACTTCAGCTTCGGCCTGGTTGCGTTGGGCTTCGAGGGTACGGGTGTCGATGCGGGCGAGCAGCTGGCCCTGGCGAACCACATCGCCTTCGTCGACCAGCACTTCGGCCAGTCGCCCTGGAATCTTGCTGGCAATCTGCACTTCAGTGGCTTCAAGCCGGCCGTTGCCCATGCTCAGGCCGTCGGGCAGGCGATCGTGCAGGGACTTCCAGTAACCGAGGCCACCTGCGGCCAGAAGCAACGCAATCAAAGCGCCAGCGAAGAGTTTCGGGGTATGTTGGCTCATCAGTCTGCATCCTGCTGCATTCACGTCAGATTGTGACGTGGCACCGATCCTGGTGCGTTGATGTTCGTCAAAGTGACGGCAATCCTACCCTGTTTAACGCAGCGCGAGTACCGCAGCCCATTGTTCGGGGGTAACCGGCATGACTGACAGGCGACTGCCTTTCTGCACCAGGGGCAACTCAGCCAGCGCCGTTTGTTGCTTGAGATAACTCAGTCCGAGGACTTTACCGAAGGTTTCCACATGGGCTACATCGACGGCGCTCCAGGGATTCTTTTCATCGCTGGCCTTGGCATCGAAGTAATGGCTTTGTGGGTCCAGGGCTGTCGGGTCAGGGTAGGCGCCGGCACTGATCCGGGCGATGCCGGCGATACCGGGCTCGGGGCAACTGGAGTGGTAGAAGAAAAATTGGTCACCCACCGCCATATTGCGCAGGAAATTGCGTGCCTGATAGTTGCGAACGCCGTCCCAGCGCGCCTCCTGCAAGCGTGCCAGATCCTTGATCGAGAGTTCGTCGGGCTCGGATTTCATCAGCCAATAGGCCATCGGTGCTGCTCCTGGCGAAGTTTGAAATAACCTGTTGCATGAAACCGACAGTCGGTTGGCGTCAAGGTTTGCGTGTCGACGCAGGTTGTCGGAGAATGCGCCCATTTTAAGCTTGACGCTGCTGCAACCACTAAAAAACGTTGCTGACAACGTGATCAGTTTGCCTGAGGGGGGCAATCAATGAATCGCAAACCGGACTTGCTCTGGATTCTGGTATTTCTGTTCGGTTTGGGTGTGGTCACTACCGGTTATGCGCAAAGCCTGTGGGAGCGCAAACTCGACGCTCCTTACGAAATGCCGGTCAATCCGCAACAACGTTGATCGTTGTACTGGCGTCTGTCAGACAGGCGCCAGGTACCAACTACGGTCCGAGACCGTTCCTTGCAGCGGCACATCCCAACTGGCCTGAGCCAGTCGTTCAACCTTCTGGCACTCGTGCGCCAGACCCAGCAGCAAGGGCTTTTTCCAGGCTTTGCGGCGAGCCTGATAAGCCAGGCTTCGATCATAGAAGCCGCCCCCCATGCCCAAGCGGCCACCTTCTTCGTCAAACCCCACCAGTGGTAGCAGGATCAGGTCCAGCGCCCAGATCGGCCGTTGTCGCGCCAGATTGATGTGTGGTTCGGCGATGCGAAAACGGTTGGGGCGCAGCTTTTCGCCATGCTCGATACGCTGAAAGACCATTTTGCTTTTGGGCCAGGCGTGCAGCACCGGAAGATAGGTACGCTTGCCTCGCCGCTGAGCCTCGCGCAGCAACAGGCGCGGGTCGATCTCGCAATCATTGGGCAGGTACAGGGCGATGTGCCGGGCGCGGCGGAACAGCGGATGCTGAGCCAGTTGCCGGTACAGTCCACGCGCGGCCTGACGTTGCTGGGCCGGGCTCAAGGCGCGGCGGGCATCGCGTAGCAGGCGGCGGAGTTGGGGGCGGGTGAGCGGCGCGGTGTCGGTCATGGCACGGGCGTTCCCTAGGAGGGTTGTCGCGCACGGGGCGACAACTCGATTTGCTCGCTTGATGGTGCGGGCAAAGGTAATTCAGGCTCCCCGACGAACCGCTGTCGGTGTAGCCCTTGAACCCGAAAGTTCAAGGTGGAGATTGCAGGAGGCGTTAAGGCTTTCCGTCAAGCGGACATGCACACCGGCCCCACGTGCAACCCCCGTGGTTGTGCGTATCGGCTCAGGGACATGACCGACTGGCAAGCACTCCAGGGAGTGGCGCCAGTATACCGATACTCAGCCCTTATTTGAATCTTGATCGTCAGATAGCGCCTGATCGACGCGTTCAAGCAGGTCGCGCACCTGTTCGCGGGTGGCGCCGCCGGCTGGAACCTCAGGGCGTTCCTGATTGTGCAACAGGTCGTGGGTGATGTTCAGCGCGGCCATCACGGCGATCCGGTCGGCACCGATCACTTTGCCGCTGCTGCGGATTTCGCGCATTTTGCCATCCAGGTAGCGTGCGGCGCTGACCAGGTTACTGCGCTCTTCGGGCGGGCAGATGATCGAATATTCTTTGTCGAGGATCTGCACGGTGACGCTATTGCTTGAACTCATGAGTCTTGCTCCAGGGCCTTGAGTCGCAAAATCATCGATTCGACCTTACGCCGGGCGACTTCGTTTTTTTCGATGAGGTGGGCGCGTTCCTCGCGCCAGGACTTTTCCTCAGCTAATAGGAGTGCGTTTTGCCGTTTTAGTTGCTCGACTCGCTCAATCAGCAGTTCGAATCGGCCCATCAGCGTTTGCAGATCGTTCTCTTGCATTGGTTGCCACTCGATTCGGTCTGGCGGGTGGTTGCCCGGTTTATGCTCCGGCCTGCCCCGAGTTGGCCGCGTCGATGGTCTTGGCGCGCCTGCCGGTGCTAGGATACAAGGTCTTCATTCTAGTCATTGCGCCGTCTGGCGCCTAGTTGCCCATGCCCAATACCAATTCGCCGTACACCGCCTTCGCCACTTTCCTCAGCAGCAACGGGCATCCTGTTTCCCCTGCCGAGCTGCACGGGCTATTGCTCGGACGCAGCTGTGCCGGCGTCGGCTTCGATGCCGAGGCCTGGCTGGCCGATGCCGCCCACCTGTTGGAAAACGATCCGGCAGACAACGTTCGTAACGCTTTGATCGGCCTGCAGGAGATGGTCAAAGGTGAACTTACCGGCGACGATATCACTGTTGTGTTGCTGCTGCCGGGCGATGAAGCCCCGCTGACCGACCGGGCTGCAGCCCTGGGTGAGTGGTGCAAGGGCTTCCTCTATGGCTTTGGCCTGAATTCGGGCGGCCTGACCCTGAGCGTCGAGGCCAAGGAAATTCTCCAGGATCTGGATGCAATCTCCCAGGTCCAGGATGCTCTGGAAGAGTCCGAGGACGGCGAAAGCGACTATATGGAAGTCATGGAGTACCTGCGTGTCGCTCCTCTGTTGCTGTACACGGAGCTGGCCAAACCAGTTGAGCCTGCAGCCAAACCTTCGCTGCACTGATTGTTGAGGGACCCCACTGCCCATGAGCCATATCCCCAAGTCGGAATACGCCCGTCGACGCAAGGCGCTGATGGCGCAGATGGAGCCCAACAGCATCGCCATCCTGCCCGCTGCCGCGGTTGCCATTCGCAATCGCGACGTCGAGCATGTGTACCGCCAGGACAGTGATTTTCAGTACCTGAGCGGTTTCTCCGAGCCTGAAGCGGTAATCGCCCTGATCCCGGGCCGCGAGCATGGCGAATACGTGCTGTTCTGCCGTGAACGCAATCCGGAGCGCGAGCTGTGGGATGGCCTGCGTGCGGGGCAGGAAGGCGCCGTGCGCGACTTTGGCGCCGATGACGCCTTCCCCATCACTGATATCGACGACATCCTGCCCGGCCTTATCGAAGGCCGTGACCGGGTGTACTCGGCCATGGGCAGCAACCCTGAGTTCGACCGTCACCTGATGGAGTGGATCAATGTCATCCGCTCCAAGGCCCGTCTTGGTGCTCAGCCACCGAACGAGTTCGTTGCCCTGGATCATCTCCTGCATGACATGCGCCTGTATAAATCGGCGGCAGAAGTGAAGGTGATGCGCGAGGCCGCGGCGATTTCCGCCCGTGCCCACGTACGGGCCATGCAGGCCTGCCGTGCGGGATTGCGCGAGTACAGCCTGGAAGCCGAGCTGGATTACGAATTCCGTAAAGGCGGGGCGAAGATGCCGGCCTACGGCTCAATCGTCGCGGCCGGGCGCAACAGCTGCATCCTGCACTACCAGGAGAACGACGCGTTGCTCAAGGACGCAGACCTGGTCCTGATCGACGCCGGCTGCGAGATCGACTGCTACGCCAGCGACATTACCCGGACCTTTCCGGTCAACGGGACGTTCTCGCCGGAGCAGAAGGCGATCTATGAACTGGTCCTCAAAGCGCAGGAAGCCGCGTTTGCGGTCATCGCCCCGGGCAAGCACTGGAACCACGCGCATGAAGCGACGGTGCAGGTGATCACTGAAGGGCTGGTGGCATTGGGGCTGCTCAAGGGTAACGTCGCCGAACTGATTGAAAGCGAAGCCTATCGGGCCTTCTACATGCACCGGGCCGGTCACTGGCTGGGCATGGACGTGCACGATGTCGGCGAGTACAAGGTCGGCGGTCAGTGGCGTGTGCTCGAACCGGGCATGGCCCTGACGGTGGAACCCGGCATCTACATCGGTGCCGATAACCAGAGTGTCGCGAAGAAGTGGCGTGGCATTGGTGTGCGTATCGAGGATGACGTAGTGGTAACAAAGCAGGGCTGTGAAATCCTGACCTCAGGTGTGCCGAAGACCGTTGCCGAAATCGAGGCCTTGATGGCTGCCGCGCGCAGTGCTGCGGCATGAATCGGGTCAATCTGGCAATCATTGGCGGTGGTCTGGTCGGCGCCAGCCTGGCGCTGGCCTTGCAGGCCGGGGCCAAGGCACGTGGCTGGAAGATCCTGCTGATCGAGCCCTTTGCGCCGGGCGACACCTATCAGCCGAGTTATGACGCACGTTCCTCGGCGTTGTCCTTCGGTACCCGACAGATCTATGAACGCCTGGGCCTATGGCAGCAGATCGCCCGGCGAGCCGAGCCGATCCGCCAGATCCAGGTCTCCGACCGTGGCCGTTTTGGCGCTACGCGCCTGGATGCCCTTGAGGAAGGAGTTCCCGCCCTGGGCTATGTGGTGGAGAACGCCTGGCTTGGCCAGTGCCTGTGGAAAGGCCTGGATGCCGAGGTGGTGAGCTGGCGTTGCCCGGCTGAAGTGACCGCCATGCAGGCACTGGAAGACGGTTATCGTCTGTCACTGAATGATGACACTCTGATTGAGTGCGACCTGGCGGTGCTGGCTGACGGCGGCCGCTCCGGCTTGCGCGAGCAACTGGGTATCCATGTCAGCCAGCGGCCTTACAACCAGAGCGCGCTGATTGCCAACATCACCCCGAGTGAAGCGCATTGCGGTCAAGCCTTCGAACGCTTCACCGATGAGGGGCCGATGGCCCTGCTGCCCTTGCCGGAAAACCGCTGTGCGCTGGTCTGGACCCGCGCCGGCATGGACGCCAAACGCTTGGCCGAGCTGGACGAGCGCAGCTTCCTCAGCGAGCTGCAAGAGGTGTTCGGCTACCGCTTGGGCGCATTGCGCCAGGTGGGTGCCCGGCATTTGTACCCCTTGACGCTGATTGAAGCCCAGGAGCAGGTACGTCCGCACCTGGTGGTGCTGGGCAATGCCGCGCACAGCCTGCATCCGATTGCCGGGCAGGGTTTCAACCTGTCCCTGCGTGATGTGCAGTCGTTGGCCGAGGGCCTGTTGTCCGGCCCTGAGGTTCCGGGCGACTTTGCCACGCTGCAGGCTTATCGCGAGCGCCAGCGCCTGGACCAGGACCTGACCGTAGGCTTCTCCGATCGGGTTACCCGTTTGTTCGGCAGTGCTCAACCCTTGGTTGCCACCGGGCGTAACCTTGGACTGCTTGGGCTCGACCTGTTGCCGCCGGCCAAACGCTGGTTTGCCCGGCAAGCCATGGGCCTGGGAACCCGTCCGGACCCACGGAGCTGAACATGGACGATCCGCGCAAACTGGCACGGCGTGCGCGCATGCTGCGCTGGCGTCTGAATCTTTATCCGCCCTATATCGGCGCCGGCATTCGCGTGCAAAGCATCAGTCCGGACTTGCGCCAGTTGAAGGTGCGCATGGGCCTGGGCTGGTTCAATCGCAACTATGTCGGTACACAGTTTGGCGGCAGCCTGTATTCGATGGTCGATCCGTTCTACATGCTGATGCTGATGGAGCTGCTGGGCCGCGAATACATTGTCTGGGACAAGGCGGCGAGTATCGATTTCATCGCGCCGGGCAAAGGCCCGGTGTTCGCCGAGCTGCGCATCGATGATCAGCTACTGGCCGAGATCCGCGAGCACACTGCTGGCGGCAAGAAATACCTGCCACGACTTCAGGTCGACATCCGTGACGCTGCCGGTGAGCTGGTGGCGCAGGTCGACAAAACCCTTTACGTGCGGCTCAAGCCGCAAGCGAGACAGGCTTAAGGCATGGAAATGCGCGCAGATCTGTTGATTGTCGGTGCCGGTATGGTCGGCAGCGCCCTGGCCCTGGCATTGCAGCACAGTGGCCTGGAGATTCTCTTGCTCGATGGCAGCCCGCTGTCGGTCAAGCCCTTCGATGAACAGGCTGCCTTCGAACCCAGGGTCAGTGCCCTGTCGATGGCCAGCCAGCGCATTCTTGAACGCGTGGGTGCCTGGCAGGGGATCGAACAACGCCGTGTAAGCCCCTACTCGGACATGCGCGTGTGGGACGGCAGCGGCACCGGCCAGATTCACTTCTCGGCGGCCAGCGTGCACGCCGAGGTGTTGGGCCACATCGTCGAGAACCGTGTGGTACAGGATGGTCTGCTGGAGCGCCTGCACGACAGCGAGATCGGCTTGCTGGCCAATGCACGCCTGGAGCAGATGCGCCGCTCGGGCGATGAGTGGCTGCTGACCCTCGCCGATGGCCGCACATTGCGTGCCCCGCTGGTGATTGCCGCCGATGGCGCAAACTCGGCGGTGCGACGCCTGACCGGCTGCGAGACCCGCGAGTGGGATTATCTTCACCACGCGATTGTCACCAGTGTGCGCTGCGCCGAGCCGCATCAGGCAACCGCCTGGCAACGCTTTACCGACGATGGCCCACTGGCCTTCCTACCATTGCTGCGCGATGGTCGGCAGGAGTGGTGTTCGATTGTCTGGTCGACTACACCGGAGCAGGCAGAGCGCCTGATGAAGCTCGACGATGCCGAATTCTGCGCGCAACTCGAACGCGCCTTCGAAGGGCGCCTGGGTGCCGTGCTGGAGGCTGACCCGCGGCTTTGCGTGCCGCTGCGCCAGCGCCATGCCAAACGTTACGTGGCCGAAGGTCTGGCCCTGATCGGTGACGCTGCGCATACCATTCACCCGTTGGCCGGGCAGGGCGTCAACCTGGGCTTTCTCGATGCGGCTGTTTTGGCCGAAGAGTTGCTGCGCGCCTACGAGCGCGGTGAGCGGCTGGCGGATGAACGCGTGCTGAGCCGCTTCGAGCGTCGGCGCATGCCGCACAACCTGGCGCTGATGGCGGCCATGGAAGGTTTTGAGCGCTTGTTCCAGGCCGACCCGCTGCCACTGCGCTGGTTACGCAACAGTGGCCTGAAGTGGGTCGAGCAATTGCCCGAGGCCAAGGCGTTGTTCGTTCGCCAGGCGTTGGGGCTCAGCGGTGATCTACCGGAACTGGCGCGCGCCTGAGGCCGGTTATTTACTGGCCGTAACATCTGGTAACTCCTCCCCGGTGAGTTCGGTTGAGATGGCAAATGGGATTAACTACCATTTGCGCCTCTATTTGAATTCCGAGGACTGCACCATGTTGCCACGCAAGCACGTACTGGCCGCCCTGGCTCTGACCCTGTTGGGCGGCACCGCCCAGGCGGCAGACGAGGTGGTGGTGTATTCCTCGCGCATCGACGAGCTGATCAAGCCGGTGTTCGACGCCTACACCGCCAAGACCGGGGTCAAGGTCAAGTTCATCACCGACAAGGAAGCGCCACTGATGCAGCGCATCAAGGCCGAGGGGCAGAACGCCACCGCCGACCTGCTGCTCACCGTTGATGCCGGCAACCTCTGGCAGGCCGAGCAGATGGGCATTCTGCAGCCGATCAAGTCCGCGGTCATCGATGCCAACATTCCCAAGCAATACCGCGCCACCTCCCACGACTGGACCGGCCTGAGCCTGCGCGCGCGGACCATTGCCTACTCCACCGACCGGGTCAAACCGGAAGAGCTGAGCACCTACGAAGCCCTGGCCGATAAGAACTGGGAAGGCCGCCTGTGCCTGCGTACGGCGAAAAAGGTCTACAACCAGTCGCTGACCGCGACCCTGATTGAAACCCACGGCGAGAAGAAAACCGAGGAAATCATCAAGGGCTGGGTCAACAACCTGTCCACCGACGTGTTCTCCGATGACGTTGCAGTGCTCGAAGCGATCAATGCCGGGCAGTGCGATGTCGGCATCGTCAACACCTACTACTACGGTCGTCTGCACAAGGAAAACCCGAACCTGGCGGTCAAGCTGTTCTGGCCAAACCAGGCTGATCGTGGTGTGCACGTCAACCTCTCGGGCATTGGCCTGACCAAGTACGCGCCGCATCCTGAGGCGGCGACAAAACTGGTCGAGTGGATGACCACGCCTGAGGCGCAGAAAATCTTCGCCGACGTGAACCAGGAATTCCCGGCCAACCCGGCTGTGCCGCCGTCCGCTGAAGTGGCGAGCTGGGGCAAGTTTGTCGCCGACACCTTGCCGGTGGAAATTGCCGGCAAGCGTCAGGCGGAAGCGATTCGGATGATGGATCGGGCTGGCTGGAACTAAGTGCAAGGCTTTATCCTTCCGGGGCCTTGTCAGGCCCCAATCGCCGCCAAGGTCAGCTCCCACGTTCGAACAGCTGTGGGGGCCGGCCTTGCCGGCGATCGACCGCAACGCGGTCGTAATCACTGCACAGAGATTTCCTTTTGGCTCACCCCGCCCAACGCCGCTGGTATCCCCTGGTTTTCGCCATTGCCGCTCTGGTGCTGCTGCCACTGAGCGTACTGCTGTTGTCATGGCAATCGGTCGACATGCAGATCTGGTCGCACCTGCTCGATACCCAGATGAGCCGCCTGTTGGGCAACACCCTGACGCTGATTGTCGGTGTGGGCGTGGGCGTTACCTTGCTGGGCGTGAGCCTGGCCTGGCTCACCAGCCTCTGCGAGTTCCCCGGACGGCGCTGGCTGGACTGGGCGTTGATGCTGCCGTTCGCCATCCCTGCGTATGTGCTGGCGTTTGTCTTTGTCGGCCTGCTGGACTTCGCCGGGCCGGTGCAAACCCTGCTGCGCGAGTGGTTCGGGCCGATGCGCCTGCCACGGGTGCGCTCCACCGGTGGGGTGATCATCGTTCTGGTGCTGGTGTTCTACCCCTACGTCTACCTGCTGGCGCGTAACGCCTTCCTTGCCCAGGGCAAAGGTCTGATGGAGGCGGCGCGGGTGCTGGGACATTCGCCGTTGCAAGCCTTCTGGCGGGTGGCATTGCCCATGGCGCGACCGGCTATTGGTGCCGGGGTTGCCTTGGCGTTGATGGAGACCCTGGCTGATTTCGGTGCAGTGTCGGTGTTCAACTTCGACACCTTCACCACCGCGATCTACAAGACCTGGTATGGCTTCTTCAGCCTTTCCAGTGCTGCGCAGCTGGCCAGTTTGCTGCTGTTGGCGGTGATGCTGGTGCTCTATGGTGAGCGCCGTGCTCGTGGCGCCGTGCGCGGTAGCAACGAGCGTCCGCGCGGCAAGGCGCTGTACCACCTGCGTGGCATCAAGGCGCTGGCTGCCAGCGGCTGGTGCCTGTTGGTGTTTGCCTGTGCCTTCGTCATCCCGGTGCTGCAATTGCTGGTGTGGTTCTGGCAGCGCGGGCGCTTCGACCTCGATGAACGCTACACCAGCCTGATCCTGCACACCCTCTACCTGGGGGCAATGGCGGCGCTGATCACCGTCTGCGTCGCCCTGGTGCTGGCGTTTGCCCGCCGGCAGTCGTCCACACCCGGCATTCGCGCCGGCGTGGGGGTGGCCAACCTGGGGTATGCCTTGCCAGGCTCGGTACTGGCGGTGTCGATCATGCTGGCGTTCAGTTACCTGGATAACCAGGTGGTGGTGCCGCTGTCCAACTGGCTCGGCGGTGCCGGCAGACCGCTGTTGCTGGGTAGCCTGTATGCCTTGTTGCTGGCCTACCTGGTGCGTTTTATTGCCGTGGCTTACGGACCGCTGGAAAACAGCCTGGGACGGATTCGTCCGTCATTGCCGGAAGCCTCGCGCAGTCTTGGCGTCAGTGGCCCAAGATTGTTTTTCAAGGTGTATCTGCCGCTGCTGGTGCCAGGTGCCTTGAGTGCCGCACTGCTGGTATTCGTCGATGTCCTCAAGGAAATGCCGGCGACCTTGCTGATGCGCCCGTTCGGCTGGGACACCCTGGCCGTACGCGTGTTTGAAATGACCAGCGAAGGTGAATGGGCGCGGGCTTCGTTGCCTGCCCTGACGCTGATTCTGGTCGGCCTGTTGCCGGTCATCGGTCTGATACGACGTTCAGCCCGGCACCTTGGTCAAACGCGCTGAGGATGTCAGCCATCGAGCTTGCAGCTACAATGCGCGGCATTCGTTGCGGCCGGTCCTACAAACCGGGTAGCTGAAATGCTGCCAGCAGCCGTAGCTTCGCCACGCCCGGAAGGAGAAACCCATGGGACTGCGCACGCCTCTTTATGACCTGCACCTGGCGCTAGGCGCCAAGATGGTCGATTTTGGCGGTTGGGACATGCCCTTGCATTATGGCTCGCAGGTCGAAGAGCACCATCAGGTGCGCCGCGACTGCGGGGTATTCGATGTTTCCCATATGACCGTGATCGATATCCGTGGCGCCCAGGCTGGCGTCTGGTTGCAGCGCCTGCTGGCCAACGATATCGAGCGTCTGAACGCCACCGGCAAGGCCTTGTACAGCACCATGCTCAATGAGCAGGGCGGGGTCATCGACGATATGATCGTCTACCGCTGCGAAGACGGTTACCGCCTGGTGGTCAACGCCTCGACCCGCGACAAGGACCTGGCCTGGTTGCAGGCGCGCATGAACGGTTTCGAGGTTGAGCTGATCGAACGCCCGGAACTGGTGATCCTGGCCATCCAGGGCCCGCAAGCGCGGGAAAAGGTCGCCGAGCTGGTACCTGCTGCACGCGCCGCGCTGATCCGTGAACTCAAACCCTTCGAAGGCCTGGCCGACGGTGACTGGTTCATTGCCCGTACCGGTTACACCGGTGAGGATGGTCTCGAGATCATCTTCCCGGCCGTCCAGGCACCGGCGTTCTTCAACGATCTGATCGGTGCCGGCATCGCCCCAAGTGGCCTTGGCGCCCGCGACACCCTGCGTCTTGAAGCCGGCATGAACCTGTACGGCCAGGACATCGATGAAGAGCACACGCCGCTGACCTCCAACCTCGGGTGGAGTGTCGCCTGGGAGCCAGCTGAGCGTGATTTCATCGGGCGCAGTGGTTTGCTGGCGGAAATCGAGCATGGCGTCGAGCAGAAACTGGTCGGCCTGGTACTGGAAGAGCGCGGTGTTCTGCGCGCTCACCAGGTGGTTCGCGTCGCCGGGATTGGCGAAGGGGAGATCACCAGTGGTAGTTTCTCTCCTACGCTGAGCAAATCGATTGCGCTGGCGCGGGTGCCGATGGCAACCGCCGATCGTGCCGAGGTGGAGATCCGCGGCAAGTGGTACCCGGTGCGGGTGGTCAAGCCGACCTTCGTGCGCCATGGCAAGATTCTGATCTGAACCTATTCTGGCGGGCCTACCGCTGACCCTATCGAGGACAACAAGATGAGCAATATCCCCGCCGAACTGCGTTTTGCCGAAAGCCATGAATGGGCCAGGCTGGAAGCTGATGGCACAGTAACCGTCGGCATCAGCGACCATGCCCAAGAAGCGCTGGGTGACGTGGTGTTCGTCGAGCTGGCGGAAGTAGGCAAGGTCTTCGCCGCTGGCGATGCAGCCGGCGTGGTCGAGTCGGTCAAGGCCGCTTCGGACATCTACGCACCGGTCAGCGGTGAAGTGATCGCAGTAAACGAGGCGCTGGCGGACAGCCCCGAGTCGCTGAACAGCGATCCGTATGGCAGCTGGATCTTCAAGCTCAAGCCAAGCAACACCGCTGAACTGGACAAGCTGCTCGACGCTGCTGGCTACCAAGCTGCTATCGGCGAATAGTTTTCACACAAAGCGGCAATCTCTTCCTAGACTCAATATGCCTCGACTGCTCGGGGCTTGGTCTAGGAAGAGAGAGTCGCTATGTCCCAGTCGCCGTCCCTGAGCCAACTGCACGACCCTAATCCTTTCCTGCGTCGTCACCTCGGGCCTGATGCCCAGGAGCAGCAGGCCATGCTTCAGGCCCTGGGTCTGGGCAGCCGTGGTGATCTGATCGAACAGACCGTGCCACCGGGCATTCGCCTGAACCGGCCGCTGGATTTGCCTGCCGCTCTGGATGAGCAGGCCGCCCTGAACAAGCTCAGAGGCTATGCCGAGCAGAACCAGGTGTGGACCAGCCTGATCGGTATGGGCTACCACGGTACGCTCACGCCGACCGTCATCCTGCGCAATGTCCTTGAGAACCCGGGCTGGTACACCGCTTACACGCCTTATCAGCCGGAAATCGCCCAGGGTCGCCTGGAAGCCTTGCTGAATTTCCAGCAGATGATCATTGACCTTACCGGGTTGGACCTGGCCAACGCCTCATTGCTCGATGAAGCCACGGCGGCGGCAGAGGCCATGGCCCTGGCCAAGCGCATGGCCAAGTCGAAAAGCAATGTGTTCTTCGCCGACGAACATTGCCATCCACAAACCCTGTCGGTATTGCAGACGCGCGCCGAGGGGTTTGGTTTTGAACTGGTGGTCGACGCTGTGGATAACCTGGCCAACTATCAGGTGTTCGGCGCCTTGTTGCAGTATCCGGATACCCACGGCGAGATCCGCGACCTGCGGCCTTTGATCGAGCAACTGCACAAACAGCAGGCATTGGCCTGCGTTGCTGCCGACTTGCTCAGCCTGCTGATGTTGACCCCGCCGGGCGAACAGGGCGCAGACGTGGTATTGGGCACCTCACAGCGCTTCGGCGTGCCGATGGGCTACGGTGGTCCCCATGCCGCATTTTTTGCCTGTCGCGACGAGTTCAAACGGGCGATGCCCGGGCGCATCATCGGCGTATCCAAGGATGCCCGCGGCAACGTGGCATTGCGCATGGCCCTGCAAACCCGCGAACAGCATATCCGCCGTGAGAAGGCCAACTCCAACATCTGCACTGCGCAGGTGCTGTTGGCCAATATCGCCGCCTTCTACGCGGTGTACCACGGCCCGGAAGGCTTGCAGCGCATCGCCCAGCGGGTACATGCACTGACCTTCGTGCTGGCGGCCGGTCTTGAGAGCAAGGGCATCAAGCGCCTCAACGAACATTTCTTCGACACCCTGACCCTGGAGGTAGGCGGTAGTCAGACGGCGATCATCGAGAGTGCCGAGGCGGCGCAGATCAACCTGCGCATACTGGGCCGTGGCCAACTGGGTGTGAGTCTCGACGAGACCTGTGACGAAAATACCGTGTTGCGCCTGTTCGATATCTTTCTGGGCGCCGATCACGGTCTGGATATCGCCACGCTCGATGCCCTGGCCCTGCCGGAAGGTATTCCGGCGGCGCTGGTGCGGCACTCGACCTTCCTCACGCATCCGGTGTTCAACCTGCACCACAGCGAAACCGAGATGCTGCGCTACCTCAAGCAGCTGGAGAACAAGGACCTGGCGCTGAACCAGTCGATGATCCCGCTGGGCTCCTGCACGATGAAGCTCAATGCCAGCAGCGAGATGATCCCGATCACCTGGCCAGGCTTTGCGCTGTTGCACCCGTTTGCGCCTGCCGCTCAGGTACAGGGCTACAAGGCCATGATCGATGAGCTGGAAGCCTGGCTGTGCGCAATCACCGGCTTCGATGCCATCTGCATGCAGCCCAACTCCGGTGCTCAGGGCGAGTACGCCGGGCTGATGGCCATTGCCAAATACCACCGCAGTCGCCATCAGAGCCAGCGCGATATCTGCCTGATTCCGTCATCGGCCCATGGCACCAACCCGGCATCCGCGCAGATGGCCGGAATGCAGGTGGTGATCGTCGAGTGTGACGAGGCCGGCAACGTTGACCTGACCGACCTCAAGGCCAAGGCGCAGGCCGCCGGGGAGCGCCTGTCGTGCCTGATGGCAACCTATCCATCGACCCATGGTGTGTATGAAGAGGGCATCAAGGAGATCTGCGAAGTTATCCACAGCCAAGGTGGCCAGGTGTACATGGACGGCGCCAACCTCAATGCACAGGTCGGCCTGACCCGACCGGCGGATATCGGTGCCGATGTCTCGCACATGAACCTGCACAAGACCTTCTGCATTCCCCATGGTGGCGGAGGCCCAGGCATGGGGCCGATTGGTGTGCGTGCCCATCTGCTGCCTTTTGTAGCCAGCCACCCGGTAATCCCTGTTCCCGGGCCGGACCCGAAGAACACTGCAGTCAGTGCCGCCCCCTGGGGCAGTGCGAGTATCCTGCCGATCAGCTGGATGTACATCGCGATGATGGGGCCGCAACTGGCCGATGCCAGCGAGGTGGCGATTCTCTCGGCCAACTATCTGGCCGAGCAACTGGGCGGGGCCTTCCCGGTGTTGTATCGAGGGCGCAACGAGCGCGTGGCACATGAGTGCATTCTGGATCTGCGGCCATTGAAGGCCCTGACCGGGATTACCGAGGAGGATGTGGCCAAGCGCCTGATGGATTACGGTTTTCATGCCCCGACCATGTCGTTTCCGGTGCCGGGTACGTTAATGGTCGAGCCGACCGAGAGCGAGTCGAAGGCTGAGCTGGATCGCTTCGTCGAGGCGATGCTGAGCATTCGTGCGGAAATACGTGAAGTGCAGGACGGCAACTGGCCGGCAGAAGACAACCCGCTCAAACGTGCGCCGCATACTCTGGCAGATGTGCTGGGGGTGTGGGAGCGGTCTTACAGTGTCGCCCAGGGCATCGCGCCCAGCGACCATGTGCGTCTGCACAAGTACTGGCCGGCGGTTAATCGGGTGGACAATGTGTTCGGTGACCGGAACCTGTTCTGTGCCTGTGTACCGGTCGATGATTACCGGACCTGATCGCCTGTAGGAGCGGATTTATCCGCGATGGGCCGCATCGCGGCCCCAAAAGATGGGCCTGCTACGCAGTCCATCGCGGATGAATCCGCTCCTACGGGCTATGAATTACTGCGCTACAGCATTCTTGGCCAGGATCGCCTGGGCCAGGTCCATATCGCTGACCTTCAGGCCAGGATTGTCAGCCCGGACTTTCTGCATGGCCGATTCCAGGTACGGCCCGCGAATCGCGCCTTCGCTGGCGACAAAGCTGCCGGCATCATCCTGCGCTGCTACCACCAGCTTGTGATCCTTGGATGTCAGGTAAGAGGAGGCAGTGGTCGCGCCGGAGGAAATGACATTGCGCCAGAACGTATCGGCCATGGCCGATCCGATTGGCAGGGAGAGCAGGGCAAGGGTCGCGACTGCAACTTTGAGACGCATCGAGGGGTGACTCCAACTGAGGTTAACTGCCAGCTTTGAGTGGTTCGCCCTCATCTAGTTCCCTGGCGCCACCCGCAGTACTTCCGCCGCGGTAGTCAGACCTGACGCCACCTTCAGTGCGCCACTTCGTTGCAGGGTCAGCAGGCCTTCGTCGAGGGCTTTCTGACGCAGCATGGCCAGGTCGGTATCGCCGCGAATCTGGCTGAGCAGCCTTTCGCTCAAGCACAGCAGTTCATGGATACCGGTGCGGCCGTGATAGCCGGTCTGCCGGCATTCGTTGCATCCGTCGGCCTGGTAGCCGACTTCGCCGGGAGGCATCGGGACTTTGCAGGCATTACAGAGGGTACGGACCAGGCGCTGGGCCATCACCCCGATCAGACCGGCCTTGATCAAGTGGGGTGCAATACCCAGCTCCAGCAGGCGGCTAATGGCGCTGCAGGCGTCGTTGGTGTGCAGGGTGGAAAGCACCAGGTGTCCGGTCAGCGCAGCCTGGAAGGCCACCTGGGCGGTCTCGAGGTCGCGGATCTCACCGATCATGATGATGTCCGGGTCCTGCCGCAGCAGGGCGCGGGCACCTTCGGCAAAGCCCAGGTCTATCGCCGGATGGACCTGCAACTGATTGAACCCGGGTTCGACCATCTCGATCGGGTCTTCGACCGTACACAGGTTGACCTGCGGCGTTGCCAGGTATTTGAGCTTGGCATACAGGGTACTGGTCTTGCCGGACCCGGTGGGGCCTGTAACCAGGATCAGGCCGTGGCGTTGTCCGATCAATGCTTGCCAGCGCTGCAGGTCGTCGCCGTCCAGGCCGAGCTGAGGGAAGTCGTGTTGCAGCAGAACCGGATCGAAGATACGCAACACCAGTTTCTCGCCAAAGGTGGTGGGCAGGGTCGACAGGCGCAGTTCGACTTCATGGCCATCGGGCAGACGGGTCTTGATACGACCGTCCTGGGGGCGCCGCTTTTCCGCTACGTTCATGCCCGCGAGGGTTTTCAGGCGGCTGATGACCGCCAGGGTTACCTCGGCCGGGAACTGGTAGACCGGGTGCAGTAAACCGTCGATGCGAAAGCGCAAGTGACCTTGGTCGCGCCGCGGTTCCAGGTGGATATCGCTGGCCCGTTGATCGAAGGCGTACTGCAGTAACCAGTCGACGATGGTGACGACATGCGCATCATCGTCACTGCGCTGTTGGCCATTTGCGCCGAGTTCGAGCAGTTGTTCGAGGTTGCCGGTAGCGGGCAGAGGCTGACGGCTAGCTCCATTGACTGATCGGGCCAGGTGGAAAAAGGCCTGGCTGAACTGACGAATCTGCACCGGACTGGCCATGACATGCTTGATCGGGCGTCGCAGTACCTGTGCCAGATCCGCTTCCCAGGACCTGGCATAGGGCTCGGCGCTGGCCACGGTAACGCCTTGGGTATTCGCTGCAATTGCCAGTATGCCGTGACGCTGGGCAAAGGCCGCGGACATCAGGCCGGTGGTTGCGGCGAGGTCGAGCTTCAGCGGATCAATGTACAGGTAGGGCAGTCCAGCCTGCTTGGCCAGCCACTGGCACAGGGTTTCCAGGTTCAGGCGCTGGCCGGGTTGGCGTGGGTCAGGCAGGGCCTGGCGAGCGATGTGTTCAAGAGGGTGAGTGTCGGCGCCCGGAGGTTGAGTTCGTAGCGCCTGGGCAGTGTCCGGGGTGATGAGTTGCGCGTCGAGCAGGTCGGTCAGGAGACCGCCCAGGCTCAGCCGGCGATCCTCGTCGCTGACAGTCATGTGGCGTCCTTGCCTTGCTGCCTGAAGGGGTGGCAATCACAAGCGTAGTTGACTGGGAGAAATAGCAAGGCCGAGATGCGTTTCCAGGCATTACCGCTTCAGTCCAGACGCCGGGTACGTTGCAGGCGCACTTCGTCGACGCAGATCAGGTTGCGCATTTTTTGCGCAATGAGTTCGGCCCGGTGCCAGCTCAAACCGGCAATTTCGATCTCGACGTCGAGCAGATCGTCCTGCTGGCTCATCTGCACTTTGTGAGGTGTGAGGAACTGCAGGGCGAACAGATTGAGAATGCGGCACAGGCTGTCCGGTTCGGCCTCGACCTGCAATTGGTAGTGCACACAGCTGTGGGCGCTGCCGGTGGCCCAGACGTCGTCGCGCATCGGGGTCAGAGGGCTGTCGAAGCGTTCAAGTGCGCTCATGGGATTCTCCGGTTAAGTGCGAGAAATTTTCACATGCGCAGCGGGGTATTTTTTCTCTATGATTTGAGGAAATGGCGAATGATCGACTTGTTCAATTCGCACAAGTGCTCAATATGAGGAAATTTATGCAAAGCGAACTGGACGCTTTTGATCGCCGCATCCTGGCCCTTCTGCAGGAGGATGCTTCGCTTTCCAGCGCGCAGATTGCCGAGCGTGTCGGGCTGTCTCAGTCGCCCTGCTGGCGGCGGATTCAGCGTTTGAAGGAGGAGGGGGTGATTCGCGCTCAGGTGACCTTACTCGACCGCAAGAAGATCGGCCTGAACACGCAGATTTTTGCCGAGGTCAAACTCAACGCCCACGGACGCTCCAACTTCACCGAGTTCACCGAGGCGATTCGTGGTTTTCCGGAAGTGCTGGAGTGTTATGTGCTGATGGGCGCAGTGGATTTTCTGCTGCGCATTGTCACCCCGGACATCGAAGCCTACGAACGGTTCTTCTTCGAAAAGCTGTCGATGGTGCCGGGGATCCAGGAGGTCAACTCGATCGTGGCCCTATCTGAAATCAAGTCCACGACGAGTCTACCGGTGTTGCGTTGAGCCTTACTTGCGCAGCAAGTGCTTCCAGCCACGGCTCTGGAACACGGCCATGGCCTGGTCGGCGCGGTCTTGAAGGACGGTAGTGGGTTCGTCAGTTTCCACTTCGTCGCTGATCGACCGGTTGGCCAGTTCGTGCAGCTTGTTCAGTTCACCGAACAGACGGTCCAGGTCCGGGCTCTCCAGTACCTGGCGGGCGTGGTGCAGCCAGGCCAGCAGACGCTCGATACGCGGCAACTGTTCGGCCAGGTCTTCCGGCTGGCGATGGTACAGCGGCAGGTTAAGGGCCTTGGCTTCGTCGGCCAGCAGCACGTTCAGCCAGTTGGCCAGTTGTGCGGCACCCTGACGGTCGCCGCGCTTGTTGCGCTCGACGGTCCAGCCACGCGCCAGCAGCCAGCGCGAGGTTTCCAGGGAGAACTGACCCCAGCGGGTGTCCAGCAGTTCTTCGGCGAACTGCTCGGGTGCTGCGCGGCGGACGTCTTCGTCGTCGTTACCGGCCAGTACCAGCGGACGCCAGTCTTCCAGCAGGGCGTCGAGACTGCTGCGCAAGGTGGCGGTGGTCGTACGCGGTGCGGCCTGGCCGAGGCTGCTGGCCAGGGCGCGCAGTTCGGCCAGGGCCTGTACCCAGTCCTGCAGCAGGCGCCAGTGGCCATTGAAACGATACTGTTCGGCCAGGCGCTGACTGGCGCCGAGCAGTTGCCAGGCGAGGGCGGCGAAGGCGTCGTCCAGGGGCATCTCGGCATTCAGTTCGGCAGCCGGCAGGCTCAGTGCGTAGCTGGTCGGGTCGAGCAGGCGATAACCGCGCTCGGCCTTGCTGATGTCGCACGGGAACAGCGGCAGGGTAGCGGACAGCTCGGCAGCCAGTTCCAGCAGCGCTTCGGGTTCGCCTTCGCGCAACTCCAGTTCCAGCTCGCAGATCTCTTCCTTCTGCTTGCCCGCAACCACGGTGCCCAGGTCCAGGGCCGCTTCGATCACCACTTTGGCCTTGCCGCGGCCCCAGGCGATTTCCGCGTACTCACGGGTGAAATCGGTGGTGAACAGCGCCTTGATGGACTTCTTGTCGACCTCGGCAAGCTCTGCCGGCCAGCATTCGGCGTCGAGTTTCTTCAGGTCCAGTTTGGCCTTGGGCAATTGCCACTCGTGCTCATTGCGCTGGGACAGACCGGCGACGCTCTGGCCGCGGGTCTTGAGGGTCTGGATGACCACGTCGCCGTCGCGGCGCAGGCGCAGCGCGACTTTGGCGGTGGCCAGATCACGCTCGGGGGTATCGAAGTACTGATTCAGCAGCTCGCGCTGCTGCCAGCCAGACTTGTTACGCTTCTTCAGCAATGGGTGTTCGCGCAGGGCGGCGAGGGTCTCGCGGCTGACCCGCAGTTTGATTTCGGTTTCTTTGTGCATTGCTGAGTAATCCAGGCTCGGATGACAGGGAGCGTCTTGGCCGTGCAGTGTACAGGACTCGGCCGCCGACGGTTTATTCCAGGTGCCCGATAGCCCTATGATGGAGTTCGCCCCGAGGAGAACGCGCATGCCGTTGCCATCGCTCAAAGACCAGTTTGCCGCATTGATTGCCGCGCCTTCGGTCAGCTGTACCCAACCTGCGCTGGATCAGTCCAATCGCGCGGTGATCGACCTGCTGGCCGGTTGGCTGGGCGACCTGGGATTTACCTGCGATATCCAGCAGGTGACGCCGGGCAAGTTCAATCTGCTCGCCAGTTACGGCAGCGGCCCGGGTGGGCTGGTGCTGGCCGGGCACAGTGACACGGTGCCTTATGACCCTGAGTTGTGGCAGACCGATCCGCTCAAGCTGACTGAAGTCGACGGCCGTTGGGTCGGTCTTGGCAGCTGCGACATGAAAGGCTTCTTCGCCTTGATTATCGAAGCCGTGCAGCCGTTGCTGACGAATGACTTCAAGCAACCGCTGCTGATTCTTGCCACCTGCGATGAAGAAAGCTCCATGTCGGGTGCTCGCGCCCTGGCCGAAGCCGGTCGTCCTCTGGGGCGGGCGGCAGTGATTGGCGAGCCGACCGGGCTCAAGCCGATCCGCCTGCACAAAGGCGTGATGATGGAGCGCATCGATATTCTCGGGCGCAGCGGCCATTCGTCGGATCCGAGCTTGGGCCGCAGCGCACTGGAAGCCATGCATCAGGTCATGGGTGAGTTGATGAACTTGCGCCGGCAATGGCAGAAGGAATTCAACAACGCCCAGTTCAGCGTGCCGCAACCAACCCTGAACTTCGGTTGCATCCATGGTGGCGACAACCCCAACCGGATCTGTGGCCAGTGTGCCCTGGAGTTCGATCTGCGGCCGTTGCCGGGGATGGACCCGCAGGCGCTGCGTGCAGCCATTCGGCAAAAGCTGGCGCCACTGGCCGAGCAGCACCAGGTGAAAATCGACTACGCCCCGCTGTTCCCCGAAGTGCCGCCTTTTGAGCAGGCGGCCGATGCGGAACTGGTGCGGGTAGCCGAACGTCTTACCGGGCATCGCGCCGAAGCGGTAGCCTTTGGCACCGAAGCGCCTTATCTTCAGCGCCTGGGCTGCGAAACCCTGGTACTGGGCCCGGGTGACATCGCCTGTGCCCACCAGCCGGGTGAATACCTTGAAATGTCACGCTTGCAGCCTACCGTGCGTCTATTGCGTGAGTTGATCGAACATTATTGCCTGAACCCGGTAATTGCCCGCTGAGTTCAGCCGTTTTCCCAAAGGAGATTGCGCGTGACGCCAAGCCTGTTCCGACGATAACCCTTCGAGCGCTGTGTGCTTTCCCGTTCTTGTCCCTTTTTCTACAGGCTCTGTGGTTATGCCCGATTACGTCAACTGGCTGCGTCATGCTTCGCCTTACATCAACGCCCACCGGGACTGCACCTTTGTGGTCATGCTGCCCGGTGACGGGGTCGAGCACCCCAACTTCGGCAATATCGTCCACGACCTGGTCCTGTTGCACAGCCTCGGGGTGCGCCTGGTGCTGGTGCACGGTTCGCGTCCACAGATCGAAACCCGCCTGGCCAATCGTGGCCTGACGCCGCACTACCATCGCGGCATGCGTATTACCGACGCAGCCACTCTGGATTGCGTGATCGATGCGGTCGGTCACCTGCGCATTGCCATAGAGGCGCGCCTGTCGATGGACATGGCGGCCTCACCGATGCAGGGCTCGCGCTTGCGCGTTGCGGCGGGCAACCTGGTGACGGCACGGCCGATCGGCGTGCTTGAAGGCGTGGATTATCACCACACTGGTGAAGTACGCCGGGTTGATTGCAAAGGTATCAACCGCCTGCTCGATGAGCGCTCCATTGTGCTGCTGTCACCGCTGGGTTACTCGCCGACCGGGGAGATCTTCAACCTGGCCTGCGAAGACGTCGCCACCCGTGCAGCCATCGAGTTGGGCGCCGACAAATTGCTGCTGTTCGGTGCCGAACGCGGTCTGCTCGATGAGCAAGGGCGGCTGGTGCGGGAGCTGCGCCCACAGCAG
Source organism: Pseudomonas sp. (assembly GCA_036643775.1). Lineage (GTDB taxonomy): Bacteria > Pseudomonadota > Gammaproteobacteria > Pseudomonadales > Pseudomonadaceae > Aquipseudomonas. Next base: position 42,022 of record JAVXRI010000015.1, on the reverse strand, counting down.
GTGCCAGCGCACTTGCAGCGTCTGGGCAGTGATTATCAGGGCGAGTTGCTTGATGCGGCCGCCGAGGCCTGCCGTGGCGGTGTCGCGCGCAGCCATATCGTCAGCTATGCCGAAGACGGCGCCTTGCTCACCGAGCTGTTCACCCGTGATGGTGGCGGCACCCTGGTGGCCCAGGAGCAGTTCGAGAAGGTGCGTGAGGCGGCGATCGAAGACGTCGGCGGCTTGCTTGATCTGATCAGCCCGCTGGAAGAGCAGGGCATCCTCGTGCGGCGTTCGCGTGAGGTGCTGGAGCGCGAGATCGAGCAATTCAGTGTGGTCGAGCGCGAAGGGATGATCATCGCCTGTGCGGCGCTGTACCCGATTGCCGATTCCGAGGCCGGGGAGCTGGCGTGCCTGGCTGTGAATCCCGAGTATCGTCATGGCGGTCGCGGTGACGAGCTGCTGGAGCGCATCGAGACGCGGGCGCGGGAGATGGGGCTCAATACCCTGTTTGTGCTGACGACGCGGACTGCGCACTGGTTTCGCGAGCGGGGCTTCGTGCCGAGCGGCGTCGAGCGACTGCCGGCGGCGCGGGCTTCGTTGTACAACTATCAGCGCAATTCGAAGATTTTCGAGAAGGCGTTGTAAAACAACTGTAGGAGCGGATTCATCCGCGATGGACTGCGTAGCAGGCCCGGTTTATGGGGCCGCGCTGCGACCCATCGCGGATGAATCCGCTCCTACAGGTCATTCCAGTACCCTACCGCTTACACGGTATGCAGATACCAGTTGTACTCGAGGTCGGAGATGGAGTGTTCGAACTCCTCCAGCTCGCTCTCTTTACAAGCCACGAAGATATCGATGTATTTCGGATCGATGTACTTGGCCAGGATCTCGCTGTCGTCCAGCTCGCGCAGTGCATCACGCAGGTTGTTCGGCAGGCTCTGCTCGTTCTGCTCGTAGGAGTTGCCTTCAGTCGGTGCGCCCGGTTCGACCTTGTTGGTCAAACCATGGTGAACACCGGCCAATACCGCGGCCATCAGCAGGTACGGGTTGGCGTCGGCACCGGCTACGCGGTGCTCGATGCGTACTGCATCGGCTGAACCGGTCGGTACGCGCAGGGCAACGGTACGGTTGTCCAGGCCCCAGCTTGGCGAGTTTGGCACGTAGAACTGGGCACCGAAACGGCGGTACGAGTTGACGTTCGGGCACAGGAACGCCATCGACGCCGGTAGGGTCTCGAGCACACCGCCGATCGCGTGACGCAGTGCGGCGTTCTGCTCGGGATCCTCGCTGGTGAAGATGTTCTTGCCATCCTTGTCCAGCACCGAGATATGGACGTGCAGACCATTACCCGCCTGACCCGGATAGGGCTTGGCCATGAAGGTGGTGTCCATCTCATGGTCGTAGGCGATGTTTTTGATCAGGCGCTTGAGCAGTACCGCGTAGTCGCAGGCCTTCATCGGGTCGGCAACGTGGTGCAGGTTGACTTCGAACTGCGCCGGGGCGCTTTCCTTGACGATGGCGTCGGCAGGGATGCCCTGCTCCTTGGCGCCTTCGAGGATGTCCTGCAGGCAGTCGACGTACTCGTCGAGGTCATCGATCAGGTAGACCTGGGTCGACATCGGACGTTTGCCGGAAATCGGCGAGCGTGGCGGCTGTGGACGGCCGTTCACGTTCTCCTGGTCGATCAGGTAGAACTCCAGCTCGAATGCGGCGCAGATGGTCAGGCCCATCTCGTCGAACTTGCTCACCACCTGGCGCAGCACTTCGCGCGGGTCGGCAAAGAACGGCTCGCCTTCGAGCTCGTGCATGGTCATCAGCAGTTGAGCGGTAGGACGCTTCTGCCAAGGCTCATTGGACAGGGTGTCGGGGATTGGATAGCAGATGCGGTCGGCATCGCCGATGTCCAGGCCAAGGCCGGTGCTTTCGACGGTCGAACCGTTGATATCCAACGCGAAGAGGGAGGCCGGCAGGTTGATGCCTTTCTCGTAAACCTTGTGGAGGCTGGTGCGCTCGATGCGCTTGCCACGCACCACACCATTCATATCTGCAATCAGAAGGTCAACGTAGAGAACCTCAGGATGTTCCTTAAGGAACGCGTTCGCTTCGTTAAGCTGAACGGCACGCGGGGGTACCGACATGATGCAACACCTTTGTTGTTAAAAATATCAATCAATGGGGGCTTGCAGCTCCAGTCAATCGGAAAGCCCTACTGAAGTCAAGCCAACCCCATGATGCCCTAAATTGGCCCTCAAGCGGCATTTTTGCTGCAATTGAGGGCGCGGACAATTGCTGCTTTCGTACGATAGAAGCGGTTTTGAGCGGGCCGTGTTCTATTTTTTACGGGGGTGTTGTGTAAAAAAATGAACAAGGCTAAGCTCGGTGGCAACCCATAACATCAATAATACCGGGGGTTACATGTCACGCCAGCCGACAACCGGCATCACCGCCTGCCGCCCGCAGATCGGTCTGCACGCATTTTACGCGAGCGTTTATCGCTGCGCGTCACACCTCAGTACCCCGGCTGAAATAATTGACGGCTCGGGCCATCTGCCCGTTGTCGCCGCACCTTCGAATACTCTCTGCCTTCACTATAGCGGCTCTCGTCGCGGCATGCCCCTGCGCGCCTTTTGCTTTACCCCCGCGCGGCATCCAGAATGTCTGGGACGGCCCACTCCGGGTGTCCTGACGACTGTCCAGACATTTACCTCCTGAGGTATTTATGAGTAACAACCTCGACCAGCTCACCGATTGGTTGAAAGAACACAAGATCACCGAAGTTGAGTGCTTGATCAGCGACCTCACCGGGATCACCCGTGGCAAGATTTCTCCGACCAACAAGTTCATCGCCGAAAAAGGCATGCGCTTGCCCGAGAGTGTCCTGCTGCAAACCGTTACCGGCGACTACGTTGACGACGACATCTATTACGAACTGCTGGACCCGGCTGACATCGACATGATCTGCCGGCCTGACGAGAACGCGGTGTTTCTCGTGCCTTGGGCCATCGAGCCAACGGCTCAGGTGATCCACGATACCTACGACAAGCAAGGCAACCCGGTTGAGCTGTCGCCGCGCAACGTGCTCAAGAAGGTGCTGAAACTCTATGCCGACAAAGGCTGGCAGCCGATCGTGGCGCCAGAGATGGAGTTCTACCTGACCAAGCGCTGTGAAGACCCTGACTTTCCGCTGCAGCCGCCAATCGGCCGCTCCGGTCGTCCGGAAACCGGACGCCAGTCGTTCTCCATTGAAGCTGCCAACGAATTCGATCCGCTGTTCGAGGACGTCTACGACTGGTGCGAACTGCAGAACCTGGACCTCGACACGCTGATTCACGAAGACGGCACGGCGCAGATGGAAATCAACTTCCGTCACGGTAACGCCCTGGCCCTGGCCGACCAGATTCTGGTGTTCAAGCGGACCATGCGTGAAGCGGCGCTCAAGCACAACGTTGCCGCCACCTTCATGGCCAAACCGATGACTGGCGAGCCGGGCAGTGCCATGCACCTGCACCAGAGCATCATCGACGTGCATACCGGCAAGAACATCTTCTCTGATGAAGATGGACGCATGAGCGAACTCTTCCTCAACCACGTCGGTGGCCTGCAGAAGTTCATTCCCGTGGTGCTGCCGCTGTTCGCGCCGAACGTCAACTCGTTCCGGCGCTTCCTGCCCGACACCTCGGCGCCGGTGAACGTCGAGTGGGGCGAGGAAAACCGCACCGTCGGCTTGCGCGTACCGGATGCCGGCCCGCAGAACCGTCGGGTCGAAAACCGTCTGCCAGGCGCCGACGCCAACCCCTACCTGGCGATCGCCGCCAGCCTGCTGTGTGGCTACATCGGCATGGTTGAAGGCATCAAACCAAGCGCACCCGTCAAAGGGCGTGGCTACGAGCGGCGCAACCTGCGCCTGCCGTTGACCATCGAAGATGCCTTGGAACGCATGGAAAACTGCAAGGCCCTGGAACCGTACCTGGGCAAGAAATTCATCGCCGGCTACGTCGCGACCAAACGCGCCGAGCATGAAAACTTCAAACGCGTAATCAGTTCCTGGGAACGTGAGTTCCTGCTGTTTGCGGTCTGATCAACCCGGAGCCGCAGGATCGCGGCCGTCAGAAAACGGAGAAGCACATGAGTGTCAACAACCCGCAAACCCGCGAGTGGCAAGACCTGAGCCGTGATCATCACCTGGCGCCTTTCACTGACTATAAACAGCTGAAAGAGAAGGGCCCACGGATCATCACCAAGGCCGAGGGCGTGCACTTGTGGGACAGCGAGGGCAACAAGATCCTCGATGGCATGGCTGGTCTGTGGTGTGTGGCGGTCGGTTACGGTCGTGAAGAGCTGGTTGAAGTGGCGGCCCGGCAAATGCGCGAGCTGCCGTACTACAACCTGTTCTTCCAGACCGCGCATCCACCGGCGCTGGAACTGGCCAAGGCGGTCTCTGCCGTGGCACCGGAAGGTATGACTCATGTGTTCTTCACCGGTTCCGGCTCTGAAGGCAACGACACCAACTTGCGTATGGTCCGCCACTACTGGGCGGTCAAGGGCAAGCCACAGAAGCAGGTGATCATCGGCCGCATCAACGGCTACCACGGTTCCACCGTGGCCGGTGCCGCGCTGGGTGGCATGAGCGGTATGCATGCGCAGAGCGGCACGCTGCCGGGCATCGTGCATATCCCACAGCCATACTGGTTCGGTGAAGGCGGCGACATGACCCCGGATGAATTCGGGGTGTGGGCGGCCGAGCAGCTGGAAAAGAAAATCCTCGAAGTCGGCGAAGACAATGTCGCTGCCTTTATCGCCGAGCCGATCCAGGGCGCTGGCGGCGTGATCATTCCGCCGGAAACCTACTGGCCGAAGATCAAGGAGATTCTCGCCAAGTACGAGATTCTGTTCATTGCCGACGAAGTGATCTGTGGTTTCGGGCGTACCGGTGAGTGGTTCGGCTCCGACTACTACGACCTCAAGCCTGACCTGATGACGATCGCCAAGGGTCTGACCTCCGGTTACATCCCCATGGGTGGTGTGATCGTACGTGACGAAGTGGCCAAAGTGGTCAGCGAAGGTGGCGATTTCAACCACGGCTTCACTTACTCCGGTCACCCGGTTGCGGCTGCCGTGGGCCTGGAAAACCTGCGAATCCTGCGCGACGAGAAAATTATCGAGCGGGTCAAGGAAGAAACGGCACCGTACTTGCAAAAGCGTCTGCGCGAGCTGAACGATCACCCGTTGGTGGGGGAAGTGCGTGGCCTGGGCATGCTCGGTGCAATCGAGCTGGTCAAGGACAAGGCAACCCGCGCCCGTTACGAAGGCCAGGGCGCCGGCATGATCTGCCGCCAGCACTGCTTCGACAACGGTCTGATCATGCGCGCCGTGGGCGACACCATGATCATTGCACCACCGCTGGTGATTAGCCGTGAAGAGATCGACGAGCTGGTGGAAAAGGCGCGCAAATGCCTGGACTTGACGCTCGAGGCGCTGAAATAGCCAAGTGCTAGGCTAGCGTAATGGCATCATCCTGTTTCGAGGCGCGCTTTCCTTGAAAGAGCGCCTCGGAACTTGCCAGACTAGCGACTGTTTCAGTCGCCCTGTGCTTGCGCCGTAAAGAGCCGGCCACTGAACAGATGGCTAAATAAAAAATTCTGGAGCATTACGCATGAAGAAATTGGGCAAGACGTTGTTGGCTATGTCCCTTATGGGCGCCATGGCCAGTGCTGTTCAGGCGGATGACAAAGTGCTGCACGTCTACAACTGGTCCGATTACATCGCACCGGACACCGTCGCCAACTTCGAGAAAGCAACCGGCATCAAAGTCGTTTACGACGTCTTCGACAGTAACGAAACCCTCGAAGCCAAGCTGCTGGCAGGCAAGTCGGGCTACGACGTGGTCGTGCCGTCCAACAACTTCCTGGCCAAACAGATCAAGGCCGGTGTCTATCAGGAGCTGGATCGTTCCAAGCTGGCGAACTGGAAGAACCTCGACGAAGACCTGCTCAAGGCCGTTGGCGATGCCAGCGACCCGGGTAACAAATATGCGTTCCCCTACATGTGGGGTTCCATCGGTATCGGTTACAACCCGGAGAAGGTCAAGGCTGCGCTGGGCATCGACAAGATCGACTCCTGGGACGTGGTGTTCAAACCCGAGAACATCGAAAAGCTCAAAAGCTGCGGCGTAAGCTTCCTCGATGCCCCGACCGAGATGATCCCGGCGGCCCTGCATTACCTGGGCAAACCGACCAACAGTACGGATAAAGCTGACCTGAAGGCAGCCGAAGAGCTGTTCTTGAAGATCCGTCCGTCGATCGGCTACTTCCACTCCTCCAAATACATCTCGGACCTGGCCAACGGCAACATTTGCGTCGCCGTGGGTTACTCGGGTGACCTGGAACAGTCCAAAGCCCGTGCTCACGAGGCCGGTGACAAGGTCAAGCTCGACTACATCATTCCGAAAGAAGGCGCTGGTACCTTCTACGACATGGTTGCCATCCCTAAAGATGCCGTCAACGTCGATGCCGCCTACCAGTTCATGGACTACCTGATGCAGCCGGAAGTCATGGCCGCTATCACTAACGCCGTACGTTTCCCGAACGGCAACAAGGCGGCTACCGCGCTGGTAGACAAGGACATCTCGGGCGATCCGAGCATCTATCCACCGGCTGATGTGAAGAAGCTGCTGTACGCCATTGCCGACCCAGGTGCGAAAGCCCAACGCGAGATCACGCGTAGCTGGACCAAGATCAAATCGGGCAAATAAGCCTGATTAACCCCGGGCGTGGTGCAAATCACGCCCGGGATCACGAAAAGTGGCAAATAGTTTTTGCGACATGCGTGTATCGAAGGTAAGTTGCGCGCCGGTTTGCTTGTCCGGCAGGGATTTCTGCCGTTTGACTCGGGCACTTTTGTAGAGGACCTCCCACTTGTCTATTTCCATGTTTCGCAAGGCCATCCTGGCTGGAGCGGGGCTGACGCTGGCGATCAGCGTCCAAGCGGCGCCCACGGTGCACATTTATAACTGGTCGGACTACATCGGCCAGACGACACTCGCAGATTTTGAAAAAGCCACCGGGATCAAACCGGTGCAGGATGTCTTCGATTCCAACGAAACCCTGGAAGGCAAGCTGCTGGCCGGTCGAACCGGCTATGACGTAGTAGTGCCGTCCAACCATTTCCTCGGCAAGCAGATCAAGGCGGGCGCCTTCCAGAAGCTCGACAAGTCGCTGTTGCCGAACTATTCGAACCTCGACCCGGCGCTGATGAAGCGTCTGGAGAAGAACGATCCGGGTAACCAGTACGCCGTCCCCTACCTGTGGGGCACCAATGGCATCGGCTACAACGTCGAGAAGGTCAAGGCAGCGCTGGGTACCGACAAGATCGACTCCTGGGCCATGCTGTTCGAACCGGAAAACATCAAGAAGCTCTCCAAGTGCGGCGTCGCGTTCCTCGACTCGGCTGACGAGATGCTCCCGGCGGTGTTGAACTACATGGGCCGCGATCCCAACAGCACGAACCCTAAAGACTACGCCGATGCCGAGAAGAAGCTGCTGGCGGTGCGTCCTTACGTGACCTATTTCCACTCGTCCAAGTACATTTCGGACCTGGCCAACGGTGACATCTGCGTGGCCGCAGGATTCTCCGGCGATATATTCCAGGCCAAGACCCGTGCCGAAGAAGCCGGCAAGGGTGTGGACGTGGCTTATGTAATTCCCAAGGAAGGCGGCAACCTCTGGTTCGACATGCTGGCAATCCCCAAGGATTCCACCAATGTCAAAGAGGCCCATGCCTTCATCAACTATTTGCTGCAGCCTGAGGTCATCGCCCAGGTCAGTGATTACGTCGGTTATGCCAACCCGAATCCCAAGGCTGGCGATCTGATGGACCAGAGCGTGCGAACCGACGCAGCGGTTTATCCACCGCAAGAAGTGCTGGACAAGTTGTACGTAAACTCCGAGTTACCACCCAAAGTGCAACGTTTGATGACCCGTAGCTGGACCAAGGTCAAGTCGGGCAAGTAAGTATCCAGGGTCCGCCACGGCAGGGGCGGGCGCAAAAAATCTTGTTGGGAGTTTCACAAATGGCTGTTGCCTCCGGTGCCTATAAGAAAGCCCTCGAGGGCGACCAGCAACCTAAACAGGTGCTGGTCAAAATCGACCGGGTCACGAAAAAGTTCGACGAAACCATCGCCGTGGACGATGTGTCCCTGGAAATCAAGAAGGGTGAGATCTTCGCTCTGCTCGGTGGCTCCGGTTCGGGTAAATCCACCTTGCTGCGTATGCTGGCCGGTTTCGAGCGGCCGACCGAGGGGCGAATCTTCCTCGATGGCGTAGACATCACTGACATGCCGCCCTACGAGCGGCCGATCAACATGATGTTCCAGTCCTATGCACTGTTCCCGCATATGACTGTGGCGCAGAACATCGCCTTCGGCCTGCAGCAGGACCGCATGCCCAAGTCCGAGATCGATGCCCGCGTTGGCGAAATGCTCAAGCTGGTGCACATGACCCAGTACGCCAAGCGCAAGCCGCATCAGCTTTCCGGCGGTCAGCGCCAGCGTGTGGCCCTGGCCCGGTCCCTGGCCAAGCGTCCTAAGCTGCTGCTGCTCGATGAGCCGATGGGCGCGCTGGACAAGAAACTGCGTTCGCAGATGCAGCTGGAACTGGTAGAGATCATCGAGCGGGTCGGCGTGACCTGTGTGATGGTGACCCACGACCAGGAAGAGGCCATGACCATGGCCCAGCGCATCGCCATCATGCACCTGGGCTGGATCGCCCAGATCGGCAGCCCGATCGACATCTACGAGACCCCGACCAGCCGCCTGGTCTGCGAGTTCATCGGCAACGTCAACCTGTTCGAAGGTGAAGTGGTCGAGGATGCCGAGGGTCACGCGGTCATTGCCAGTTCGGAACTCGAGCGCAAGATCTACGTCGGCCACGGTGTTACCACGTCGGTTGAAGACAAGCGCATCACCTATGCGCTGCGTCCGGAAAAACTGCTGGTGACCACCGCACAACCGACCTGCGAGCACAACTGGTCGCGCGGCAAGGTGCATGACATCGCCTACCTGGGTGGTCACTCGGTGTTCTACGTCGAGCTGCCTGGCGGCAAGATCGTGCAGTCGTTCGTCGCCAACGCCGAACGCCAGGGTACCCGTCCGACCTGGGACGATCAGGTTTACGTCTGGTGGGAAGACGACAGCGGCGTGGTACTGCGGTCATGAACATGCGCAAGCTCAAGCGAGCATTCAATCGAATAAAGCCTGAAGGGCGCCATGTGGTGATCGGCGTACCGTTCATCTGGCTGTTCCTGTTCTTCATGCTGCCGTTCTTCATCGTCCTGAAGATCAGCTTCGCCGAAGCCGACGTGGCGATCCCGCCGTACACCGAAATCTACAGCTATGTCGAAGACAAGGTGCAGCTGGTACTCAACATGGCCAACTACGGCCTGTTGACCCAGGATGAGCTGTACATCTCGGCGTACCTTGGCTCGTTGAAGATGGCCTTCTTCAGCACCCTGTTGTGCCTGCTGATCGGCTATCCGATGGCCTATGCCATCGCCAACGCCCGCAAGGAGACCCAGACGGTCCTGTTGCTGCTGATCATGATGCCGACCTGGACCGCGATCCTGATCCGCGTCTATGCCTGGATGGGCATTCTCAGCAACAACGGCCTGCTCAACAGCTTCCTGATGTGGCTGGGCCTGATCGACCAACCGTTGCAGATCCTCAACACCAACCTGGCGGTGTACATCGGTGTGGTGTATTCGTACCTGCCGTTCATGATCCTGCCGCTCTACGCCAACCTGGTCAAACACGACCAGAGCCTGCTTGAGGCCGCTTCGGACCTGGGTTCGAGTACCTTCAACAGCTTCTGGAAGATCACCGTGCCGCTGTCGAAAAACGGCATCATCGCCGGCTGCATGCTGGTGTTCATTCCGGTGGTGGGCGAGTTCGTGATCCCGGAACTGCTCGGCGGTCCGGAAACCCTGATGATCGGTAAAGTGCTCTGGCAAGAGTTCTTCAACAACCGTGACTGGCCGGTGGCTTCTGCCCTGGCGGTGGTGATGCTGGCGATTCTGATCGTGCCGATTCTGCTCTTCAACCGTAGTCAGGCCAAAGAGATGGAGGGCAGGGCATGAAGCGTTTCAGTTTCTCCAAGCTGATGTTGATCGTGGGCTTGCTGTTCATCTACCTGCCCATGCTGATCCTGGTGATCTACTCGTTCAACGCCTCGAAACTGGTGACCGTCTGGGGTGGCTGGTCGGTGAAGTGGTACGTCGGTTTGCTCGACAACAGCCAGTTGATGGGCTCGGTGATGCGCTCGCTGGAGATCGCCTGCTACACCGCGATCGCCGCCGTGGCGCTGGGTACCCTGGCCGCGTTCGTGCTGACCCGGGTGACGCGCTTCAAGGGCCGTACCCTGTTCGGTGGCCTGGTCACCGCGCCGCTGGTAATGCCTGAGGTGATTACCGGTCTGTCGCTGTTGCTGCTGTTCGTGGCCATGGCGCAGATGATCGGCTGGCCGCAGGAGCGCGGTATCGTGACCATCTGGATCGCGCATACCACCTTCTGTGCTGCTTATGTGGCGGTGGTGGTGTCGGCGCGGTTGCGTGAGCTGGATCTGTCGATCGAGGAAGCGGCCATGGACCTGGGTGCCAAGCCGTGGAAGGTGTTCTTCCTGATCACCATCCCGATGATCGCGCCATCGCTGGCGGCGGGCGGCATGATGTCGTTCGCCCTGTCGCTGGACGACCTGGTACTGGCCAGTTTCGTCTCCGGTCCGGGCTCGACCACCTTGCCGATGGAAGTCTTCTCTGCCGTGCGTCTGGGCGTTAAGCCGGAAATCAACGCCGTGGCCAGTCTGATCCTGCTGTCGGTGTCGCTGGTGACCTTCATGGTCTGGTACTTCAGCCGTCAGGCCGAAGAGCGTCGCCGTCGGGCGATCCAGCAAGCCATCGAGGAAAGTGCTGCCGACTCGTGGAAACAACCGGACGTGCGTCGCGCACCGGCACCGGTTTCCGCTTGAGGCGATCTCTGTAGGAGCCGGCCTTGCCGGCGATGCTGTCGACGCGGTGTCAGTCACTGCCCGTCGCCTGCATCGCTGGCAAGGCCAGCTCCCACAGTTCAAGCAAGACCCGTCTCTCGGGTGAGTTCAATCCGGCCAATACCAGGCTGGCTCATCCAGCATCCCTTGACCCGCCACCCGGGTCTGTCCCAATTCCTTCTCCAGCACAATCGAGTTACAGGTCGCATCCTGTTCCAGCGCGGCCACCAGTCGCCGTGCGTGCGAAACCACCCACACCTGGCAGTGCTCGCTGGCGCGAATGATCAAGCGTGCCAGCGCCGGCAGCAGGTCCGGGTGCAGACTGGTCTCCGGCTCGTTGAGGACCATCATGGTCGGCGCTCTGGGGCTCAACAGCGCGGCCACCAGCAGCAAGAAACGCAAGGTGCCATCCGACAGCTCGGCAGCGGATAGCGGCCGCAACAATCCTTCCTGATGGAACTGCAGGCTGAACTGGCCGCCAGGTACCGCATCGATGGTCAGGTGTGAGCCGGGAAAGGCGTCGCCGATCGTATCCCACAGCGCCTGGGCGTCGCCGATCTCGATAATGGTTTGCAGGGCGGCGGCCAGATCACGGCCGTCGTGGTGCAGGACCGGGGTGCGGGTACCCAGTTGTGGCCGTCGTGCCGGGGCATCGCGGTCGGTGCGAAAGTGATCGTAGAAGCGCCAGCCGCGGATGCGCTCGCGCAGGTGCACTACCTCCGGCGAAGAGCGCAGGTTGCCGACCTGGTCGTAGAGGCTGTCGAAGTCCGGCGTGTGCTGGGCCAGTACGTCCCATTGACGCCCCTCGCGAGCGCGCACCATAGCGCCCTGGCGATCTACCAGCAGGCTGGCCGGGCGATAGAGCGGACCTGCCCAGATGCATTCGCGTTTGATCTGCGGGTCGAGGGTGAAGCGCGAGGGGATCGGCGCGGCTTGCCCCGGGAGCATGAAGTGGCCGCTGGATGCTGGCAGGCCAAGGCCGATGGCATAACCGAAGTCCTCGCTGGCAAAACCCAGGCGCAGACGTTTGGCCTCCTGGCGCGGCCCACCCTCGACGGCTACTTCGCCGCGGCTCATGCGCCGGCTGATGCGTTCGGGGCCTGCCCAGAAGGTCGATTCCAGCCCGCCTTCCCCGGCCAGAGCATTGACCACGCCGCCCTGGGCGGTTTCCGCGAGCAGGCGCAAGGCTTTGTACAGGTTCGACTTGCCGCTGCCGTTGGGACCGGTGATGACATTCAGGCGCGCCAGGGGCAGCACCAGGTGATTGATCGAGCGGTAGTTGGCGACGGCCAGGGTGGTCAGCATCTTCGCGTCCTTGCGCAGGCAGTTGGGTGCGCAGTATCGCTTATTCACAAATCGTTGAAAGAATTGAGTTCGCTCAGGCGGCGCAGGAAAGCCTGATCTACGCTATCACTCGCATCTCTGTATCGGTCTGACACTTGCAAGGAGCCTGCATGACGGTGTCGCGTACTGTATTAATCGTCAGCTTGGGCTTGGTCCTCGGGCTAACCGGCTGTGACGAGAAGAACTCTGCCGAAATAGAGCTGCCCAGGGTGGGCGTACAGCGTGTGCAACCCAGCGACTTTGCCGCGTCCGTGACCCTCACGGGCGATGTCCAGGCGCGCGTGCAGGCGGACCAGTCGTTTCGCGTGGGTGGCAAGATCATTTCCCGCAGCGTCGACGTCGGCGATCACGTCAAGGCCAACCAGGTCCTGGCCCGGCTCGACCCCAAGGACCTGCAGGCGAGTGTCGATTCAGCCAAGGCCGAAGTGTTCGCCGAACAGGCGCGGGTGACCCAGACCGCCGCCGCGTTTGTCCGTCAGCAGAAACTGTTGCCCAAGGGCTACACCAGCCAGAGTGAATACGACTCCGCACAGGCGGCGTTGCGCAGTAGCCAGAGCGCCTTGAAAGCCGCCCAGGCGCAACTGGCTAACGCTCGCGATCAACTGAGCTACACCGCACTGGTGGCTGATGCTGCCGGGGTCATCACCGAACGCCAGGCCGAAGTAGGTCAGGTCGTGCAGGCCACGGCGCCAATTTTCAGCCTGGCCCATGATGGCGACCGCGATGCGGTGTTCAACGTCTACGAATCGCTGTTGGTCGCCCCGCCCAGTAGCGAAACGATCATTATCAGCCTGGTGGATAACCCGAAAATCCAGGCCAAGGGCCATGTGCGCGAGATTACCCCGACGGTGTCGGCGCAGAGCGGCACGGTGCAGGTCAAGGTTGCGCTGCTTGACGTGCCACCGGGTATGGAGCTGGGTTCGGCGGTCACCGCCACGGGCCATGCCCAGGGCAAACCCAGTATCGAGCTGCCCTGGTCAGCGTTGACCAAGGCCCTCCACGATCCGGCCGTGTGGCTGGTGGGTGAAGGCAACAAGGTTCGCTTGCAGCAGGTCAAGGTCAGTCGCTATCTCACTGGCAAGGTGGTGATCGGTGAAGGCCTCAACGGTGGAGAAACCGTGGTGGTGGCAGGTGGGCAGTTGCTCAACCCGGGCATGCAGGTGGAAATCGCGCCGCTCAAAGACATCGGGGTGGCCCAATGAAAGCACTCGCACTTGGTCTGTGCAGCGTCGTGTTTCTGGCGGGTTGCGGTAAAGAGAGCGCGGAATCGGAGCCGATCCGCCCGGTGCTGTCGGTTGTCGTCCAGCCTCAGGTGCAAGCCAATCTGGGACGGTTCGCTGGCACCATCCAGGCACGTTACGAGAGTACCCTGGGCTTTCGGGTAGCCGGTCGTATCGCCCGGCGCTGGGTCGATGTCGGCAGTGAAGTGAAGCCGGGCGATATCCTGGCCAGCCTTGACCCGGCCGATCAGCGCAATCAGCTGCGCGCCGCCGAAGGCGACCTGGCCAAGGTCCAGGCACAGTGGATCAATGCCCAGGCCGACGCACGCCGTCAGCAGCAACTGTTCGATCGTGGCGTCGGTGCCCAGGCACAACTGGACATCGCCCAGACCAATCTGAAAACCACAGAAGCCTCGCTGGAGCAAGCGCGGGCCGCCGTCAGTCAGGCCCGTGACCAGTTGGGCTACAGCGAACTGCACACTGACCACGGTGCGGTGGTCACCAACTGGCAGGCCGAGGCCGGACAGACCGTCAGTGCTGGCCAGGCAGTGGTCACCCTGGCCCGTCCAGACATCAAGGAAGCGGTCATCGACCTGCCGACCTACCTGGCGGAACAGTTGTCTGCCGATTTGAAGTTTGTGGTGGCCTCGCAACTCGATCCGGGTATCAACACCACCGCGACCTTGCGCGAGCTTGAGCCCCAGGCCGACGCCGCCACCCGAACCCGCCGGGCGCGGCTGACCCTGACCAGTACACCCACGGCCTTTTATCTGGGAACGGCGATCAGTGTCACGCTGACCTCTTCGGTGTCGCCGCGCAGCGAGCTGCCGGCCTCAGCACTGCTGGAAAGTGAAGGTCAGACCCGGGTATGGGTGGTTGATCCGCAACAGAAAACCGTTGCCACCCGCGAGGTGAAACTGCTTGAACGCACCCCCTACAGCGTGGTGCTGAGCTCCGGTGTGCAGGCAGGGGAGCGTGTGGTAACCGCCGGTGTGAACAGCCTGAAACCAGGCCAGAAAGTCATTGTCGATGAGGAAGACCCACGATGAAAGGAAGCTTCAACCTGTCGGAGTGGGCGCTGAAGCACCAATCCTTTGTCTGGTACCTGATGTTCGTCAGCTTGCTGATGGGTGTGTTCTCCTACATGAACCTGGGGCGCGAGGAAGACCCTTCATTCACGATCAAAACCATGGTCATCCAGACCCGCTGGCCGGGAGCGACTCAGGATGAGACCCTGCTGCAAATCACCGACCGCATCGAGAAAAAGCTCGAAGAGCTGGACTCGCTCGACTATGTGAAGAGCTACACCCGGCCGGGTGAGTCGACGGTCTATGTCAACCTGCTGGATACCACCCCGGCCAAGAACATTCCTGAAATCTGGTATCAGGTGCGCAAGAAGATCCAGGATATCCGCGGCCAGTTTCCCCAGGGAATCCAGGGGCCGGGATTCAACGACGAGTTCGGTGACGTCTACGGATCGATCTATGCCTTCACTGCCGACGGGCTGAACATGCGTCAGCTGCGCGACTATGTCGAGCAGGTGCGTGCCGAGATCCGCGAAGTCCCCAACCTGGGCAAGGTCGAGATGATCGGCGCCCAGGACGAAGTGCTGTACCTGAACTTCTCGACCCGCAAGCTGGCGGCCCTGGGCATCGACCAGCGCCAGGTCATGCAGGCCCTGCAATCACAGAACGCGGTGACGCCGGCCGGGGTGATCGAAGCCGGGCCCGAGCGTGTGTCGGTGCGCACTACCGGTCAGTTCGCCTCGGAGAAAGACCTGGAAACGGTCAACCTGCGGATCAATGACCGCTTCTTCCGCCTGGCGGACATCGCCGAGATCCAGCGCGGCTACGTCGACCCGCCCGCGCCGATGTTCCGCTACAACGGACAGCCTGCAATCGGCCTGGGCATCGGCATGAAGGCCGGTGGCAACATCCAGGCGTTTGGCGCCGATCTGCACAAAATGATGGACCGGGTGATCAGTGAACTACCGGTTGGCGTCGGGGTGCACACCGTATCCGACCAGGCCGTGGTGGTGGAGGAAGCGGTCGGTGGCTTCACCAGTGCATTGTTCGAGGCCGTGATCATCGTCCTGGTGGTGAGTTTCGTCAGTCTCGGCGTTCGCGCCGGTCTGGTGGTGGCTTGTTCGATTCCACTGGTACTGGCCATGGTGTTCATTTTCATGGAGTACAGCGGCATCACCATGCAGCGGATCTCCCTGGGTGCGTTGATCATTGCCCTGGGCCTGTTGGTGGACGACGCGATGATCACCGTGGAGGTAATGGTCACACGCCTGGAAATGGGCGAGACCAAGGAGCAGGCGGCGACCTTCGCCTACACCTCGACGGCATTCCCGATGCTTACCGGTACCCTGGTGACCGTGGCCGGGTTCATGCCGATCGGCCTCAATGCCAGTTCGGCGGGGGAATACACTTACACCTTGTTTGCTGTGATCGCAGCGGCATTGCTGGTGTCCTGGGTGGTGGCCGTGGTGTTTGCGCCGGTGCTCGGCGTGCATATCCTCAACGCCAAGGTCAAAGCCCATGACGAAGAGACCGGCCGCGTCGGCAAGGCTTTCGAACATAGCTTGTTGTGGTGCATGCGCCATCGCTGGCTGACCATCATCGGCACCATTCTACTGTTCGTGCTGGCGCTGTTCTGCATGCGTTTCGTGCAGAACCAGTTCTTCCCCTCTTCGGACCGCCCGGAGATTCTCGTCGACCTCAACCTGCCGCAGAACGCCTCGATCGAGGAAACCCGCAAAGCGGTGGACAAGCTTGAGGCAACGCTCAAGGGCGATCCGCAGATTGAACGCTGGAGTACCTATATCGGTCAGGGCGCCATTCGTTTCTACCTGCCACTGGACCAGCAACTGCAGAACCCCTACTACGCCCAGCTGGTGATCGTGAGTAAAGGTTTCGAAGAGCGCGAAGTGCTGATCAAACGCTTGAAGCAGCGTTTGCGCGAAGACTTCGTCGGTATCGGCAGCAACGTCCAGTCGCTGGAAATGGGCCCGCCGGTAGGGTTGCCGATCCAGTACCGGGTGATGGGCAAAGATATCGACGAGGTGCGTAAATATGCTGTTGCCCTGGCGACCTTGCTCGACAGCAATGACAACATCGGCCAGATGATTTACGACTGGAACGAACCGGGCAAAGTACTGCGCGTTGAAATCGCCCAGGACAAGGCGCGACAGCTCGGCCTGTCGTCCGAGGATGTGGCCAATGTCATGAACAGCATTGTCAGCGGCACGCAGATCACCCAGGTGAACGACAACATCTACCTGATCAACGTTGTCGCCCGCGCCGTAGACACTGAGCGCAGCTCGCCGCAGACCCTGCAGAACCTGCAGATCGTCACCCCCAACGGCACCTCGATTCCGTTGCTGGCCTTTGCCACCGTGCGCTACGAGCTGGAGCAGCCGCTGGTCTGGCGTCGCGACCGCAAGCCGACCATCACCATCAAGGCTGCGGTGCGTGGCGATATCCAGCCGACTGACCTGGTGCGTGAACTCAAGCCGCAGATCGACGACTTCGTCAGCAAGCTGCCGGTGGGTTACACGGTCGAAACTGGCGGTACCGTGGAGGCCAGCGGCAAGGCCCAGGGCCCGATCGCCAAAGTGCTGCCGCTGATGCTGTTCCTCATGGGCACCTTCCTGATGATCCAATTGCACAGCGTGCAGAAGCTGTTCCTGGTGGCCAGTGTGGCGCCACTGGGCTTGATCGGCGTGGTCCTGGCGCTGGTGCCCACGGGCACGCCCATGGGCTTTGTGGCCATCCTCGGGATTCTCGCCCTGATCGGTATCATCATCCGCAACTCGGTGATCCTTGTGACCCAGATCGACGAGTATGAAGGGCAGGGGTTCTCGCCATGGGCCGCAGTGCAGGAAGCGACCAACCACCGCCGACGGCCGATCCTGCTGACGGCGGCAGCGGCGAGCCTGGGCATGATCCCCATCGCCCGTGAGGTGTTCTGGGGACCGATGGCCTACGCGATGATTGGCGGCATTATCATCGCCACCTTGCTGACGCTGCTGTTCCTGCCAGCGTTGTATGTGGCCTGGTACAAGATCAAGGAGCCGCAAGGCGCTGAGAGGTGAGTCCATCGCGGGGCTTTTATAAAAATAGATATCAATTGCGAATACATCTCATCTTCTGCTAGCGTGCGCTCACCTTGAGATTCACTGCCAGGAAGTGCCGTGTCTTCGTGGAATACGCAGATTGCTCGCTTGTTCGCCGAGCACAAAAAAGCCCTGGAGGCCTTTGTTGCTCGGCGCACCGGCAACACTCAGGTCGCGGCCGATTTGACCCAGGAGTCGTTCTTGCGCCTGGCGCGGCTGCCTGCCGATAAAAAAATCGATAATCTTCCGGCCTTTCTGTTCACTATCGCCAGCAACCTGGTGCGTGACCATCAGCGTCAGATGATTCGCCGTGAGCGCCTGGAGGGTGGCGAGCCCAGCGATGAACTGCCCTGCGATGGGCCGGGGGCCGAAGAGCAACTGTCGGCCATGCAGGAACAGGCGCTGATGCATGACGCCATTCAAGCGCTGCCCGAGGCGACTCGGCACATCTTCCTGCTTTACCATGTCGACGAATGTTCCTACCGGGAAATTGGCCAACGGCTGAACATCTCCCCGCGTAGTGTCGAATACCAATTGCGTCGTGCATTGATCGATTGTCGAGCCTTCATCAAGGCGCGACTGGTCAGTGATACGCCAGGGCCGCGTTGATGAACTGGCCACTTGCAGCTACGGATACAACGATGATCGACCCTAATGTCACGGATGCTGACGACGACCTGTTCGCTGAAGCCAGTGGCTGGTACTACCGTTTGCAGGCTGAAGACCTCAGTGCCGACGAGCGCGAAGCCTTCGCGGTCTGGCTGGCGCAGGGGCCGGGTCAGGATCGGGCCTGGAATGAGGTGCTGGCCTTGCTCGGTGCCCTGCGCGATCCGGCCCGACAGATTCGTCAGGCTCAGCGTACCCGTTGGCAGAGGCCGCGGGCGCGGGTTTGGGCCAGCGCTGCGGCGGTGTTGTTGATGATCGGTCTGCTGATTTCCAGCCCCTGGCCGGACCGCTGGCGTGCTGACTACGCGACGGCTACGGGCGAGTCGCGCACGGTAGCCCTGGCCGATGGCTCACAGCTGCAGCTCAATACTGACACCGCTGTGCAGGTCGAGTTGGGCGACGGGGAGCGACGGGTGCGCCTGCTACGTGGAGAGGCGTGGTTTGACGTCAGCCATGATGCATCGCGGCCCTTTCTGATTCGTTCCGGTGAGGGCTGGGTGAAAGTCGTCGGCACGCGCTTCAGCGTCGCGCAACTGGCTAACCAGACCCTTGTGCGGGTAGCCCAGGGCAGGGTCCAGGTCAGTGTCGATGAGGGGCAATCGGTGCTGCTCGATCCTGGGCGCGGCGTCGAGTACAGCGGTCTGCAACTGGGTAGCGAGCACGGCTTTGATGTTGCCGCCGAGTTCGCCTGGCGCCAGCGCCAGCTGGTGTTCCGCCAACAACCTCTGGCTGAGGTGGTCGACGCGCTGAACCGCTACTGGCCAGGGAAGACCCTTGTTCTTGGCGATACCTTGCGTCAGCGCAAGGTGTCCGGGGTGTTTGAAATCGACAAACCTGACGCCGTACTCAAAGCGTTGACGCACACCTTGGGGCTGCGTGCCGAGCAGTACTCGCCCTACCTGCGCGTGCTGCGCGAAGGCTAGAGAAAATATTTAAAAAAGTTTCAGGGTTTCCCCGAAGCCTGACGTCCTTGATCTCGTAAGCGCAAATAATAAGCACTCTCAGACAGTGCGGCGCGATTAAACGACTTCGACGATTTGGGGAGCTTCACTGATGGATACCACTACCGCCACCCGGCGCCTGCCGACGATGCTGAGCCTGGCCATTGCCCTGGGCTGCGGCACGCTGGCCATGCCGATCCTCGCCGCACCTGCTGTGCAGGCCCAGGCCTACCAGTTCCAGATTCCGGCGCAATCGCTGGACGGGGCGTTGGCGGCCTTCAGTGCGGTGACCCGCGTGCAGGTGCTGGTCGGCGCAGAGATGACCCAAGGTTTGCGTTCCCAGGGCCTCAATGGCAGTTACCCACAGAATCAGGCGCTGTCCCGGCTGCTGGCCGGCACTGGCCTGAGCGCAACCTACATCGACAGTGACAGCGTTACCCTGGAAAAACGCCAGGCGGATGAGGGGACCCTGCAACTGGGCGCGACCATGGTCGGTGGCAAGGTGCTGGGTGCTACCACCGAGGGCAGTCAGTCTTACACCACAGGTGCGCTGACCATTGGCAAAGGCGAGCAGAAGCTCAAGGACATTCCGCAGTCGGTGTCGGTCGTTACGCGCCAGCGCATGGACGACCAGAACATGAACAGCCTGCAGGACGCGATGCGCCAGGTCACGGGCGCGACCATCAAGAGCTATAACTCAGGCTCAAGCCTCAACGATGTCTACCTGCGCGGTTTCCTGGTCGACCAGGTGCAGGTCGATGGGGTTTCGCAAATGACCGGTCAGGGCGATCTGATGACCAGCTTCGATCTGGCGATGTTCGACCGGGTCGAGGTGTTGCGCGGACCTTCCGGCCTGTACCAGAGCTCGGGCGAACCGGGAGGCACCATCAACCTGGTGCGCAAGCGCGCCCTGGGCCAGTTTGCCCTCAGTGGCGAGCTGTCTGCCGGCTCCTACGATCACTATCACTCGACCGTGGATATCACCGGTCCGTTGAATAGCGACGGCAGCCTGCGCGGACGCTTTGTCACCGCCTATGAAGACAACAAGTCCTTCGTCGACTATGCCCAGAATGAACGGCCGATGGTTTACGGCCGTCTGGAATACGACGTGACGCCAGACACCACGTTGTCTCTGGGTGGCGCCTACCAGCACAACCATTCCACCCCGGCCTTTGGCCTGCCGGCCTATGTCAACGGCAAGTTGCTGGATGTCAGCCGCTCGACCTTCGTCGATGCCAAGTGGAACGAACTGGACGAGCACGTCTGGGAAAGTTTCTTCGAGGTCGACCACGCCCTGGAGAATGGCGGCCAGTTCAAGACCTCATTGACCTATCGCGATGCCGAGACCCCGACCCGTAACTTCACCTGGAGCGACGGTGCTGTAGACCCGGATACCGGCGCCAGTTCGGCCTTGGCCTATTCCTACTACACCCACATCAAGAGCCTTGGCCTGGACAGCTTTGTCACTCTGCCGGTGGAAGCCTTTGGCCGTACCCACGAATTTACTGTGGGGGCCGAGTATCAACATCTGGACAAGGACTTCACTTACGGTGGTGGTAAAAACTTCGACACCAACGTGTTTGATCCGGGCAGCATCAATATCCCCAAACAGAAATACGAAATGGATAACGGCAACTGGTCAAAATCCCACCAGTACGGCCTCTATGCCCGCAGCAAAATCAGCGCCACCGATTGGCTGGACGTCATCCTCGGCAGTCGGGTGACCTGGTTCGAAAGTGAGGCGCGTAACGCCAACGCCTTCTTCAACAACTTCAACAGCACGCAAACCAACATCGACCGCAAGTTCATCCCCTATGGTGCGTTGGTGGCCAAGCTGACGCCCGAACTGTCCGCTTACGCCAGCTACACCAGCGTGTTCAAGCCGCAGACCGAGGTCGATGCCGATAACCAGACGATCGCCCCGCGCAAGGGCAAACAGTACGAACTGGGCCTCAAGCGTGAGTTCTACGACGGGCGCCTGAACGGTAGCGTCGCGGTGTTCCGAATCTACGACGAGAACCGCGCGGAGCTGGTGGCCAACAACCAGTACAACGAACCTCAAGGCAAGATCCGCAGCCAGGGCTGGGAAACCGAACTGAGCGGTAACCTGACCGACAACTGGAGTATCTCCACCGGTTACGCGTTCACCATGCTCAAGTCGCTGAGCGGCGCAGACACCAACCAGGGCACCACCATCACGCCGAAGCACAACTTCAACCTGTGGACGAACTACGAGTTTACCGATGGGCCACTGAAGGACTTCAACGTTGGCGGTGGGGTGCGTGCGGTAAGTGCCACCTACTACAAGCGTGACGTCGACTTTGTTCAGGGCGGCTATGCGATTACCACGGCCCAGGTTGGCTACAAGTTCAACGAGCACCTGTCGGCGAAGCTGACGGCCAACAACCTGTTTGACCGCACTTACTACGAGCGGGTGGACAGCTCCTGGGGTTCGAACTTCTATGGCGAGCCGCGTAACCTGACGTTGACCCTGCGCGCCAAGTATTGAAGCGGGCTTGCCGCGCGATACAGGTCAAAAAAAACCGGCGCACAAGGCGCCGGTTTTTATTTGCTGCGTCGGCTTACAGACCGTCGAGCATTGCCTTGTTACGAACAGCACCCTTGTCGGCACTGGTGGCCAGCAGGGCGTAGGCTTTCAGTGCGGTGGTCACTTTACGTGGGCGCACTTCCACCGGCTTCCAGCCTTTCTTGTCCTGTTCGACGCGACGTACCGCCAGCTCTTCATCGCTGACCAGCAGGTTGATCGAGCGATTAGGGATGTCGATCAGCACCTTGTCGCCATCCTGCACCAGGCCGATGGCGCCGCCGGCAGCCGCTTCCGGAGACGCGTGGCCGATGGACAGGCCCGAGGTGCCGCCGGAGAAGCGGCCGTCGGTGAGCAGGGCGCATTCCTTACCCAGGCCGCGGCCCTTGAGGAACGAGGTCGGGTAGAGCATTTCCTGCATGCCCGGGCCGCCTTTCGGACCTTCGTAGCGAATGATGACGATGTCGCCAGCCTTCACTTCGTCGGCAAGGATGCCGCGTACGGCGCTGTCCTGGCTTTCGAAGATCTTCGCGTTGCCTTCGAAGACGTGGATCGACTCGTCGACACCGGCAGTCTTCACTACGCAACCGTCCAGGGCGATGTTGCCGTACAGCACGGCCAGGCCGCCTTCTTGCGAGTAGGCGTGCTCGACACTGCGGATGCAGCCGTTTTCACGGTCGTCGTCCAGGGTTTCCCAACGGGTCGACTGGCTGAATGCGGTCTGGGTCGGGATACCGGCAGGGCCGGCTTTGAAGAAGTGATGCACCGCTTCGTCGTCGGTCTGGGTGATGTCCCACTTGGCGATGGCTTCTTCCATGCTCGGACTGTGCACGGTCGGCAGGTCGGTGTGCAGCAGGCCGCCACGGGCCAGCGAACCGAGGATGCTGAAGATGCCGCCAGCGCGGTGGACGTCTTCCATGTGGTACTTCTGGATGTTCGGCGCAACTTTGCACAGCTGCGGCACTTTGCGCGACAGGCGATCGATATCACGCAGGTCGAAATCGATCTCGGCTTCCTGGGCGGCGGCCAGCAGGTGGAGGATGGTGTTGGTCGAACCGCCCATGGCGATGTCGAGCATCATGGCGTTCTCGAACGCCTTGAAGTTGGCGATGTTACGCGGCAGGACGCTCTGGTCGTTGTCGCCGTAGTAGCGCTTGCACAGCTCGACGATGGTTCGCCCGGCCTGCAGGAACAGCTGTTCGCGGTCGCTGTGGGTGGCCAGGGTCGAACCGTTGCCCGGCAGGGCCAGGCCCAGTGCTTCGGTCAGGCAGTTCATCGAGTTGGCGGTGAACATGCCGGAGCACGAGCCGCAAGTCGGGCAGGCGCTGCGCTCGTACTCGGCAACCTTTTCATCGGAGGCGGTCGAGTCGGCGGCGATGACCATGGCATCGACCAGGTCCAGGCCATGGCTGGCCAGTTTGGTCTTGCCGGCTTCCATCGGCCCGCCGGAGACGAAGATCACCGGGATGTTCAGGCGCAGGGCGGCCATCAGCATGCCGGGGGTGATCTTGTCGCAGTTGGAGATGCAGACAATGGCGTCGGCGCAGTGGGCGTTGACCATGTACTCGACCGAGTCGGCGATGATCTCCCGGCTTGGCAGCGAATAGAGCATGCCGTCGTGGCCCATGGCGATGCCGTCATCGACCGCGATGGTGTTGAACTCCTTGGCCACGCCACCGGCGCGTTCGATCTCGCGGGCGACCAGCTGGCCCAGGTCCTTCAGGTGCACGTGTCCCGGGACGAACTGGGTGAACGAGTTGGCGATGGCGATGATCGGCTTTTTGAAGTCGTCGTCTTTCATCCCAGTGGCGCGCCACAGGGCGCGTGCGCCGGCCATGTTGCGGCCGTGGGTGGACGTTTTCGAGCGGTAATCAGGCATGAAGCACTCCTGGCGGCTAATCAGGTAACAAAAAGGGGAGTGAGCTTCTCTTGTCCTTTGTACCGAAGGCAGGTGGCCGCTGGTACGGATGAAGCCGAGATCGCCGCGGGATCGCCGTGCGCTCGGCCAGAGCTCATAAACCCGCCGGGATGACTGGCGATGAATAGCCCGATTCTACACCGCTGGCGCGTATAGGGAATGAGCAAGCGCGTGTAACCCGAGGTTCGGTCATGCAAAAAGCTGGCTAGTAGGACGGACTCGATATCTATTTAGCGCTGGTTTGGCACCTGGGGAAGTTAGCTTGGCAGAGCAACAATCAACCCAACGAGGACTCGACTATGCACCCCGGTAACCACATGATCGGTCTCGGCTGTCTGCTTTATTGCCTGGCGAGCCCCGTATTTGCCCATCCCGACTACTCCTACGCCCATGAGGCCGATGACGATTTCACCTACAAAAGCAGTTGGATGAAGTCGATTCGGGATGAGGTGAAACTCAGCGAACTGGCGCTCCCCGGCACGCATGACTCAGCAACGTTCGATGTGACCCTGTACCCAGTCGTCGACGATATCGTGAGCACGCAAACGCTCAATTTCGATCAGCAACTGAAGTACGGCATCAGAGTCTTCGATTTGCGCATCCGACGCACCAGTCATTCGTTTGCTTTACACCATGGGCCGGTTTTTCTCGACAAGATGTTCGGCTCCGCACTCGGATCGATTGAGGCTTTTCTCCAGGCCAACCCTACCGAAACAGTGCTGTTTCGGCTCAAGGAAGAACATACGGCGAATACCAATGTGACCCAGAGCCTGGCGCAGATCTTCGACAGTTACATGCAGAGGTATGCAAGCGTTTACCTGAAATCGCCGCGTAACACCGTTACGCTGGGCGAGGCGCGGGGCAAGTTCATCGTGCTTTCGAACATCTCCAGTCTCAATCCCTACGGGCTTAACTACGCCAATTTTGATATCCAAGATGACTATAGCCTGACCACCAACTGGGAGTTGCATGAGAAGTATCAGAAGGTCAGGCGTCAGCTGCTTCGTGCTGCTGCGGGAAGTTCGGACACCTTCTATGTGAATTACCTGTCGGGCAGTGGCGGTTCCTATCCCTACTTCGTTGCCAGTGGGCATGCTTCATCGGCCACAGATGCAGCCAGGCTGTCCACCGGGCTGGTCGACTTCGGCGATGGCGACTGGTACCCGCTTTTTCCTCGGACAACCTGTTTCCTTGGCATGTGCACTATCTCCTTCGAGGGCACCAATACGCTTGCGCGTGACGATATAAAGGGTCTGAACGGTCCAGCCCCCACGAAAAGAACCGTCGGCATCATCATGGCCGACTTTCCGGGAGAGTCGCTGATTGCCAATATCATCGCCAACAATCATCACCCTGCGCATGATCTTGGGCGATGAGTTAAATGGCATATCGGTCGTGAGTTTGCGTCTTCGTCGTAGTATTCGTCTGATTTGCCCGCAAGGGCGGATTTTGCTGCTGACGCTCGGGCTCTTCCTGCCTACTATCCCCGCGCCGCATGTGCGGCTTACGAGACGACACCCTTAATGGACCTTCCCAGTTTCAGTTCATCGCGAACCTACATTCTGGCACTGAACGCAGTGGCGTCAGGGCTGCCCGTTAGCTGACCGACAATCATGCCGGTCGGCCTCCAGGCACCTGTGTCGCTGCCTGGAGATCGACATGACCACTATTCACGAAGCAAACCTGGCCGGCTTGGCATTACCCCGCGAGCAAGCCCAGGCTCGTCGCGACGACCTGCTGCAGGCCGGTCGCTACCCGGCAGGCACCGCGGGGGCGCTGATGAGCAGCCATTACTCCTGCATCTGCAGCGGCCTGAGCGCAAGCCAGGCCATCGACATGCTGCGCCGCGAAGCCGCTGATGCCGAGACCATCTACCAATCCTATGTGCTGGACGAGCAGGGCAATCTGCTCGGTACGCTGTCTTTGCGCGAGTTGATTCTGGCCACCCCGGAGCTGCCGGTAGAGCAGTTGATGGTGCGTCCGGTGCTCAGTGTGAGCACGTTCACCTCCCAGGAAAAAGTCGCCAGGCTGATCAGTGAGCATGATCTGCTGGCCTTGCCGGTATTGGACAACGACGGGCGCCTGGTCGGCATCATCACCTGTGACGATGCCATGGATGTGGTGGTCGAGGAGGCCACCGAAGACTTCCACAAGGGCGCCCTGATCGGCACCCATCTGGGCAACCTGAAGACCGCGACGGTGGGTTTGCTCTACCGCAAGCGTGTGCTCTGGCTGGTGTTGCTGGTGTTCGGCAACCTGTTTTCCGGAGCGGGTATCGCCGCGTTCGAAGACACCATCGCCGCCCATATCGCCTTGGTGTTTTTCCTGCCCTTGCTGGTCGACAGCGGCGGTAACGCAGGCGCTCAGTCAGCAACCTTGATGGTGCGTGCGCTGGCCACGGGTGAGGTGGTCATGCGGGACTGGTTGAGCCTGCTCGGGCGCGAATGCGGGGTGGCCCTGGCCCTGGGTGGCACTATGGCCGTTGCGGTGGCGTCGCTGGGGGTACTGCGTGGTGGTCCGGATATCGCCCTGATCGTCGCCAGCAGCATGCTGGTCATTGTCCTGCTGGGCAGCTTGATCGGCATGAGCCTGCCGTTTCTGCTCAGCCGCATGAAGCTCGATCCGGCTACGGCCAGCGGGCCGTTGGTGACATCGATTGCCGATGCCGCCGGGGTGTTGGTGTATTTCGGGATTGCTTCGCAGGTGCTGGATATCTGAAAGCGAGAATCCCGGCCTTTGGGCCGGGATCCACTCACACTGTACTTAGCTGTTAGGCAGCAGTCGGCAGGTGATGCTCTTGATGTAACGGGTTTCCGGGATCGCCGGGTGCACCGGGTGATCCGGGCCCTGGCCGCCGCGTTCGAGCAACTGGATGTTGCGGTCCAGGTGACGGGCGCTGGTCAGCAGGATGTTCTGCAGATCGTCCTCGGGCAAGTGCATCGAGCACGAGGCACTGACCAGAATGCCGTCCTTGGTCAGCAGACGCATGGCCTGTTCGTTCAGGCGGCGGTAGGCGCCTTCGCCGTTTTTCAGGTCTTTCTTGCGCTTGATGAAGGCGGGCGGGTCGGCAACGATCACGTCGAAACGCTCTTCGGAAGCCTTCAGCTCCTTCAGGGCTTCGAACACGTCGCCTTCAATGCAGGTGAGTTTCTCGGCAATGCCATTGAGCGCAGCGTTGCGCTCGACGCCATCGAGGGCAAAGCTCGAGGCGTCGACGCAGAACACTTCGCTGGCGCCGAAGGCACCGGCCTGTACGCCCCAGCCACCGATGTAGCTGAACAGATCGAGGACGCGCTTGCCCTGGACGTACGGCGCCAGGCGCGCGCGGTTCATGCGGTGGTCGTAGAACCAGCCGGTCTTCTGGCCTTCCATTACCGGGGCTTCGAACTTCACGCCGTTCTCTTCCAGGGCAACCCACTCCGGCACCAGGCCGAACACGGTTTCGACGTAGCGGTTCAGGCCTTCGGCATCGCGGGCGGCCGAGTCGTTCTTGAACAGGATGCCGCTAGGCTTGAGCACCTGGACCAGGGCGGCGATGACGTCGTCCTTGTGCTGTTCCATGGTGGCTGATGCCAGCTGGACCACGAGGATGTCGCCGAAACGATCGACTACCAGGCCCGGCAGCAGGTCGGAGTCACCGTACACCAGGCGGTAGAACGGTTTGTCGAACAGGCGCTCGCGCAGCGACAGGGCCACGTTGATGCGGTGCACCAGCAGCGATTTGTCCAGCGCAAGCTTGGCGTCACGCGACAGCAGGCGGGCACAGATCAGGTTGTTCGGGCTCATGGCGACGACGCCCAGGGCCTTGCCACCGGCGGTTTCCAGAATCGCCTGGTCACCGGCCTTGAAGCCATGCAGCGGGGTCGCGGCGACGTCGATTTCGTTGCTGTAAACCCACAGGTGGCCGGCGCGCAGGCGGCGGTCGGCATTGGCTTTGAGACGAAGGCTGGGCAGGGACATGACGTCGCTCCGGGAAAAAAGAGCGGGAGTATAACCCGATGCCCGCCACGCCGATGGGAATAGCGACAAATTGCAACAGAGCAATGGCCTTTCGCTTCACCCCTGGCCAGTACGATCGGGTTAGAATCGCCGCTCAGTCCCGAGTGTGTACATATGTCCCAGGAACTCTCCGCCGAACAGATCCAGCAAGCCTTGCAAGGCATCAGCGTGCCGCCACAGCCGCAGATCATGGTAGATCTTCAGTTTGAACAATACATGCCTGACCCCGACCTTGAGGTGATTGCCAAGCTGATCTCCCAGGATCCAGGCCTGTCTGGTGCCCTGCTCAAATTGGTGAACTCGCCTTACTACGGGTTGACCAACAAGATTGCCTCGATCCAGCGTGCGGTGAACCTGCTCGGCAGCCGGTCGATCATCAACCTGATCAACGCCCAGTCGATCAAGGGCGAGATGAGTGACGACACCATCGTCACCCTCAACCGTTTCTGGGATACCGCCCAGGACGTGGCCATGACCTGCATGACCCTGGCCAAGCGTATCGGCTCCCAGGCGGTGGATGAGGCGTACGCCCTGGGCCTGTTCCACGATTGCGGCGTGCCGCTGATGCTCAAGCGTTTCCCCGATTACATGCGCGTGCTCGAGGATGCTTACGCCAATGCCGACGCCAACAAGCGTGTGGTCGACACCGAGAACCAGGTGTTCAACACCAACCACGCCGTGGTCGGCTACTACACCGCCAAATCCTGGCGCCTGCCCGAGCACCTGAGCAATGCCATTGCCAACCATCACAATGCCCTGGCGGTGTTCAACGATGACTCGGCGCGCAACAGCCAGCTGAAAAACCTGCTGGCGATCCTCAAAATGGCCGAGCACATCTGCTCGTCGTACCGGGTCTTGGGCAACCAGAACGTTGACCATGAATGGAATGCCGTTGGGCACCTGGTGCTCGACTATGTGGGGCTTTCCGAGTACGACTTCGAGAACCTCAAACAGACCATTCGCGAATTGGGCGGTCACTGATTCATGCCGGAATTACCAGAAGTCGAGACCACCCGGCGCGGTATAGCGCCTTACCTGGAAGGCCAGCGCGTCAGCCGGGTGATCGTCCGTGACCGGCGTCTGCGCTGGCCGATCCCCGAGGATCTCGATATTCGCCTGTCCGGACAGCGCTTCGTCAAGGTGGAGCGCCGCGCCAAGTACCTGCTGCTCAATGCCGAAGTCGGGACACTCATCAGTCACCTGGGAATGTCCGGTAATCTGCGTCTGGTCGAGATCGGCCTGCCGGCAGCCAAGCATGAGCACGTGGATATCGAACTGGAGTCAGGCCTGGCCTTGCGCTACACCGACCCGCGCCGCTTCGGGGCGATGCTCTGGAGCCTCGATCCGCTGAACCATGAACTGCTGATCAAGCTCGGCCCTGAGCCGATGACCGACCTGTTCGACGGCGAGCGTCTGTTTCAGCTGTCGCGTGGCAAGTCCATTGCGGTCAAACCGTTCATCATGGACAACGCAGTGGTGGTCGGCGTCGGCAATATCTATGCGACCGAGGCCCTGTTTGCCGCAGGCATCGACCCGCGCCGTGAAGCCGGGAGCATTTCGCGGGCGCGCTACCTGAAACTGGCCATCGAGATCAAACGCATCCTCGCCTGTGCTATCGAGCGCGGCGGTACCACCTTGCGCGACTTTGTCGGCGGTGATGGCCAGCCTGGCTATTTCCAGCAGGAGCTGTTCGTCTATGGGCGCAGAGAAGAACCCTGCAAGGTCTGCGGCAGCATTCTGCGTGAGGTCAAACTGGGTCAGCGTGCCAGCGTGTTCTGCCCACGTTGCCAGAAGTGAGGGTGCTCAGCGCGGGCTGAGCACGTCGGCGGCACCTACGCCACGTGGGTCGCTGGCGGCTTCGAGGGTCTGCCTGGATTTATCCCAGTACAACACTTGTTGATTACCGTAAGTGCGACCCAAATCCTTGAGCTGGTAGCCGCGTGCCTGCAGTTCGCGCTGCTGCCCGGCGCTGAACGCGCCCGGTTCGTGCTCGACCACATCCGGCAGGTACTGGTGGTGATAACGCGGCACTGCGGGCCAGCTGGCGACCGGATTGCCTTCGAGAAAGCCCAGCATCGACAGCAGCACCATGCTTGGAATACGGCTGCCGCCCGGTGTGCCGAAGGCGGCGAACTGCGTCGGGCTCTCGATGAAACTCGGGCTCATGCTCGACAGCGGCCGTTTGCCGGCGGCCACGGCATTGGCCTGGCTACCGGCCAGACCGTAGCTGTTGCTGCCGCGTGGGTCGGCGGCGAAGTCGTCCATTTCGTTGTTCAACACCACGCCGGTACCGGGCGCACTGAAGGCTGCGCCGAATGGCAGGTTGACCGACAGCGTCGCGGCCACGGCGTTGCCGTCGGCATCAATTACCGCGAAGTGGGTGGTGTGGTCGCCTTCGCGCCAGGCCGGGGCGGGTGGCAGGCTGCTGCTTGGCGTGGCCTGGTAGCCGTCGATGCTGTCGGCAAGGCTGGTCAGGTAGTTGCGTGCCAGCAGTTGCGGCACAGGGTTGGTCACGTAGTCCGGATCACCGAGCAGGCCACGGTCGCGGTAGGCCCGGCGCAGCACTTCCAGTACGTAATGGCTGCGCTGTACTGGTTCGGCGCTCTGCCAGGGCAGGCGCTGGAGCATTGCCAGGCTCTGGGCCAGGGCGACGCCGCCTGCTGATGGCGGCGGGGCGCTGATCAGTTCGCGCTGATCGGCCAACTGGTAGCGTAACGGTTCGCGTTTGGCCGTGCGGTAGTTGGCCAGGTCATCCAGGCTCCAGATACCGCCGGCGGCTTGTACACCCTGCACCATGGCCTGGGCGGTCGGGCCGCTGTAGAAGCCGTCGCGTCCCTGCCGGGCAATGCGCTCAAGGGTTACGGCCAGTTCCGGTTGGCGGATCTGCGCGCCAAGCGCCGGGACATCACCCTTTGTGAGGAACAGTCGGGCGCTTTCCGGATCGTCGCGCAGGGCGCTCAGGCGCATTTTGGCCCGGTTGCGATAGATACGGTCGACAGTAAAGCCCTGGTTGGCCAGACGAATGGCCGGTGCCAGGGTGTTCTTGAGCGGCAGTTTGCCGTAGTGCGCGGCGAGATCCGCGAGCGCTGCCGGCAAGCCCGGAATCGCCGCTGCCAGTGGGCCATTGATCGACAGGCCAGGCTGGACCTTGCCGTCCTTCAGGTACATGGCTTCGCTGGCTTTGCCTGGCGCGCGCTCGCGGGCGTCGATAAAGGCGTAGCGGGCTGGCGATTCGCTTTCGCGCAGCAGGAAGAAACCACCGCCACCCAGCCCGGAACCATAAGGCTCCACCACAGCCAGCGCAGCACTGACAGCAACGGCGGCATCGAAGGCGTTACCGCCCTGTTCGAGGATTTCACGTGCAGCGGCAGTGGCTTCGGCATGCGGGCTGGCAATCGCGGCACGCCCCGGGCCTTGTGCCTGGGCACTGGCAGTCCCTAGCGCAAGGGCGGCGCCAAGAATTAACGGAGTGAGCCTGGCGACAAACGGCATCAGGCCTTGCCGGTGATTTTGCGGTACTTGGCCATCAGTTCGTCTTCGGTCTCCGGATGGGCTTCATCCAGCGGGATGCAGTCAACCGGGCAGACTTGCTGGCACTGTGGCTCGTCGTAGTGGCCGACGCACTGGGTGCACAGGTTCGGGTCGATCACGTAGATCTCTTCGCCCTGGGAGATAGCGGCGTTCGGGCACTCGGGTTCGCAGACGTCGCAGTTGATGCAATCGTCGGTGATGATCAGGGACATGGGGACTCCGGCCAGGGCTCAGAACCCGGGCAATTTGTAAACCAATGGGCACAATTGTGCCGCATTAGCGCCCGCAGTGCACGCGGGCGCCGTGGTCAAATCACCGATGTCACTTCTTGAAGCGTTCGGTCAGGGCGTCGGCCACGATCGGATGGACGAATTTGGTGATGTCGCCACCCAGCGCCGCGATTTCCCGGACCAGGGTCGAGGAAATGAACGAATAGCGCTCCGAAGGGGTGAGGAACAGGCTTTCGACGTCCGGTGCCAACTGACGGTTCATGTTCGCCAGCTGGAACTCGTACTCGAAGTCCGAGACAGCCCGCAGGCCGCGCAGGAACACATTGGCCTGCTGTTCCTTGGCAAAGTGCGCAAGCAAGGAGGAGAAGCCGATGACTTCGACATTGGGCAGGTGCTTGGTGACCTCACGAGCCAGTTCCACCCGTTGTTCCAGCGGGAACAGCGGATTTTTCTTCGGGCTGGCAGCGACCGCAATGATCACCTGGTCGAACAGCCGCGAGGCACGCTCGACCAGATCGCCATGGCCCTTGGTAATAGGGTCGAAAGTACCTGGGTACAACACTCGGTTCATCGCGTCGTCCTGGCAGGAGTGCGTTGGGGAGTCGGATGGTATCGCAGCAGTGGCAGTCGGCCAAGTCGCCTGCGCACGCTGAAGGCACTATAGACAGTGTGCTCATTTGTTGTCATCTACTGGCAACCAGGCGTTCGATCAGGCCATCGGTGAGCCGCGCGGTGAGGCCGTACACCGACAATTGCGGGTTGGCGCCGATGCTGGTGGGGAACAGCGAGCCGTCGTGGATCGACAGGTTGGCCAGCTGATGATGGCGCCCCAGACTGTCGCTGACGGCCTGGCGCGGGTCTTCACCCATGGCGCAACCGCCCATGACATGGGCGCTGCCCAGACGGGTGCGGAACAGTTCCAGGCTCAGCCCGTCGATCATCTGCCGGGCTTCACCGAGGGTTTTCACGTAGCGGCCTGCGCTGTGCAGGGGCAGCACCGCTTCGGCACCCGCGGCGAACTGGATCTCGGCCATGCTGTGAAAGGCGCGGCGCACACCCTCCCAGGTGTAAGGCGATACCGGGTAATCGAGCACCGGCGTGCCGTCGCTGCGCAACTGCACTTCGCCGCCGGCACTGTCCGGGTGAAAGCCGTCACGCAGCAAGGCGAGCATCACGTGGGTATTGGGCAGTTGCTCCATGCGCATGGCATTGTCGCGACCGAAACTGCCGAGCAAGGTACTGGCCAGGGCCGGGTGCAGCGGCGGTACTTCCAGTTTGTAGCCGATTGGGCCGGTGGCGCCGTTGCGCCACTGGAAGTGGTCGGAGTAGATCGATTGCGGCGCGCCGTAGAACGGGTTGACCTTGTCCTTGAATAACCCGGCGCTGAAGTTGACCAGGTGCAAAAAGGTCCGCTTGCCCAGGCGTCCGTGCGGGTCGGGTGCGTCCGAACGCAGCAGCAAGGCCGGGCTGTTGATACCGCCGCCGGCAAGGATGTAGTGCCGCGCTTTGACCTGAATCTGCCGCCCGGTGGGGTTTACGCAGCGCTCATCCATGGCCAGGCATTGCAGGCCACTGATGCGCTCGCCATCGTGAATCAAGCGCTCGGCACGGGCCAGGTAGAGGAGTTCGCCACCCTTGTCCAGGGTTGCGGGAATGCTGGTGACCAGCATCGATTGCTTGGCATTGACCGGGCAGCCCATGCCGCAATAACCCAGGTTCCAGCAGCCGCGCACGTTCCGTGGGATCACCTTCCAGCTGTAGTCGAGGGCTTCGCAGCCGCGTTTGAGTACCTCGTTGTTGGCATTTGGCGGCATCACCCAGGGGGCGATGCCCAGGCGCTGCTCCATGCGTTCGAACCAGGGCGCCAGCTCGGCGCTGCTCAGGCCTTTGACGCCGTGCTCGCTGGCCCAGTGCTGCAGGGTCGGCTCCGGCGTGCGAAAGCTCGAAGTCCAGTTGATCAGGGTGGTGCCGCCCACCGCGCGGCCCTGAAGGATGGTGATGGCGCCGTCCTTGCTCATGCGTCCGATGCCTTCCTGATAGAGGTTGGCGTAGGCCTGGTCTTCAAGCATGTGGAAGTCGCTGCTGGTCTTGAGCGGACCTTCTTCGATCAGCAGCACCTTGAAACCCGCGGCGCTGAGCAGTTCGGCGCTGGTGGCGCCACCGGCGCCGCTGCCAATGATGGCGATATCCGCTTCCAGGCTCAGGTCCTGATCCAGGCGCGAGGCGTCACGGGTTTTCCAGCCGCGGGCAATGCCGTCGCGGAACAGGTCGGGTACGGGCATCTTCAGCCTCTTGTCGTTATAGGTTGATTCAGACCTTGGGTGGACCGGGGTAGCCGCAGTGCGCCCAGGACTCAGGCATTTCGTACCAGGCCATTTGCAGCAACTGCAGCAGCGAGGCATGGCCCATTTGCAGCAGATTCAGCGAACTGTTTTCCCAGCGCTGCAGAAACGCCTGGATGTGTTCGTTACTGGCATTTTCCCAACCGCCCCAGATGCCAGTCAGCGGTCCACGGGTTACGGGTAGGGCGAGTACATCGAACAGTTGCAGGGTCAGCTTGAGCATCGCCGGCGACAGGCTGGCGAGTTTGTTATCCAGCCGATGCAGCACTGCTTCAAGGTTCTCGACGGCGGTTGTACCGGCAAGAACGACCGGAATCAGCGCTCGCAAAATCGGCAAATCACCCTGACGCAAGATGATGAAACCGCTGACCGGTGTTTGCGCCGAGCAGCCGCTGAGGCTCGCGCCCAATCCGGCGGTAGCCAGGAAAGCACTGGCGCCAAGGCTGAACTTGAGCAGCCCGCGGCGGCTCAGGGTGGGGGTTGCAGGCAGGCTATTGGTCATTGTTGTCAGGCCTGGTCACGGTGTTAGCGAATGAAGACTTTGTACACCAGCTTGATCAAGGCCTTGCCATAGGGCGGGTAGATCAGCCGGGCGGCATTGAAGCGCTGCTTGGCAAACACTGCCTTGGCCTTGCTGAAGGTCAGAAAACCCTCGTGGCCGTGGTAATGGCCCATGCCTGAAGGGCCGACGCCGCCGAAGGGCAGGTCATCCTGGGCCACATGCAGCAAGGTATCGTTAAGGCAGACGCCGCCGGAGTGAGTCTGCTCAAGGACTTTCTGTTGTTCGGATCGGTCGTAGCCGAAGTAGTAAAGCGCCAGGGGGCGAGGGCGCTGGTTGATGTACGAAAGCGCTTGATCCAGGTTGTCGTAAGGCACCAACGGCAACAGCGGACCGAAGATCTCGTCCTGCATCACGCGCATCTCGTCGCTGACCTGCAGCAACAAGTGAGGCGGCAGGCGGCGGCCCTGGCGCGGCTCCTGCGGGTACAGGTCAATGATCGTCGCACCCTTGTCGCGGGCATCGCTGAGGTAGCTTTCCAGGCGCGCCAGGTGGCGCGGGTTGATGATCGCGCTGTAGTCCGGGTTGTCTGCCACCGTCGGGTAGAAACGATGAATGACGTTGCGATAGGCCGTGGCGAAGTCGTCCAGGCGTTCGCGAGGCACCAGCACGTAATCCGGTGCTACACAGGTCTGGCCGGCATTGAGGGTCTTGCCGAAGGCGATACGTTCAGCGGCGTCGGCCAGGGGGACAGTGTTGGAGACAATGGCTGGTGATTTTCCGCCCAGTTCCAGGGTCACTGGCGTCAGGTTTTGTGCCGCCGCCAGCATCACATGTCGCCCGACGCTGGTAGCCCCGGTAAACAACAGGTGGTCGAAGGGTAGGCGTGAGAAGGCCTCGCCGACATCCGCCTCGCCCAGCACGACGCTGATCAGGTCTTCGGGGAACGCCGATTCCAGTAATCGTTTGAGCAGCAAACCGGTCGCCGGTGTGGCTTCGCTGAGTTTGAGCATGACCCGGTTACCGGCGGCCAGGGCGCAGGTCAAAGGGCCCATGGCGAGGAACAGCGGGTAGTTCCACGGCACGATGATGCCGACCACACCCAACGGTTGGTACACCACCTTGGCGCTGGCCGGTTGAAAAGCCAGGCCAACCTTACGCGGTGAAGCCTTCATCCACTGTTTCAGATGGCGCTCGGCATGACGCACGCCCTGGACGCTGGGCATCAATTCGGCCAGCCGGGTTTCGTCGGCGCTGCGGCCGCTGAAATCGTCGTTGATGGCTGCGATCAGTGCGTCCTGGTGGCTGAGCAACATCTGCCGCAGGCTCTTCAGCCATTGCAGGCGCTGGGCCGCGGGTGGCATGGGGTTGCCGGTAAACGCCTGACGTTGAGCGCTGAACAGGGTGGCAAGGTCATCAAGGGCGCTGGGGCGTGAAAGAAGAGCAGCATCGGCGGTCATGCGAAACTCCACGGCAGTGTGTTTTCTAGAGCTTATACTCTAATGGTGTGTTTTTGCGACTAGATTTTGACCTCACGCAGGTACATCCCGATTCGGATAAACCGTAAGATGGACCTATTCAATTAAAGCTCGGCATCTGGAGCTGGCCATGGCCCCGCGCATCAAGACCCGCGACCGCATCGTGCAGAACAGCCTGGAGCTGTTCAACCAGCAGGGTGAGCGCAGTGTCAGTACCAACCACATCGCAGCCCATATGGAGATTTCCCCGGGTAACCTGTACTACCACTTCTCCAACAAGCAGGAAATCATTGCCGTCCTCTTCAGCCAGTATGAAGAGCAGGTCGAGAGTTTCTTGCGTCCACCGCAAGACCGGCCGGCAACGGTCGACGACAAACGCTTCTACCTCAAGGAACTGTTGGCGGCGATGTGGAACTATCGTTTCCTGCACCGTGACCTTGAGCACCTGCTCGACAGCGACAAGGAGCTGGCCGCCCGCTACCGGCGCTTTTCCCAGCGCTGCCTGATCCAGGGGCAGGCCATCTACCGTGGCTTCGTCGACGCCGGGCTGGTGAAAATGGATTCGGTACAGATCGAGT
Source organism: Pseudomonas sp. (assembly GCA_036643775.1). Taxonomy (GTDB): domain Bacteria; phylum Pseudomonadota; class Gammaproteobacteria; order Pseudomonadales; family Pseudomonadaceae; genus Aquipseudomonas. The sequence goes on along the minus strand of JAVXRI010000015.1, from coordinate 5,593 downwards.
CGCTGACCCTCAACGCCTGGATTGTGCTGACTTCCTGGGTACGCTTTCTCTGCACCACCCGGGAAAACTCTGCGCACTTGAGTGAAGATGCCTTCAAGCGCGGTGTCTATCAGGTGCTGGTCCTGGAACTCGGTTTTGTCACGGCACAGGCGCGTCCGGCAGTGGATGCCCTGTGCCAGGAGTTCTACGTTTCACTTAATCAGGCACTGGAGCAATAAGGCCCAGGCCCTACCCGTTCAATCGTTCAGGAGACTGTCATGCCCCTCGCGCAACTGATCACCGCCCAGCAATTGGCCGAACGCCTGGAGGCGCCGGCGCTGGTGATTCTCGATTGCCGCTTTGCCCTGGAAGACATTGACTATGGCCAGCGCAGTTATGCCGAGGGGCATATTGCCGGGGCGCATTTTGCCGATCTTGAGCGGGACTTGAGCGGCCCGGTCATCAAGGGCGTGACCGGGCGCCATCCTTTACCGGATCCGCAGCACCTGATCGAGCGTCTGCGAGCCTGGGGTGTCAACAATGACAGCGAGATTGTTCTCTATGATGACGGTCCAGGCGCTTTCGCCGCGCGCGCCTGGTGGCTGTTGGCCTGGCTCGGTAAACGTAGCGGTGTGTCGATCCTGGATGGCGGCCTGAAGGCCTGGCACGCGGCCAAGTTGCCGTTGAGTCTCGACGCCCCGGAAAAACGTGTGGGTACCTTTGATGGCGAGCCTGATAAAGCGCTGGTACTTGACGCCAAACAGCTGGGTGAGCGTCTGGGTCAGCCTGACCTGACCCTGATCGACGCTCGCGGCCTGCCACGCTTTCGCGGCGAGGTGGAGCCGATCGACCCGGTGGCGGGGCATATACCGGGGGCACAGTGTGCGGCCTTTACCGACAACCTGGGCGCTGACGGGCGGTTTCTACCGGCTGATCAGCTCAAGAAGCGCTTTGCCGAGAAACTGGGCAAGCGCTCTCCAGAGCAGTTGGTGGCCTATTGCGGGTCCGGGGTGACGGCGTGCCATAACCTGTTTGCCTTGGTGCTGGCCGGGTATCCGCTGGGCAAGCTGTATGCAGGTTCGTGGAGCGAGTGGATTACCGATCCGCAGCGCCAGGTAGCTACGGGCGACTAAGGTCGAGCCCCTTCAAATCCCTGCCAGCCACTGCGGAATTCGCCTTTCCAGGTAATACCCGGGATCCCGCACGCTGCCGTCAACAAAGCCGACATGGCCACCGCGTGCATGCAGCTCGAGGGTGGTCTGCGGCGCAAGTTCATTGGCCGCAGGCAGGCTATGGCTGAACACGAACGGATCGTCGCTGGAATGGATGATCAGCGTCGGTGTCCGGTTCTCGCCGAGGAAGTACCGGCTCGACGCCCGGCGGTAATAGTCCTTGGCATCGGCAAAGCCATTGAGCGGTGCAGTGACCCGGCCATCGAAATCCCAGAACGTACGCAAATTCTCCAGGGGACCGAGACGCTCCAGTGCGGCCAGGCTTTCGTGGTGGCCGTGATGCTGGAAATGGCGTTGTTTGTCCTTCACATAGGCAAGCATGGCACGCATGAAATGCGCCTGGTAGACCCGGGAGAATCCCAGACCGATACGATCGGCGCACTGATCCAGGCGAAACGGCACCGACACCGCCACGGCCCCTTGCAGTTGGCTCGCGGAACCGACTTCGCCCAGGTGCTTGAGCAGCACATTGCCGCCCAGCGAGTAACCGACGGCGAACAACGGCGCCTGGGGGCGTTGCGCCCGAAGGTGTTCAACGGCCTCGGCGAGGTCTTCGCTGGCCCCGGAATGGTAACTGCGCGGCAGCAGGTTGGGCTCGCCTGAGCAGCCACGCCAGTTCAGCGCCACGCTGGCCCAGCCGCGCTCGGCCATGGCCTGCTGCAAGCCGACTACATAGGGTGAGCTGGAGGAGCCGGTCAGCCCGTGCAGCACCAGCACCAGCGGTGTTGCCGCTTCATGGGGGCCGTGCCAGTCAAGGTCGAGAAAATCACCATCGGCCAGCCACAGGCGTTCACGTTGACGGCTCAGGACTGCAGACTTGCGCCACAGCGGCCCCCACAGCGTCTGCAGATGCGGATTGCCCAGCCCCAGGGCGGGTTTGAAAGGGCTGGGGGGGACAGAAGACATCGGAGTTTTCTCAAAAAGAAAGCGCAACGGTTGCATTGAAGTGTAATGCCCGTTGCGCCTTTGTGCTGTGAATCAGCCGCGTTGCCAGAGGGCGTAGTACACCTGACCGGCCTTCTTCTCTCGGTGCAGGCGCCAGTTGCCAGGCAGTTGCAGGGCCGAGGGCGGCGTTTCGCTCTCGGTGTAGATCCAGGCGTTTTCGGCCAGCCATTGGCGCTCTTCAAGCAAGGCACATGTGGTCGGCAGCAAATCCTGGTGGAACGGCGGGTCGAGGAACACCAGGTCGAAGGCAAGTTTCGGCTCGCCCTGCAGGTAACGCTGGGCGTCGCTCTGGATCACCTGGCCGCGAGGGCAGCGCAGGGTTTCCAGATTCTGCCGCAGGCTGGCAATGGCTGCCTGATTGCTGTCCAGCGCCACGGCCTCAGCCGCGCCACGCGACAGCGCTTCCAGGTACAACGCGCCGCTACCGGCAAAGGCGTCGAGGACCTTCGCGCCTTCGATATGCGGAGCAAGCCAGTTGAACAGGGTCTCGCGCACCCGGTCCGGCGTCGGACGCAGGCCGGGGGCGTCAGGGAAGCTCAGGCGGCGGCTGCGCCACTCGCCGGCAATGATGCGCAGCTGGCCTTGGCCGTTGTGTGGCTTGGCCGATTTTGCGGATGGACTGGCCATTAATGCTCCGGTACACCAAGCGGCTGCTCGGCGGGTTTGTCAGTGGGCGGCGGCAGGGGTTTCTGCGCCACGCTCGGGCCTGCCGTGACGATTACCATCTTGTCCGCGGCGAGGTGCTTGTTCAGTGCGGCCTTGACCTGTTCGGTGGTCAGCGCCTGGGATTGTTGCATGTAGTCTTCCAGCCAGGTCAGCGGCAGACCGTAGAAGCCGATGGCGCCCAACTGGCCAACAATGCTGGCGTTGCTGGCGTTGGACAGCGGGAAGCTGCCGGCCAGTTCACGTTTGGCCTCATCCAGCTCCTGCTGGCTCGGCCCGGTCTTGAGGTAGTCGGCGAGGATGTCCTGGACCAGCTTGAGGGTGCCTTCGCTGAGTTCGGCACGGGTCTGCAGGTTGATCATGAACGGGCCACGTACCTGCATCGGGCTGAATACCGAGTATACGCCGTAGGTCAGGCCACGCTTCTCGCGCACTTCGCTCATCAGACGGGTGCCGAAGGCGCCGCCGCCGAGGATCTGGTTACCCAGCGACAATGCCGCATAGTCCGGGTCATTGCGGTCGATGCCGAGCTGGGCCAGCATCAGGTGAGTCTGGTTGGACGGAAAGTCGATGTGCGTGGTGCCAGGCTTGGGCTCGACAGGCTGAGGCAGCTTGGCCAGGGCCGGGCCTTTGGGCAGGGCTGCCGAGACCTGGGCGGCAACGGCTTCGGCTTCGCTGCGGCTCAGGTCACCGACCAGGGCGATGACGGTGTTGCCGGCAGCATAGGCCTTGGCGTGGAAGGTACGCAGTTGGTCCAGGGTGATCGGTGGAATGCTCTTGGCATTGCCGTCGCTTGGATGGGCATACGGGTGGTTGCCATACAGGTGCTCGAACAGCGCGATGCTGGCCAGCTTGCCCGGGTTCTGCTTCTGGTACTCGAAGCCGGCCTGCAGCTGGTTCTTGATGCGCTCAAGAGCATCCTGCGGAAAGGTCGGCTTGCCCACTACTTCGGCGAACAGCTTCAGCGCTGGTTCCCGTTTGTCCGCCGCGCTCAGGCTGCGCAGCGAGGCCACGGCCATATCGCGGTAGGCACCGTTGCCAAAATCAGCGCCGAGGCCTTCGAAACCTTCGGCGATGGCGGTGACGTCCTTGCCGGCCACACCCTCGTTGAGCATGGCGTTGGTCAGGGTCGCCAGGCCTGGCGCGTCACCGTCCTGGCTGCTGCCGGCGGCGAAGGTCAGGCGCAGGTCGAACATCGGCAGCTCGCGTGCTTCGACGAACAGCACCTTGGCGCCTTCAGCGGTGTTCCAGGTCTGGATGTTCAGTTGCCGGCGGCTCGGCGCCTTGCCGTCCAGCTCCGCCAGCGTCTGCAGGGTGTTGGCCGGTTTGGCTGCGGTGCTCACGGCAGGTGCTGCGACGTTGTCCGACTGGGCCGGTTTGGCCAGGACAAATGCCAGCACGCCGACCAGCGACAGGACGCCAAGACCGATCAGGGTGTAACGGGGTGCGCTACGTTCACTCATGAGCGGTCTCCTCGGGCAGTACGTGGGCAACGCTCAGGCGTTCGCGGGTGAAGTAGGTGCGCGCAGCGTTCTGGATGTCGGCCGGGGTCACGCTTTTCAGTTCATCGAGCTCGCTGTCGATCAGCTTCCAGGACAGACCAACGGTCTCCAGCATGCCGATCGCAGTGGCCTGGCTGCTGATGGAGTCGCGATCGTAGACCAGTCCGGCGATCACCTGGGCGCGTACGCGTTCCAGTTCTTCAGCCGAAGGCGGGGTGGTCTTGAGTTCGTCGAGCAGCTTCCAGATGCCGCCTTCAACTTCGGCCAGGGTCTTGTTCTTCTGTTGGTTCGGCGTCGCCGAGATCAGAAACAGGCTGTCGCCGCGGGTGAACGGGTTGTAGTTGGACGAAGCGCCGGAGACCAGCTCCTGGCCGCGTTCAAGACGGCTCGGCAGGCGCGCGCTGTAGCCGCCGTCAAGCAATGCCGAGATCAGGCGCAGGGCGTGTACGGTACGCGGGTCCTTGGCGGTAGCCAGGCCCGGGACGTTGAAGCCGTAGATCAGGCTCGGCAGCTGGGTGCGGACATGCAGGGTGGTTTCGCGCAAGCCAGGTTCGGCCAGCTCCAGCGGCAGTTTGGCCGGTGGCACCGCACGCTTGGGAATGGCGCCGAAGAAGCGCTGGGCCAGACCTTTTACCTCGTCGACGGTAACGTCACCGACCACTACCAGGGTGGCGTTGTTCGGCGTGTACCAGGATTCATACCAATGGCGCAGCTCTTCGACCTTCATGCGATCAAGGTCAGCCATCCAGCCGATGGTCGGGGTGCGGTAGCTGCTGGCCGGAAAGGCCATGGCACTGAACAGCTCGAACGCCTTGGCGCTGGGTTGATCGTCAGTGCGCAGGCGGCGCTCCTCCTTGATTACCTCGATCTCGCGGCTGAACTCGTCGGCCGGCAGGCGCAGGCTGCTCATGCGGTCCGCTTCAAGCTCCAGGGCCACCGGCAGGCGGTCACGGGCCAGCACCTGGTAATACGCGGTGTAGTCGTCGCTGGTGAAGGCGTTTTCTTCGGCGCCCAGGTCGCGCAGGATGCGCGAGGCTTCGCCGGGGCCGAGCTTCTCGCTGCCCTTGAACATCATGTGTTCCAGGGCATGGGACAGGCCGGTCTGGCCAGGGGACTCATAAGTAGAGCCGACCTTGTACCAGATCTGCGAGACCACCACCGGCGCACGGTGATCCTCGCGCACGACCACTTTCAGGCCGTTGTCGAGAATGAACTCATGGGTGGGTTGCGGATCGGCGGCAAAGGCCGCGAACGGCAGACAAACTGTGCTGA
>JAVXRI010000014.1:0-74272 GCA_036643775.1 Pseudomonas sp. | reverse complement strand
CTGAACAACCTGGCGGGCGAAGCGGACCCTGAGAAGAAGCGCAAGATCATTGGTCGTACCTTCATCGACGTGTTCGATGCCGAGTCGACCAAGCTGCACAACATCAAGTACCTGGCCCAGGGCACCATCTACCCTGACGTGATCGAGTCGGCTGGCGCCAAAAGCGGCAAGGCCCACGTGATCAAGTCGCACCACAACGTCGGTGGCCTGCCGGAAGAGATGAACCTCAAGCTGGTCGAGCCGCTGCGCGAGCTGTTCAAGGACGAGGTTCGTCGCCTCGGTCTGGAACTGGGCCTGCCGTACGACATGGTCTATCGTCACCCGTTCCCGGGCCCGGGCCTGGGTGTGCGTATCCTCGGTGAAGTGAAGAAGGAATACGCCGACCTGTTGCGTCGTGCTGACCATATCTTCATCGAAGAACTGCGCAAAGCCGACTGGTACCACAAGGTCAGCCAGGCGTTCGTGGTGTTCCAGCCAGTGAAATCGGTCGGTGTGGTCGGTGACGGCCGCCGTTACGCCTGGGTCGTGGCCCTGCGTGCGGTAGAGACCATCGACTTCATGACCGCACGTTGGGCGCACCTGCCTTACGAGCTGCTGGAGACTGTCAGCGGCCGGATCATCAACGAGATCGAAGGCATCTCGCGCGTCACTTACGACGTGTCGAGCAAGCCGCCAGCAACGATCGAGTGGGAATGATCGGGCGTCAGCTACTGACTAGCACCCGATAGCAACAACACCTTGAAGCCCGCGTAACTGCGGGCTTTTTGGTGTCTGGGGCTGGAAAAGCGCTATCGCAATTACCAACCCAGCTGTTTGTTGAACGACAGCGCATCGTAGTAGTCATGCTGCGATGCGATCTTGCCGTCCTTGAGCTTGATGAAGCTGACACCCTTGAACGACAACGGCTTGTTGGTCGCTGGCGTTTCGGGCGCCCAGGCGCCGGTGTTGTGTCCATCGAACTGCCACTCGAAGGCGATGTTGTCGCCGTCGACAATCGGTTGGCCCACCATCTGCCATTTCAGGTCAGGCACTGCGTCGATAAACAGCTTGATGACTTCGACCCTGGCGGCTTCCCGGCCGACTTTTGGCACCCCTACCGACGCGTCGAGAAACTCTCCGTTCTCGGCAAAGTACTGCGCCGCAGCATCGGGGTCGTGTTTGTTCCAGGCGCTCATGTAGGCGTTGATGACTCCCAGCGTCTGGTCTTTGTCCGCCGCCACCGAGAGCTGGGAAAACAACAGGAAGACCAGGATGCTGGCAAGGCGAAGTGATATCCGGTGCATGGTATTTCCTCTTCGATTGTTGCTGTTGTTGGAAAGACGGAAATCAGTTTTGCCTAAGGATGCAACGGCCTACCGCGGCGTCGGCAGTTCAACCAGCGACCAGTCGATCGATAGCGGTTTGAGCTTGTGCATCTTGGCGGCGGCCGGGCGGCTGGCCATGTTGCCGACGAACCAATTGGTGGAATTGGCCGCGACGATGCGGCCTTCCCCGTTGATGATGAATGCCTCGTTCTGCATGCGCAGCAGGCAGCGGGTGAGCAGTTGATCGAATTCATGCATGGCTATATCCGCCGCGGCAACGCCGACAAAACGCCCTCCGGCGAGGATCGGCAGCGAGAACGCGAGTATGTAGAGTTCGGTGCCGTAGAGGTCCACGAAGGGCCCTTCTATCGATGCCTGGAGCGTAAGCTTCGGACGGGTGAACCAGGGCATGCCTTGGTAGTTGTAGAAGCTTTCGCTTTGGCGATTGAAGTTAAGCATCATCGGTGCGATTTTTCCGCTGGCGGGACGGTAGAACCATTCGAGGAACAGCTCTTGATCGGCCAGTTCGCCCGGCTCCAGCACCACGCCAGTGCCGTGGATGTAGGTGTCGTTGGTTGAAAGCCGCTCTTCGATGGTCGCCTGCAGGAATGCCAGGTCCTTGGAAGTCGGCTTTCTGCCTTCGGCAGCCAGCGCGTCCCACACCGTCACCACCTGTTCGGCCAGCGTTTCGAGTTGCTCGAACACCTTGCTGAATACCGCTTCCAGGCGCTGGGTGCACTGCTGAAGTTCGTCGTTCTGTTCTGTCGTGATCATGGCAACCTGCTCTCTTGCTGCCCAAGCAACTGGAAACGCAAATCCATCAGACGCTTGATGCCTTCTTTGATATGGGCTTCGGTCAGCGCGCTGGCCAGGTTGGATTCGCCGGCAATCACGGCCTGGAGTATGGCCCGGTGCTCGGCGATGGCTGTGTTTTTCTGTGCGTCGTCGGTGCAGATCCAGTGCAGTTCGCCAATTTCGGCTTGCAGGCGCATTTCTGCGTGGGTCAGGCGCACCGATTGGGCGGCGACAGCAACCTCGATATGGAAGCGGGCATCGGCCCGGCGCAGCTCGCTGCGCGCCGTAGCGTCCTGCAGTGCGGTGACGAAATGCTCCAGTCGTTGGTGCTGGACACTGGAGGAACGGCTGGCTGCCAGGCCCGCGGCAGTGGCTGAAATCGCGATTTGTTCGTCGCAGAGGTCGCGAAGTGCCAGCGAGCTCATGGCGCTCAGCCTGGCCTTGAGAAAGTCGTCGGAAACTTCCACCGGGGCGCAGACGAAGCTGCCACCATTCCTACCGCGCTTGGTCGCGACAACGCCGCGCTGACGCAAGATCGCCAGGGCATCGCGCAAGGTGACGGTGGCCACACCGAAACGGCTCGCCAGCTCGCTTTCGCTGGGCAATTGCTCGCCCTCGCCAATCAGACCCAGGTCAATTACCTCGATCAGCCGACGAGCTACTTCCTCGGGTTTGCCTTCCTGGCTCACCTGTAGCAAGGACAGGCGGTTCACTTTATTTGGTTCAGTCATCCGGGTCGCCGCAAAAAATATGGAACTAGATTTCTTTTAACCATCTGCCGCTTGGTGTGCAACAGAAAAGCCCATTTCAAGCGTGGAATAGCCGAAAACAGGTCGCTTTTAGATAAAAGCGACATGCAGATTGGCAGTTCTTCGAACATAAGATACGGTTTCATATGTTTAATAAAAAGCCTGGCTCCCGCAGCCATGGGAGCGTCGACAGGCACTTGGCATCGACACAGAGGAATGGCACCGTCATGACGAATCCAACGCTTAGCACCTGGGAAGCTCGCGCACAGGCTCTGAAGATTGAAGGGCGTGCGTTTATCGGTGGGGACTATACCCACGCCATCGAACGGGAAACCTTCGATTGTCTGAGTCCGATCGATGGCCGCCTGCTGGCTGAGGTCGCCAGTTGCTCGGCCGCAGACGCCGATCGCGCCGTAGAAGTGGCCCGCGCCACCTTCAATTCCGGCGTCTGGTCGCGTATGGCGCCGGCAGACAGAAAGCAGGTCATGATCCGTTTTGGCGCCTTGCTCGAAGCCCATGCCGACGAACTGGCGCTGCTGGAAACCCTGGACATGGGCAAGCCGATCAGTGACTCGCTGGCCGTCGACGTGCCGGGTGCTGCGCAAGCGCTGAGCTGGAGCGGCGAAGCCATCGACAAGATCTATGACGAAGTGGCGGCCACCGCGCATGACCAGCTCGGTCTGGTGACCCGCGAGCCGGTGGGTGTGGTTGCCGCTATCGTGCCGTGGAACTTCCCGTTGATGATGGCTTGCTGGAAACTCGGCCCGGCGCTGTCGACCGGTAACTCGGTGATCCTCAAGCCGTCAGAGAAATCACCACTGACAGCCATCCGAATCGCCCAGCTGGCCATCGACGCCGGTATCCCGGCTGGCGTCCTCAACGTGCTGCCAGGCTATGGCCACACGGTCGGCAAGGCTCTGGCCCTGCACATGGACGTCGATACCCTGGCGTTCACCGGTTCGACCAGGATCGCCAAGCAGTTGCTGATCTATGCCGGTGAGTCGAACATGAAGCGCGTCTGGCTGGAAGCCGGTGGCAAGAGTCCTAACATTGTCTTCGCCGATGCCGCTGACCTGCAGGCTGCGGCCGAATCGGCGGCTGGCGCCATTGCTTTCAACCAGGGTGAGGTTTGCACCGCTGGCTCGCGTCTGCTGGTGGAGCGTTCGATCAAGGACAAGTTCCTGCCGCTGGTGGTCGAGGCGCTGAAGGCCTGGAAACCCGGCAACCCGCTGGACCCGGAGACCAATGTCGGTGCCCTGGTCGATAGCCAGCAGATGAGCACTGTGCTGTCCTACATCGAGTCTGGCCGCAATGACGGCGCCACTCTGCTGGTGGGCGGCAATCGCACCCTGGAGGAAACCGGCGGCACCTATGTCGAGCCGACCATTTTCGATGGCGTCAGTAATGCCATGAAGATCGCTCAGGAGGAAATCTTTGGCCCAGTGCTCTCGGTGATCACCTTCGATACCGTCGACGAAGCCATCAACATCGCCAACGACACGCCTTATGGTCTGGCTGCTGCGGTGTGGACCGCCGACATCTCCAAGGCACACCTGACCGCCAAAGCGCTGCGCGCCGGTAGTGTGTGGATCAATCAATACGATGGCGGCGACATGACTGCGCCGTTCGGTGGCTTCAAGCAATCGGGCAACGGCCGCGACAAGTCGCTGCATGCGTTCGACAAGTACACCGAACTGAAAGCGACCTGGATCAAGTTGTAAGTCTGCAAACAAAAACAACAACTGCCGACAGGACAATGTCCTCAGGATAACAGCATGAACAGTTCCGAACTCTCTGCGGTGGACCGCGATGCCGCCCAGCTCAAGGCGCTTGGCTATACATCGAACTTCGAAAGAAGCATGAGCCTGTGGGAAAACTTTGCACTGGGCTTCACTTACCTTTCGCCGGTCGTGGGCGTTTACACGCTGTTCGGCCTGTGCCTGGCGGCGGGCGGGCCGCCGATGATCTGGTCGTACTTGCTGGTCGGTTTCGGACAGATGCTGGTGTGCCTGATCTTCTGCGAAGTGGTTTCACAGTTTCCGATTTCCGGCGGCGTCTATCCGTGGGCCCGCCGTCTGGTGGGCAAACGCTGGGCGTGGATGGTCGGCTGGATTTATTCCGTGTCGTTGTGCGTGACCATTGCCGCGGTTGCGCTGGGTGCCGGTCCTTACATCGCGGCCATGCTGGGCTTTGAGCCGAGCCCGGTGACCAATACATTTGTCGCGCTGGCCCTGACTGTTTTGGCAACCCTGTTGAACCTGAGCGGGACCAAGCTGCTGGCCAAGGTCGCGATGTTCGGCTTCATCTGCGAGTTGCTGGGGGCGATTGTGATTGGTGGCTACCTGCTGATCTTCGAGCGTCATCAGCCGTTTTCGGTGCTGTTCAATACCTTTGATATCAGTATCGACGGCAGTTACTGGCCAGCGTTCCTGACCGCTTCTCTGGCGGGCATGTTCCTCTATTACGGCTTTGAGGCGTGCGGTGATGTGGCGGAAGAGACGCCAAACCCGAGCAAGCGCATTCCCAAGGCCATGCGCATGACCATCTACATCGGTGGTGGCGCCGCGATCTTCGCCGCATTGGCATTGATCCTCGCGGTTCCGGACATTGCCAAGGTGCTGTCCGGCGAAGACAAGGACCCGATGTCGACCATCATGGCCAATGCCTTCGGGCCGACCGGATGGAAGATTGTCACGGCAGTCATCACTGTCTCCTTCGTGTCCTGCGTGCTGAGCTTGCAGGCGGCGGCCAGCCGTTTGCTGTACTCCTTTGCCCGCGACGAAATGGTCATGGGCAGCAGCGTGCTCAAGCGTCTGTCGCCCAATACCCGAGTGCCCACGGCAGCGTTGATCACCTGCGGCCTGATCCCAGCTGCGATCGTCTGTGCCGGGTTCTACCTGGAAAACGCCATTGCGATCATCGTCAGCTTCGCTGCCATCGGCATTTATATGGCCTTCCAGATGATTGTCGGCGGAGCGCTGTTCGCCAGGCTTCGCGGCTGGAGGCCGGCAGGACAGTTCACCCTGGGTGGCTGGGGCTGGATCGTGAACATCCTGGCGCTGGTCTATGGTTTGCTGGCGATCACCAACATGTCCTGGCCGCGTACCCCGGATGCCCCCTGGTACAGCAACTACGGCATCTTGCTGACGTCGGCGGTGGTCATTGGCATCGGTCTGGTCTACATGTTCCTGTTCAAACCCTATGACAAAGGCACGGCGCCGTTTGCCGATGCGTGGAAGTTGCACAACGACCAGAACGTGAACGCGCCCAGCCGGGCGTGATGCAGAAGGGCGCTCAGGCGCCCTTTTTTGTCGGCGTTTGCCTGCGGCAACACTTCACTTAATCTTTCTCACTTGCAGGTGTATCGTATTCGCCCTTCATCGTTAGTGCCTGGCAAGGTGCTGGCATGTTGTTCCTGGCATTACGAGGTACCTGCTGCATGTCCTTTACCCGGCGACAAATACTCGGTGGCCTGACCGGCCTGGTGGCGATCGGCCTGGGCGCCGGTGGCGCTTCCCGTTACTGGTTGGGACGCAGTGATCCGAATGCCGGGCATGACTATGAGCTGATCGCCGCACCGCTGGATGTGGAGCTGGTTTCGGGTCACAAGACCGAGGCCTGGGCTTTCGGTCCGTCAGCACCAGGCACCGAGTTGCGAGTGCGCCAGGGTGAGTGGCTGCGCGTGCGCTTCATCAACCACCTGCCGGTGGCCACGACCATTCACTGGCACGGTATCCGCCTGCCACTGGAAATGGACGGGGTGCCCTACGTTTCGCAGCTGCCGGTATTGCCGGGCGAGTATTTCGATTACAAGTTCCGTGTGCCGGATGCCGGGAGCTACTGGTATCACCCCCATGTGAACAGCTCCGAAGAACTCGGCAAAGGCCTGGTCGGTCCGCTGATCGTCGAGGAGCGCGAGCCCACCGGGTTCAAGCATGAGCGCACCCTGAGCCTGAAGAACTGGCATGTCGACGAGCAGGGCGCCTACCTGCCATTCAGCATCCCCCGGGAAGCCGCCCGTGGTGGCACGGCGGGGCGCCTGATCACTATCAACGGCCAGGCCAACGCCGTTGTCGATATGCCCGAGGGGCAAGTTGTGCGGGTGCGCCTGCTCAATCTGGATAACACGCTGACCTACCGCATCAACCTGAAGGGTAACTTCGAAGCGCGGATCTACGCTCTCGATGGCAACCCGATCACCCCGCGGCCGCTAGGCAAGGATTACTGGCTTGGCCCAGGCATGCGTATCTGTCTGGCAATCAAGATGCCGCCGGCCGGTGAAGAGCTGTCGTTGCGCGATGGTTCTGTGCGCCTGGGGACCCTGCGTTCGGTCGCCAGCAGTGAAACGCCTGGAGAGTGGCCGCCTGCGCTGCCAGCCAACCCGGTTGCAGAACCGGATCTGGCCAATGCCGAGAAGCTCAACTTCAATTTCGAATGGGTCGGTTCGGTCTCGGTAAACACTGAGAACGGCAAGCCGCCAAGCCTGTGGCAGATCAACGGCAAGGCTTGGGATATCACCGACAAAACCTGTGCCGACCGCCCGATTGCCACTTTGAAGAAGGGCAAGAGCTACATTTTCGAGCTCAAGAACATGACCCAGTACCAGCACCCGATCCATCTGCATGGCATGAGTTTCAAGGTGCTCAGCTCGAACCGGCACAAATTTCCGGAGCAGTACTTCACCGACACCTACCTGCTGGGCAAGAACGAGAGCGCGCAAGTGGCGTTGGTGGCGGATAACCCGGGCACCTGGATGTTCCATTGCCATGTGATCGACCATATGGAAACCGGTCTGATGGCCGCGATCGAGGTTGCCTGATGCGTCAGCCGCAAATCATTGATCGCAGCCGCGACCAGGAATTCATGCGCCAGGCGCTGGAGCTGGCGGCGCAGGGCGCGGCCATGGGCGAAGTGCCGGTGGGGGCGGTGCTGGTGCAGCATGGTCAGGTCATTGGCCGTGGCTTCAACTGCCCGATCAGTGGCAGTGATCCCAGTGCCCATGCCGAAATGGTCGCCATCCGTGCCGCAGCCCAGGCCGCGAGCAACTATCGCCTGCCTGGCAGCACCCTGTACGTGACGCTGGAGCCCTGCAGCATGTGCGCCGGGCTGATCGTCCATTCGCGCGTTGCCCGCGTGGTGTACGGCGCGCTGGAACCCAAGGCGGGCATCGTGCAGAGTCAGGGGCAGTTCTTCACCCAGGGTTTTCTCAACCATCGGGTGTTGTTCGAGGGCGGGGTGCTGGCCGAGGAGTGCGGGACGATCCTATCCGAGTTCTTCAAGGCGCGCCGGGGTAGGAGCGGATTTATCCGCGATGGCTCGCAAGGCGGCCCTAAATAGGCCTGCTGTGCAGGCCATCGCGGATGAATCCGCTCCTACAGGTTTTACAGCGGCGGCGAGGGCTCAGGCGGCTTGGTCTTGTCGACACCCGGCACATGCAGGCTGCCTTCGGCTACCTGGCTGCCTTCCAGCTGTGGCTGGGTCACCCAGGTAAGAATGTCGTAGTAACGCCGGATGTTGGCCACGAAGTGCACCGGTTCGCCGCCACGGGCATAACCGTAGCGGGTCTTGCTGTACCACTGCTTCTGCGACAGGCGTGGCAGCATTTTTTTCACGTCCAGCCACTTGTTCGGGTTCAATCCCTCGCGTTTGGCCAGTTTGCGCGCATCGTCCAGGTGCCCGCCGCCGACGTTGTAGGCCGCCAGGGCAAACCAGGTGCGGTCCGGTTCCTGGATGCTGTCGTCGAGCTGTTCTTTGACGTGCATGAAGTACTTGGCCCCGCCACGAATGCTCTGTACCGGATCCAGCCGGTTGGACACGCCCATGGCCTGGGCGGTGCGCTGGGTCAGCATCATCAGCCCGCGCACGCCGGTCTTGGAGGTGACTTCGGCCTGCCACATCGACTCCTGATAACCGATGGCGGCCAGCAGGCGCCAGTCGACCTGTTCTTTCTTGGCCGACGCCTTGAAGTGCTTCTCGTAGCGCGGCAAACGTTGCTGAAGGTGCTGGGCGAAGGTGTAGGCACCGACGTAGCCGAGTACATCGACATGGCCGTAGTAGCGGTCTTTCAGGCGTTGCAAGGTGCCATTCTTCTGCACCTTGTCGAGAAATTCGTTGATTTCGTTGAGCAGGCTGTTGTCGTCACCGGCCGCCACCGCCCAACGCTGGTCGCGGGAATCACCGAGGTCGAAAGCAACCCGCACATTGGGAAAGTAGACCTGGTTCATCGCCAGCTCATTGGAGTCGACCAGGGTCAGATCGATCTGACCTTCATCAACCATGCGCAGCAGGTCGACCACTTCTACAGCGTCAGACTCTTCGTATTCGAGTGCCGGATACTGCTTTTTCAGCTCCGCCAGCTGCTCAGCATGGGTGCTGCCCTTGAGCACCATGATCTTCTTGCCGACCAGGGCTTTGGCATCGGTCGGCCGCGAACGACCGTTGCGGTAGATGATCTGTGGGGTCACTTCCAGGTAGGGATGGGAAAAACGTACCTGTGACTTGCGCCGCTCGCTGCTGACCAGGCCAGCCGCTGCCACAACCGGGCCGGATGGTTTGCCGAGCTGGTCATACAGCTCGTCGAGGTTGTCGGCGGTTTCGATTTTCAGCTCCACCCCGAGGTCATCGGCAAAACGCTTGACCAGCTCGTACTCGAAGCCGGTTTCACCGTTGCGGTCCTCGAAGTAGGTAGCGGGGCTGTTGCGGGTGATCACGCGCAGTACACCGTCCTCCTTGACGCGCTCCAGGGTGCTGGGTTTTTCAACACAGGCACCGAGCATCAGGAAGAGTCCGGTTGCGATGAGCCATCTGGCGCAGCGCTGGCGCAAAGCAGTTTGGGCGAACATAGGTTGCAGTATACGCAAAGGACTGGTCGCGCCATATCTCGACAACGGTTTGCTTGTCTGCTAGCGCACTTTGCGTTAGGTAGAGAGCACTGATGCGGACGGGTCAGTTTTTTGACCCCCGAGTCCGCTTTATTCCGCCGACATGCGGGCGCGTCAGAATGCTGTGTTGCGGGTGCCGGAAGCGACGGATTTAGGCTAGAATGCACGGCCTCTAAGCACACCCCCTTCCTGAGGCTGTCCCGACGATGTTGATCCTGCGCGGCGCTCCTGCCCTTTCTGCCTTTCGCCACGGTAAATTACTCGAGCAATTGAGCCAGAAAGTCCCCGCTGTTAGTGGTTTGTACGCTGAATTTGCTCATTTCGCCGAGGTTGACGGCGATCTGACCGCCGACCAACAGCAAGTGCTCGCGCGCCTGCTCAAGTACGGCCCGAGCGTACCGGTACAGGAGCCGACCGGCCGCCTGTTCCTGGTCATGCCCCGATTCGGCACCATCTCACCCTGGTCGAGCAAGGCCAGCGACATCGCCCATAACTGCGGCCTGGAAAATATCCGGCGCCTGGAACGCGGTATCGCCTTCTATGTCAGCGGCGAACTGAACGAAGCCGATGCGGCCAGCGTCGCCGACGTACTGCACGATCGCATGACCCAGATCGTCCTGAACAAGCTTGAAGAGGCTGCCGGCCTGTTCAGCCATGCCCAGCCCAAGCCGCTGACTGCCGTCGACATCCTCGGTGGTGGCCGTGCTGCGCTGGAAAAGGCCAACGTTGAACTGGGCCTGGCCCTGGCCGAAGACGAGATCGATTACCTGGTTACCAGTTTCCAGGGCCTAAAGCGCAACCCGCACGACATCGAACTGATGATGTTCGCCCAGGCCAACTCCGAGCACTGCCGTCACAAGATCTTCAACGCCAGTTGGGATATCGACGGCGAAAGCCAGGAAAAAAGCCTGTTCGGCATGATCAAGAACACCTACCAGATGCACAACGAAGGCGTGCTGTCCGCTTACAAGGACAACGCCTCGGTGATCGTCGGTAACGTCGCCGGCCGCTTCTTCCCGAACCCTGAAACCCGCCAGTACGGCGCGGTGCAGGAGCCGGTGCACATCCTGATGAAGGTCGAGACCCACAACCACCCGACCGCCATCTCGCCGTTCTCCGGCGCCTCCACCGGTTCCGGTGGCGAAATCCGTGACGAAGGTGCTACCGGCCGTGGCGCCAAGCCCAAGGCTGGCCTGACCGGTTTCACCGTTTCCAACCTGCGCATCCCGGGCTTCGAACAGCCTTGGGAAAAGACTTACGGCAAGCCGGACCGGATCGTCAACGCCCTCGACATCATGGTCGAAGGCCCGCTGGGCGGCGCGGCGTTCAACAACGAATTCGGTCGTCCGGCCCTGACCGGCTACTTCCGTACTTTCGAGCAGTCGATCAATACCCCGCACGGTGAAGAAGTACGCGGCTACCACAAGCCGATCATGCTTGCCGGTGGTATGGGCAACATCCGTGAAGACCACGTCCAGAAAGCCGAGATCACCGTCGGCGCCAAGCTGATCGTGCTCGGTGGCCCGGCCATGCTCATCGGGCTGGGCGGCGGCGCAGCGTCGTCCGTCGATACCGGCGCAAGCTCCGCCGACCTGGACTTCGCCTCGGTGCAGCGCGAGAACCCGGAAATGGAACGCCGCTGCCAGGAGGTCATCGACCGCTGCTGGCAGCTGGGTGACAACAACCCGATCGCCTTCATCCATGACGTCGGTGCAGGCGGTATTTCCAACGCCTTCCCCGAGCTGGTCAACGACGGTGGCCGCGGTGGCCGCTTCGAACTGCGCAACGTGCCCAACGACGAGCCGGGCATGGCCCCGCACGAGATCTGGAGCAACGAATCCCAGGAACGTTATGTCCTGGCGGTGAGCGCTGGCGACTTTGAACGCTTCAAGGCCATCTGTGAGCGCGAGCGTTGCCCGTTCGCAGTGGTTGGCGAGGCCACCGAAGAGCCGCACCTGACCGTTACCGACAGCCACTTCGGCAACACGCCGGTGGACATGCCGCTCGACGTGCTGCTGGGCAAGCCGCCACGCATGCACCGTTCGGTCACCCGCGAAGCGGAACTGGGCGATGACTTCGATCCTAGCACCCTGGAGCTGCAGGACTCGGTCGAGCGCGTTCTGCGTCACCCGGCCGTGGCCAGCAAGAGCTTCCTGATCACCATCGGCGACCGCACCATTACCGGTCTGGTTGCCCGCGACCAGATGGTCGGCCCGTGGCAGGTTCCGGTGGCTGACGTTGCCGTTACCGCTACCAGCTTCGACGTCTACACCGGTGAAGCCATGGCCATGGGCGAGCGCACGCCGCTGGCCCTGCTCGACGCTCCGGCGTCGGGTCGCATGGCGATCGGCGAGACGCTGACCAACATGGCGGCATCGCGTATCGAAAAACTCTCCGACATCAAGCTGTCGGCCAACTGGATGTCCGCAGCCGGTCACCCGGGTGAAGACGCGCGTCTGTACGACACCGTCAAGGCTGTCGGCATGGAGCTGTGCCCTGAGCTGGGCCTGACCATTCCGGTGGGCAAGGACTCCATGTCCATGAAAACCCGCTGGGAGGATGAAGGTCGCGAGAAGAGCGTGACCTCGCCGCTGTCGCTGATCGTCACCGGTTTCGCGCCGGTCACCGACATCCGCAAGACCCTGACCCCGCAGCTGCGCATGGACAAGGGCGAAACCGACCTGATCCTGATCGACCTGGGTCGCGGCCAGAACCGCATGGGCGCCTCGATTCTCGCCCAGACCCACGGCAAGCTGGGCAGCCAGGCCCCGGACGTCGACGACGCCGAAGACCTCAAAGCCTTCTTCGCAGTGATCCAGGGCCTGAACGCCGACGGTCACCTGCTGGCCTACCATGACCGTTCCGATGGCGGCCTGATGACCACCGTGCTGGAAATGGCCTTCGCCGGCCATTGCGGTCTGGAGCTGGAGCTGGACACCCTGACCAGCAAGCGCGAGAAGATTGCGGCCATCCTCTTCAACGAAGAGCTGGGTGCGGTCATCCAGGTCCACCAGGACGCTACCCCGGACGTACTGGCGCAGTTCAGTGCCGCCGGCCTGGGCGAGGACTGCGTCGCGGTGATCGGTCAGCCGATCAACAACGGCGAAGTGCTGATCAAGTTCGCCGGCGAAGAGCTGTTCAAGGGCGACCGTCGTTTGCTGCAACGTCAGTGGGCCGAAACCAGCTACCAGATCCAGCGTCTGCGTGACAACGCCGACTGCGCCGACCAGGAGTTCGAAGGCCTGCTCGAAGAAGACAATCCGGGCCTGAGCGTCAAGCTCGGCTTCGACGTCAACCACGACATCGCTGCACCGTACATCAAGAAGGGCATCCGTCCTCAGGTGGCGGTATTGCGTGAGCAGGGCGTCAACGGTCAGGTCGAGATGGCTGCGGCCTTCGACCGTGCCGGCTTCAACGCAATCGACGTACACATGAGCGACATCCTTGCCGGTCGCGTTGACCTGAACGCGTTCAAGGGTCTGGTTGCCTGTGGTGGCTTCTCTTACGGTGACGTTCTCGGCGCCGGTGAGGGCTGGGCCAAGTCGGCACTGTTCAACAGCCGTGCCCGTGAAGCCTTCCAGCAGTACTTCGAGCGTACCGACAGCTTCACCCTGGGTGTGTGCAACGGTTGCCAGATGATGTCCAACCTGCACGAGCTGATCCCGGGCACGGAATTGTGGCCACACTTCGTGCGTAACCGTTCCGAGCAGTTCGAAGCCCGAGTGGCGATGGTCCAGGTCCAGGAGTCGAACTCGATCTTCCTGCAGGGCATGGCCGGTTCGCGCATGCCGATCGCGATCGCCCACGGTGAAGGTCATGCCGAGTTCGAAAGCGAAGAAGCCCTGCTGCAAGCGGATCTGTCCGGTTGCGTGGCACTGCGCTTTGTCGACAACCATGGCAAGGTTACCGAAACCTACCCGGCCAACCCGAACGGCTCGCCGCGCGGGATCACCGGTCTGACCAGCCGCGACGGTCGCGTCACCATCATGATGCCGCACCCTGAGCGGGTCTTCCGTGCCGTGCAGAACTCCTGGCGTCCGGATGACTGGAACGAAGACGCAGCGTGGATGCGTATGTTCCGCAACGCGCGGGTCTGGGTGAACTAAGGGTGTACAAGCTCGCCTTCTTCGTCCCGCCAAGCCATGTTGAAGTGGTCAAGGCTGCTGTGTTCGCCGCTGGCGGCGGACGCATCGGCGACTACGAGTGCTGCGCCTGGCAGGTGTTGGGCCAGGGCCAGTTCCGCCCGCTGGACGGCAGTCAGCCGTTTATCGGGCAGAGCGGTGTGCTCGAGCAGTTTGAAGAGTGGCGGGTGGAGTTGGTGGTGGCTGACGCGCTGATCCAGTCGGTGGTCGCTGCCCTCAAGCACAGTCATCCTTACGAAACACCGGCTTATGAGGTCTGGCAACTCGCCGACTTCTAAGGCCTGAAAAAAAGCCGCGACCGGTTAACATCGGTCGCGGCTTTTTTGTGTCTGTCCGAAGGCTATCGCCGGATGCGCTCAGGGACGAATTTCGATCATCGTGCCGTCGGGCACCATATTCCACACTTCGCGCATGTCGCGGTTGGTCATGGCAATGCAGCCTTCGGTCCAGTCCAGGGTGTGGAACACCTCTTCGGGATACTCTTCGTCCAGCGGTGTGCCGTGGATCATGATCATGCCGCCAGGCGGTACGCCTTCACGCCGGGCCCGTGCCGAATCGCTGATGTTCGGGTAGGACACGTGCATGGCCAGGTTGTAGCGGTCACTCTCCTTGCGCCAGTCGATCCAGTAGAAGCCTTCCGGGGTGCGCTTGTCGCCTTCGCGCAGCTTCGGACCCTTGGGCTGCTTGCCCAGCGAGATGCGATAGGTTTTCAGTGGCGCACCGGCGCTGATCAGTTGCAGGCGCCGTTCCGACTTGAGTACCAGGATCTTGTCGATCAGCACCGAATGCTCGGGTCTGAGCTGGAGTGGCGAGGGCGCGACCTTGTCGATGGGCTTGGTCACGATGGTTTCGGTAAACGCTGCCTGGGACACCGAAGCCACACTGAGGCAGAAAAGGGCAAACAACCAGCGCATGAAACGTATCCCTGAAAACTAGGTGTTGAGTGACGAGACGAGCAAGGGTGGCAAACATTCGTTGCCAATCGGGTAGCGCTGCTCGATGCGGTCACGATAATAGCATTCTAGGGTACGGCTGATGGTCCGGAAAGCCAGCTCATCCCACGGAATTTCACTTTCATCGAAAAGTCGTACCTCCAGGCTCTCGACCCCGACGG
Source organism: Pseudomonas sp. (assembly GCA_036643775.1). Classification (GTDB taxonomy): domain Bacteria; phylum Pseudomonadota; class Gammaproteobacteria; order Pseudomonadales; family Pseudomonadaceae; genus Aquipseudomonas. Next base: position 59,287 of record JAVXRI010000014.1, on the reverse strand, counting down.
CGAAGTCCAGGTCGGCAAGCTCGGCGCGAAAGAACACATGGACCTGGTTGATGTGCGGCAGGTCGAACAATTGGTAAAGATTCATCTGCCCGACGCGGGCACAGGCTTCCTCGACGGTTTCGCGGCGGGCGGCGGCTTCCATGGTCTCGCCGTTCTCCATGAAACCGGCGGGCAGGGTCCAGTAGCCCCGGCGCGGCTCGATGGCCCGGCGGCACAAAAGTACCTGATTGCCCCAGGTTGGCAGCACACCGGCGACGATATTGGGGTTCTGGTAATGAATGGTGTGACAGTGATCGCAGACGTAGCGCAGGCGAGTGTCGCCCTCGGGAATACGCTGAATTACTTGATTGCCGCACGCACTGCAGAATTTCATGCTTTTATTCCTGTAGGTTACGCCTATCTTGGCGCGACTTTCACCATGGCTGCAAGCCGGTTCGCCTCGGGGGTTGGGCGGCTCGCGGCTTTGGTGCATCATGCAGATCAGGCTTTGGAATCGAGAGAGAGCAATGCTGGACGAGCTACTTCGCCGCGTGAGCAGTCATACGCCAGGCACCCTGGAAACAGATCTTCGTTTTCCCGAGGCCGCAGTGTTATTGCCCATAACCCGCAGCGAATCGCCTGAGCTGGTGTTGACCCTGCGTGCCAAGGGTCTGTCGACCCACGGCGGCGAAGTTGCCTTCCCGGGTGGGCGACGCGACCCGGAAGACCCTGATCTGGTGTTCACCGCCCTGCGCGAGGCCGAAGAGGAAATCGGTTTGCCGCCCGGGTTGGTGGAAGTCATCGGCCCCTTGAGCCCGCTGATCTCCTTGCATGGACTCAAGGTCACGCCATTCGTCGGCTTGATTCCCGACTATGTCGAGTACCAGGCCAATGATGCTGAAATCGCCGCCGTTTTCACCGTGCCATTGGAGTTCTTCCGCCAGGACCCGCGTGATCACACCCATCGTATCGATTACCAGGGGCGTAGCTGGTACGTACCCAGCTACCGGTTTGGCGAGTACAAGATCTGGGGGTTGTCGGCGATCATGATCGTCGAACTGGTCAACTTGCTTTACGATGCCGATATCAATCTGCACCGACCGCCTGAGCGCTTCATTCCAATTTGAGCGGGCTCACCCGCCATCACTGCCGGACCGTGAGGAACCACGCATGAAATACCGTCTGGGCGACCTGAAGGTCGAGACCCATCCACGCAGCTGGGCGGCACCCACCGCCACCTTGATTGGCAAAGTACGTTTGCAGGCCGGGGCCAGCGTCTGGTTCGGGGCGGTCCTGCGTGGCGACAATGAGCTGATCGACATTGGCGAGAACAGCAACGTCCAGGACGGTACCGTAATGCATACCGACATGGGCTCGCCGTTGATCCTGGGCAAGGGGGTGACCATCGGTCATAACGCCATGCTTCACGGTTGCAGTGTGGGTGACTACAGTCTGGTTGGCATCAATGCGGTCATCCTCAATGGTGCGCGCATCGGCAAGTACTGCATCATCGGCGCCAATGCGCTGATTCCGGAGGGCAAAGAGATTCCCGACGGTTCACTGGTGATGGGCTCTCCGGGCAAGGTGGTGCGTGAGCTGACCGAAGCACAGAAGAAAATGCTCGAAGCAAGCGCCGCGCATTACGTGCATAACGCCGAGCGCTATGCCCGCGATCTGGCCCCGCAGGAGGATTGATGAGTAGCAGTGAACGCCCAGTCGCTTCGCCCTGCGTGCATATCTGCGCTTTGGACGAAGCTGATATCTGCACCGGCTGCCAGCGCAGTGCTGCGGAAATAACCCGCTGGGGCCGGATGGACAACAGCGAACGCCGCCAGGTGTTGAAGCTGTGTCACGAGCGGGCGCTGGCTGCCGGGCTGATCCTTCACGTCAGTGGCGCCCCGTGCTGATCCGGCACTTGGCCGCAGGCGGCTGCTCAAGTACCCTGTAGGGCTTGCCCAGCGGTCTATTCCATGCCTTTTCTGATTGCCTACATCAGCAGCGTCGTGCTGATCAACTACGCCTTCTCCAGCGCTCCGCACCTGGACGTCATCTGGTCCGCCTGGGGCGGGCTGGTGTTCATTCTCCGGGACATGGTGCAAACCCGCTACGGCCACGGTGCCTTGGCTGCCATGCTGGCCGCGCTGGTGCTGTCCTATATCACTTCCGAGCCTGCCATCGCCCTGGCCAGTGCTACCGCATTCGCCGTCTCCGAGCTGATCGACTGGCTGGTGTTCAGTATCACCAAACGGCCGCTGCACGACCGCTTGTGGTTGAGTTCGGCGCTTAGTATCCCGATCGATACCTTCATCTTCTTCGGCATGATCGGTGCCTTGACCCCGGCAGTAGTCGGTACCGCCCTGGCTTCGAAATTTGCCGGGGTCACCGCTGTCTGGCTGATCATGGCCTGGCGTCTGCGCAAGCGTGCCATCACTGGCTGAGGACCTGCGGTCCGGTTCATGTAAAATGGCGCTCCTTTTCACCGGGTTGCACCATTAGGGGCAGCCCGGGAATCCTTCCCTCTGAGGACCTGAAATGACCCGTATCGGAACCCCATTGTCGCCAACAGCGACCCGCGTACTGCTCTGTGGCTGCGGCGAGCTGGGCAAGGAAGTGGTGATCGAACTGCAACGCCTGGGCGTTGAAGTGATTGCCGTGGACCGTTACGCCAATGCCCCGGCCATGCAAGTGGCCCATCGCAGCCATGTGGTCAACATGCTCGATGGTGCAGCACTGCGGGCAGTGATCGAGGCGGAGAAGCCGCACTACATCGTGCCGGAAATCGAAGCCATCGCCACCGCGACCCTGGTCGAGCTGGAAAACGAAGGTTTCACCGTGGTCCCGACCGCCCGCGCCACGCAGCTGACCATGAACCGCGAAGGCATTCGCCGTCTGGCTGCCGAAGAACTGGACCTGCCGACTTCGCCTTACCACTTCGCCGATACCTTCGAGGACTATCGCAAAGCCGTCGAAGACCTGGGCTTCCCGTGCGTGGTCAAGCCGGTGATGAGCTCGTCGGGCAAGGGCCAGAGCCTGCTGCGCAGCACCGATGATGTGCAGAAAGCCTGGGATTACGCCCAGGAGGGCGGGCGTGCCGGCAAGGGCCGGGTGATCATTGAAGGTTTCATCGACTTTGATTACGAAATCACCCTGCTGACCGTACGGCATATTGGCGGCACCACGTTCTGTGCCCCGGTTGGTCACCGTCAGGAGAAGGGCGATTACCAGGAATCCTGGCAGCCTCAGGTAATGAGCCCGGTGGCCCTGGCCGAATCCGAGCGTGTGGCCAAGGCCGTCACCGAAGCACTGGGTGGTCGTGGCCTGTTCGGTGTGGAGCTGTTCATCAAAGGTGATCAGGTGTGGTTCAGTGAAGTGTCGCCGCGTCCACACGATACCGGCCTGGTCACTCTGATCTCGCAGGACCTGTCGCAGTTCGCCCTGCATGCGCGGGCGATCCTTGGTCTGCCGATCCCGTTGATTCGTCAGTTTGGCCCGTCCGCCTCGGCGGTGATTCTGGTTGAGGGGCAGTCGCAGCAGACGGCGTTCGCCAACCTCGGCGCAGCCCTGAGCGAGCCGGATACTGCCATCCGCCTGTTCGGCAAGCCAGAGGTCAACGGCCAGCGCCGCATGGGCGTGTGCCTGGCGCGTGACGAGTCGATAGAAGCCGCCCGGGCCAAGGCCACCCGTGCTTCCCAGGCGGTCAAGGTAGAGCTCTAAACCTTGAGGGCCTCATCGCCAGCAATGCTGGCTCCTACACTTCAGCGATAGCAAATATCCTTGTAGGAGCCGGCATTGCCGACGATAGGGCTGCGCGAGCAGCCCCAGCTTTTACAGTTCCGAGTGCCGGGTTTCCTTCAGGCACAACACGGCAATCAGGCTCAACACAGCCGCCGCCGACACATACCCGCCGACCCAGCTCAAGCCTCCCATCGCCACCAGCTTCTGGGCGAAGAATGGCGCTGCCGAAGCCCCGACAATACCGCCGAGGTTATAGGCAGCCGAAGCCCCGGTGTAACGCACATGGGTCGGGAACAGCTCGGGCAGCAGCGCGCCCATCGGCGCGAAGGTCACGCCCATCAAAAACAGCTCAATGGCCAGGAACAGCGCCACACCCGCCGTGGAGCCCGAGGTCAGCAGCGGCTGCATGGTAAAGCCCGAGAGAATCGCCAGAACCGCGCCGACGATCAGCACCGGCTTGCGCCCATAGCGATCGCTGAGCCAGGCCGACAGCGGTGTGGCCAAGGCCATGAACAACACGGCAAAACACAGCAAGCCAAGGAAGGTTTCGCGGCTGTAGCCCAGGGTCGAGACGCCATAGCTGAGCGAGAACACCGTGGAAATGTAGAACAGCGCGTAGCACACCACCATCGCCGAAGCGCCGAGCAAGACTGGCATCCAGTAGTTCGAGAAGAGTTCGATCACTGGCATTTTCACCCGCTCCTGGCGGGCGACAGCCTTGGCGAAGACTGGCGTTTCTTCCAGTTTGAGCCGCACATACAGGCCGACGATGACCAGCGCGGCGCTGAGCAGGAAGGGAATCCGCCACCCCCAGCTACGGAACTGCTCGTCAGTGAGGGTCATGGCCAGGGTCAGGAACAGGCCGTTGGCGGCCAGAAAGCCGATCGAAGGGCCAAGCTGCGGGAACATACCGAACCAGGCACGCTTGCCCTTGGGCGCGTTCTCGGTGGCCAGCAAGGCCGCGCCGCCCCATTCGCCGCCAAGACCCAGGCCCTGGCCGAAGCGTAGTACGCAGAGCAGGATCGGGGCCCAGGCACCAATGCTGTCATAGCCCGGCAGGACGCCGATCAGCGTGGTGCACACGCCCATCAGCAGCAGCGAGGCGACCAGGGTCGATTTACGCCCGATGCGGTCACCAAAGTGGCCGAACAGGGCAGAGCCCAAGGGGCGGGCGAGGAAGGCGATGCCGAAGGTGAGAAACGCCGAGAGCATCTGCGCGGTGCCGGATGTCTGCGGGAAAAACACCGGGCCGATCACCAGGGCTGCGGCGGTGGCGTAGACATAGAAGTCGTAGAACTCAATGGCCGTGCCGATAAAGCTGGCGGTGGCTACCCTGGCGGGCGAGTTGCCCGGGCTGGCCTGGGCCGTTTCGGAGTAGGTGCTGGTTGTCATGCGATTATCCCTGACAGTCGAGTGCTCCATGGGCGTCGTCGCCGATCTGCACAGGCAGGTGCCGGCAAGCGGAAGCCGAAGCGTATTGTTGTTGGTCGCGTGACTGAGCATACGCCCGATGGGGATAGGGGCGGGCGCGGGCAATGTTCGGGGTGTGAAGCAGTGCCGGTAAAATGCGCGGTATTCAGTGCTGCGGACTGGCCGGGAGACGCCGGGTGCGGGTAGCGGGCGAGACGGCCAGGCTGGGTAAGCGTGAACGCAGTATAGCTAGCGCGTCACGGTCCATACCAGTATGCGACTGGCACAATTGTCTTCTGTTTCGAGGATTTCCAGGCGATAGCGGCCGATTTTCAGGCACACCGCGCTGGCCGGGATACTTTCCAGGGCTTCGGTGACCAGGCCATTGAGGGTCTTGGGCCCATCGCTGGGCAGGTGCCAGCCCAGGCTGCGGTTCAGCTCGCGTATCGACACGGCGCCTTCGATGACGAAGCGCCCGTCGGCCAGGGGGTGGATGTGCGGGTTGTCCTGTTGGTGTTCGTCTTCGAACTCGCCGACGATCTCTTCGAGAATGTCTTCCAGAGTGACGATACCCAGCACTTCACCGTATTCATCGACCACCACGCCGAGGCGCCGCTGCTGCTTGTGAAAGTTCAGCAGTTGCAATTGCAGTGGCGTGCTTTCCGGGACGAAGTAGGGGTCGTAGCAGGCTGCCTGCAATGCTTCGCGGGTCAATTCGGCCTTGGGCAGCAGGTGGCTGATGAGCTTGGTATTGAGGACGGCTTCGACCTGGTTGATGTCGCTGTGATAGACCGGCAGGCGGGTGTGGCGGCTGATGATCAGTTGCTCGATGATCTGCTCGATCGAATCGTCGAGGTTGATACCGTCGACATCGTTACGCGGGATAAGGATGTCATTGACCGTGATCTTGTCCAGGGCCAGCAGGCTTTCGGGAAGGTTCAGGCGGTGGTCGGCCTGCTGGTGCTCTTGTGCATCGGCGTCGTAGTTGTCCTGTTCGTGCAGGGCCACGGCATGCGGCTGGATCCGGAACGGGCGCAGCAGTACCCGTGCGCAGCCATCGAGTAGCCAGGCCAGGGGCTGGAGCAACTTGAGCGGGGCTTTGAGCAGGCTGTTGCCCAGGGTGATGAAGGTTTGCGGGTTACGCCGGGCCAGTTGCCGCGGCAGGTATTCGGCCACCACCAACAGCAGCGCGGCGGCGCCAAGCCCGGCCAGCCAGAAACCCTGTTCGCCACTGTAACGCTGGCCCAGCAGGCAGGCCAGGGCCAGAACCAGCAGTTTGCCCAGGGTCGAGCAGAGCACCAGCGATTGTGGTGCGACAGCCAGTTCTGGATGTTCGTCCGTCAGGCCGTTGCGCCGTGCGCTATTGAGTTGCTGCTGGGCGGCGTCCACCGCGGTGAACAGCGCCGACCAGAGCAGCGCCAGTGCCAGTATGCCAAGCAAGGGTCCTAACGGCAGTGCGTCCATTTAACCTGTGCCTGTCAGATGTGCAGGATGAATTCACGCACCAGCTTGCTGCCGAAGTAGGCAAGCATCAGCAGGCAGAAGCCAGCCAGCGTCCAGCGGATCGCCTTGTGGCCGCGCCAGCCCAGGCGGGTGCGACCCCATAGCAGGACACTGAAGACAATCCAGGCCACGCAGGCCAGCAAGGTCTTGTGCACCAGATGCTGGGCAAACAGGTTGTCGAGGAACAGCCAGCCGGAAATCAGCGACAGCGACAGCAGCCCCCAGCCGGCCCAGAGAAAACCGAACAACAGGCTTTCCATGGTCTGCAGTGGAGGAAAGTTGCGGATCAGGCCAGAAGGGTGCTTGTGCTTGAGCTGATGGTCCTGAATCAACAGCAGCAGAGACTGGAACACGGCGATGGTAAACAGCCCGTAAGCCAGTATCGACAGCAGGATATGCGCGAGAATGCCCGGCTCTTCGTTGATCAGCGGCACTGTGCCCGGTGGCGCGAACTGCGAGGTCAACGCCGTCAGCATGCCCAGCGGGAACAACAGCACCAGCAGATTTTCCACCGGAATGCGCAGGCAGGCCAGCAAGGTCAGGGCGATCACCGCCGTGGCAATCAGACTGGCGGCGCTGAAGAAGTCCAGGCTCAGGCCCAAGGGCGTGAGCAACTGCCAGAACAGTGCACTGCCCTGGGCAATGACGGCCAGCGCGCCCAGTAGGCCGAGCAGGCGTTTGTCGGCCTTGGCGCCCTGAGCAAGTCGAGAGCCTTGATAGAAAGTCGCGGCGGCATACAGGCAGGCGGCGATCAGATTGGGTAGCAAGCTGGGTGACAAGGGGAGCATAAGTCCTGTTAGGCAAGCCCGAAAAGAGTTGAGTTTGGCATAGAACGCGCCTGCCAAGGAAGACTGCCAGCCGACGGCGAGGTGTGCGCTTGCCCTCGTCTTCGTTATAATCGCCGATCTGCCCCTGCCCAAGGCCCGTCGAACACGCCAGAGGCAGCTGATAAACCTCGGTTCTACAGAGCCTGAAAGGATCACCATGTTTGAAAACCTGACCGACCGTCTGTCACAGACGCTGCGCCATGTCACCGGCAAGGCCAAGCTGACCGAAGACAACATCAAAGACACCCTGCGTGAAGTGCGCATGGCGTTGCTCGAGGCTGACGTCGCCCTGCCGGTGGTCAAGGATTTCGTCAACAAGATCAAGGAACGTGCGGTCGGCGCCGAGGTGTCGCGTAGCCTGACCCCGGGCCAGGCGTTCGTGAAGATCGTCCAGGCCGAGCTCGAAGGCATGATGGGTGCGGCCAACGAAGAGCTGGCACTCAATGCGGCGCCGCCTGCCGTGGTACTGATGGCCGGCCTGCAGGGTGCTGGTAAGACCACCACCGCAGGCAAGCTGGCGCGCTTCCTCAAAGAACGCAAGAAAAAGTCGGTGATGGTGGTCTCGGCTGACGTTTACCGCCCGGCGGCGATCAAGCAGCTGGAGACCCTGGCAAGTGATATCGGCGTTACCTTCTTCCCGTCCGATATCAGCCAGAAGCCGGTAGCCATCGCCGAAGCGGCGATCCGCGAAGCCAAACTGAAATTCATCGACGTGGTCATCGTCGACACCGCCGGTCGTCTGCATATCGATGCCGAGATGATGACCGAGATCAAGGACCTGCACGCTGCGGTCAAGCCGATCGAGACCCTGTTCGTGGTCGATGCCATGACCGGCCAGGACGCGGCCAACACCGCCAAGGCCTTTGGTGATGCGCTGCCGCTGACCGGTGTGATCCTGACCAAGGTCGACGGTGACGCCCGTGGCGGTGCTGCACTCTCGGTGCGCGCCATTACCGGCAAACCGATCAAGTTCATCGGTATGGGCGAAAAGAGCGAAGCGCTTGAACCGTTCCATCCCGACCGTATTGCTTCGCGCATCCTCGGCATGGGCGACGTGCTCAGCCTGATCGAGCAGGCCGAACAGACCCTCGACAAGGAAAAGGCCGACAAACTGGCCAAAAAGCTGAAGAAGGGCAAGGGCTTCGACCTCGAAGACTTCCGTGATCAGCTTCAGCAGATGAAGAACATGGGTGGCCTCGGCGGCCTGATGGACAAGCTGCCAAGCATCGGTGGGGTCAACCTGGCGCAAATGGGCAGTGCCCAGGGCGCCGCCGAAAAGCAGTTCAAGCAGATGGAAGCGATCATCAACTCCATGACCCCGGCCGAGCGCCGCGACCCTGAACTGATCAGCGGTTCGCGCAAGCGCCGGATCGCCATGGGTTCCGGCACCCAGGTGCAGGATATCGGTCGCTTGATCAAGCAACACAAGCAAATGCAGAAGATGATGAAGAAGTTTTCTGCCAAAGGCGGCATGGCAAAAATGATGCGCGGCCTGGGCGGTATGATGCCAGGCGGCGGCATGCCGAAGCTGTAACCCTATTCGGATCGTCGGCACGCACAGGTGTGCCGACGATCGGAACCCCGCCCTCGGCGGGACACCGTTGCCTTATATAAGGCAGCTTATTCGCAAATCAGCAGGCAGGCCATTTTGCTCAGGTAAAAAGGCATTTGCAAAAGTCCGTGTATTCCTTGAGAATATGCGGCCTTTCGGGCACCCGTGTGCCCGCTGTGCATTATGATTTGCAGCACCGACTACAGGAACGATGTTCAATGCTAACCATCCGTCTTGCCCGTGGTGGCTCTAAAAAGCGCCCATTCTACACCCTGACCGTGACCGACTCGCGTAACCCGGTTACCGGTTCGCACATCGAGCAGGTTGGTTTCTTCAACCCTATCGCTCGTGGTCAGGAAGTTCGTCTGTCCGTTAAAGAAGACCGCGTTGCTCACTGGCTGAGCGTTGGCGCACAGCCGTCCGAGCGCGTTGCTCAACTGCTGAAACAAGCTGCCAAGGCTGCTGCCTGAGCAATATGAGCGCGACGCCAGAAAAAGCTGATGACTTGATCGTTGTTGGCAAGATTTTTTCGGTTCACGGCGTTCGCGGCGAGGTGAAGGTGTATTCCTTTACTGATCCGATTGAAAACCTGTTGGAGTACCGCAACTGGACGCTTCGGCACGAAGGCGTGGTAAAACAGGTCGAGCTGGTCAGTGGCCGTTCCACTCAAAAGGATCTGGTCGCCAAGCTCAAAGGCCTCGACGATCGTGATGAAGCCCGTCTTCTGAGCGGTTATGAGATTTGTATCTCGCGAAGCCTTTTGCCCAACCTGTCTAGCGACGAGTACTACTGGTACCAGTTGGTAGGCTTGAAAGTCATCAATCAGGACGAACAGCTGTTCGGCAAGATTGATCACCTGTTGGAGACCGGCGCGAACGATGTAATGGTGGTCAAGCCCTGCGCGGGCAGCCTGGATGATCGTGAACGCCTGTTGCCCTATACAGAGCAATGCGTGTTGAAGATCGACCTGGTTGCAGGCGAAATGAGGGTCGAATGGGATGCGGACTTCTAAGCAATGGCCAGCCTGCGCGTAGATGTCATCACGTTGTTCCCCGAGATGTTCTCGGCCATCAGTGAGTACGGCATTACCAGCCGAGCGGTGAAACAGGGGTTGTTGCAATTGACCTGCTGGAACCCGCGGGACTACACCACAGATCGTCACCATACGGTAGATGATCGGCCGTTTGGCGGTGGTCCGGGCATGGTGATGAAGATCAAGCCTCTGGAAGACGCCCTGGTAGATGCCAGGCAGGCAACCGGAGAGGCGGCGAAGGTAATTTACCTGAGCCCGCAAGGCCGCAAGCTGACTCAGTCGGCGGTCAAAGACCTGGCGAAGCATGAATCGTTGATTCTGATAGCCGGTCGTTATGAAGGCGTCGACGAGCGTTTTATTGAGGCTCATGTCGATGAAGAGTGGTCGATTGGCGATTATGTATTGTCCGGTGGCGAGCTGCCGGCGATGGTCCTGATTGATGCGGTTACGCGACTGCTGCCCGGAGCTTTAGGGCATGCGGACTCGGCAGAGGAAGATTCCTTTACCGATGGTCTGCTTGATTGCCCGCATTACACCCGACCGGAGGTGTATGCGGATCAGCGTGTTCCCGACGTGTTGCTTAGTGGCAACCATGCACACATCCGGCGATGGCGTTTACAGCAGTCCCTTGGGCGGACCTATGAACGACGCGCCGATCTTCTGGAAAGTCGCTCACTTTCTGGAGAAGAGAAGAAGCTGCTCGAGGAGTATCTCCGAGAGCGGGACGATAGTTAACGTATCGATGGTAGATCCGACGATTTACCTTAGGAGCACAGCATGACCAACAAAATCATTCAGCAGATCGAAGCTGAGCAGATGTCCAAAGAGATCCCGACCTTTGCCCCGGGCGACACCATCGTCGTTCAGGTGAAAGTGAAGGAAGGCGATCGTTCGCGTCTGCAGGCTTTCGAAGGCGTTGTCATCGCCAAGCGTAACCGTGGTCTGAACAGCGCTTTCACTGTTCGCAAGATCTCCAACGGTGTTGGTGTAGAGCGTACTTTCCAGACCTACAGCCCGCAAATCGACAGCCTGGCCGTGAAACGTCGTGGTGACGTGCGTAAAGCCAAGCTGTACTACCTGCGCGACCTGTCCGGTAAAGCCGCTCGCATCAAGGAAAAACTGTCCTGATGACAGTTTGACCGGTGGCCACGGCCGCCATGCGAAAAAAGCAGCCTTCGGGCTGCTTTTTTGTTGTCTGCAATTTGTCCCAGATGTGAAGTGTATGAGCACCAGAGAGCAGGAAATCGAACGCCGCACCGAACTGTCGGTGACCCGCGTCACCAAGGCGGTATTCCCGTCCACCACCAACCACCACAACACTTTGTTTGGCGGCACCGCCCTGGCCTGGATGGACGAAGTGTCGTTTATCGCCGCCACGCGCTTTTGCCGGCTGCCGCTGGTGACCGTGTCCACCGACCGGATCGACTTCAAGCACCCGATTGCTGCGGGTTCCATTGTCGAGCTGGTTGGCCGGGTGGCCACCGTCGGCAATACCAGCCTCAAGGTCGAGGTTGAGGTGTTTGTCGAAAGCATGAGTTGCGACAGCCGCGAGAAGGCGATTCACGGCTTGTTCAGTTTTGTTGCCATTGATGAAGACAAGCGGCCGGTGCCAGTACTACCCGGATTCTGAAGCACTTGTCGCAGGTTGAATAAGCGCCACCACCGTCCAGCCGGCCCCCGGCGTGAGTACGCTGTCCGGCCCGAATACATGCACCCAGCCACTCTGGTCCCGGGCAAACAGCAAGGTCGCACGTTCGCCGTGCAGAGCCTGGTAGTCCTCCCAACCGAAGGTATCGGTCAGGTGGGTGCTGTACAGCTCGGCGCCCTGATGTAGCTGATTGGCCAGTTGCACGTAGGTCAGGGCCTGGCTTCCCAGGACGTGGCCACGGTGTTCGTCACTGGCACGATGCTTGTCGCTTAGCCGTACTTCCAGGCCACTGGCGAGGACGAATAGCCGGGCGTGGCCAAAGTCATGACGAAAGCGCGCGCACGCCAGGGTGTTCAGCTCTCCTGAAGGCGAAAGCCCCAGCAAGTGGCCCAGGCCCACCAGGTCCAGGTGGGCGTCGGCGTGCTGGGACGCCGGGTTGCCAAAGTAGGTGGGGAGCCCCTCCATGCGCGCCGCACGGATGTTTTCCCAGCTCGAATCGGTCAGCAGCACCCGGCAGTCGAGTTGCTGCAGGGCCTTGGCGATGGCCCGGGCCGGCGGGTTGGCACCGACGATCAGAAAGCCGCTGGGCGCAGGCTCTGCAACCTTCAACATGCGCGCGAGCGGACGCGCCGTCGCGCTTTGCAACACCACTGTGCCGATGATCACGGCAAAGGTCAGGGGCACCAGAAGCAAGGCGCCTGCATGGCCTGCCTCATGCAGGCGAATGGCGAAGATTGCCGAAACCGCCGCCGCGACGATCCCGCGTGGGGCGATCCAGCTCAGCAAGGCCCGTTCACGCCAGTTCAATTGCGAGCCCCAGGTCGACAGGGCGACGTTCAGTGGGCGGGCGATCAGCTGGATGATCAGCAACAGCGCCAGTACCGCAGGGCCAAGGCCGATCAGGGCATTCAAGTCCAGGCGTGCGGCGAGGAGGATGAACAGCCCGGAAATCAGCAGGACGCTCAAGTTCTCCTTGAAGTGCAGGATCTGGCGGACATCCACCCCTTTCATGTTGGCCAGCCACATGCCCATGATGGTCACCGCGAGCAAGCCGGACTCGTGCATGACCTGGTTGGAGGCAATGAAGATGCCCAGCACTGCGGCCAGGGACGCCAGGTTGTGCAGGTATTCGGGCAGCCACTGTTCGCGCATGACCTGACCCAGAATCCAGCCCCCGGCGACGCCAAAGGCGCTGCCGCACAGGATCACGCCGGCAAAGGTCATCAGGCTGTGGCTCAGGCCGTCGCCGGCGGCACTGGCGATAATGAAGCTGTACACCACCACCGCCAGCAGCGCGCCGATGGGATCGATGACGATGCCTTCCCAGCGCAGGATGTTGGCGATGGTCGATTTCGGTCGTACCACGCGCAACATCGGCACAATGACGGTAGGGCCGGTAACCAGAGTCAAGGTGCCGAACAGCGTCGCCAGCATCCAGTCGAAGTCGAGCAGCCAATGGGTGGCCAAGGTGATAATCAGCCAGGTAGACAGCGCGCCCAGGGTGACCATGCGACGCACAACCGTACCGATCTCCCGCCATTGCGACAGGTGCAGGGTCAGGCTGCCTTCGAACAGAATCAGCGCCACTGCCAGCGATACCAGGGGCATCAACAGCGGGCCGAACATTGCTTGTGGGTCAAGCCAGCCGAGGACCGGCCCGGCGACAATGCCACTGAGTAACAGAAAGAGGATGGCCGGCAGCTTCAGGCGCCAGGCCAGCCATTGGCAGGCGAGGGCAGCGCCGCCAATGCCACCGAAGGTCAGCAATATCTGTTGTTCGTTCATTGCAATTCCCTATGCCGACCGTGTTGTGGAAGACTAGCGGCAATTCCTTGTTTCTGTCTTTTGCCTTCGAGTTGTCATGCCCGCACTAGAGCATCCCCTGATCGACCAGTTCCTTGATGCCTTGTGGCTGGAAAAAGGCCTGGCGGACAATACCCGCGAGTCCTACCGCAGTGACCTGGCGTTGTTCAATGGCTGGCTCCAGGAGCACGGCGTGGCCTTGCCCGATGCAGGGCGCGAGCTGATTCTCGATCACCTTGCCTGGCGCCTGGATCAGAACTACAAGCCACGTTCGACCGCGCGCTTTCTCTCCGGTGTGCGTGGCTTCTATCGCTATTTGCTGCGGGAAAAACTGATTGGCGTCGATCCCACCCTGCAAGTCGAAATGCCGCAATTGGGTCGGCCTTTGCCCAAGTCGCTGTCCGAAGAAGATGTAGAAGCGTTGCTGCAGGCGCCGGACCTGAGCGAGCCGATTGGCCAGCGCGACCGGGCCATGCTGGAGGTCCTCTACGCCTGTGGCTTGCGTGTCACCGAGTTGGTCAGCCTGACCTTGGACCAGGTCAACCTGCGCCAGGGGGTATTGCGCGTAATGGGTAAAGGCAGCAAGGAGCGCCTGGTGCCAATGGGGGAAGAGGCCGTGGTGTGGATCGAGCGCTACGTGCGTGACGGTCGCAACGAGCTGCTTGGCGGACGACCAAGCGATGTGCTGTTTCCCAGCCTGCGCGGCGAACAGATGACGCGCCAGACCTTCTGGCATCGAATCAAGCATCAGGCTCAGGTTGCGGGCATCAGCAAGAGCCTGTCGCCGCACACCTTGCGCCACGCCTTCGCCACGCACTTGCTCAACCATGGCGCTGATCTGCGAGTGGTGCAGATGCTGCTCGGCCACAGTGATCTGTCGACCACCCAGATCTACACCCATGTTGCCCGCGCACGCTTGCAGGAGTTGCACGCTCGCCATCACCCGCGTGGTTGATCATCCCGCGCGTGTATCGCCAGGGGGCGGTCTGTGCGGGCGTGATGTGGTAGGCTTGGGCGGTTTGCACCAAGGGCCGTCCGACCGCCGTCATTTCAAGGCAGGTGTTGCTCGACTGGCCCTTTGCCCGCCTTCAGGAGTTCCCATGCGCGTGACCCAGATTATCGCCACCGCCGCCCTGGCGCTGGTCAGCACTTTTGCCGCTGCCGCCGACACCGCCGAGCAGGCGATTCGCAAGACCTTGCAGAGCCTTGAACTGGGTGTTCCGGTCGACAGCGTTGCCTCAAGCCCGTTGAACGGTCTGTATGAAGTCAAGCTCGAGGGCGGTCGTGTACTGTACGCCAGCGGTGATGGCCAGTTCGTCATGCAGGGCTATCTGTTCCAGATCCAGGATGGCAAGCCGGTCAATCTGACGGAAAAAACCGAGCGTCAGGCCATCGCCAAGAGCATCAATGCTATTCCAGCCGCGGAGATGGTGGTTTATCCTGCCAAGGGCGAAACCAAATCGCACATCACTGTGTTTACCGACACGACCTGCCCGTACTGCCACAAGCTGCACGCCGAAGTTCCTGAGCTCAACCGTCGCGGTATCGAAGTGCGCTACGTAGCCTTCCCGCGCCAGGGCCTCGGCTCCCCGGGCGATGAACAACTGCAAGCCGTCTGGTGTTCCAGCGACCGCAAGGCCGCCCTGGACAAGATGATCGACGGCAAAGAAATCAAGGCAGCCAAGTGCGCCAACCCGGTCAGCAAACAGTTCCAGCTGGGCCAGTCGATTGGTGTCAACGGTACCCCGGCCATTGTCCTTGAGGACGGCCAGGTAATCCCGGGTTACCAACCGGCACCGCAGGTGGCCAAGCTGGCGTTGGCCGGCGGTAAATAATTCAACAAGCGAGCCGTCACCATGGGGAGACGGCTGATATCACGAACGGCCGCACGCCGTTCGTTCAATGGGGAGTTCACAGTGAAACCGGTCAAAGTAGGCATCTGTGGGTTGGGGACCGTCGGTGGCGGTACCTTCAATGTACTTCAGCGTAACGCCGAGGAGATCGCCCGCCGTGCCGGGCGTGGTATCGAAGTGGCACAGATTGCCATGCGTTCGCCAAACCCGAATTGCCAGATTACCGGTACCCCCATTACCGCTGATGTATTCGAGGTCGCAACGAACCCGGAAATCGACATCGTCATTGAGCTGATCGGTGGCTACACCCTGGCCCGTGAGCTGGTGCTCAAGGCCATCGAAAACGGCAAGCACGTGGTCACCGCCAACAAGGCGCTGATCGCCGTGCACGGCAACGAGATTTTCGCCAAGGCGCGCGAGAAGGGCGTTATCGTGGCCTTCGAAGCGGCAGTGGCAGGCGGCATTCCGGTGATCAAGGCCATCCGTGAAGGGTTGTCGGCCAACCGCATCAACTGGGTGGCCGGGATCATCAACGGCACCGGTAACTTCATCCTCACCGAAATGCGCGAGAAAGGCCGTGCCTTCCCGGACGTGCTCGCCGAAGCCCAGGCCCTGGGTTATGCCGAAGCCGATCCGACCTTCGACGTCGAAGGTATCGATGCTGCGCACAAGCTGACCATCCTGGCTTCCATCGCCTTTGGTATTCCGCTGCAGTTCGACAAGGCCTACACCGAAGGCATCACTCAGTTGACCACTGCCGATGTGAACTACGCCGAAGCCCTCGGCTATCGCATCAAGCACCTGGGCGTGGCCCGCAGCACTGCCAATGGTATCGAGTTGCGCGTACACCCGACGCTGATCCCGGCCGATCGCCTGATCGCCAACGTCAACGGTGTGATGAACGCGGTCATGGTCAACGGTGATGCCGCAGGTTCCACGCTGTTCTACGGCGCCGGCGCCGGCATGGAGCCTACCGCTTCGTCGGTGGTGGCCGACCTGGTCGACGTGGTTCGCGCCATGACGTCCGATCCGGAAAACCGTGTGCCGCACCTGGCGTTCCAGCCGGACTCGCTGTCGGCGCACCCGATCCTGCCGATCGAAGCCTGCGAATCCGCCTACTACCTGCGCATCCAGGCCAAGGATCACCCGGGTGTGCTGGCGCAAGTGGCAAGCATCCTGTCGGAACGCGGTATCAACATCGAATCGATCATGCAGAAGGAAGTCGAGGAACAAGACGGCCTGGTGCCAATGATCCTGCTCACCCACAGTGTGCTCGAACAACGCATGAACGATGCCATCACCGCCCTGGAAGCCTTGCAGGATGTGGTCGGCAACGTCGTACGTATCCGCGTCGAACAACTGAACTGAGCAGTCTTTGCGTTAGAGGATTAGGTCATGCGTTATATCAGTACCCGCGGCCAGGCACCGGCCCTGAATTTTGAAGACGTCCTGCTCGCCGGCCTGGCCAGCGACGGCGGCCTGTATGTGCCGGAAAACCTGCCACGTTTCACCCAGGAAGAAATTGCCTCCTGGGCCGGCCTGCCGTATCACGAACTGGCTTTCCGGGTGATGCGCCCGTTCGTCACCGGCAGCATTGCCGATGCCGACTTCAAGAAAATTCTCGAAGAAACCTACGGCGAGTTCGCTCACGCCGCCGTTGCGCCGTTGCGTCAGTTGGGCAGCAATGAATGGGTGATGGAGCTGTTCCACGGCCCGACCCTGGCGTTCAAGGACTTCGCCCTGCAATTGCTGGGTCGTCTGCTTGACCACGTACTGGCCAAGCGTAACGAGCGCGTCGTGATCATTGGCGCCACCAGTGGTGACACCGGCTCGGCTGCCATCGAAGGCTGCCGTCGTTGCGACAACGTCGACATTTTCATCCTGCACCCGCACCAGCGTGTATCGGAAGTTCAGCGTCGGCAGATGACCACCATCTTCGGCGACAACATCCACAACATCGCCATCGAAGGCAACTTCGACGACTGCCAGGAAATGGTCAAGGCCAGCTTCGCTGACCAGGGCTTCCTCAAAGGCACCCGCCTGGTGGCGGTCAACTCGATCAACTGGGCGCGGATCATGGCCCAGATCGTTTACTATTTCCACGCTGCCCTGCAGCTGGGTGGGCCGGCGCGTTCGGTGGCGTTCTCGGTGCCAACCGGTAACTTTGGCGATATCTTCGCCGGTTACCTGGCGCGCAACATGGGCCTGCCGATCAGCCAGCTGATCGTCGCCACCAACCGCAACGACATCCTGCACCGCTTCATGAGCGGCAATCAGTACGTCAAGGAAACCCTGCACGCGACCCTGTCGCCGTCGATGGACATCATGGTCTCGTCCAACTTCGAGCGCCTGCTGTTCGACCTGCACGGTCGCAACGGTGCGGCGATTGCCGGGTTGATGGAAAACTTCAAGCAAGGTGGTGGTTTCAGCGTCGAACAGGATCGCTGGACTGAAGCGCGCAAGCTGTTCGACTCGCTGGCTGTCGATGACGCGCAAACCTGCGAAACCATTGCCGAAATCTTTGCCCAGACGGGTGAAGTACTTGATCCGCACACCGCCATCGGGGTCAAGGCCGCACGCGAATGCCGCCGCAGCCTGGATACGCCAATGGTGGTGCTGGGTACCGCGCACCCGGTCAAGTTCCCTGAAGCAGTGGAGAAGGCGGGTGTCGGCAAGGCCCTGGAGTTGCCCGCGCACCTGAGCGATCTGTTCGAACGCGAAGAGCGATGCACGGTTCTGGCCAATGACCTGAAGGCGGTACAAGCTTTCGTCGGTCAGCACGGCAATCGCGGCAAGCCGCTTTGACCGACCGATAGGCAGACAGAAAAGCCCGTCTCTGACGGGCTTTTCTGTTTTTACACAGGCCAGGGACCGGCGACCTGGATGGAGAGTCAATGAGCAAGGGATACCGACGATCAGCAGGGCTCGTGTTGGCCTGTCTGTTGTGGATCTGCACCGGAACTTGGGCGCTGGCTGCACAATTGCCTTTTACCCTGGTGCCACCGTTCATCGACCTTGAGCCGATGCCGTTGAGCCATGCGCAGCGAAAGTGGCTCGGCCCTGCGCGGGTGTTACGGGTGGGTATTTCCTTTGCCGACTATGAGCCGGTCGATATCACCATCGACCGCAACCGCTACCTGGGCATCAGCGCCGACTACCTGAGCCTGGTCGCTCGCCGCCTGGGTGTGCGCACTCAGGTTCAGGCGTTCGCCAAACGCGAGGAAGCGATCAAGGCGCTGCATCAGGGCGAGATCGATGTGCTCACCAGTGCCAACGGGTTCGAGCGCGGTGTGCCTGGCCTGGTGTTTACCGAAGACTACATTCCGGACCGTTCCATGGTGGTGGTGCGCGGCGGCGCGTCGGTTCCGCACGAGTCACTGGCCGGGAAGAAGATTGTATTGCTCGACGGCTATGCCGATATCCAGGTGATGCAACAGGTCTATCCGCAAAGCACGATGATATTGGCGCCGAACCTCAGCAGTGCGCTGGAGGCCCTTAACCAGGGGGAAGTGGATGCGTTCGTCGGCAACGAAATCATCATCCGCGCCTACAACGCCCTGCGTCCTTACCTGGGGTTGCAGGTTGTCGGGCCCAGCGCTTTGCCGCCGATAGGTTTTGCCTTCGCCATGCGTGCCGAGGATCGGCCATTGCAAGCCATGTTCGACCGCGCACTGGTCAGCCTTGATGATTCGGTAAGCAGTGAAATCCTCAGACGCTGGACGTCCGGGCTCGGTTCGGACGTGTCCCATCACCGGGTTGCGCTGAACGCTCAGGAACGTGAATGGATTGCCCGCCATCCGACCGTTACCGTGGTCGGCAGCCAGTATCCGCCGTACCTGTTTCGTAATCGCCAGGGTGACTGGGTCGGCCTTAACAGTGATGTCCTGGCAACGATTGCGCAGTTGACCGGCCTGCAGTTCGTCTATGCACCTTCCACGTCCATTGCCGAGAGTCTGGCGCTGCTCAAAAGTGGCCAGGCGGACATGAGCACTACCCTGAGCGATTCGCCGGAACGACGGGACTTCCTCAACTTCACCCATTCCCTCGGTGGCCAGAACTGGGTGTTCATTGTGCGCCAGCCAGACCTGGGATTGACCTCGCTGGATGAACTGAGCGGCAAGAACCTGGCCCTGCCTGCCGAGCATGTGCTGGAAAGCAGCATTCGTCAGTCGCATCCTGACATTCACCTGCTGTTGGTGGACTCACTGGAGCAGGCGCGGGAAAAGGTGCGCAGCGGCGAGGCTATAGCAACCATCGACAGTGAGGTCGGTGCTTACGGTGCGTTGAGCAATGATCCGACACTCAAGGTTGGACGCAGTGTCGAAGGCATGTGGGCGCCCGATATTTTCTCGGTGCGCCGCACTGCGCCGGAGCTTGAGAGCATTCTCAACAAGGCGCTGGAAGCCTTCCCTGTCGCCGAGTTTCGTGCTCTGAGGATGAGATGGCTGGGCGCCCAGACACCCCCGGCACCTGCCTGGCAACGGATTGCTCCGTGGGTCTATTGGGCTGTGGCTGCAGCGCTGCTGTTCGGGCTGGTTTCGCTGGTCTGGAGCAGTCGCTTGCGCGCACAGATCAGCCAGCGGGAGAAGGCCGAGGAGGCCTTGAACGATCAGCTGGCCTTCAAGCGCGCGTTGCTCGACGGTATTCCCAATCCGATTTATGTACGTGATCTGGAAGGCCGCCTGATCACCTGCAACAAAAGCTACGAGCAGGCGTTCTCGTTGCGTCTGGAGGACGCCAAAGGGCGTCGCCTGACCGATATCAGCATCATCCCGCCCGAGTTGGCCGTTCAGTTGCACGCAGACTACCTGAGTCTGTTGCAGGATCCGCAGCCGTTGTTCGTCGACCGTCGCATCGAGTTCGAGGGCCATTACACCGATGCCTACCAATGGACGGTGCCGTTCTACCGCGCTGACGGACAATTGCAAGGCTTGCTTGGTGGCTGGATCGACATCACCGAGCGCAAGCAGCTGGAAGCTGAACTGGTGGATGCGCGTCAGCAAGCAGAGCAGGCCAACGATGCTAAAAGTGCGTTTCTGGCGACCATGAGTCATGAGATTCGCACGCCTATCGCCGTGATCATCGGCTTGCTGGAACTTGAACGGGAAACGGCACTGGCCAAGGGGCAGGCGCCGTCCCCGGGGTTGGAGACCGCGCATCGATCGGCCAGCGAGCTGATAGCCCTGATCGGCGACAGCCTGGATCTGGCCCGTATCGAAGCGGGTAGCCTGCAACTGGCGCCACAGGCCACAGCGCTGATGCCTTTTGTTGACGGCATTGTCAGTCAATTTCGCAACCAGGCCCTGGCGCAAGGCCTGGACCTGCAGATGCAGGTCGCGGAGGACGCACAAGGGGTGTACTGGTTCGATCCGTTGCGGCTGCGCCAGGTGTTGGTCAACTTGCTGGGTAATGCACTCAAGTTCACTCACCTGGGACAAGTGAGTGTCCAGGTCAGCCGTACCGGACAGCAAACGCCATCGGCTGTCGGTTTGCTGTTGAGCGTGCGTGACACCGGTATCGGCATCAGTGCACAGCAGCAGACAGAGCTGTTCACCCCTTTCACCCAGGCCAGTGCGCGTTCAGCCTCCGAGTATGGCGGGTCTGGTCTGGGCCTGAGTATCTGTCGGCAACTGGTGGAACTGATGGGCGGCACTATCAGCTTGCAAAGTGTGCCGGGCAAGGGCACCGAAGTGCGGGTCGAGCTCGCTCTGGAACCCGTTGCCCAGGCGCAGGCACCCTCTGCGCCGGTCACTGCGCTGCGCCAGAATGGTCCGGCGCGACGTATTCTGGTGGTTGATGACCTGTCCGCCAATCGCCTGGTACTCAGCCAGCAACTGGAGTTTCTCGGTCATCAGGTGCTGGCCGTGGAAAATGGTCAGGCTGCACTGGAGGCCTGGCAGGCCGATCGCTTCGATCTGGTGCTGACAGACTGCAATATGCCGGTGATGAGCGGCTACGCCCTGGCTCGTGGCATCCGCCGCCTGGAGCGTCTGCATTTGCGGCCGGACACCGCGATCATTGGTTGTACCGCCAATGCCATGAAAGAGGAGCGTGATCGTTGCCTGGCGGCGGGGATGGATGAATTGCTGGTCAAACCGGTTTCCCTTGACCGTTTGGCGGCAGTCATCGAGGCGCACGCACCACTGCACAGCTTCAGGATGCAGACACTGCAGCAGATGACTCAGGCTAATGACCTGGTCATGCGGCGCATGCTCGAAGAGTTGCACAAGAACCTTGGCGAGGAACAGTTGCTGCTCTGTGCGGCCATATCGAGCCAGGCCACGGATGCCGTCCGGGCGTCTTTGCACAGGCTCGAAGGCGTTGCCTGCCTGATTGATGCCTTGCCGTTGGCCCAGGCGTGTGCCGCGTTGACCCGTGCATGCCGCGACCCTGCAGCGAATGCGATAGCGCCAGCCTGGGCTGCGCTGGAGTTGGTGATGCTGCAATTAAAAGTCGATATAGATAGTGAGTTACAGAAAATACCGCACGCACTTTAGGACTTGTCCGATAGGCCGGTAGGACCGGTTTGCCTAGAGTGACGTCTGTGCTGTCGCACATGACTGCAAACTGCGGGGTAACGCTCATGCACACACTCAAGGTTCTGATTCTCGAGGACCACCCTTTTCAGCTCATGGCGCTGCATCAAATGCTCAACGCCAACGGTGTGTTTGATGTGTTGACCGCCGACTCTGTCGAGGCCGCCTGTCAGACCCTGTCACGACGCGGTCGGGTCGACATCGCCATCTGCGACTTGCAGATGGAAGGGGCTGACGGTCTGGCACTGATCCGCCACCTGGCCGAAAGCGGGTTGGCCAAAGCCCTGGTCATTCTCAGCGGAGCAGAGCCCTGTGTGATCGACAGCGTGGGTGCTCTGGCCCGGCAACTGGGTCTGAACGTGTTGGGGTGCGTACAAAAGCCGGCCACCAGTATCGTCCTGCATCAGCTGTTGCGCAGCTACCTGGAGCAGGATCACACCGAGCAGCAGGCAGCCGGGACGCCTCAGTATCCCGAGTTGCAGAGCCTGACGCCGGCAGATCTGCTGCAAAGCAAAGAGCAATGGGTGGTTCACTATCAACCCAAAGTCTGTTTCGACGGCAAGCTGGTGGGGGTCGAAGCGCTGGTTCGCTGGCAGCATCCCACCCTGGGTGTCTTGTCGCCTGCGCAGTTTTTTCCGCACATCGAGCGCGCCGAGTTGCTCGACACCTTGAGTTGGCACGTTCTGGACCAGGCCCTGGCATTCAGTGCGCAGTTTCAATCACGCACGGGCAAAGCGCTGCCCGTAGCGGTGAACATCGCTCCGCAATTGCTGGTTCGCCATGACTTTCATGACCGGGTCAAGGCCGCGCTGAGGCGTCATGCTATACCCGCCAGCGCTTTGACCCTGGAAATCGTCGAAACGGCTGGCAGTACGCTGGACAGCCAGCAACTCGAAGGGCTGCTGCACTTGCGGATTCTCGGTTGCCAGTTGTCAATCGACGATTTCGGCATGGGCGTTTCCAATGTGCATCGTTTGCTGGAGCTACCGTTCAGCGAGTTGAAGCTGCCTAGCGAGTTTATCCGCGGCATGGCCCATGATGGCCGCAAGGCTGCCGTGGTGGCAGGCGCCCTGATGATGGCGCGGCGCATGAGCCTGAACGTGGTGGTTGAAGGCGTGGAGACTGCTGACGATCTGCTCGCACTCAAGGACCTGGGGCAACCGGTCATGCAGGGCTATTTTATCGCCCGGCCAATGCCGGGGGCCGAACTGCAACAGTGGATAGACACGCGCAAGGGCGCAGGCTTCAGGCAACAGGCCACGGCCTGAGCCTTGCTCAGGACAGTCCGTGTTCCTGCAAGTAAAGATACAGCGCCGCATCATTGGCGACGCCCAGTTTGCGCATGGCACTGACTTTCTGGGTGCTGACGGTCTGCTTGCTGCGATTGAGCAGTGCAGCGATCTGGCTCACGGTGTGGCCGGCGGCCAGCAGGCGGGTAACCTCCAGTTCCTTGGGTGAAAGGGATTCCTTGATGACCATCCGGTCCTCACGTACCGCGCCGTCCTGGAGCAGCAGGTGCTGAACCGAGGCCGCCAGGTAGACGTTGCCGCGCGACAGGCTGGTGATTGCCTGGGGAAGTTCGTCAGCCAGGCTGGCCTTGCTCAACAGACCGCTAACGCCCAGGCCGAGCATGGCCCTGAACAGCCCGGCATTGTTGAGCATGGTCACCACCAGAATGGGCAGTTGCGGAAGTTGCCGGCGAATCTGCTCGAGTAGTTTCAGGCCGTCGTTCTGCTGCTCGACCGGCATCATGAAGTCGGTCACCAGCACATCGCATTCCACTGTCTGCAGATGGCTGAGCAGTTCTTTCGGGCTGCCGGCTTGCGCTATTACTTTCACTCCCGGCAGCTGTTCGAGGACGGCCTGTAGGCCGATACGAAAGATTGGATGATCGTCTGCCAGAACGATACGCAATGGCGGTAAGGGGGAGGTGCTCAACGTGGGCTCCGTTTGACCAGTGGAGGGAT
This sequence comes from Pseudomonas sp., assembly GCA_036643775.1. GTDB lineage: Bacteria > Pseudomonadota > Gammaproteobacteria > Pseudomonadales > Pseudomonadaceae > Aquipseudomonas. The sequence continues at coordinate 35,441 of JAVXRI010000014.1, read as the reverse complement.
TCAGACCGACTGGGAGTGAACCTTTGCCCTGGCGGGCAATCAGAATGAATAAGGGCAGTTGATCGGTATTTTGCTCCGATACCCTTCAACTGTCGCGAGAAGTCCTGCGGGACTTTTGTTTAACCTCGAGCGGCCTCCCCAACGTTCGGGGTTTCTTTTTGCCTGTTCAAGGTGGATCGACGAAGAATTGCTGGCTGTCCTGCAGGTAATGCTCGCGTAGCTCCGGATCCAGCCAGTGGGCGTACAGTTGTGGCAGGGTGTCGCGGCGCAAGGTCTTGAGCAGTTGATTGATATGGCCGACGGCCTCGCGACCCAGCGGGGTATCGGCGCAGCCGACATGGATAAACTGGTAACGCGCCACTCCCTGGATGGGATAGAAGCTGTAGTCGTCCACTTTCCACCCTTGCTGCTGGAGCAGGTAACGAACTTCCGGCCAATAGCCGAGCAACAGCTGCAAACGCTCGCGTTGTTGCATCTGTAGCAGGTTGGTCACGGCATCGTTGCCAAAGTGGCGGCTGAGAGTCGTGGCCGGCAGTACCTTGAGCAAGGCGTCGACTGGCGGGCTGTAGCTGCGTTCGGCAACCACGCCCAGTTTCAGCGAGGTACTCTCAAGCAACCTGCGCAGGTCGACTTGTTGATCGTTCAAGTAGGGTTTGAGCAGTGGCTGATCCTGTTGACGGATTACCAGACCACTGCTGAGCACGCCCAGGCTCGGTTGTGAAAAGTGTACGTAGCGGGCGCGTTCAGGTGTCCAGAGCAGCGTGGGGTCGCAGGTGAAGCGGCCCTCCTGGAGCATTTGATTACCACGTGCGCGGTTGACCCGAATGATGCTGTGGTCGTACTCCGGCATCTGCTCGATCAGCATGGGAAGCAACTGATCCACTACCCCCTGGCCTTTGCCCGATCCTTCGAAGATGGTCAATGGTGGCAGGTCGCGCAGCAACCAGAACAGTCGTTCCTTGGCCCAGGCAGCGCCGGGTATGCTGGCACCCAGCAGGGTGCCGAGCATCAATACCAGCAGCGTGCGGCACCGCGCTCGCCTGTGTTCGCTCATGTACGAGTCTCCACCGTCGGACCGGTCACAGGATCAGGCGCGATGCTTCATACCGCGCCCTGCTCACGTAGGCGTGCAATGCCCGCTGCGTCGTAGCCCAACTCACCCAGCAACTGCTCTGTGTGCGCGCCCAGTTCAGGGCCGACCCACTCGCTTGAGCCTGGCGTTTCCGACAGCTTGGGGACGATCCCGGGCATCTTGAACGGCTTGCCGTCCGGCAGTTTTGCCTGCAGGAACATTTCGCGCGCCAGAAACTGCGGGTCGCTGAACATGTCTTCGGCGCTGAAGATCCGGCTGGCCGGGACTTGGGCGTCGTTGAGCAGTTGCATCAAGGCATCCAGCGGCAGGGTGCGGGCCCAGCGGTCGATGACGCCGTACAGTTCATCACGGCGCAGGTCGCGGCCATCGTTGCTGGCAAGTGTCGGGTCATCGGCAAGGTCCTGGCGACCAATGGCCTGCATGAAACGTTTGAAGATCGCATCGCCGTTGGCGCCGATCTGCACATGCTTGCCATCGGCACTGGTGTGGATCGACGAGGGGGTGATGCCCGGCATGATGTTGCCGGTGCGTTCGCGGATAAAACCGAATACGTCGAACTCGGGCACCATGCTCTCCATCATGGCGAAGATGGCCTCGTACAAGGCGACATCCACCACCTGGCCTTGACCACCGTTGACTTCGCGATGACGCAGCGCCATCAAGGCGCCGATCACGCCCCACAGCGCCGCAATGGAGTCGCCGATGGAAATGCCGGTACGCACCGGCGGGCGATCCTCGAAGCCGGTGATGTAGCGCAGCCCGCCCATGGACTCACCGACCGCGCCAAAACCGGGCTGATCTTTCATCGGGCCGGTCTGGCCGAAGCCGGACAGGCGCACCATGACCAGCTTCGGGTTCAGGGCGTGGAGGGTGTCCCAGCCCAGGCCGAGTTTTTCCAGCACGCCGGGACGAAAGTTCTCGATCAGAATATCGGCATCGGCCAGCAGCTTTTTGAGAATCTCGATCCCTTCGGCATGCTTGAGGTTGAGGGTCAGCGACTGCTTGTTGCGGGCCTGAACGAACCACCACAACGAAGTGCCCTCATACAGCTTGCGCCATTTGCGCAGAGGGTCGCCGCCATCGGGCGACTCGACCTTGATGACCTGAGCGCCGAATTCGGCGCAGATTCGCGAAGCAAAAGGGCCGGCGATCAAGGTGCCGAGTTCGATGACTTTCAGTCCGGCGAGCGGTTTGCTGGGCGTAGGCATGTGGCGTCCGTGGCGGCGGGTCAGAGCCCCCGTTTTTATCACACGCGGGCGCGCTCAGATACTGTCGCGGGGCAAGGAATCCATGGATCGGTTAGACTGGGCGACTTTTTCTCTGCGCAAGAAACCCGCCATGGCCCAGCCCTCCACGACCTACAAGTTTGAACTGAACCTCACCGATCTCGATCGTGGTGTGTACGAAAGCGTCAAGCAGACTATCGCCCGTCACCCATCGGAGACTGAGGAACGTATGGCCGTGCGCCTGCTGGCCTATGCCCTGTTCTACAACGAGCAGCTGGCATTCGGTCGCGGCCTGTCGGATGTCGATGAGCCGGCTTTGTGGGAAAAGAGCCTGGACGACCGCGTGCTGCACTGGATCGAAGTCGGCCAGCCGGATGCCGACCGCCTGACCTGGTGCTCGCGCCGCACCGAGCGTACCAGCCTGCTGGCGTATGGCAGCCTGCGCGTGTGGGAAACCAAGGTTGTTCCTGCCGTCAAGAACCTGAAGAACGTGAACATCGCTGCCGTGCCGCAGGACGTGCTGGAAACCCTGGCCCAAGACATGCCACGCGCCATCAAGTGGGACGTAATGATCAGCGAAGGGACGATTTTCGTCACCGATGACCGCGGTCAGCATGAAGTCCAGCTGCAGTGGCTGCTCGGCGAGCGCGGCTGAATTTTCCCACCTACCCACAGAGAAACCCTGACCGCCCCATGCGTATCGAACCGCGTTCCCTGCCTGCAACCTTGCCCTTCCTCGGTGACCTGCCGCCGCTGCTGACCCGACTGTACGCCGCCCGAGGCGTACAAAATGCGGCAGAACTGGACAAAAGCCTGGCGCGCCTGCTGCCGTACCAGCAGCTCAAGGGGATCGACGCAGCGGTGGACCTGCTGATCGAAGCCCTGGCTCAGCGCCAGCGCATCCTGATCGTTGGTGACTTCGATGCCGACGGCGCGACGGCCAGCACAGTGGGGGTGCTGGGCTTGCGTTTGTTGGGGGCGGCGCATGTCGACTACCTGGTGCCCAATCGCTTTGAATATGGCTACGGGCTGACGCCGGAAATCGTCGAGGTTGCCCTTGAGCGCCAGCCGCAACTGCTGATCACCGTGGACAACGGTATTTCCAGCGTCGAGGGCGTGGCGGCGGCCAAGGCCGCAGGGCTCAAAGTGCTGGTGACCGATCACCACTTGCCGGGCCATGAATTGCCGGTGGCCGATGCCATCGTCAACCCCAACCAACCGGGCTGCGAATTTCCGAGCAAGGCGCTGGCCGGGGTCGGGGTGATTTTCTACGTACTGATGGCCTTGCGCGCACGTTTGCGCAGCCTCGGGCACTACGACAATGCGCCACAACCGAACATCGGCGAACTGCTCGATCTGGTCGCCTTGGGCAGCGTGGCCGACGTCGTACCGCTGGACGCCAACAACCGCATCCTGGTGCATCAGGGGCTCGAGCGGATCAGGGCAGGGCGGGCACGGCCCGGGCTCAAGGCCATCCTCGAAGTCGCCCGGCGTGAGCATGCGCGGATCACCTCCACCGACCTGGGCTTTATCCTCGGCCCACGCCTGAACGCCGCCGGTCGCCTTGACGACATGAGCCTGGGTATTGAATGCCTGCTCAGTGACGATCCGCAACTGGCGCGGGAGATGGCCGGGCAGCTGGATGAACTGAACCAGGATCGCAAGTCCATCGAGCAGGGCATGCAGCGCGAAGCGCTGGCCCAGCTCAAGGACCTGCCACTGGAGTCGATGCCGTTTGGCCTGTGCCTGTTCGAGCCGGACTGGCACCAGGGTGTGATCGGTATCCTCGCCTCGCGCCTCAAGGAGCGTTACCACCGGCCTACCATCGCCTTTGCCGATGCCGGCGAAGGGATGCTCAAGGGCTCGGCCCGTTCGGTGCCAGGCTTTCACATCCGTGACGCGCTGGACGCTGTGGCGGCAGGCAATCCGCAACTGATCAGCAAGTTCGGCGGCCATGCCATGGCTGCCGGGCTGTCGTTGCCGGCGGAAAATTTTCCGGCCTTTGCCCAGGCATTCGACGAAGAAGTGCGCAGGCAATTGCGCGAAGACGACTTGACCGGTCGCCTGCTCTCCGATGGCACCCTGGCCGTTGAAGAGTTTCACCTGGAACTGGCTCGCGCCCTGCGCCATGCCGGCCCTTGGGGGCAGCATTTCCCCGAGCCGTTGTTTCACGGGGTGTTCCAGTTGGTCGAACAGCGTGTGGTGGGCGAGCGGCACCTGAAAGTCGTGCTCAAGACCGAATGCGGTTCGGTCAAGCTCGATGGCATCGCTTTTGGCGTCGATCGCGAAGTCTGGCCCAATCCGACCGTGCGTTGGGTCGAACTGGCGTACAAGCTCGACGTCAACGAGTTCCGTGGTCAGGAAAGCGTGCAACTGATGATCGCTCATATAGAGCCACGCTGAACTCCACGATCAAAGTGGTCTAGGCTCAGAATGATTGGTCGAAGAACCTGCGGGGAAGATTCTGTGGTCGGCCGGTCAACCATCTGGAGCCTTACCACTTGATTTGAGAGGTGCCCCATGAGCCTGCTGCTTGAGCACTACACCCTGCGCCATTTGACCTTGCCGAACCGAATTGCGGTTTCACCCATGTGCCAGTATTCCAGTGTCGATGGCCTGGCCAATGACTGGCACCTGGTCCACCTGGGCAGCCGCGCAGTGGGTGGAGCCGGGCTGATCTTCACGGAAGCCACGGCCGTCACTGCTGACGGACGGATCACGGCTCAGGATCTGGGTTTGTGGGACGACGCGCAAATTCCGCCGTTGCAACGTATTACCCGCTTTATTACTGCCCAGGGCGCCGTACCTGGCATTCAACTGGCGCATGCCGGGCGCAAGGCCAGCACCCATCGACCCTGGCTGGGTAAACATGGCAGCGTCAAGGTCGAGGACGGTGGCTGGGTGCCGGTGGGGCCGTCGAGAATCGCCTTTGACCCGCAACACACTGCGCCTGTGGAGATGACCAAGGCACAGATCGACGAGGTCATCCAGGCCTTTGTCGAGGCGGCGCAGCGGGCATTGAAAGCGGGTTTCAAAGTGGTTGAAGTGCATGCGGCGCACGGTTATCTGTTGCATCAGTTTCTTTCGCCCCTGAGCAACCAGCGCCAGGATGAATACGGCAGCAGTTTCGACAATCGCATCCGCTTGACCTTGCAGGTGACGGAAGCGGTGCGGGAAGTCTGGCCGGAAGAGTTGCCGGTATTCGTGCGGCTATCAGCCACCGATTGGGTCGAAGATGGCTGGAACCCGGATGAAACCGTGGAGTTGGCCAAGCGTCTGCGCAAGTTGGGGGTGGACCTGATCGACGTGTCCTCTGGCGGTACCTCGGTGAACGCCGAGATTCCCACCGGACCGGGGTATCAGACGCAGTTTGCTGCCAAAGTGCGTGAGGAGTCGGGGATTGCCACCGGGACTGTAGGCATGATTACCGACCCGATGCAGGCGGAGACCATCTTGCGCACGGCGCAGGCCGATATCATCTTCCTGGCGCGCGAACTGCTGCGCGATCCATACTGGCCGTTGCATGCCGATGATGACCTGGGTGGCAACAAGGCGACCTGGCCGGCCCAGTATCAACGCGCGACCAGTCGTGAACAGCCGATTCATGAGTCGGATTTGCGTGATTGATACGCTTTCTCTGTAGGAGCGGATTCATCCGCGATGGCCTGCGTAGCAGGCCCATTTTCCGGGGCCGCGTTGCGGCCCATCGCGGATAAATCCGCTCCTACAGCCGAATCAGCTCAGTTCGCCGACGGCCCGCCATGCCTCATCAATCGCCGCATGCGCATAGGCACTCCAGGCCGCATCGGAGTTGGCAATGCTGACCTTGCCCACAGGCTTGCGTGCCAGTTCCATCCACTGTTCAGTCTGATCAGGATCGTCGTAAAGGGTATTGGTAAAGCAGGCATAACCGTGCGGCCAGCGATTGACGGTGATCGCCAGAATGTCCCGATTGTGGTTGAAGCCCCCAGGGCCGAGCATGCGTTGCAGTTGTTCGCGCAACTGGCCTTCCAGCGTTTCAAACGGTGTGCCGTATAACCGCCCACGTCCGGCGCGCGCCTGGTCGCGGCCGTTCATGCCGCTGTCAGGGCTGGTCGGTACGTAGACCATGTGCAGGCCAATAGGCTGCGCCGGATCGCGTGGGTGTTGGTAGCCACCCATGCTCACCGGGTAGTCCAGTTTGATCCGGCTATAAGGCTGGGTGGCGGCATAGATTTCATGCACGCCAAGCTTCTGGAAGGCCTGCCAGTTGCGCACGATAACCTTGGTGTAGACCAGCGGGAACTTCACGTTCTGGCTCAGGGCGTGGGCCTGTTCGGTTGACAGGTCGCGCAGCAGGTACGGGATCATCATGTTGTAGCAGGCCAGGATGCAATGCTTGCCGCGTACCTGGGCCAGTTGAGCGCCGCGGCTGTAGCCGACATTCACCGCGCCATCGTGATTGCGCACGCTGACCGCGGTACTGTTCAGGCGCAGGCGTACCGGTTGACCGGCGCGGTCGAGCTGGCTGTAGTCGAAGTTGGCCAGGACGATATCGTCCATGTCCTTGCCTGGTGCTACCGCCGGAATCAGGCTGCGTACCAGCAAGCGCGCCAGCGACGCATTGCCGTCGGGGAAATGGTAGATGTAGGGTTCTTCCATCTCCGCCCGGGCTTCCTCGCTGATCGGCTCCAGGTTCATCGCGGCAAAACCGGGGAAACCGACATTGTAGGCGTCGGCGGCCGCCACGGTATCGATGCTCAGGGCCATGAAATCGTTGGTGCGGCCTTGAAAGTACTTCACTGCCGTCGCTGACAGGCCGACATCCTTGAGCAGGAAATCCTGGTAGCTGGTGCGTTCAAGGTAAGTGTTCTTGTCCTCCAGTGATTTGCCTGCGAGGTAGTCTTTGGGCGCTTCATGCAGGTCGATCAAGGCCTTGCGGTCGCTTTCGGACAGGGGAAAATCGTTGATGAAATCGCCGATCGCGCGGGCATTGAGCCGTTCGGGAGCGATGTCGTCGGCAACCATGGGGGTCGGGTCACCGGTGACCAGCTTGTCTTCGCCGAAAGTCTCCTTGTCGAAGAAGACCCCGCGCGACAGACCCAGGTCCGGATAGAAGCTGCGGTCAAAGGCGGTTTCGAAGCGCTTGATGTCCACCCCGAGCTTTTGCAGCAGCCCGTTGACCTCGGCGCTGTACAGGTGCTTGGGCGACTGGAAGGCCTCGCTGCCACCGTAGCCGAGAATCATCCGCCCGCCAGCGCTGAACTCGTTGCGCTTGGCGTGACCGCCGAAATCGTCATGGTTTTCGAGGATGAGAATTTTTGCATCGGGGTGTTTCTCCCGATAGAAAAACGCCGCCGAAAGCCCGCTGATACCCCCGCCGACCACCACCAGGTCGTACTCCTCGCTGACCGGCAGGGCATCGGTGGCGAAGGTCTTTTTCTCCCAGCCCATCTGGTGCGCAATTTCAAACGAGCCGACATGGCTGCCTCGAAGCCCGGTCAATGCCGGTGGATAGTAACGCCCGCCCTCGGCAGCCTGCAGCAATTGCAGTGGCGTCAGGCCTGCTGCAATGCCGATAGCGACGCCATTGATGAAGTCGCGTCGGGTAATTTCCATGGGTTTCCTTACCTTAGTGTTTGAACATCACATGCCGAATGCAGGTGTAGTCCTCCAGTCCGTACATGGACATATCCTTGCCATAACCAGACAGCTTTTGACCGCCGTGGGGCATTTCGCTGACCAGCATAAAGTGCGTGTTGACCCAGGTACAGCCGTACTGCAAGCGTGCTGAAACCCGGTGGGCCCGCCCGACATCGCTGGTCCAGAGTGAAGAGGCGAGGCCATAGTCCGAGTCGTTGGCCCATGCCAGGGCTTGTGCTTCATCGTCGAAGCGGGTGACTGAGACCACCGGGCCGAACACTTCGCGGCGGACAATCTCGTCATCCTGTTGGGCATCAGCCAGTACGGTGGGCTCGAAAAAGAAGCCATCGCCAGGCACGGCCTTGCCGCCGGTGACCAGACGGATATGCGGCAGGGCAATGGCGCGCTCGACCATGGCGGCGACGCGGTCGCGATGCTGGGCGGTGATCAGCGGCCCGAGTTCGGTCTGCGGATCGTTCTGCAGGCCATGTTTGATACTGGCCACGGCTTTGCCGAGCTTTTCCACGAACTGCTCGTAAATGCCGCTCTGGACATAGATGCGGCAAGCGGCGGTGCAGTCCTGGCCGGCGTTGTAGAAACCGAAAGTGCGGATGCCTTCGACGGCCGCGTCGATATCGGCATCATCGAAGATGATCACCGGGGCCTTGCCGCCGAGCTCCATGTGCATGCGTTTTACGCTTTGTGCAGTGCTGGCGATGATGTTGGCGCCGGTGGGGATGGAGCCGGTCAGCGACACCATGCGTACCTTCGGGTGAGTGACCAGCGGTGTGCCGACACTCGGTCCACGGCCAAAGAGGATATTGAGTACGCCAGCGGGAAAGAGCTCGGCGGCCAGCTGTGCCAGGCGCAGCGCTGTGAGCGGCGTCTGCTCCGAAGGCTTGAGCACCACGGTGTTGCCCGCTGCCAGGGCCGGGGCGATCTTCCAGGCGACCATCATCAACGGGTAGTTCCACGGGGCAATGGAGGCGATCACGCCGAGTGGGTCGCGACGAACCAGCGAGGTATGTCCTGGCAGGTATTCGCCTGCGGCCGATCCGCTGAGGCAGCGGGTGGCGCCGGCAAAGAAGCGGAACACATCGGCAATTGCCGGGATCTCGTCATTGAGTGCTGCGGCATAGGGTTTGCCACAGTTGTCCGACTCCAGCCGGGCTAATTCCTCGCCATGCGCCTCGATGCAGTCCGCGAGTTTCAGTAACAGCAGCGAGCGCTCCTTGGGTGTGGTCTGTGACCAGCTTTCGAAGGCTTGGTCGGCGGCCCGTACCGCGGCATCGACCTGCGCCTCGCTCGCCTCATTGACCTCCACCAGCACGCTGCCCAGAGCCGGGTTGAGTACTGCAAGAGGGTTACCTTCGCCAGCAACCAGTTGGCCATTGATCAGCAGTCGGGTTTGCATGATTTAAGTCCTCCTAATGTTATTTGCCGCTGCCGGCTACGCTTTCGCCGCCGCGGGTAAGGTAATAGGCACCGAGGATCGGCAACATGGTCACCAGCATGACCAGCATGGCGACCACATTGGTCACCGGTACATCCCTGGGGCGGCTTAGCTGGTTGAGCAACCAGATCGGCAAGGTCCGTTCGTGACCGGCGGTAAACGTCGTGACGATGATTTCATCGAACGACAGGGCAAAGGCCAGCATGCCGCCCGCCAACAGGGCCGAGCCGAGGTTGGGCAGGATGATGTAGCGGAAGGTTTGCCAGCCATCGGCGCCCAGGTCCATCGACGCTTCGATCAGGCTGTGGGATGTACGGCGCAGGCGGGCGATGACGTTGTTGTAGACGATCACCACACAGAACGTCGCATGACCGACGACGATGGTGAAGATCCCGGGCTCGATGCCGAGGGTCTTGAACGCCGACAGCAGGGCGATGCCGGTAATGATCCCGGGCAGTGCAATCGGCAGGATCAGCATCAGCGAGATGCTTTCCTTGCCAAAGAAGCTGCGCCGGTACAGGGCCGCCGAGGCCAGGGTGCCCAGCACCAGGGCGATCAGCGTGGCCAGGCAGGCAACCTGCAGCGACAGCTTGATCGATTCCAGTACATCGGGCCGCGCAAAGGCCACGCTGAACCACTTCAGGGTAAAGCCCTGGGGCGGGAAGCTGAACGCCGCATCCTGGGTGTTGAAGGCATAGAGAAAGATGATCAGGATCGGGAAGTGCAGAAACACCAACCCGCCCCAGGCCGCCAGGCGCAGGCCCCAGGAAGCGCGTTCAGAGTGCATCGAAAGCCCCCAGACGTTTGACGATGGACAGGTAGATGGCAATCAGCACGATGGGCACCAGCGTGAACGCTGCGGCCATCGGCATGTTGCCAATGGCGCCCTGCTGGGCGTAGACCATGCTGCCGATGAAGTAGCCCGGTGGGCCGACCAGTTGCGGCACGATGAAATCGCCCAGGGTCAGCGAGAAGGTGAAGATGGAGCCGGCGGCGATGCCCGGCACGGAGAGCGGCAGGATGACCTGCATGAAGGTTTGCCGGGGTTTGGCGCCCAGATCCGCGGAAGCTTGCAGCAGCGATGGCGGCAGACGTTCCAGCGACGCCTGGATAGGCAGGATCATGAACGGCAGCCAGATGTAGACAAACACCAGAAAACGCCCCAGGTGCGACGTCGACAGGGTGCTGCCACCGACGCCGGGAATGCCCAGTATGAACTGCAGCACGGGTTCCAGATTGAGTTGCTGGACAAACCACTGCGCCACGCCACCTTTGGCCAGCAACAAGGTCCAGGCATAGGCTTTGACGATGTAGCTGGCCCACATCGGCATCATTACCGCGATGTAGAAGAACGCCTTGGTCTTGCCGCTGGTGTAGCGGGCCATGTAGTAGGCGATTGGAAAGGCCAAGGTGGCGCTGGCGATGGACACGGCAATGGCCATGCCCAGGGTGCGCAGGATGATGTCGAAGTTAGAGGGGTTGAACAGTGCGGCGAAGTTGGCCAGGGTCAGCGTCGGGGTGACCGCCATGGTGAAGTCGTCGAAGGTATAGAAACCCTGCCAGAGCAGGCTCAGCAACGAGCCGAGGTAGATGGCCCCGAACCAGATCAGCGGCGGTACCAATAGCAGCGCCAGATACAGGTTGGGTCGCCGGTAGAGCAGGTTGGAGAAGCTTCGCAGGGCGAGGCTCATCTTACTGACCCTCGTTCAATACGGTTTCCTGCAGCGACGTCATCGCTTCCCGTGCCCAGCGCGCCTGCAGGCGTTGGCCGGTCTGCCAGGGCGCGGCCTGTTCCTGCCATTGGTTGTTGGCCTGGCTGACACAGAGCAGTTGGCCGTTGTCCAGTTTCAGCTCGTAACGGGTAGCACTGCCCTGGTACTGAATATCGTGCAGCAGGCCGCTGATCTGGATTTCATGGCTGGCGGCCGGGTGCTCGCCGAGACGGATGTGCTCCGGGCGAATAGAGAAGGGCAACTGGCTGCCGTTCAACTGCGCCGCCAGTTCACCGCGCAGGACATTGGAGGTACCGACGAATTCGGCAACAAATGTAGTGGTCGGCTTCATGTACAGGTTGCGCGGCGTATCGACCTGTTCGATGCGGCCGCGGTTGAACACCGCAACCCGGTCGGACATCGACAGGGCCTCGGTTTGGTCATGGGTGACGAAAATGAAGGTGATGCCAAGTTGGCGCTGCAGCTTCTTCAGTTCGCTTTGCATCTGTTCGCGCAGCTTCAAATCCAGTGCGCCCAGGGGTTCGTCGAGCAGCAGCACGCGCGGGCGGTTGACCAGTGCCCGGGCCAGGGCCACGCGCTGGCGCTGACCACCGGAAAGCTGCACCGGCTTGCGCTGTCCGTAACCCTCCAGGGCCACCATGGCCAGAGCCTCTTCGGCGCGGCTCAGACGTTCCTGCTTGCCCACGCCCTTGACCTTCAGGCCGTAGGCGACGTTATCGCGCACATTCATGTGCGGGAACAGGGCGTAATCCTGGAACACCGTGTTGACGTCGCGCTGGTAGGGCGGCAACCCGGCCGCCTCGGCACCGTGGATGCGGATCGAGCCGGCGCTGGGTTGCTCGAAGCCGGCAATCAGGCGCAGGCAAGTGGTTTTGCCTGACCCTGAGGGGCCGAGCATGGAGAAAAATTCGCCGTCATGGATGTCGATCGACACCCGGTCAACGGCCTTGACCTCGCCAAAACTACGGGACACATCGGTGAACTGGACTGCGAGGGTCATGGTGCCAGGCTCCGGCGCAATTGGTGTGTTCGCATCGCTGGCGATGCCAGCTCCCACGTTGCTGTGGGAGCCGGCAAGGCCGGCGGCAGGGGCCTTAACGGCCGCCCATGATCGCGATGTAATCCTGGGTCCAGCGGCTATAGGGCACAAACTTGCCGCCCTCGGCCTGCGGGGTTTTCCAGAAGGCGATCTTGTCGAAGTTGTCGAAGCCATTGGTCTTGCAGCCCTCGGCTCCCAGCAACTCGCTGCCGGTGCAGGCTGCCGGTACCGCGGGCAGCGAGCCGAACCAGGCGGCCACGTCGCCCTGGACCTTGGGTTGCAACGACCAGTCCATCCATTTATAGGCACAGTTGGGATGCTTGGCGTCGGCATGCAGCATGGTGGTATCGGCCCACCCGGTAGCGCCCTCCTTGGGAATGGTCGAGGCCACCGGCTGGTTGTCGGCCTTCAGCGTGTTGACCATGTAGCCCCAGGAGCTGGAGGCGACCACGCCCTCGTTCTTCACATCGCTCATCTGCACGGTCGCGTCGTGCCAGTAGCGATGGATCAGCGGCTGTTGCTGACGCAGCAGTTCGAGTACGGCCTTGTATTGGGTCTCGTTGAGTTCGTAAGGGTTCTGGATGCCCAGTTCCGGCTTGGCCGACTTCAGGTACAGCGCCGCGTCAGCGATATAGATCGGCCCATCGTAGGCCTGGACCCGGCCCTTGTTCGGTTTGCCGTCCGGCAGGTTTTGCGCCTCGAAGACCACGCCCCAACTGGTGGGCGCGGCCTTGAACACGTTGGTGTTGTACAGCAACACATTGGGCCCCCATTGGTAGGGCGTGCCGTACACCTGGTTGTTCACCACATACCAGGCGCCATCCTTCAGACGTGGGTCAAGGTTCTTCCAGTTCGGGATCAGCGCGGTGTTGATCGGCTGAATGCGCTTGCCCGCAATCAGGCGCAGCGAGGCGTCGCCAGATGCCGTGACCAGGTCGTAACCGCCCTTGGTCATCAAACTGACCATCTCATCGGAGGTGGCAGCGGTCTTGACGCTGACTTTGCAGCCGGTTTCCTTCTCGAAGCCGCTGACCCAATCGTAGGCTTTGTCACTTTCGCCGCGCTCGATGTAGCCGGGCCAGGCAACGATATCCAGCTGGCCTTCGCCGGCACCTACGGCTTTCAAAGGTTCAGCGGCCTGCAGGCTGGCGCTGGCCAGCAGGGCGGTACTCAGGGTGCTGAGCAAGGCGGTTCTGTTCACGAACATGGTGTTCCCTCTTGTTGAAATTATCATCGGGGTAGTCATGAAAGCGGTGGCATATCGCTTTAAGCGTAGTGCTGATATTCGGCTCCATTGCAGCGGGTCGCTCTGTGATGTCGTTTTTTATAGTGTGCGGGCAACATCTGGAAGCAAATGCATTCAGCTTGATTTCAGCTTGCGGCAGTACTCTTGGGGTTTATTTCCCGTCCTTGGAGGTGCCCGATGAACACCCGCGGCTTGCTCGATCAACTGCTCAAATCCGGTCAGGACCTGCTGCAGAACCAGACTGGCAAGAGTACTGCCGGTAAGTCCGGCGCAACCGGCGGACTTGGCGACCTGCTGGGCGGCAAAGGCGCTGGTGGCCTGAGCAGCCTGCTTTCAGGCGCTGGCGGTGGCGCCCTGGCGGCAGGTGCCATGGGCCTGCTGATGGGCAGCAAAAAGGCGCGCAAATATGGCGGCAAGGCCCTGACCTATGGTGGTCTGGCGGCGCTTGGGGTGCTGGCGTACAAGGCCTACGGCAACTGGCAGGCCAAGCAGGGTGCCACGGCGCAGGGCGAACCGCAGACGCTTGACCGCCTGCCGCCCGCCCAGGTCGAGCAGCACAGCCAGGCCATCCTCAAAGCCCTGGTGGCTGCGGCCAAGTCCGATGGTCATGTCGACGAGCGCGAGCGGGCACTGATCGAGGGCGAGTTCGTCAAACTCTCCAACGACCAGGAGCTGCAGCACTGGCTGCACGCCGAACTCAACAAACCCCTGGATCCGGCCGATGTTGCACGAGCCGCCAAAACGCCGGAAATGGCCGCCGAGATGTACATCGCCAGTGTCATGCTGGTCGACGAGGAACACTTCATGGAACGCGCCTATCTCGACGAGCTGGCCCGTCAACTGAAGCTCGATCCCGCATTGAAAATCGAACTTGAGAACCAGGTGAAACAAGCCATCGGCCAATGATTGCGGGCCAGTGGCCATTGTACTGGCCGTTTGGCCCGATCCAGCCTGAAAGTCAGCCGCAAATGCCCGCAGTGCCTGGGCTATACTCTGCCCATTTTTCTGCTCGCGTAGAACACTTGAGGGCTGACTGTGAAAAACTGGACCTTGCGCCAACGGATTCTGGCGAGCTTCGCCGTGATTATCGCCATCATGCTGTTGATGGTGGTGGCCGCCTATTCCAGGCTGGTGACGATCGAGTCCGGCGAAGAAGCGGTTCGCACCGACAGCATCCCCGGGGTCTACTACAGCTCGATGATCCGCAGTGCCTGGGTCGACAGTTATGTGTTGACCCAGCAACTGGTGGGCTTGAGCGGCAACCGTGAGATCAGCGCTGCGGATATGGAGCTGTACAAGAGCTTTGAAGCGCGCCTGAAGCAACACATGGCCAGTTATCTGGGCACCATTCAGGACCCACAGGATCGGGCCAGTTTTGCTGAGTTCGAGCGCTTTGAAGACGGCTACATAAAGGCAATCGACACAGTTCTCGAGGCTTACCGTCACAAGAATTACAGCGAAGCCCAACGACTGATCAACGAGGTGCTGACTCCAGCCTGGAGCGCCGGACGCAATCACCTGAACAGCGTGATCGAGCGCAATCGGCAATCAGCCAATGAAGCCGCCGAGTCCATCGTTGGGGCAGTGGTCACGGCCAAGTTCAGCATGATCGTTTCCCTGGTCCTGGCGATCATTGCTGCAACCATATGCGGTCTGCTGCTGATGCGCGCCATCACCGCCCCCATGCAGCGTATCGTCCATGCCCTGGACAAGCTCAGCAGCGGCGACCTCAGCGTGCGCATGAACCTGGACCGCAAGGACGAGTTCGGCGCCGTGGAAACCGGCTTCAACGAAATGATGGGTGAGCTGACCAACCTGGTCTCCCAGGCCCAGCGCTCTTCCGTGCAAGTGACCACCTCGGTCACCGAAATTGCCGCCACCTCCAAGCAGCAGCAGGCGACTGCCACCGAAACTGCGGCCACTACCACGGAAATCGGGGCGACTTCGCGAGAAATCGCGGCCACCTCCCGTGATCTGGTACGGACCATGACCGAGGTCACTTCGGCCGCCGACCAGGCGTCGATCCTTGCCGGTTCCGGCCAGCAAGGCCTGGCGCGTATGGAAGAGACCATGCACCAGGTGATGGGCGCGGCCGATCTGGTCAACAACAAGCTGGCGATCCTCAACGAGAAGGCGGGCAACATCAACCAGGTGGTGGTGACCATCGTCAAGGTTGCCGACCAGACCAACCTGCTGTCGCTCAATGCTGCCATCGAGGCGGAAAAGGCCGGTGAATACGGCCGTGGTTTTGCCGTGGTCGCCACCGAAGTGCGACGCCTGGCCGACCAGACCGCAGTGGCCACCTATGACATTGAGCAGATGGTTCGCGAGATTCAGTCGGCGGTGTCCGCCGGGGTGATGGGCATGGACAAGTTCTCCGAAGAAGTCCGTCGCGGCATGTTCGAAGTGCAGCAGGTCGGTGAGCAACTGAGCCAGATCATCCATCAGGTCCAGGCCCTGGCACCGCGGGTGCTGATGGTCAATGAGGGCATGCAGGCCCAGGCAACCGGCGCCGAGCAGATCAACCACGCCCTGGCGCAGTTGGGCGATGCCAGCAGCCAGACGGTGGAGTCGCTGCGTCAGGCCAGCTTTGCCATTGATGAGTTGAGTCAGGTTGCCACCGGCCTGCGTGGCGGCGTATCGCGGTTCAAAGTCTGACCCGCCGATGAACGACCTTCAGCCCCACCGTAGCCAGAGTGCGACCTCGCACGGCACCCTCTACCTGTTGTTCAGAATGGGTGAGCAACGCTTTGCCCTCGACGCTCATGAAGTCGCCGAAGTGTTGCCGCGCCTGCCGCTCAAACCCATTGCCCACACGCCGGACTGGGTGGCCGGAGTACTGGCGCATCGCGGTGCGCTGGTGCCGGTGATCGATGTCGGTGCCTTGAGCTTCGGTTTAGCTGCTCCTGTGCGCACCAGTACACGTCTGGTGCTGGTGCACTATCGGGCCGATCCGCTGCGGCCAGAGCTGTTGCTCGGCTTGATTCTTGAACAGGCCACTGACACCTTGCGCTGCCTGCCCGAAGAGTTCCAACCTTATGGTCTGGACAACCAGCAGGCGCCGTATCTGGGGCCTGTGCGCGAAGATGCGCAGGGCCTGGTGCAGCGTATCGGCGTGCAAGACCTGCTCAGCGACGCTGTTCGCGCATTGCTCTACCCCTTGCCTGAGGACCAGGCGTATGAGCGCGGGGAACAGCGATGAGCATCGAACTGCGGTTTTTCCGCTTCCTGCAGGAGCGTATCGGTCTGGACGTCGCCTCGGTTGGCGCACCTATGGTCGAGCGTGCATTACGCCAGCGCTGCGCCACCGTGGGTGCCTATGACCTGGATGACTACTGGCTGCGGTTGCAGCAGTCGAGTGATGAACAACAGGCGCTGATCGAGGCGGTGATCGTTCCCGAGACCTGGTTCTTCCGCTATCCGGAATCATTCACGGCACTGGCCAGCCTTGCCAGTAAGCGCCTGGCTGAGCTGGCTGGCGCGCGGCCACTGCGTATCCTCAGTTTGCCGTGTTCCACGGGTGAAGAACCTTACTCCATCGCCATGACGCTGCTGGATGCCGGTATTGGCGCGCACGCGTTTCGTGTCGATGGCATGGACATCAGTCCGCTCTCGATAAGCCGGGCCGAGCAGGGGCTGTATGGGCGCAACTCCTTTCGTGGGTCACAACTGGAGTTTCGTCAGCGGCACTTCGATGAAACCGGTAACGGTCATGCGCTCCACGAGCGTGTGCGCCAGCAGGTCAAGCTGCAGGTCGGCAACGTGCTTGACCCGGCGCTGAACGCCCGGCAAGGCAGCTATGACTTTGTCTTCTGCCGCAATCTGCTGATCTATTTCGATGTGCCGACGCAAAAACGGGTCTTCGAAGTGCTCAAAAACCTGATCCATGAGCAGGGTGTATTGTTCATCGGCCCGGCCGAAGGCAGCCTGTTGGCACGCATGGGCATGCGCCCACTGGGGATCGCCCAGTCCTTTGCCTATATGCGCCAGGCTGAAACGACGGAAGCTGTACCAATTTATGCGAGCAAACCGCTAGCGGCCCCGATCTTGCCACCTGTCAGTAATGTGCCTCGTCCGTTACCAGTGCCTGCACGCAAGCTCAAGGTCGTTGCACCGCCAACTGCAGCTCGGCCCGCGACATCAGACAGCAGCGCCGAACTGTTGGCACAGATTGCCCAGTTGGCCAATGCCGGCAGCAGTACCGAAGCTCAGGCAGCCTGTACGCGCTACTTGCAGCAATACCCGCCGCATGCCCAGGTGTTCTACTGGCTGGGCCTGCTCAGTGATACCGCCGGCGATGCGGGCGAGGCGCTCAGCCATTACCGCAAGGCGTTGTACCTCGATCCCCAGCATGCCGAAGCCTTGGCGCATCTGGCGGCATTATTGGCGTCCCAGGGCGATATCGCCGGTGCCCGCCGCCTGCAGGAGCGCGCCGCACGGCAAGCCGGCCGGGAGTCTGAACAATGAACACAGGCGAACTGGTGCACGTCGTTGCCGCTGATGCCACGGCCATTGACGACTGCTGGAACCGTATCGGTGTGCACGGCGATAAAAGTTGTCCGTTGCTGGTCGAGCATATTCATTGCCGCAATTGTAGTGTCTATGCCAGCGCCGCAACGCGCCTGCTGGACCGCTATTCGCTGTCTCAGGACGCCCATGAGCAGGCACAGGTGCAAGAGCAGCGTGTAACCCGCTCGATGCTGCTGTTCCGTCTGGGGGAGGAGTGGCTGGCGCTGGCGACTCGCTGCCTGGTCGAAGTCGCACCGTTGCAGCCTGTGCATTCACTGCCTCACCAGCGCTCGCGGGTATTGCAAGGAGTCGCCAATGTGCGTGGGGCTTTGGTGCCGTGCCTGTCGCTGGCAGACCTGCTTGGCCTGGAAGTGCTCGGCAATGACAGCACCTCGGCGCGGATCATGCCGCGCATGCTGATCCTTGCGGCCTCCGGCGGCTCTGTGGTGGTGCGTGTGGACGAAGTCGACGGTATCCACGGCCTGGACCCCGAGCGCCTGGTTCACGAACAGGGCGAGGCGCGCTTTACCGCAGCGGTGCTGCAGTGGCGCGAGCGCAGCGTGCGGGTGCTGGACGAAGAACAAGTGCTTTCTGCTGTGAACCGGAGCCTTTCATGACCCCAGAGCAAATGCGGGATGCGTCGTTGCTCGAACTGTTCGGCCTGGAGGCCGAGGCCCAGACCCAGGTACTGAGCGCCGGCCTGCTGGCGCTGGAGCGCAATCCGACCCAGGCCGATCAGCTGGAAGCCTGCATGCGTGCAGCTCACTCGCTCAAGGGCGCGGCGCGGATTGTCGGGGTCGATGCCGGGGTCAGCGTCGCCCATGTCATGGAAGATTGCCTGGTCGGTGCTCAGGAAGGCCGCCTGGTATTGCGTGCCGAGCATATTGACGCCTTGCTGCAAGGTACCGACCTGCTGATGCGTATCGCCACGCCTGGTGACGCGACGCTGGAGCCTGCGGTGCAGGCATTTCTGGTGCAGATGGCCGGCCTCCTGGATCCTGCGGCCACGCCGAAGGTCGCCGTGCCCAGTGCGGCGATGATCCCCTCTGTGCCTGAGCCCTTGCCGGCCATGGCAGAGCCTGTGATCGAGCCTGCACTCCTTGATACGGAGCCCGAGGCGCTCTTGCCGCGCAAGGGTAAACGCACCGGGGAAGGCGGCGAGCGGATCTTGCGGGTCACTGCCGAACGCCTGAACAGTCTGCTCGACCTGTCGAGTAAATCGATGGTCGAAACCCAGCGGCTCAAACCCTATCTGGCCACCTTGCAGCGCCTCAAACGCATGCACAGCCAAAGTATCCGCGCCCTGGATGGGCTGAAAAGCCAGCTCGAAGCCAGCGGCCAGAGCGCGGAAATACAGGAGTCGCTGGCCCAGGCCCAGCACCTGCTGGGCGAAACTCAGCAGATTCTCCTGCAACAGGCCGCCGACCTTGATGAGTTCGGCTGGCAGGCCAGCCAGCGTGCGCAATTGCTCTATGACACCGCGTTGGCTTGCCGCATGCGGCCTTTTGCCGATGTGCTCACCGGACAGAGCCGGATGGCTCGAGACCTGGGGCGTTCGCTGGGCAAGCAGGTGCGCCTGGAGATCGAAGGCGAAAAGACTCAGGTTGATCGCGACGTTCTGGAAAAGCTCGAAGCCCCGCTGACCCATTTGTTACGCAATGCCGTGGATCATGGCATCGAACTGCCTGAACGCAGATTGTTGGCCGGCAAACCGCAGGAAGGGCAGATCCGCTTGCGTGCATCGCACCAGGCCGGTCTGCTGGTGCTGGAACTCAGCGATGACGGCGGCGGTGTTGATCTGCAGCGTTTGCGCCAGAGCATTATCGAGCGTCAACTGTCCCCGGCTGAAACCGTCGCCCAGATGAGCGAAGCGGAGCTGCTGACGTTCCTGTTCCTGCCCGGCTTCAGTCTGCGCGACCGGGTTACCGAGGTCTCAGGGCGCGGTGTCGGCCTGGACGCGGTGCAACACATGGTCCGCCAGCTGCGCGGCTCCATTGTCCTGACCCAGACCAGCGGGCAGGGCAGCTGTTTTCACCTGGAAGTGCCACTGACTCTCTCGGTGGTACGAAGCCTGGTTGTCGAGGTCGGTGCCGAAGCCTATGCCTTCCCGCTGGCGCATATCGAACGCACCCTGGAACTGCCGACAGAGGCCATCGTACAGATCGAGGGGCGCCAGCATTTCTGGCATGAGGGCCGGCACATCGGTCTGGTCGCGGCCAGCCAGTTGCTCAATCGACCGCCAAGCCAGACCGATGCGCAAACCATCAAGGTGGTGGTCATCCGTGAGCGCGAGATGCTTTACGGGGTTGCGGTCGAACGCCTGATCGGCGAGCGCGTACTGGTAGTGATGCCGCTCGATGCACGACTGGGCAAAATCCAGGATATTTCTTCCGGCGCCTTGCTCGATGATGGCAGCGTGGTACTGATCATCGATGTTGAAGACTTGCTGCGATCGGTCGATAAGCTATTGAGTACCGGGCGCCTGGAGCGCATCGAACGCGGCCAGCGCAACACTCGTGAGGCGGCGCGCAAGCGCGTCCTGGTGGTTGATGACTCGCTGACGGTACGCGAGCTGCAGCGCAAGCTGTTGAGCAATCGCGGTTATGAAGTGGCCGTCGCAGTCGATGGCATGGATGGCTGGAATGCCTTGCGCAGCGAGGATTTCGATTTGCTGATTACCGACATCGACATGCCGCGTATGGATGGCATCGAGCTGGTGACCTTGTTGCGCCGCGACAACCGCTTGCAGTCGCTGCCGGTCATGGTGGTTTCCTACAAGGATCGTGAAGAAGATCGCCGTCGTGGACTGGACGCTGGAGCCGACTACTATTTGGCAAAGGCCAGTTTCCATGATGATGCCTTGCTTGATGCCGTGGTCGAGTTGATCGGGGGAGCCCAGGGATGAAGATCGCTATCGTCAACGACATGCCCATGGCCGTGGAGGCTTTGCGCCGGGCGTTGGCGTTTGAACCGCTGCACCAGGTGATCTGGGTGGCCAGCAACGGTGCCGAGGCCGTGAAGTTTTGCGCCGAGAACACCCCGGACCTGATCCTGATGGATCTGATCATGCCGGTCATGGATGGCGTCGAAGCGACCCGGCGCATCATGGCCGAGACACCCTGCGCCATCGTGATTGTCACCGTCGACCGCCAGCAGAACGTCCACCGTGTCTTCGAAGCCATGGGCCATGGTGCGCTGGACGTGGTCGATACCCCGGCCCTGGGGGCTGGCGATCCCAGGGAGGCGGCAGCACCGCTGCTACGCAAGATCCTTAATATCGGCTGGTTGATCGGCCAGCAGCGCAGTAACACACCGCGGCAAATGGCTGCGCCGTTGCGTGAGGTGGCACAGCGTCAGGGGCTGGTAGCCATTGGCTCCTCGGCGGGTGGTCCTGCGGCCCTGGAAATATTGCTCAAGGGCTTGCCTCAGGCATTTCCCGCCGCCATCGTGCTGGTTCAGCACGTAGACCAGGTGTTTGCTGCCGGTATGGCTGAATGGCTCAGCAGCGCCTCGGGCTTACCGGTGCGGCTGGCCTGTGAGGGTGAACCGCCGCAGCCGGGGCAGGTGTTGCTGGCGGGTACCAACCACCACATCCGCCTGCTCAAGAACGGCACTCTGGCGTACACCGCCGAACCGGTAAACGAAATCTACCGGCCTTCGATTGACGTATTTTTTGAAAGCGTGGCCCGCTACTGGCGCGGTGACGCGGTGGGCGTGTTGTTGACCGGTATGGGCCGCGATGGCGCCCAGGGTCTGAAAATGATGCGCCAACAAAACTTCCTGACCATTGCTCAGGACCAACACAGCAGCGCGGTATACGGTATGCCAAAGGCTGCGGCGGCAATAGACGCGGCGATGGAAATTCGCTCTCTGGAGCGGATCGCGCCACGATTGATGGAAATTTTTCCAAAATGACGATATGTATTGTGCCACGCCGGCCCTCCGGCAGTGACCAGGTGACAGCGCATGAATGATTTACCTCTCGACGGTTTTCCGACCACGAATGAAAATTCGGCCATGGTCCTGTTGGTCGACGATCAGGCAATGATCGGTGAGGCGGTGCGTCGTGGCCTGGCTCATGAAGAAAACATCGATTTCCACTTCTGTGCCGACCCTCACCAGGCTGTGAGCCAGGCGATGCAGATCAAACCGACGGTGATCCTCCAGGACCTGATCATGCCTGGTCTCGACGGCCTGACCCTGGTGCGTGAGTACCGTAACAACCCGGCGACCCAGGATATCCCGATCATCGTCCTGTCGACCAAGGAAGACCCGCTGGTCAAGAGCGCAGCGTTTGCCGCAGGCGCCAACGACTACCTGGTCAAGCTGCCCGACAACATCGAACTGGTGGCGCGCATTCGCTATCACTCGCGTTCCTACCTGACCCTGTTGCAACGCGACGAGGCCTATCGTGCCCTGCGTGTCAGCCAGCAGCAGTTGCTCGACACCAATCTGGTGCTGCAGCGTCTGATGAACTCTGACGGCCTGACCGGGCTATCGAATCGTCGCCATTTCGATGAGTACCTGGAACTGGAGTGGCGCCGGGCGATGCGTGAGCAGGCCCAGCTGTCGCTGTTGATGATCGATGTCGATTACTTCAAGGCGTTCAACGACACCTTCGGCCATCTGGCCGGCGACGAAGCGTTGCGCAAGGTTGCCGATGCCATTCGCGGCTCCTGTGCCCGCCCCAGCGATCTACCGGCCCGTTATGGCGGCGAAGAGTTCGCCCTGGTACTGCCCAACACGTCGCCGGGCGGCGCGCGTCTGGTGGCGGAAAAGCTGCGCCAGAGCGTGGTGGCGATGAACATCGCCCACGATATGCCACAGCCCAGTTCCAGTCTGACCGTGAGCATTGGCCTGGCT
This sequence comes from Pseudomonas sp., assembly GCA_036643775.1. Classification (GTDB taxonomy): domain Bacteria; phylum Pseudomonadota; class Gammaproteobacteria; order Pseudomonadales; family Pseudomonadaceae; genus Aquipseudomonas. Next base: position 12,657 of record JAVXRI010000014.1, on the reverse strand, counting down.
ACCCTTACACCGGGTATCGGCAGCCATTGCCGACAACTGATCTCGGCGGCGGACAAAGGCTTGTACCTGGCGAAGAATAATGGCCGTAATCAGGTCGGGGTGGCTTGATTCTGCGCGTCGAGTAGCAACAGGGCGGATGAAATCCACCGCCTTGTTGCTGTTTTCAGTGATGACGATTTTTCCAGATCAGTCATGCGATACGGTATAGCTGCGTTTAATGTCTCGCATCCTTTCAACCCTGTCCGCATAGTAGAAGTACAGTAGGCATTCGACTGTTAGCTGATCTCCGGTGATGCGGTCTTTACGCAATGTATCTTCAAGTGTAAATGCCGGTTGGTTTTCCAGTACCTGTTGTGGTCTGCGGTGCCAATCGTTGTTGTTGTACATCAATACGATTTCGAATTTTTCCAGCCCCTTCAGCCCTGAGTGACCGGGATAGTCGAATATTACCGGCACTTCCTGAGGCAGCCGATTCCAGTGGAGCGTGCCATCCTTTGCGTCGGGGAAATAGGGTGCAAAGATTGGTTTAGGGGAGTGCACCTCAATAACTTTTTTTAAGTCATTGCGGTTCAATACTTCTTGATAGGTCATGTTGTAAAGCCTCAGTAGTTGATGAATACAAGGAGTTATTCAGCTGCGGCGATCTAGGTCTGAATAGTGAAATGTGTTCTGAGCCGCACATCCATTGCACCCCGTATTGAATTCAGTCGCTACTGGCAGAAATGATAGGTGTCGGTGATGTCTGGATACGAAGCAAACAGTGTTGGGCGAATTCGACAGCTAGCGGATGAGGCAGGGAGCCGCCCAATGGGCTGCCGCGCCCCTACAGACTCGGTTATACTCTCCGGCTTTTCTACCGATTACGCACGAGAGCTGCCCGCCCATGGAAATCCAACCGATCCTGAACACCATCAAGGACCTGACCGAGCGCTCCGAGTCCATTCGGGGGTATCTTTGACTACGATCAAAAGCATGAGCGCCTGATCGAAGTAAACCGCGAACTCGAAGACCCGAGCGTTTGGAACAAGCCCGAGTACGCCCAGGAGCTGGGTCGCGAGCGTGCCATGCTGGCGCAGATTGTCGATACCCTGGATGAACTGTCCAGCGGCCTGGTCGACTCCCGTGAATTGCTCGACATGGCCGTCGAAGAGAAAGACGAAGGCGCCGTCAACGACGTCGTTGAATTACTCCAGGGCCTCGAAGATTCCCTGGCCCGGCTCGAATTCCGTCGCATGTTCAGCCATGAAATGGACCCGAACAACGCCTACCTGGATATCCAGGCCGGCTCCGGCGGTACCGAAGCCCAGGACTGGGCCAACATCTTGCTGCGTATGTACCTGCGCTGGGCTGACAAACGCGGTTTCGACGCGACCATCATGGAGCTGTCGGCCGGTGAAGTCGCCGGCATCAAAGGCGCCACCGTACACATCAAGGGCGAGTACGCCTTTGGTTGGCTGCGCACCGAGATCGGCGTGCACCGCCTGGTGCGCAAGAGCCCGTTCGACTCCGGTGCCCGGCGCCACACCTCGTTCTCGGCGGTGTTCGTGTCCCCCGAGATCGATGACAAAGTGGAAATCGAGATCAACCCGTCGGACCTGCGTATCGACACCTACCGCTCCTCGGGCGCCGGTGGTCAGCACGTAAACACCACCGACTCGGCGGTGCGTATCACCCACGTACCGACCAACACCGTGGTCAGCTGCCAGAACGAACGCTCCCAGCACGCCAACAAAGACACCGCGATGAAAATGCTGCGGGCCAAGTTGTACGAGCTGGAAATGCAGAAGCGCAATGCGGCGTCCCAGGCCCTGGAAGACAGCAAGTCGGACATCGGCTGGGGTCACCAGATCCGTTCGTACGTGCTCGACGCTTCGCGGATCAAAGATCTGCGCACCAACATCGAGCGCAGCGACTGCGACAAGGTGCTCGACGGCGATATCGACGAATACCTGGAAGCCAGCCTCAAGCAGGGGCTGTAAGTTTCCCGATCCGCTACAAGACCCTCGCCTGCGGGCGGGGGCAATGAACCCCAGATGGAAAATGTAACGACATGAGCGACCTCAAACTCGATCCGCAAGACCTGCAACAGGAAGAAAACACCCTGATCGCGCTGCGCAAGGAAAAGCTTGCTGCCGAGCGCGCCAAGGGTAATGCCTTCCCCAACGACTTCCGCCGTGACAGCTACTGCAACGACCTGCAGAAACAGTATGTCGACAAGACCAAGGAAGAGCTGGAAGCTGCAGCGATTCCGGTCAAGGTTGCCGGGCGCATCATGCTCAACCGTGGCTCGTTCATGGTGATCCAGGACATGACCGGACGCATCCAGGTCTACGTCAACCGCAAGACCCTGCCGGAAGAAACCCTGGCCGCCGTCAAGACCTGGGACCTGGGCGACATCATTGCCGCCGAAGGCACCCTGGCCCGTTCCGGCAAGGGCGACCTGTACGTCGAGATGACCAACGTGCGCCTGCTGACCAAGTCGCTGCGCCCGCTGCCCGACAAGCACCACGGCCTGACCGACACCGAGCAGCGCTATCGCCAGCGTTACGTCGACCTGATGGTCAACGAAGAAGTACGCGACACCTTCCGTGTGCGTTCGCAGGTGATCAACCATATTCGCAACTTCCTGATCAAGCGTGACTTCCTCGAAGTGGAAACGCCGATGCTGCAGACCATCCCCGGTGGTGCCGCAGCCAAGCCGTTCGAGACTCACCACAATGCCCTGGACATGGCCATGTTCCTGCGCATCGCGCCGGAGCTGTACCTCAAACGTCTGGTTGTAGGTGGCTTCGAGAAGGTCTTCGAGATCAACCGCAACTTCCGTAACGAAGGCGTTTCGACCCGGCACAACCCCGAGTTCACCATGCTCGAGTTCTACCAGGCCTACGCTGACTACGAAGACAACATGGACCTCACCGAAGAGCTGTTCCGCGAACTGGCGCAGCTGGTACTGGGCAGCACCGACGTGCCGTACGGCGACAAGGTGTTCCACTTCGGCGAGCCGTTCGTACGTCTGTCGGTATTCGACTCGATCCTCAAGTACAACCCTGAGTTGACCGCTGACGACCTCAACGACATCGACAAGGCGCGCGCGATTGCCAAGAAAGCCGGTGCCAAGGTCCTCGGCTTCGAAGGCCTGGGCAAGCTGCAGGTAATGATTTTCGAAGAGCTGGTCGAGCACAAGCTGGAGCAGCCGCACTTCATCACCCAGTACCCGTTCGAAGTTTCGCCGCTGGCCCGTCGCAACGACGACAACCCGAACGTCACCGATCGCTTCGAGCTGTTCATTGGTGGCCGCGAGATTGCCAACGCCTACTCCGAGCTCAATGACGCGGAAGACCAGGCTGAACGTTTCATGGCCCAGGTGGCCGACAAGGACGCCGGCGACGACGAAGCCATGCACTACGACGCAGACTTCGTTCGCGCCCTGGAATACGGCATGCCGCCAACCGCCGGTGAAGGTATCGGCATCGACCGTCTGGTGATGCTGCTGACCAACTCGCCATCGATTCGTGATGTGATCCTGTTCCCGCACATGCGTCCACAGGCCTGAGTGTTCTGAACAAGCCGCCTTCCGAGGCGGCTTTTTCGTGCCTGTAGAAAAATCATCCATCGGCTTCAACTCATGGGGTAGATCAGCAGTGACTCCTGCAATGGCTCTACAAGGTGCCGCTGGCGTTGCCACAACGGTCGCCGGAAGCGTTCAGTATCAAGGTCGCAAGGCCAGTCGTCAGGGCAGCGAACAGCGCCGCCAGGACATTCTCGATGCCGCCATGCGCATTGTTGTCCGCGAGGGTGTTCGTGGCGTGCGCCATCGCGCCGTGGCCACTGAGGCAGGGGTGCCGCTGTCGGCGACCACTTACTATTTCAAGGACATCGAAGACCTGCTCACCGATACCTTCGCCCAGTATGTGGAGCGTAGTGCGGCCTACATGGCCAAATTGTGGGAGCACACCGAGGTGCTGCTGCGCCAGTTGCTCTCCCAGGGCGATCACAGCCAGCCGTGCCGGGCGCGCCTGGCCGATGAAGTGGCGAAGATGATGGCCGACTATGTGCAGCGTCAGTTGCACAACCGCCGCGACTTCCTCATGGCCGAGCAGGCCTTTCGCCAGGAAGCGTTGCTGTGCCCGCGCCTGGCCGAACTGGTCAAGCTGCACGAGCAGATTCTGCTGCGTGGCGCCGGCCAGATGCTTCAGGTCGTGGGCTCCCGTCAGCCACAGCAGGATGCGCTGGTGTTGACGGCGATTATCGAGCAGATGGAATATCAGGGCCTGCTCGACGCCTCACGCGCCGATGCGCAAGCGCAGATGCTCGCTATCCTTACCCGGTACCTGCATCTGGTACTGGCCGCCGTGTGAGGCGCGACCCTATTTCAAGGAGAACCCGATGAAAGCCAGAAGTCTGTTGTTGGCGTTGTCGTTTTTGCTGCTGGGTGGTTGTCTGGTGACCTTCAATGAGCCCATGCCGGCCAATGAAGCCGCGCCCAAGGCGCTGCTCGGCAAATGGACCAGCAAAGACGCCTGGGGCGAACCGCTGAGCCTGACCATCAGCCGCAGCGGCGGCAACGCCTACAAGGCGGTGGCCATCGGCAAGGACAAAAAACGTGATGAGTACGCCTTCACCGTGTCCAGGCACGGCAATCGCTGGTACCTCTCGGCCGGTGTTCCCAAGCGCCTGGGTGGCAACTTCCTGATCGGCGGCTTCGATGTCATCGATGCCAAGGAACTGGTGGTCTACAACCTCGACGTTGAACAGATCAGCCAGGCCGTGAAGAAAAAAGAACTCAGCGGTCGCACCTATGAGGTGCCGGAAGACAACGGCGAAGGTGTGCTCATCGACAGTCCGGCCGAGCGCGTTCTGGCTTATCTGGACGATCCGGCCAACTCCGACCTGTTCATCGAAGTGGCGCGGTTCCAGCGGGCCGGCAAGTAATAGAGTCAATTCAAGGAGTGTAGGGTGGACGAGTACCAGCAGACGATACGTGCCCTGTCTGATCGCATTGTCCTGGCGCAAACGCCCATTCGCGTGCTCGATGCGGTGAAGTGGGACGACAGCATTCGCCAGGGTTTTCTCAATGCCAAAGGCAAGGAACCGCCGGCAGTCGATCGCGCCTATTACCAGGGGCGGCCGTTGTCGTTCGACTCCGGTGCGGTGAAGCTCGAGTTCCAGAATATCGAGCGCGACATCACCCGCCAGTTGGGTCAGTTCAACCCGGTCGGGCAGATCATGCGGCGCATGTGCAAGGAGTACCGCATGGTGGTGCGCATGCTCGAAGCGCGTGGCACCGAGGATTTCGGCCTGATCTCCCAGGAGCTTTATGGCGCCGCGTCCGATGCCTTCCATGCCGGTGATCCGACCCTGGCCGACCTGGGGCTGATGCTCTCGGACTACCTGAACAACATCGATGGCCGTGGCGATCTCAAGGACGAACCGAAGAATCTTACCGCCAAACAGGCGGTGGAGATGCTCCAGGGGCGTCTGAACAAGGTGTTCAACGAGGCCGAGGACACCATTCGGGTGTTCGAGTCCGATGGTATCGTTGCTGATGCGGCTGCAGGGGCGGACTACATCAAGATTCGCGCTGACGCCATGTTCAACAGCCGCGACGTACGCGCGCTGGAGGTCCATGAGGGCTTGGTGCATGTCGGCACCACGCTCAACGGCCTGAACCAGCCGATCTGTACCTTCCTGGCCAAGGGCCCGCCCTCGTCGACCGTGACCCAGGAGGGGCTGGCGATTCTCATGGAGGTGATTGCCTTCGCCTCTTACCCGAGCCGCCTGCGCAAGCTGACCAACCGCACCCGTGCGATTCATATGGTCGAGGAGGGCGCTGACTTCATGCAGGTCTACGAGTTCTTCCGCGCGCAGGGCTTCGGCATGCCGGAAAGCTATGGCAATGCCAGTCGGGTGTTCCGTGGTTCAGTGCCCAATGGTTTGCCATTTACCAAGGACTTGTCCTACCTCAAGGGCTTCATCATGGTTTACAACTATATTCAGTTGGCCGTGCGCAAGGGCAAGCTCGAACAGATCCCCTTGCTGTTCTGCGGCAAGACCACCCTTGAAGACATGCGCACCTTGCGCCAACTGGTCGATGAAGGCCTGGTGGAACCACCCAAGTACTTGCCGGATCAGTTCAGGGATATGAACGCGCTGTCGGCCTGGATGTGTTTCTCCAACTTCCTCAACCACCTGAGCCTGGACCGGATTGAAGCCGATTATTCGAACATTCTCTGAAGCAGGGCGTGGGTTTCTCGGCCTGCTGCTGGTGTTGCTGAGTCTGGGCGGTTGCAGTTCGCTGCTGTTCTATCCCGAGCCTGGTCAGCCCTTCACCCCGGAGAAAGCCAAGCTTGAGTACCGTGATGTAACGCTCACGGCCGCGGATGGCACGCGCTTGCACGGCTGGTGGTTGCCTGCCAAGGCTGGTGTTGAGGTCAAGGGCACGGTTCTGCACCTGCATGGCAATGGTGGCAACCTGGCCTGGCATCTGGGCGGCAGCTGGTGGTTGCCCGAGCAGGGTTATCAGGTGCTGTTGCTGGACTACCGGGGCTACGGCTTGTCGCAGGGAAAACCGGCGTTGCCAGAGGTCTATCAGGACATAGCCGCGGCACTGGACTGGCTGGACCAGGCGCCGCAAGTACAGGGCAAGCCGCAAGTGCTGCTCGGACAGAGCCTGGGTGGCGCCATGGCCATTCACTACCTGGCTCAGCACCCGCAGCAGGCAAAACGTTTCAAAGCGTTGGTGTTTGACGGTGTACCGGCCAGCTACCGTCAGGTCGGGCGTTTTGCCCTCAGTAACCAGTGGATGACCTGGCCATTCCAGGTGCCACTGTCGTGGCTGGTGCCCGACGGTGACAGTGCGATCCGCTCGATTGCGCAGATCAAGACCCCGCCGAAACTGTTCTTCCATAGCATCGACGACCCCATCGTGCCGCTGGCCAACGGTATTGAGCTTTACCAGGCGGCGCCACCGCCACGGGTGTTGCAACTGACCCGCGGTGGACATGTGCAGACCTTTGCCAACAAGACCTGGCGTCAGGTGATGCTGCGCTTTCTGCAAGACCCGGAACATTTCAATGGATTGCGGCGCTTGGCCGAAGTCCCCAATTACCCTGACGAGACGTCACAATGAGTGAAGAACGTAACGCTATTCCCCTGATCATCACCGGTATCTGCAGCATCATCGGTACGGTCGGTGCCCTCTGGTATTACGGCTATCTGCATTTCGCCAAACCCGAAGATGCGCTGCTGCTGTCCGACTTCACCATGCTCAAGACCATACCGGGGGAGGACTACAAGATCTCGCTGAAACCGGCGAACCAGGTGGCCCAATGTGTGGATGGCGTGCTGGTGCTGTTCGATACTTCGCAGAAAGGCCTGACCGGGGTGCTGGTGGACAACAAGAAACAGGCTGTTCGCTGCCTGGGTGAAGAGACGCCGCAGCAGGTTCAGGAGTAAAGGCACCTCGGTACTTTTGTAGGAGCGGATTTATCCGCGATGGACTGCGTAGCAGGCCCATTCTTTGGGGCCGCGCTGCGACCCATCGCGGCGGTCCGGCGTCCCGGTAAATCCGCTCCTACAACCAGGTTTAATAAGCCTGGCTCACCGAGCGCGGCGCCACTGGCTGGTTGTCGTTGGAAATGGTCACCTCAACCCGACGGTTCTGCGCGCGCCCCGAGTTGCTCGCGTTGTCGGCCACCGGGAACTCCTTGCCGTAGCCCTGGGCAACCACCCGTGCAGGGTCTACCCCGGCACGCACCAGAGCCGCACGCACCGACGCGGCGCGGCGCTCGGACAGCGACTGGTTGTAGTTGGCGCTACCCTTGCTGTCGGTATAGCCCTCGACGATCACCTTGCGATCAGGGTTTTCCTGAAGGTAGCGCGCCAGTGTGGTGATGTTGGGCAGGGCACTGCTCTTGAGTGTGGCCTTGTCGAAGTCGAACAACACATCACCGAAGGTCACCAGGGTGCCGCGATCGGTCTGCTTGGCGTTGAGGCTGTCCTGCAGTTTCTTGATCTGCGCGTCGCGAGCATCCAGACGCGCCTGTGCACGTTGGGCGGACGCATCTTTCAAGCTGCCTTCGGCAGTGCGCAGGGCGATGGTCTGCTTGGCCACTTCAATGCGCTGATTGGTCAGGTAGGCAAGCTGGTCGACTTTCTTCTCGTCATCTTTGTTCATGTACGCCGCATCGGCTTTGTTCAACCAGTCCTGGGCCTCCTTGGTTTCAAGGGCGGCGAGCTTGCTCGACTGCGGGTTGCTCTGCAGCGTGGAGAAGTTGCTCCGCGCCGATTCCAGGTTGGCGTTCGGTTGCGTGGCACAGGCGGTCAGGCCAACGCTCAGAGCCAGCAGGGCAGGGATCATCAAGTCATTGCGCATAATGGTTCATCCTTTGATCAATTACGAATGCATGGGTCGATAGCGCCGCTTCACTGAGCGCTGCGCATGCCTTCCTCACGCAGGTCCTGTACGCCCTGGTGGGCATCCTGTACGGCCTTCTCGGCCTTGGCGGCCTGAGCCTTGCGTTCGGCGACGCGGGCGTCCCACTCGGCCTGCTCGGCCAGGCGTTTGGCGTCGTCGTACTGCTTGTCATGCATGGCGATCTCAGCCTGTTTGAGCTTGTCCTGGGCCGCTTTCATTTCCACGGCGGCAAACTCGGTACCACCGGCACTGACGGCCGAATTGACTGCCGATTGAGTCACGGCGTACTGCTCTGAGGGTGGGTTGCCGGCACAGCCGACCAGCACCAGGCTGCTGCCAAGGGCCAGCGCGGCCAGCTTGAACCCGCGCAGGTGAGTGGATGAGGTGTTAGCGGGACGGGTCTTCATGGTGGTCAACTCCATTGGATCACTCCTGATGAACAACGAATTCCGTAACAGTCCATCGGCGCCACCCACCTGCTTCGATGAAGAGAGGGTTTTGCCGTGATGGCTATTGGCTCTGACCGAAGCGTTTTTTCAATAGTTCAGAATAAATTCATGCAAAAACGCGGGCTTTACTGACTGATCGATCAGTAGGTTTTTTGCGGAACTTCAGCGGCAGCGCGTGGTACGCGGGCGCCTGCGCGGGCACCCGGTAGCGGCTAAAGGGGAGGGGGCGTCAGTGAGTCGATTCGTCCTTGGGGCTGCTCATGTCGTGCAGGTAACGACGTGACAAGGCAAGGAAGCGCGGCGTGGGACCGATGTCCTCATAAAGCGGGTCGCCTTCTTCATCCGTGGCAATCACCTGGTGTCCCTGGATGTAGGGGAAGCTCGCTTCCAGTTCTTCCAGGGCCGCTCCCAGCAGCTCGCCGAGCAGTTCTTCCGGGCGGCGTCTGGGGTACATCTCAGCCAGGGCGGCCAGCCGCGCCGCCGACTCCACATCCAGATGCAGAACGTGGCCGGTGGGGCTGAGGCGACCTTTGTCGTTCTGTTCCCAGCGCTGGGCAAGCTCGCGAATTTTCATGATGACCTCAACAATCCTCAGGGATCTGATTTCAGCGTAGTCACTGTGCAGCCTTTGGTCTGCCTTGAAAGCATGACCGGTACTGGGGCACTCTGGGGGCAGAGCGGTTTTCCAGGAATGCCGGAGACAAGGCTGATGACTGATATCGATGTGCGCTTGCGTGAAGATGTTCATTTGTTGGGCGAGTTGTTGGGGGACACCATACGTGAGCAACACGGTGAAGCGTTCCTGCAGAAAATCGAAGATATTCGCCGCAGTGCCAAGGCCGATCGCAGTGGTGCTGCCGAGCAGTTGAGTTCGACCCTCAATGACCTCGCCGACGATGAGCTGCTGCCGGTGGCGCGGGCGTTCAACCAGTTCCTCAACCTGGCCAACATCGCCGAGCAGTATCAATTGATTCGCCGCCGCGACGCCGGTCAGGCCGAGCCCTTCGAAGCCCGCGTACTGCCTGAACTGCTGGCGCGGCTCAAGGCCGCCGGCCACAGTGACGACGCGCTGGCGCGCCAGCTCGGCAAGCTGAATATCGAACTGGTGCTGACCGCCCACCCCACCGAAGTGGCGCGCCGTACCCTGATCCAGAAGTACGATGCTATCGCTGCGCAACTGGCCGCCCAGGACCATCGCGACCTGACGCCCGCCGAGCGCGAGCAGGTCCGTGAACGCTTGCAGCGGTTGATCGCCGAAGCCTGGCACACTGAGGAAATCCGCCGCACCCGGCCAACCCCGGTGGATGAGGCCAAGTGGGGCTTTGCGGTGATCGAGCATTCGCTCTGGCACGCCATTCCGCATCATCTGCGCAAAGTCGACAAAGCGCTGCATGCCGCTACCGGCCTGCATTTACCATTGGAAGCCGCGCCGATTCGCTTTGCTTCCTGGATGGGCGGTGATCGCGATGGCAACCCCAATGTCACCGCTCCGGTAACCCGCGAGGTGCTGTTGCTGGCGCGCTGGATGGCCGCTGACCTGTTCCTGCGAGATATCGATGCCCTGGCCGCCGAGTTGTCCATGCAGCAGGCCAGCGAGGCGCTGAGGGCCAAGGTGGGCGACTCTGCCGAACCTTACCGGGCGCTGCTCAAGCAACTGCGCGATCGCCTGCGGGAAACCCGCGCCTGGGCGCAAAGCGCCTTGAAATCGCCGCAAACGCCATCGCCGTTGGTGCTGCAGCATAACCACGAGCTGTTCGAACCCCTGCACCTGTGTTTCGAGTCGCTGCATGCCTGCGGCATGGGTGTGATTGCCAATGGCCTGTTGCTCGATTGCCTGCGCCGGGCAGTGACTTTCGGTCTGTTCCTGGTGCGTCTGGACGTGCGTCAGGATGCCGCCCGGCATACCGCAGCGCTCAGTGAGATCACCGAGTACCTGGGGCTGGGGCGTTATGCCGACTGGGACGAAGAGGCGCGTATTGCCTTCCTTCAGCAGGAACTCAACAACCGTCGCCCGTTGCTGCCGGGCTACTTCAAGCCGCAGGCTGATACCGCCGAGGTACTTGCCACCTGTCGCGAGATTGCCGCCGCACCTGCCGCATCCCTGGGCTCTTACGTGATTTCCATGGCTGGTGCCGCCTCCGATGTGCTCGCCGTGCAACTGCTGCTCAAGGAGTCCGGTGTACTGCGGCCCATGCGCGTGGTGCCGTTGTTCGAAACCCTCGCCGATCTTGATAATGCCGGCCCGGTGATGGAGCGTCTGCTGGGCTTGCCAGGCTATCGCAGCGCCTTGCATGGCCCGCAGGAAGTGATGATCGGCTACTCCGACTCAGCCAAGGACGCTGGCACCACGGCCGCTGCCTGGGCCCAGTACCGGGCCCAGGAGACGCTGGTGCGGATCTGCCGTGAGCAACAGGTCGAGTTGCTGCTGTTTCATGGTCGTGGTGGCACTGTCGGACGTGGCGGCGGCCCTGCCCACGCGGCGATCCTCTCGCAACCACCGGGCTCGGTCGCGGGACGTTTCCGTACCACCGAACAGGGCGAGATGATCCGCTTCAAGTTCGGTCTGCCGGACATCGCCGAACAGAATCTCAACCTGTACCTGGCTGCGGTGCTTGAAGCGACCTTGTTGCCGCCACCACCGCCGCAGCCTGCATGGCGAGCGCTGATGGACGAGCTGGCCGCCGACGGAGTCAAGGCTTACCGTGGTGTGGTGCGCGAGAACCCCGAGTTCGTCGAGTACTTCCGCCAGTCCACCCCGGAACAGGAACTGGGGCGTTTACCTTTGGGCAGCCGCCCGGCCAAGCGCCGCGCTGGCGGCATCGAAAGCCTGCGGGCGATTCCATGGATTTTCGGCTGGACCCAGACCCGCCTGATGCTCCCGGCCTGGCTTGGCTGGGAAGCGGCGCTGAACAACGCCTTGAGCCGCGGGCAGGGTGAGCTGTTGGCCGAGATGCGTGAGCAGTGGCCATTCTTCCGCACCCGCATCGATATGCTGGAGATGGTCCTGGCCAAGGCCGATGCTGAAATTGCCCGCTCCTACGACGAACGTCTAGTGCAACCAGAACTGCGACCTTTGGGTGCACATTTGCGCGACCTATTGTCGCAGGCGTGTCAGGTGGTGCTGGGCCTGACCGGGCAGCCGGTGCTACTGGCGCACAGCCCCGAGACCCTGGAATTCATCCGCCTGCGCAACACCTACCTGGACCCGCTACATCTATTGCAGGCTGAGCTACTGGCGCGTTCGCGCAAGCGTGAAGCCGCTCTGGACAGCCCGCTGGAGCAGGCCCTGCTGGTTACTGTGGCAGGTATTGCCGCAGGCTTGCGCAATACCGGTTGAGTGAACGCGGCGCGCCGCCGATCGTCTTGAAAGGGAGGGGAGAATGCTTGCAAAGCAATAGGTTGCGCTCGGCGCAACCTGTGCTTTATACGGCAGGTGTGTGTGGTTTTTTCCGACTTTCGACCGCTTGTGTGGCTTGAAGGCGCTGTGTATCTTGAGCAGCCTTTTGACCGATTTGTGGTCATGACCCAATTCCGGACTTGGCCCTCTGCGCCGACTCCATTGATTTGCTTACAAAAATGAGGAGCACAATATGCGCGTGATTCTGCTGGGAGCTCCCGGGGCCGGTAAAGGTACTCAGGCAAAGTTCATCACCGAAAAATTCGCCATTCCACAGATCTCCACCGGTGACATGCTGCGCGCCGCTGTCAAGGCCGGCACCCCGCTGGGCCTCGAAGCCAAGGCGATCATGGACGCTGGCAAGCTGGTCTCCGACGAGCTGATCATCAACCTGG
>JAVXRI010000013.1:0-76154 GCA_036643775.1 Pseudomonas sp. | reverse complement strand
ATGAGTTTAGCTTGCCGCAAAAGGTTTCTGCTTGGACTTTAAATTACGATACTGAAGTGATCGATGTGATCATTACCGTCGTCAAGGCCATCGTCATTCTGCTCGCCGTGGTGGTCTGCGGTGCGCTGCTCAGCTTCGTCGAGCGGCGTCTGCTGGGTTGGTGGCAGGACCGTTACGGCCCGAACCGCGTGGGTCCGTTCGGTATGTTCCAGATCGCAGCCGATATGCTGAAGATGTTCTTCAAGGAAGACTGGAACCCGCCTTTCGTCGACAAGATGATCTTCACCCTGGCGCCAGTCGTGGCCATGAGTGCCTTGCTGATCGCCTTCGCCATCATCCCGATCACCCCGACCTGGGGTGTCGCGGACCTGAACATCGGCCTGCTGTTCTTCTTCGCCATGGCCGGTCTGTCGGTGTATGCGGTGCTGTTCGCCGGCTGGTCGTCGAACAACAAGTACGCCCTGCTCGGCAGCCTGCGGGCTTCGGCCCAGACCGTGTCGTACGAAGTGTTCATGGGTCTGGCGCTGATGGGTATCGTTGCCCAGGTCGGCTCGTTCAACATGCGCGACATCGTTGACTACCAGGCGCAGAACCTGTGGTTCATCATTCCGCAGTTCTTCGGCTTCTGTACCTTCTTCATCGCTGGCGTCGCCGTGACTCACCGTCACCCGTTCGACCAGCCGGAAGCGGAACAGGAACTGGCCGACGGTTACCACATTGAATATGCCGGCATGAAATGGGGCATGTTCTTCGTCGGTGAGTACATCGGCATCATCCTGATCTCGGCGCTGCTGGTAACCCTGTTCTTCGGTGGCTGGCACGGTCCGTTCGGCATCCTGCCGCAAGTACCGTTCCTGTGGTTCGCCCTGAAAACCGCGTTCTTCATCATGCTGTTCATCCTGCTGCGCGCCTCGATCCCGCGCCCACGCTATGACCAGGTGATGGACTTCGGCTGGAAGTTCTGCCTGCCGCTGACCCTGATCAATTTGCTGGTGACCGCTGCGCTCGTGTTGCTCAACACGCCAGCTGTTGCGGCCCAGTGAGGATTTGACCCATGTTCAAGTATATTGGCGACATCGTTAAGGGCACCGGCACCCAGCTGCGCAGCCTGGTGATGGTGTTCTCTCACGGTTTTCGCAAACGTGACACCCTGCAGTACCCCGAAGAGCCGGTCTACCTGCCGCCACGCTACCGTGGCCGCATCGTCCTGACCCGCGACCCGGATGGCGAAGAGCGCTGTGTAGCGTGCAACCTGTGTGCCGTGGCGTGCCCGGTCGGTTGCATCTCGCTGCAGAAAGCCGAGACAGAAGACGGTCGTTGGTACCCGGAGTTCTTCCGTATCAACTTCTCCCGTTGCATTTTCTGCGGCCTCTGCGAGGAAGCCTGCCCGACCACCGCGATCCAGCTGACACCGGATTTCGAAATGGCCGAGTTCAAACGTCAGGATCTGGTGTACGAGAAAGAAGATCTGCTGATCTCCGGCCCCGGCAAGAACCCTGACTACAACTTCTACCGTGTTGCAGGTATGGCTGTTGCCGGCAAGCCGAAAGGTGCCGCGCAGAACGAAGCCGAGCCGATCAACGTGAAGAGCTTGCTCCCTTAAGGAAGAAAGATGGAATTCGCTTTCTATTTCGCATCCGGTGTCGCTGTGGTGTCCACCCTTCGGGTGATCACCAACACCAACCCCGTGCACGCCCTGCTCTACCTGATCATTTCGCTGATCTCCGTGGCGATGACCTTCTTCGCCCTCGGCGCTCCGTTCGCCGGTGTCCTGGAAGTGATCGCCTACGCCGGCGCCATCATGGTGCTGTTCGTCTTCGTGGTGATGATGCTCAACCTGGGCCCGGCCTCGGTCGCCCAGGAACGTGGCTGGCTCAAGCCGGGTATCTGGCTGGGCCCTGTGGTCCTGGCCGCGCTGCTGCTGCTCGAACTGCTGTATGTACTGTTCAGCAGTGATAGCGGCGCAAGCATCGGCCACACTACGGTCGACGCCAAAGCGGTCGGCATCAGCCTGTATGGTCCTTACCTGCTGGTGGTGGAACTGGCCTCGATGCTGCTGCTCGCTGCAGCGGTGACGGCTTTCCACCTCGGCCGCAACGAGGCGAAGGAGTAATCACATGCCTGCAATTCCTCTCGAGCATGGCCTGGCGGTAGCCGGCATCCTGTTCTGCCTCGGCCTTGTCGGCCTGATGGTGCGCCGCAACATTCTTTTCGTGTTGATGAGCCTGGAAATCATGATGAACGCCGCCGCACTGGCCTTCATCGTCGCCGGTGCCCGCTGGGCGCAGCCGGATGGACAGATCATGTTCATCCTGGTGATCAGCCTGGCAGCCGCCGAGGCCAGTATCGGCCTGGCGATCCTGCTGCAGCTGTATCGCCGCTTCCACACCCTCGACATCGATGCTGCCAGTGAGATGCGCGGATGAACCTTATCTTTCTGACGTTCGTATTCCCCCTGCTCGGCTTCCTGCTGCTGTCGTTCTCGCGCGGTCGCTGGTCCGAGAACCTGTCGGCGCTGGTCGGCGTTGGTTCGGTGGGCCTCTCGGCCGCCGTGGCCGCCTACGTGATCTGGCAGTTCAACGTCGCGCCGCCGGAAGGCGGTGCGTACAGCCAGCTGCTGTGGCAGTGGATGTCGGTGGACGGCTTTGCGCCGAACTTCACCCTGTACGTGGACGGCCTGTCGGTCACCATGCTCGGCGTGGTCACCGGTGTCGGCTTCCTGATCCACCTGTTCGCGTCCTGGTACATGCGCGGTGAAGCCGGTTACTCGCGCTTCTTCGCCTACACCAACCTGTTCATTGCCAGCATGCTGTTCCTGATCCTGGGCGACAACCTGCTGTTCATCTACTTCGGTTGGGAAGGCGTGGGCCTGTGCTCGTACCTGTTGATCGGTTTCTACTACAGCAACCGCAACAACGGTAACGCCGCACTCAAAGCCTTCATCGTCACCCGTATCGGCGACGTGTTCATGGCCATCGGCCTGTTCATCCTGTTCGCCCAGCTCGGCACCCTGAATGTGCAAGAGCTGCTGGTACTGGCGCCGCAGAAGTTCCAGGCCGGTGATTTCTGGATGGTCCTGGCCACCCTGATGCTGCTCGGTGGTGCGGTCGGTAAATCCGCCCAGCTGCCGCTGCAGACCTGGCTTGCGGACGCGATGGCCGGCCCAACTCCGGTTTCGGCACTGATCCACGCGGCAACCATGGTTACCGCCGGTGTCTACCTGATCGCCCGTACCCACGGCCTGTTCGCCCTGGCCCCTGACGTGCTGCACCTGGTCGGTGTGGTCGGCGGTGTGACCCTGGTCCTGGCCGGCTTCGCTGCCCTGGTTCAAACCGACATCAAGCGTATCCTCGCCTACTCGACCATGAGCCAGATCGGCTACATGTTCCTGGCCCTGGGTGTTGGTGCCTGGGAAGGCGCGATCTTCCACCTGATGACCCACGCCTTCTTCAAGGCCCTGCTGTTCCTTGCTTCCGGTGCGGTGATCGTTGCCTGCCACCACGAGCAGAACATCTTCAAGATGGGCGGCCTGTGGAAGAAACTGCCGCTGGCCTACGCCAGCTTCATCGTCGGTGGTGCCGCCCTGGCTGCCCTGCCGCTGCTGACCGCCGGTTTCTACTCCAAGGACGAGATCCTCTGGGAAGCCTTCGCCAGCGGCAACAACGGTCTGCTGTACGCCGGTCTGGTCGGTGCCTTCATGACCTCGCTGTACACCTTCCGCCTGATCTTCATCGCCTTCCACGGCGAAGCCAAGACCGAAGCGCATGCTGGCCACGGGATCTCCCACTGGCTGCCACTGGGTGTGCTGATCGTGCTGTCGACCTTCGTCGGTGCCTGGATTCATCCACCACTGGCGGGCGTGTTGCCGCAGAGCGTCGGCCATGCCGGTGGCGAAGCCAAGCACAGCCTGGAAATCGCTTCGGGTGCCATCGCCATCGCCGGCATCCTGCTGGCCGCGGTGCTGTTCCTCGGCAAGCGTCGCCTGGTTACCGCGATCGCCAACAGCGGCATCGGTCGTGTGCTGTCGGCCTGGTGGTTCGCCGCCTGGGGCTTCGACTGGATCTACGACAAGCTGTTCGTCAAACCTTACCTGCTGATCGCCCACATCCTGCGCAAGGATCCGGTTGACCGCAGTATCGGCCTGATTCCGCGTATGGCGAAGGGCGGTCATGCCGCCATGAGCAAAACCGAAACCGGTCAGCTGCGCTGGTACACCGCTTCGATCGCCGTAGGTGCCGTGCTTGTACTCGGTGCCGTTGTTATGGCTGCGGTCTGATATGAACCTTGCGACTTTGCGAAAGGAATTGAGCCCGTCATGATTTTGCCTTGGCTGATCCTGATCCCCTTCATCGGCGGCCTGCTGTGCTGGCTGGGTGAGCGCTTCGGCGCCACCCTGCCACGCTGGATTGCGCTGCTGACCATGTCCCTGCTGCTTGGTATCGGCCTCTGGCTGTGGGCCAACGGGGACTACACCCTGGCCCCTGCACCGGGCGTCGCGCCTGAGTGGGCGGTCGAATTCAAAGTGCTGTGGATCGAGCGCTTCGGCATCAGCCTGCACCTGGCCCTCGATGGCCTGTCGCTGCTGATGATCCTGCTCACCGGCCTGCTCGGTGTGCTCTCGGTACTGTGTTCCTGGAAAGAGATCCAGCGTCACGTCGGCTTCTTCCACCTCAACCTGATGTGGATCCTGGGCGGCGTGGTCGGTGTGTTCCTGGCCCTGGACCTGTTCCTGTTCTTCTTCTTCTGGGAAATGATGCTGGTGCCGATGTATTTCCTCATCGCGCTCTGGGGTCACAGCTCCTCCGACGGCAAGAAGACCCGGATCTACGCTGCGACCAAGTTCTTCATCTTCACCCAGGCCAGCGGCCTGATCATGTTGGTGGCGATCCTGGGTCTGGTACTGGTCAACTACAGCAACACCGGTGTGATCACCTTCGACTACACCCAGTTGCTCAAGGCTGATCTGCCAGCGGGCACCGAATACCTGCTGATGCTCGGCTTCTTCATCGCCTTCGCGGTCAAGCTGCCGGTGGTACCGTTCCACTCCTGGCTGCCTGATGCGCACGCCCAGGCACCGACCGCAGGTTCGGTGGACCTTGCCGGTATCTTGCTGAAAACCGCTGCCTACGGTCTGCTGCGTTTCGCCCTGCCGCTGTTCCCGAATGCCTCGGCCGAATTCGCGCCGATCGCCATGACCCTGGGTCTGATCGGGATTTTCTACGGTGCCTTCCTGGCGTTCGCCCAGACCGACATCAAGCGCCTGGTCGCTTTTTCCAGCGTTTCGCACATGGGCTTCGTGCTGATCGGTATCTACTCCGGCAGCCAGCAAGCGCTGCAAGGTGCGGTGATCCAGATGCTGGCTCACGGCCTGTCGGCTGCGGCACTGTTTATCCTCGCCGGCCAGCTGTACGAGCGCCTGCACACCCGTGACATGCGTGAAATGGGCGGCCTGTGGCATCGCATCGCCTACCTGCCGGCCATCAGCCTGTTCTTCGCCGCCGCATCGCTGGGCCTGCCGGGTACCGGTAACTTCGTTGGCGAGTTCCTGATCCTGATCGGCAGCTTCGTCGCCTCGCCATGGGTCACCGTCATCGCCACTTCCGGCCTGGTGTTCGGTTCGGTCTACTCGCTGATCATGATTCACCGTGCCTACTTCGGCCCGGCGAAGTCGGACGAAGTCCTGGCTGGCATGGATACCCGCGAAATGATCATGGTACTGGGCCTGGCTGGCCTGCTGATCTTGCTGGGCGTCTACCCGCAGCCGTTCCTGGACACTTCCGCCGCCACCATGAGTGGTGTGCAGCAGTGGTTCGGCTCCGCTTTCACTCAACTCGCTTCGGCCCGGTAAGAGCGCTATGGACCTGACGATTCAACACTTTATCGCGCTTGCGCCGCTGCTGATTACCACCATCACCGTTGTCGTGGTGATGCTGGCAATCGCCTGGCGCCGCAACCACTCGCAAACCTTCCTGCTGTCGACCGTAGGCCTGAACCTGGCCCTGCTGTCGATCCTGCCGGTACTGAAAGTCGTGCCACTGGCGGTCACTCCGCTGCTGACCATCGACAAATTCGCCTGCCTGTACATGGCGCTGATCCTGGTCGCCACCCTGGCCTGTGTAACCCTCGCCCATGCTTACTTGGGCGAAGGTGGCAAAGGCTATCCGGGCAACCGCGAAGAGCTCTACCTGCTGATCCTGATGGCAGCCCTCGGTGGCCTGGTACTGGTCAGCGCGCAGCACCTGGCCGGCTTGTTCATTGGCCTGGAGCTGCTCTCGGTACCGGTCTATGGCCTGGTCGCTTATGCCTTCTTCAACAAGCGTTCGCTGGAAGCCGGCATCAAGTACATGGTGCTCTCGGCCGCCGGTTCCGCCTTCCTGCTGTTCGGTATGGCACTGCTGTACGCCGACGCCGGCAGCCTGAGCTTCGACGGTATCGGTAAGGCCCTTGCGGCCACCAACATGCCAAGCCTGCTGGCTCAGCTGGGCCTGGGCATGATGCTGGTCGGCCTGGCGTTCAAACTGTCGCTGGTGCCGTTCCACCTGTGGACTCCGGACGTCTACGAAGGTGCTCCAGCACCGGTCGCTGCGTTCCTGGCCACCGCCAGCAAGGTCGCCGTGTTCGCCGTTGTCGTGCGTCTGTTCATGCTCTCCCCTGCTGCCAGCAGCGGCGTGCTGACCACCGTGCTGTCGGTGATTGCCGTCGCCTCCATCCTGATCGGTAACCTGCTGGCGCTGACCCAGAGCAACCTCAAGCGACTGCTCGGTTACTCGTCGATCGCCCACTTCGGTTACCTGCTGATCGCCCTGGTGGCGAGCAAGGGTCTGGCCGTTGAAGCCATCGGCGTTTACCTGGTCACCTACGTGATCACCAGCCTTGGCGCTTTCGGCGTGATCACCCTGATGTCCTCGCCGTACAACGGCCGTGACGCAGACGCCCTGTACGAGTACCGCGGCCTGTTCTGGCGCCGTCCGTACCTGACCGCAGTACTGACCGTGATGATGCTGTCGCTGGCCGGTATCCCGCTGACCGCAGGCTTCATCGGCAAGTTCTACATCATCGCTACCGGTGTCGAGTCGCAGCTGTGGTGGCTGGTCGGTGCCCTGGTGATCGGTAGCGCCATCGGCGTGTTCTACTACCTGCGCGTCATGGTCACGCTGTACCTGATGGAACCAAACCTGCGTCGTCACGATGCCCCGCTGAACTGGGAACAGCGCACCGGTGGCGTCATGCTCCTGGCTATCGCAATCCTCGCCTTCGTGCTGGGTGTGTACCCGCAACCGTTGCTGGACATGGTCCAGCATGCAGGTTTGCAGTTGATCGGCTGATCGACCTCGCAATGACAAACACCCCGCCTCGGCGGGGTGTTTTGTTTTCGAAGTTCGCCTGTCCTCCTGCGGCGACTATTCCTGATCCGCCATCGGCGCTTGCCTACCGGCACTGGGCCGTTTGAGCTGAATGTTTTCTTCAACGGGTGGCTGCAACGCGGCTTCGCGCAACTCGCCACCAGCTTGAGGTAAATAGACATCAGGATTCGGCATGCCACTGGGAGACAGCTCGTGGGTCATTTCGAACTCAGCGCGCACCGACCAACCGCACGCTTCGGCGGTGCACTGCAAATAGGCTACCCGCAAGAAAATATGCCGACCCTCGCTGGTACGAATGCGCATACGGCTTTTGCAATGTGGGCACACCAGTTTGTAAGTGCTCACGTGCGCCTCCCGTTCGGGCCAGCCAAACGTTGAAGCTGCCCTACACCTAAATCACAAAATACACTGCTATTTCGGTAAAAATTCATACACTCCACAAACTGATGTAAGCTCGAACGAAAATGAGAAGAGGTTTTTTTCCTTTTTTTCCTTGGGTTTCCCATCGATAGTTGATTTCCTTGTGAGTCGTTTTACGTTACGAACCATAAGTACTCATTTCGAGTATTTATTTACAGGGGATTATACAAGTCCACCACAGGATTACGCACAATGAGTACAAAAGGATTTGATGCCATCCTGCGCCGATTGAAACAGATTACTGTGACAAAAACCGACGCAGAACTATCTACTGTACTGAACGTGAGCCCGCAAACATTAAGCAGCTGGAAAGCGCGAAACAGCGTCCCGTACTCATTTTGCATTGACCTGGCTGAGCGTCACGGCGTGGCACTAGATTGGTTGTTTCTCGGCAATGGTCCCCAACAACGAACTGTGCATGCAGCCCCCCTTTCCTCAGAGCAACCCCTGCAGGAATGGGAGACACAATTGCTCGCCCGCTTGCGCACGCTGAGCCTGCAGGACCAGCAGGCGATTGCGCAGGCCGTTGAGGAGAAACAACGCATCAACATGCTGGAGCGTCAGGTCGAGGAAATGAGCCGATTGCTACACGCCGCTCGCTGATTCCCACAGTGCTCAGCCGCCACTGCGCAAGCGCTTGAGAATATCCCGCAGCTCGGCCGTATCGAGCCAGATCATGACTTTGATGCTGATCGGAATCACCACCACTGCGGCGATGAATGCCGCAACTCCGCCCGACAGAAAAGGCGCCATCAGCAATACTGGCGGGGTGAACAAGTAGCCCACACCTGCCGATAGGAACAGCGAGCCCAAACGCTGCCAGGCCTTCAGGGCCCCCCGCGTGCTGGCGACCAACCAGGCGCCGAGCAATGCGCCGAACACAACATCTCCTTCTACCGTCGGCATCGACGTCGCCAACCCCAAACCGACAAACAGACTGGAAAGGCTAGCACTGGTTGGCTCACCCATGCCCACGCTCCCCACACACGTCCGGCACGCAATCGACAACCTTCAGGCAGTTATCCAGTGCCCGCCGGGTGTGCGCTTGCACCGCCTGCATGTAGCAATGGGTCAGGCGCTGATGAGACGCCAGATCGGCGAGTCGTTGATAGCCTCGTGCACGCAGAACCCTACGCCATTGTGCGAATTCACCCGCTGCCTTGTGGGTGCCGGCCAGAGCCGCCACTTCCAGCCGTGCATCACTGATCAGCGCGGATAGTTTCAACTGGTACCGCAACCCATCAAGGTTGATAGTCGGCCAGAATGGATCGTGACAGGCCAACCTGTGGCAGCGAACCACAGCACCTGCGACTTCGTTTTCGCTCTGCATGGAGCGCTCCTTTCGGTTCATCGTTACAGGCGCTGCATCATTGCTGCTGCAACATTCCATAGCGCATCGCCTTGATTACTGCAGCCACGCGCGTTTCCACCTCGAATTTCCTGAGGATGTTGCCGACGTGAAAATTCACCGTTGACTCCGTGCACTGGAGTATCTGGGCAATTTCCCAGGAACTTTTGGCATAAGCGCACCAGAGCAGTACCTGCTGCTCGCGGGGTGTCAGCCTGATGGGGTTGTGGGTGGTGTCGACAGGACTACCGGTTGAACTGTTTGTAACGATACAAGCGGGCATGACGGCTCTCCGCAAATACATGGCCGGAACGTTTCCGGGTGAAGTTGTTCGGCCCTATTTACGAACAGCGTTGGTACAGTTTCCAGCTGCTCAACCTGTAAGAAACGGGGCTACAAAATCACTTCACGTTTCCCTTCTCAAATTTGAGCAAGGTCGCGCGTGCTCCGCGCGGCTTTTCCTGCGTCTGACCCACAATGCCTGCCGCCCTCTATCGCTGGAGTAGTACGATGCGCCCCGCCTTGCCCCTCCCTTCTTCCCTTGGCCTGCTGGGGATGTTCATAGCACTTGGCCAGGCACAGGCGGCTGCGCCGTTGGAACTGGGCCAGATTCTGATCAAAGATGAGCAGCAGAGCGAAATGGAAGTCGCCGAGGAACGTCTGCATCAGGTGCCAGGCGCCAGCAACCTGATCGACATGCAACGCGTAGAACAAGGCAGGGTCGCCAGCAATCAGGACGTACTCGCTTACCAGCCGGGTGTTTTCGCTCAGTCTGCCGGCAACGACGGGATCAAGTTGTCGATCCGCGGCTCGGGTATCAACCGTGCACCAGGCAGCCATGGCTCAGGCGTGTACACCATGTTTGACGGTTTACCATTGACCGGCCCGGGCGGCACACCTTATGAGTTGTTCGAGCCTTTATGGCTGAGCCGCGCCGAAGTCCTGCGCGGGGCCAACGGCTTCGACCGCGGCGCCCTGGCGCTGGGTGGCGCCATCGATTACATCACCCATACCGGTCATGATGCCGCGCCCTTGCAAGTGCGCTATGAACTGGGCAGCCGCGGCTACGCCAAACGTCAGATCAGCTCCGGCCAGGTGTTGGGGGATCTGGACTATTACGTGGCGCTGACCGATTCTGAGTACGATGGTTATCAGGACCACAGCAGCGGTAGCAGCAAGGGCATCGCCGCCAATGTCGGTTATCGCTTCAGCCCAAGCCTGGAAACCCGCTTCTACCTGCGCTACCGGGAAACCGAGAATGACCTGGCCGGGCGCCTTACCAAGGAACAGATCAAGCACCACCCACGCGACGCCAACCCGGCGTATCTGACCCGTGATGACAGCCGCCCACAACCGGGCAGCACCTGGTTGGGCAACAAGACCACGTTCTATCTAGACGACGACTCTCGCCTGGAAACCGGGCTGGTCTACCACGACTACCCGATGGACCTGCGCGAAGGCCCGATGCGCCTCAAGGTCGCCTATAGCGACGTCAGCGGAACACTGAATTATTTCCGTAGAGACACCCTCTTCGGGCACGAAAGCAACACAACCGTGGGCTGGCGAACCACCAAGCACCTGCCCAACAGCGGCGCTTCACAATTCGTCCGGACGGACGACGTCACCGGCGCCCGGACCCGTGACTTCAGCTACCAGGGCTCGGACACCGTGGTACACATCGGCAACGATCTGGAGCTGGTGCCGGACCTGTGGCTGACCAGCGGCCTGGCGATGATTTATACCCGCCGCGAAAGCGACGTGAGCTTTCCGGCCAATGGTGGCAAAGTCAGCCAGCACGACTGGGATTACGCCCCGCGCCTGGGCCTGCGCTACGACATCAACCCTCAATTGCAGATCTATGGCAACCTGAGCCGTTCAGTGGAGCCGCCGCACCCGTGGTCGCTGATCTGGAGCTCGGCCAGCGCCACCCAGCCTATCGAAATGCAGAACCAGACCGCCACTACCCTGGAGCTGGGTGCACGCGGCGAGTCGGCCATCGGCCGCTGGGACCTTGCCTGGTACTACTCGGACGTGCGTCATGAGCTGCTGGCCATGGAGATTGTGCAAGGCCTGCCCGCCAAGGAGTTCAACGCCAGTCCCACCGTGCACCAGGGCGTGGAAGCCGGCCTTGACAGCCTGCTCTGGGAACGCGGCGGCGTCGGCAAGCTTTCCCTGCGCCAGGCCTATACCTTCAGCGACTTCCACTACCGCAATGACGATGTCTTCGGCGACAACCGGTTGCCCGGTATCCCGATGCACTATTACCAGGCTGAACTGCGCTTCGACCTGCCGAGCGGGTTGTACGCAGGGATCAACACCCAGATGGCGTCCAAGGTCCAGGTCGATTACGCCAACAGCTATCCGGCAGACGCCTATGCATTACTGGGTGCCACCTTGGGCTACAACTCGCCAAAGCAGGACTGGCAGACCTGGATCGACCTGCGCAACCTGACCAACAAGCGCTATGCCGCCACGGTCACACCCGGCTACAACGACAACGGCAAAGACATTGCCCACTCGACCCCCGGCGAAGGATTTGGGGTATATGCGGGCGTGTCCTACAGCTTCCGCTAGCTGGGCAGTTGCACCTGCGGCTTGGTCGCAACAAAGATCGCCCAGCTGGACATGAACAGTGCCGCGATCAACGGACCGATGACAAAGCCGTTAAGGCCGAACACCGCCAGGCCGCCGAGGGTGGAAACGAGGATCAGGTAATCGGGCATCTTGGTGTCCTTGCCCACCAGGATCGGGCGTAGCACATTGTCCACCAGCCCGATCACGAATACACCGAAAGCGCTCAGCACTGCACCTTGCCAATACGCACCGGTGGCGACGAAATACACCGCCACCGGTGCCCAGACGATCCCCGCCCCCACGGCCGGCAGCAGCGAAAGGAAAGCCATCAATACACCCCAGACCAAGGCACTGGGGATATCCAGGATCCAGAAGATGATTCCGCCGAGGGCACCCTGGGTCACGGCTACCAGCAAGTTGCCCTTGACCGTTGCGCGCACGACCCGATTGAACTTGAGTTGCAAGCGGCGTTTTTGCTGCTCGGCCAAAGGCACCGCCATGCGAATTTTGCGCGCAAGCTCGGCGCCTTCACGCAAAAAGAAGAACAGCAAGTAGAGCATCACGCCAAAGCTCACGAGAAAATCGAAGGTGCCCT
Source organism: Pseudomonas sp. (assembly GCA_036643775.1). Taxonomy (GTDB): domain Bacteria; phylum Pseudomonadota; class Gammaproteobacteria; order Pseudomonadales; family Pseudomonadaceae; genus Aquipseudomonas. Next base: position 63,853 of record JAVXRI010000013.1, on the reverse strand, counting down.
GGCCGAAGCTGAAGGCCTGGGTGGCAAAGAACTGGCTGCCTTGCATGGCGCCCTTGGTGATCTTGTCACGCAAGCCGGCCAGGTCGCCCATGCCCATACGTTCCAGGGCACTCTGCGCAAAGGCCGGGAGGAAATCCTTGAAACGTTCGATGTAACCGGCCAGGTCCAGCTCGCCGCTTTCGATGCTCTTGTAGAGCGCTGCGCCTTCCTGTACCAGCAAGGTGCTGATAATGATCACCGGCAGGATCGCAATCACCAGGCATATCAGCAGGGTCAGGCCTGCGGCCAGGTTGCGCCGCCAGTCCAGGCGCGCCAGCAAACGGCGCTGCAGTGGGGCAAAAACGATACCAAGGATCACCGCCCAGAACACCGCGCCATAGAACGGTAGCAGGATCCAGATAAAGGCAATGGTGACCAGGGCCAGAAGCAAATGCAGGGCCTTGTGCTGCAGCATGGTTTCGTTCATGTGCACTCCGCTGTCGTTCACAACGTTAGTGCGTAGCGCAGGGGCAAAAGTGCCGCTCACACAGAACAATTACCCTCTGAAGCGGCACCGGTAGCATCTTCACTGCTCAGGCCATGCCAGTTTTCCATTGCTCGCCCAGCGATCAGGTCACTTCCCCAGATGTACCTGGCATGCAGTTCTATTTGCACGTAGCCAACGTCTGCGTTGCTGCTTGCCTGTACCGCGTTGCACCAGGCGTTCTGATCGCGTGCCGTGCTCCAGGTAATTGACCGGTGCAACCCCAGTTTATCGAAGGAGAACGTGCAGTTGCTCATACCGGTCAGCGTTTGCCCTTTCCAGTCCCAGCGGTAGGTGGTGTTCACTTCCTGGCCTTCCTCCAAGGTGTAATGGATCCGAAAGTCTGGACGTGAATCGGTAGGTTTCGCGATAGCGATGGACCAAGGCCCATGTGAAAGAATCAAAGTCATTCATGTTCCTTGACGCGGACTGAACACCGCCATTGATCCATCGGCCTGGAAGAAAAGCTGCTCGGGGTCGAGGATGCACACGTCCTTGCCCTTGATCTCAATCAGACCGTTCTGTTGCAGGCGGGTGAACACCCGGGATACGGTCTCTCCGGCCAATCCCAGGTAATTGCCGATTTCGTTGCGTGAGATGCTCAAATGCAACTGATTGGCCGTGTACCCCAACGTGCGGAAGCGCGCTGCCAGGTTGACCAGCAAGGTGACGACCCGCGCATCAGCGGCCTTTTTTGAAAGAAGCCGGGTCATTTGCTGCGTGTCGCGAATTTCACGGCTCATCGCCCGCATCAGGTGGCGGCGAATCTGCGGCAGGCGTATCAACAGATCGTCGAGCGGCCCGAACGGAAGTTCACAGACATGCGTGGTTTCCAGCGCCTGGACTGACACCGGATAAGCTTCGGCGTCCATGCCCGACAGCCCGATCAGTTCACCTGGCAGATGAACACCGACGATTTTTTCTTCGCCGGTTTCACTCAGGCTGATGGACTTCAACGCCCCCGAACGTATCGAGTAGATAGAGCTGAAACTGTCGCCCTGGCGAAACAGAAAGTCGTCCTTTTTCAGCGGACGACCATGCCTGACCATGTCGTCGAAGGTATCGATTTCTTCCTCGCTCACCGAACCAGGTAGGCACAGCGACGCTAAACTGCAGGTCTTGCAACTGGTCTGGCGGTAAGCGTGCAATCTGACGGGTTCAGACATTTATTAGATCCCAATGAAATAACACAATGTGTGCCTGCCCTCTTTCACTCAGGCGCACTGAACGGGCCTGACCAGTTTCCCGTGAGCCGGATTGAAATCCTTCTCAATAATCGTTATTTGATATCAAGCTATTGTTTTTGCTGGGAATTTTTTAAAAAGCATGCCGAGCCACGCCCAACACAAATGCGAGCCTTGGCAGATCGCCGTTGACCCAGATCAATGCCCCAACATGGCATTGCCCGTAGCATCCGCGCCTTTTGCCGCGACCTGATCATGACCCTGCTTGCCAAACCCGAATTGCTTGCCCCTGCCGGCACCCTGAAGAACATGCGTTACGCCTTCGCCTATGGCGCCGACGCGGTCTATGCCGGGCAACCGCGCTACAGCCTGCGCGTACGCAACAACGAGTTCGACCACGCCAACCTGGCACTGGGCATCAAGGAAGCCCAGGCGCAGGGCAAGCGCTTTTACGTCGTGGTCAACATTGCTCCGCACAACGCCAAGCTCAAGACTTTCCTCAAAGACCTGGCGCCGGTCGTCGAGATGGCACCGGATGCGCTGATCATGTCCGACCCTGGCCTGATCATGCTGGTGCGCCAGCACTTCCCGCAGATGCCCATTCACCTGTCGGTACAGGCCAATACGGTTAACTGGGCCAGCGTCGAATTCTGGCGTAGCCAAGGGCTGACCCGGGTGATCCTGTCGCGTGAACTGTCGCTGGAAGAAATCGAGGAAATTCGCCAGCAAGTGCCGGCGATGGAGCTGGAAGTCTTTGTCCATGGCGCGCTGTGTATGGCCTATTCCGGCCGCTGCCTGCTGTCGGGCTACCTCAACCGCCGCGATGCCAACCAGGGCAGCTGCACCAATGCCTGCCGCTGGAAATACAGCGCCACAGCGGCCACCGAAGATGCCAGCGGCGATATCGTCCGGGAAGTACAGCCCACGCTGGGCATCGGTGCGCCCACCGAACAGGTATTCCTGCTTCAGGAAAGCAACCGTCCGGACGAAGACATGCCAGCATTCGAGGACGAACACGGCACCTACATCATGAACGCCAAGGATCTGCGGGCCGTGCAGCACGTCGAGCGGCTGACCCGCATGGGCGTGCACTCACTGAAGATCGAGGGCCGAACCAAATCGCATTTCTATTGCGCGCGTACCACCCAGGCCTATCGCCAGGCCATTGATGACGCCGTTGCAGGCCGCGAGTTTGATCGCAGCTTGATGCTCAACCTCGAATCCCTGGCCCAGCGTGGATACACCGAAGGCTTCCTGCGTCGCCATGTGCATGACGAGTATCAGAACTATCAGCGTGGCAATTCGGTGTCCGACCGTCAGCAGTTTGTCGGCGAACTGACCGGCGTACGCGTGGATGGTCTGGCTGAAGTGCGGGTCAAGAACCGCTTTGCTCTCGGTGATCATCTGGAGTTGATGACCCCACGTGGCAATTATCACTTCGATTTGCACCAGTTGCGCGATCGACAGGGTGCAGCGATCGATGTCGCACCAGGGGACGGACATACGGTGTACCTGCCGATTCCTGAGCAGGTCGAACTGGCGTTTGGCTTGTTGTTGCGCGAATTGGTGCAATGAGCGTCGGCAACGCCGGCTCCTGCAGCGGGAGTCGGCGTTGCCGGCGGCAGGACGTCTGGATCAGGGCGTGACCTTGGCCACCGCCGCGCTTTCTGTCTCGCGAATCACCTGCACATGATACTGAGGATCAGCCTTGATCTGCTCCTCGGTGAAAGGCAATACATGCCATTGCTTGGCCGAGAAGGCGCGGGTCTGGTCGCTGGCGTGCCGGGAATCCGCTTCGCTGGACTCGGAAAAAGCCAGTACGCCCACTGCCTGAGGTCCATTGGCATCAAAAGTCACCAGTTGCAGATAGCTGGTGCCACTGACCACCAGGCGCTTGCCCGGCGCTGTCGGTACGCTCTGGATCGCATTGTAGATCCCCAAACTTGCCGGCCCGCCATGAATCGGCGTGCCATCAGCGGCTTGCTGGATTTGCCCCCACCGCACATCTGCGGCCAGGCCGGCCTCTTGTACCTTGGCCAGCGATGCCAGGGCAGCTTCATTCAAGGCCGTGGCCACTTCGGCGCGCTCCACCGCCAGCCCACGCGGGGTGTGCTGGGGATCGTTCGGATCGAACGCCACTCGCCAGATGTCCGAGCGCTCAAGCAAGTGCTGGAGGATATTCTGGAAATGCACCAGGCCGATGCCGCTGTCCAGGTCAGCACGCAGGTTCCACGCTTTCAAGCTGCTGCACAGGGTAGTCAATTGAGAATCCACTGGCTGTTGACCACACCATTGCAAGATATCCGGCATCAGCAGTTCGGCCAGGTAGACCTGGTTGCCCATCACCATCTGCTGCAGATCGGTGGCCGTCAGCTTGCCGTCGCGGCCAAGGCGTTGCAGGGCGAAGCGGCTGCGTAGCCCCAACGGTTGGTCTTCGCGACTGATCAATGGCGAGTAACCCCGTAACGGCTGCGCCGGATTGACCATCCAGGCGGAGTCGTTGGAATGCTGGATAAAATCACTACGGCTCAGGCTTGGCTGGAGCCGGGCGGGGAAAATGCCTGGCTGCGCAGCGCGCGGATCAACCTTCCAGTTGCAGGCACTGCGCGAACCATCGAGTACGATTATTTCCTGTCCCGCTGCCGGATCGCTGCACTGGGCCAGTAAGGCAGCGTCGACAAAAGGCACCACCGACTGGTTCAAGTACAAGGTTTGCCCCTTGGCATCCACAGCCAGGGTGTTGACCCAGGGAATACCCTGCAGGTGCTGCACCGAGTCCTGCAAGGACTTCAGGCTGTCCGCCTGGTTCATGCTGTACCACTGCTGCAGCACGCGGGTGTTGTCCAGATTGGCATCGCGCAAGCTGAAAGCGTACTGCGTGTTCCAGTCCAACCGCCCGGGCCACTGGACCACCGGGCCAAACACCGAACTGTAGACATCGCGATTGACCGGTACGAGTTTGCCGTCCTCACCTTTGATCGTCACCGTCAGGCGCTGGCGGCTCATCGGCACAGACTTGCCATCGAGCAGATAGCGGGTGGGATCCTTGGGATCAAGTTCAAGTCGATACACGGTGAAGTGCTTGGAGGTATCCACCGTATGGGTCCAGGCCAGATGCCGGTTGAAGCCGATGTTGATCAACGGCAAGCCAGGCAAGGCGGCACCCATGACATCCAGCTTACCGGGCACGGTCAATTGCATCTGGTAAAAACGCATGCCGCCTGCCCAAGGGAAATGCGGATTGGCGAGCAACATGCCATAGCCACTGGCGGAACGCTCGCGGCCCACAGCCACGGCATTGCTGCCACGCTCAAGGGCAAAACTGTCCTGTCGAGCCTGGGCCATGCTCATGTCCATGGGCAGGCGCGCTAGTGCATTGGGCGGTGAAGCGCCGGCCAGGGCTTCGGCAAATTGTCCCACTCCGCCCTCGACCAGCAGGCGTCGGGTCAGCTTGACCAGATCGAGGGTGGTGATCGGCCGCAACCACTGCGCCTGCAGACATTGCGCGCCCTTCCCCTGGGCCACGCGCTCGGCCAACGCGCGGTTGTAGCCCTTGGCATAGCCCTCAAGCAAAGCGCGTACTTCGGTCGGTTGCGCTTGCCAGAAACCGAACACCGCAGCAGGCGTATTGAGCCAACTGAAAAACAGATCGCTAGCGAGGTTCTTGCGCTGCTCGAAGGTTACCTGATCAGGACCGAAGTAGCGTGAGCGCTCGCCGTTTACCGTGACCACCTCGTTGGCCAGCAGGCACAGGTTGTCCTGGGCATAGGCATATCCGATTCCATACCCCAGACCCTGTTCATTCCGGGCCAGGATGTGCGGCACACCAAAACTGCTACGACGGATTTCGGCACTGGCATCACCCGGGGCGACACGGGCCTGGGAAGTAAAGCTGAGGCCGACGAGCAGCCCGGCCAGACAGACGCTTGCCAAAGGACGGGGTTTGATCACGGATACTCCTGCACGAAACACAGCACGATTGATCCTGATTAAACGAAGCACAGCGAAAAAATTTACGGAAAACGCAGGTCCGATACGTCTTTACCTAGGTGGCTCGATAATTTTTTTTCGCCAGGTACTGCAGTTTTGCGACGCTCATTCGTCTTATAGGGTGTAGGCATCACTAAGACAGCATCTGGACTGGCCATGAAAGGGAGCATTCACATGTATAACCAGCAACAGGCGGGGATCGCCATCAGACCTGTGCGAAAGGCTCGGCAAACCCTGGCGGTGAAAGTCGAAAGCGGCGACAACGAACGTCCCGGCAACGAACATATTCGCGAACTGCTCAGGTCATTCGGGCTGCGTACCAGCCTGATCCGCCTCAAGGTCATCGATGCCTTGCACATGGCTGACCGGAACGGACGCAGCATCGGTGTACGCGGTGTGCACAGCCAGCTTGAACAGCTGGATATCCCACTGTCGTTCCTCAGTGTTCGTGAAGTGCTCAAGCGTTTGTGCGTCGAAGGCGTCATCAGCATGGGCAACGACAAGTGCTACAGCCTCAACCCCGAGGCCCGCAGCATTCTGGAACACGTCAACCCACGCTGAGCGAAAGGCCGGCTGATGCCGGCCGCGCAGGTCACTTCAGGGTTTGACCTTACGGCGCATGATGCCGTTGATCACCACCACCGCGACGGCCACAGCGATGGCGATGTACTGGAACACTTGCTCACTGATCATCCCCTGTTTCTGCAGGTAGGACAGACCGAGCATGATCCCCAGCACCAGCAGGGAGATCAGAATGGAATATTTCAGGCGTTGACCTTGAGTCATGGATATTTCCTTGCAACATCGGGGTAAGGGCCCGGAACGGCCCGTGCGCATCATACAACGCGGCCCTGCCGCGAGCGGACAATTTCCTTCTTCTGCACTCACCTCTCCCCTGAAACCATGGCGTCCCGGGCATTCCCCCAGACCAAAGGAAGATCGCCATGTCCATCGGCCGATTTCTAAGCGGCATCACCTTGCTGATTGGGCTTGAGGCCCAGGCACTCCCGACCGCTGCACTCTCCCCTGAACAACATCAGGCACTTGGCAAGCAACTGCTGCAACACGCAGGCGCCAGCCAGTGGCAACAGCTCTGGCAGCGCTCGCGACAAGCCGGGCACCTGGACAAGCATGCCAACATCCCCTATTTCAACCTCGATTCCGCCCGGCTCGTAGAGGCTGTAAAGCTGACATTGTCCCAACCCGAACAGACACGTGCGCTCAAACGCACCCAGGTCCTTTATCGCCGGGACTTCCTGCCACTGGCCGTGGGCAAGCAAGCGGACAACAGCCTCAGCGCCGTGTGCCTCTGGGTTGACTGGCGCACGCTCCCCGAGCACGCATTGAACCGGCCCGCCGCTTATCTTGGACAGATAAGTCTGCTGCTTGTGCGCCCGTGCCAATGAACATGGGTTGTCCAACCTTGCCCCCTTGATCATGCCTCTGGAATACAGATTCAAGGGGTTGCGCCATTTGAGATGTGGGCTTCCTATTCACCCGACCCAATTTGCCTACATACCACATACCCGATGCCCACCGCTGCTGCTGCGCTTGCTACCTGTTATGAGAGCCGCGGATGTTCAACCATGAACGTGTCAAGTCAACGCCTACAAGGACGTCATCATGGAACTTCGCGACCTCGACCGAATAGATGTTCATCAACTTCCCCATTCACTGCAGATGCTGATCGAATGCCTGGGCATTGAGAACGCCTACAACTTGACCTGCGCCTTTGGTGGCCGGCCCAAGTACATTCCCAAGCATCGCGAGCGCACCGCTCTTGCGCAGGTCCTCCCCGCCCCCGCTCTGGATGCCTTGATCAAGCGCTTTGCCGGCATGGCCCTGGAGATCCCCAAGGTCGACCACTTCCTGCGCCAACTGCGCAACCAACAGATCCAGCAAGAAAGCGCCGAAGGCCTGTCGCGCAGCATGCTGGCCAACAAGTACGGATTGAGCTTGCGCCAGATCGGCAACATTCGCCGGCAGGAATCGTGCACGCACTAACGCTTCACCGCTTCAACCGCTAAACCCGGCATGCAACACCATCTCCGCACAATGACGTGCATTAATCGCAAGGAGCTCCCCCATGGCAACAATCGACAACAGTTTGATCGGCTCGGTAATGAATGCCTTGCCACTGGACCGAATGATCTCTGGCCCCTTGCAGGCGATGATTCAGGCGCAGGTTACAGCGAGCAAGTCGTACGCCGACTTCCTGATGGGCGTCTGTATCCAGGACGGCAAGGCCGTCGCCATTCAATTTGACTACGACGAAACCATCACCGATGAACAAGGGGTGTACAAGGGTACTGTCTCCAAGAAGATGCAGATCCCGCTGCTGGCAGCGGTCGCCCACCCCAACATTGTCATTGAAGAAGGCAACATCGAGTTTGAGTTGACCATCAGTCAGCAAGCCGAGAGCACCAGTGAAACCGGTGGCGAGGCGAGCTTCGGTGCCTCTCTGGGCTGGGGGCCGTTCAAGCTCAACGTTCGGGGCCAGGTCAGCCACAAATCCAGCCAGACCCGTAAAACCGACACCCGTGCACGCTATGCCTTCAACACCAAAGTCCGCCGTCAGGATCCACCGGAGGCGTTGATGCGCGTGATCGATTTCCTCACTGACGCAGCGACCAAGCCTGTGGTGATGGGAGATGCGTCCGTTCAAAACGTTGATGCGCTGCCGCCCTCAGCGCTGCAATTGCCCGACTCGCAAGCCGAAAACGAAAACAGTCCCGCTTGATCCTGCCTGATTGCTAACGAACGTGGCCTCTTCCACAGGAGAGGCCTCTTGCTAGAAACACAAGGAGTGCGAACGCTTGGATGATCTTTCCTCGAAAAACGCCCCGATTACCGCCAGCGATCTGTGTGACATCACCCGTGGGTTACAAGAAGCCGCTGCCGCCACCAATAATCTGATCGCCCAGCAGTACATCCAGCTCTTCGATCAATTCTTTGACTATGACGCTCAGGCACTCGGCGCGCCGATGAAGGCCAAGATGGTTGAAGTGGCCATGGATGAACAGCACACGATGCAGGTCCCGTTGATTGCTCTGGTGTCGCCTAGAGGGCTGGCGCTGGAACGTATGCAGGTCGACCTGTCGGTGAGGATCCAGAACACCGAAACCACCGAAACCAGTGGCGACCTTCAGCGCGAGCGTTTCTATGTAACCGTTGGCGGCCAGAACAAGCGTAACGGTGACGCCCGTGATCCCGATGAAGTGCAGATCCGCATGCAGTTCCAGGCTTGCGAACCGCCCGAAGCCCTGAACCGCCTGATCGAGGAGTACACCAACCTGATCAGTCCGCAACGCCTGCCTGATCCCCCGAAGCACACGGACGACAGCAACGAATTCATCGAAGCTGCGACCGTGCGCTGACAGCCATCCTCAGAAATCGCGCTTGTAGAAAATATCCAGGGAGCTTGCCAGGCCACTGGCAGCCTCCAGGTACACCTTCTTGCTCAACTTGTAGCGCAAGGCAACCGTGTTGACCGGCTCGAATACGCCGACCCCATAGCGCAAGCTCAAGCGTTCGGTAAGGTTGCCGCTGGCCACCACGCTGGTGGTGGTACCACTGCCCTGGGTATCGAGTTGGAAGTCGTCGATCCCCAGGCTTGAAGCCAGGCTGCCGGTAACCCCGGCACTGGTCGCGAGACCCAGGCCAAGTGCTGCTTGCGCAAGCATGTTGTTGTCTTCACCGGTGGTACCCAACGGCCGCCCCAGTACCAGGTACGACAACGCCTGTTCCTGACTCATGGCCGGCTCCGAAAACACCTGAGTGGTGGGCTGTTCGGCGCTGCCGCTCAAACGGATACCCGCAATCACATCATCCGTCTGGCGAATAGCCTCGATGTCCAGGTAAGGCTGGTCGATAGGCCCGGCGAACAGCAAGCGCGCACGCCGGATGGTCAGGCGCTGGCCGTAGGCGCGGTAGCGGCCATCGGCCAGGCTCAGCTCACCACGGGTATCGAGGTTGTCGCCAATATGCACATGTCCGAGCAGATTGGCCGTCAAACCAAAGCCGCTGAACGAAAGCTTGTCACTGCCCACTTCCACATCGATGTCCATGGCCACCGCCATGGGCGCCTTGCCCTCTTCGGTCTGATGACCGACGATCACGGTGTCATCAGAGACCTTGACTGTCGAAGGTGGCAGCTCACGAACCGTGATCTTGCCCTTGGGCACCAGCACCTTGCCCGACACCGAAAGCTTGTCTTCGACCACGCTGATTTTGAGGTCTGGCGCCACCTCAAGGTTTGCATAGGGCTCGACGGTGACCGGCAGACGCTGGCCCTGCAACTGCAGATCGACCGCCAGGGCCCGGCCCCAGCCGATCTGCCCACGCAAGCTGCCCTGGCCGGCTTCACCACTTTTCCAGGCGCCATTGAGCTGCACCTGTTCACCGGCGATCAGGGCCTGCAGGTGCAAATCCTGCAGGCTGACAGGGAGCTCTGCACCTGCGACTTCACCTCCAGTCAGGTTCAAGCTGCCGTTGACCTGAGGCGCCAGCAACGTGCCGGACAACTGCCCGCTGCCATTCAATTGACCGGCCAGTCGCTCGACCATCGGCGCAAACGGACGCGCGATGGCAATATCCAGACCGGTCAGGCGGAAATCGCCGCTCAGTGGTTTGTTGCGGGCTACCGGATCGAGACGGGTGACCAGCGACAGTTCGCCCAGACGTTCACCTTTGAAGTCCAGACGGGTATCCACCCGGCGCGGTGCCAGGGTGCTTTGCAGGCGAAGCGTCTGGTAGGGGAAATCCAGCCATTGGTCTTTCTCGCGCAGACGCAGGGTGCCGCCGCTGGCATCAACGACAATGGTGCCTTTGGGACCGCTGGCCGGCACATCCAGATTGATGTCGGCATTGAGCAGGCCCTGCCAGGCGAAGTCCTTGGGCAGCCACTGCGCCAGACTCTGCAACGGGAACTGCTTCAAGTGATAACGCAGACGCGGTTCCGGAGCCAGACGTTGGTCGTCACCGCACAGGCTGGCTTGCCCGGAGCGCCAGCAATGGGCGCCGAAATCCAGTTGCCCGCTGGCCAGACGCTGGAGCTTCGCCGGTGCCTGTAGCTGCCAGTCCTGGCCACCAGCCTGGATCTGGCCGCTGGCCAGCCGTCCGCGCCAGTTACCCTTGTCCAGCTGGCCATCCAGAGCCAGGTCGAGTTTGAGCTGCGGCCCGTTCAGGGCCAGTTCCAGCTGTTGCTGGCGAATGTCACCACGGCCTTTGGCGTCAAGCACACCCAGATTGGTGTCGCCAAGGCGAATACCGCCCGCCTGCAAGTCGATCAGCGCACGTTGGGCACTGTCCAGCCGTGCATCCAGTGTCAGGCGTTGCAAGTGATTGTCTGCATGGGCCAGTTGCTGCCCCTGCAACGTCAAGCTGCCTTGTGGTGCCTGCAAGGACCCCGCGACCTCCAGCTTGCCTTTTACCTGCCCCTGCAGCTGCGGCCAGAGCTGGCCAAGACGTGGCAGGTTGAGGTCCACCTGGCCGGCCAGACGTTGCTGCAGACTGCCGCTTCCGTTGATCCGGTTGTCGCCCAAACGGATGTCGAGGGTGCCAAGGGTCCAGTTTTGACCCGCACCCTGGGCGACAGCCTTGAGTACAGCGGTCTGTCCGCGCAAGCGCCCGTTGAGGTCAAGCGCGGCATCAAGGCTGAGTTCACCATTTTTTATCTGGCCCTTGCTGCGTAGCGGGCCGGCCAGGGTGCCGGGCAGCTCGGCGAGCCAGTAAGCCGGGTTCAGCGCCGAAAGTTCGAGGGCTGTATCCCAGGCCACACCATCGGCAAACTGCACACTGGCACTACCGGCAACCTTGCCCTGCCCGGCATTGAGTGCCAACTGCGGCAGGGTGATCTGGTTCAAATCGCCCTTGAACGGGCTGCTCAGATCGAACGCACCTGCCGGTCCGTCAAGGGCGCCCTTGAATTCGCCTTGATAGGTGCCATCACGGTACTGCACCTGGCCGTTGAAACGGCGCAAGGTCACCTGCGGTGCTTGTTCCAGTGGGTACAGACGCAGCCAGGGGAAATCCAGCCAGTCGATAGTCGCCTCGGCGCTCAGGCCTTGTTGCCAGTCGGTCTTGGCCGTGAGTTTGAGATGCTGATCCGCGCCGGCAGTGAGATCCAGAGCGCTCAGTTGCGCACCCTTGGCATCGACCTTACCCTGCAAATTCAATGCAACAGGGTTCTGTTCGGCTGGCAGGCTGGCTGAACCGAGCAGCTGGTAGCCGCTTTGCAAGTTGCCTTTGGCGCTGAGTTCAAGATTGTTCAGCTGCAGCGTGTCAGGCAGCTCGGCACCGGGTTTGAACGCCTGCGCACTAATCTGTAGCGTAGCCGGCAACTGCTCGGCCAACGCCTGCAGCTCGCCCTTGAGCCGAGCGTTCAGATAGCCGCTGCTATCGCCAGTGAGCTTCAGGGTTTTTTGCAGCTCACCGTCAATCTGCAAGGCTAGCTGCCAGTCCTGACCATCAACCTTGGGTAGCTGTAACTGTCCCTTGAGTTGCAACGGCCAGCCACCCTCCGGTTGTATCAAGCCTTGCAGGCTCAAGTGCAAATCGTCGCGCTGCAGTTGCAGGCTGTCGATCTGCAAACCGGCGACAGTCCAGTGCGCCGCCAGTTGCAACTGGCTCAGTTGCTCATTGCCATCCAGGCGCAAGTGACCGATGCGCACCTCACCCAGCTCAATCGCCAACGGCAATTTCAGCCCTGGCAATTGCAGCGGTCCGCTGTCAGTCGAGGGCTCGCCAGGGGCGAAAGCAAGATTGACCTGATCGGCCTGCAAGCGCTCGATACACAGCGTCATGCGCAACAGGCAGTGAGGTGACCAGGCGAACACCGGGGCGAGCAGTTCAACGCGATCTGCGCCCTGCTCCCACAACAAGCGGTCGGCCTGCCACTGGCCAGCCAGGCGCCCCTGGAAATTCTCCAGCTGCAAGCCCGGCACCAGCCCCAGTGCCCAGCGGCTGCCCGCCTGAGTGCCGAGCAACAGGCCCACTGCCAGCAGCAGCAACAACAGCAGTGCCAGCACACCGAGCAGGCTATATCTGAAAACGCGACTCACAGTTCCGGCCCCATGGAGAAGTGCAGACGGAAACCGCCGTCGTCATCCAGCGCGTGGGCCAGATCCAGACGCAGCGGCCCGACCGGAGATACCCAGCGCACACCGATACCGACACCGGTCTTGAGGCTGGGAAACTCCAGATTGTTGAACGAATTACCCTGGTCGACAAAGGTTGCCACGCGCCACTTTTCCATCACTTCGTATTGGTACTCGGCACTGCCGGCGACCAGGTAGCGGCCACCGATTCGATCGCCATCGGAGTTCTCCGGCGACAGGCTCTGGTAGTCGTAACCCCGCACGCTCTGGTCGCCACCGGCAAAGAAACGCAACGATGGCGGTATCGTGCTCTGATAGTTGTTGGTAGCGCTGCCACCGACCTGCACGCGGCCAAGAAAGCGGTGCTTTTGCCCCAACGTGGTCAGACCTTTAAGGACGACATTGGCATGCAGCAGGTTGGTGTCGGACACCAGCCCCTCCTTGGCCGCCTGCACATCGAACTGCAGGCGATAGCCGTTGTGCGGGTCGATGCGGTTGTCGCTTTTCAGATAGGAATAGCTGATGCCGGGCATCAACAGGTTGCTCAGGCCCGAGTCATCACCCAGGCGATACTCTTCGCGCTGGTACTTGAGCGACAGTACGCGCTGCCAGCCGCTGGGCAACTTGCTGTGCCATTCCGGGCCGACGGTGAGCAGTTTGCTCAAGGTATCGGTGCCGGCAATTTCTTCGTTCTGGTAGCCACCGGCAAAGCGAAATTTGTCGGTCAACGGTGGATCGAGAGGAATGTCGTACCACAAGCCGACGTTCTGGCGTGGTGCCGACAGTTCGGTTTCCCAACCATAGCTATGGCCCTGTGGGTTGACCCAGTGACGGGTCCAGTTGGCCTTGCCACGCGGCCCGACGTCAGTTGAAAAACCCAGGCCCAGGCCCATGGTGCGTGGCTTGCGGGTGGTCAGCTGCACCGCAACGGGAATATCTTGCCCGACGGCTGCCGTGGGCGCAGCATCGACCCGTACGCCCTCGAAGTAGCCACTCGACTGCAGGGCATTGTTAAGTTCGGCAATCAGTTCGGAATCGTAGGGAGTATCGGCCTTGAACGGCACCATACGCTGCAGCAGGGAATCGTCAAACGGCGTGTCGCCGGCAAAATTGACCTTGCCCAGGCGATAGCGCGGGCCACTGTCATAGATCAGTTCAATATCGGCAACGCCGGCCTGGGGATCGACTGCCAGGCGCTGGCGAACGAAACGCCCGCTGAAGAAACCGTAGCGCGCAGCCTGGTTCTGGATCAGCCGTTTGGCGTCGTCGTAATGGCCATGATTGAGCACTTCGCCAGAGCGCAGGGCCTTGCTGCTGGGTATGCGAAACGCCTTGAGCTCACTGGCCGGGCCCTCGATGCGGATGGTCACATCACGCAGGTGCACGGGCTCGCCGGGGTCGATGGTGAGGATCAGTTGCGGGGCTTTGTCGGCCTTTGCCGGTGGCTTGACCTCACTGTCGATCTGCGCCTGGTAGTAACCCAGGGCTTGGGCGGCCTTGCGCGCCTGCTCGACAGCACCACGGCTGAAGCGCAGCAGCGCCTCTTCATCGCGTTTACCAAGGCTGCCGATATAGCCCTCGACATTGGCCTTGAGTTCGTTATTGGCAGGTTTGATCCGTACCACCAGCTCGCTTTGCGCGTGTACTGCGCAACTGGCCATTAGCACAATCAAACCGCAGGTGAATCGTCCTGAATACGTCATAGGCGCGGATGCTACCAGAGCTTGGCGCCAGCATGGAGTCCGAGGCTCTCCCGCCTGCTATGCAAGCTCGGCCGATGCACGTTGGGATGACACGGGATTAGGATGAAAGAACACGTGTTCGCGGACAGGTCCTACAGCAATTTCGCCGATTTCCTGATAGCCCTGGCGTTGATAAAAAGCCAGATAGTGTTCATTTCCGGTATCCAGCACCACCCCTTGAGAATGTTCGTCCTCGGCACACCAGTCATGCACAGCTTGCAACAATTGCTCGCCGTAATGCTTGCCCTGAAACTGCGGATGAATCCCCAATAGCGGCAACACATGCACCGCATCACCCGGCAGACAGGCCATCAGCGCCGCCTGATAATCCAGGTAACGCCGGGTGCAGCGAAAACCGGTGCTCAAGACCATACGCATGCGCCAGGCCCAGCTTTCGGTGATCCCCAGGCGACGTTGCGGCGGCGCGATCAGGGCAATGCCGACCAGCCGATCGTTGACCAGCAGCCCCAACGCCGGCAACTCCTGGAAAAAATGCTGCTTGACCAGCTCGCGTACAGTGGCGCGAATGCGCTGGTCATAGCCAGCACGCTGGGCCTCGAACAGAAAGGCAAACGTCGGTTCATGACGATAGGCGTGATACAGCAACGAACGCGCCTCGCGACTGTATCCACCATCAAGCAGGGAAACCTGAGCCGGGGCAGCAGTTGATTCGGTCATACTGACAAACCTCCACAAATGGGCATTCATTGCCTTTGAGGTGTACGTTGCGCCGGCGTTCACCACGAGCACCACGTTAGCAGCCTATGCAGTGGTGCGCCACGCTGGCCGCAGCCGTCGATGTCGGCTAGGATCCTTGGTTTTATCAGGATTGTGTTTGCCATGAAGATCGTCTCGTTCAACATCAATGGCCTGCGCGCCCGGCCCCATCAGTTGGCGGCGTTGATCGAAAAACATCAACCTGACGTTATCGGCCTGCAGGAAACCAAGGTCAGTGACGAGCAGTTTCCATTGGCCGAAGTCCAGGCGCTGGGATACCACGTGCACTTTCATGGCCAGAAGGGTCACTACGGGGTTGCCCTGCTCTCGCGCCAGGCTCCGCTGAGCCTGCACAAGGGTTTTGCCAGCGATGAAGAAGACGCCCAGCGCCGCTTTATCTGGGGCACCTTCGCCGATGCCGATGGCACACCGATCACCATCATGAACGGCTACTTTCCCCAGGGCGAAAGCCGCGACCACCCCACCAAGTTCCCGGCCAAGCAGCGCTTTTACAGTGACCTGCAAGCCCTGCTGGAAACCCAGTTCAAAAATGATCAGCCACTGCTGGTGATGGGCGACGTGAACATCTCCCCCGAGGACTGTGACATTGGCATCGGTGCCGACAATGCCAAACGCTGGCTCAAGACCGGCAAGTGCAGTTTCCTGCCCGAAGAGCGCGAGTGGATGGCACGCCTGAAAAACTGGGGCCTGGTCGACAGTTTCCGCCACCTGCACCCGGAAGTCGCCGACCGTTTCAGCTGGTTCGACTATCGCAGCCGCGGTTTCGAAGACGAGCCCAAGCGCGGCCTGCGCATCGACCTGATCATGGCCTCGCAGAGCTTGTTGCCACGGATCAAGGCAGCGGGGGTCGACTATGACCTGCGCGCCATGGAAAAGCCTTCGGACCATGCGCCGATCTGGCTTGAGCTGGCGTAACGCCAACCTGTAGGAGCGGATTCATCCGCGATGGACGACAAAGTCGTCCCCATTCCCAGTGAAGGGGGACGCGATGCGCCCCATCGCGGCGGTCCGGCGTCCCGGTGAATCCGCTCCTACACCCTGCGATGGCCCCTGTCATCTTACGGTCATCCAACCGTCTTAATCTGCGGCACATCCTTTGCCTGATGAGTGCCTGCCGGCATGCTCCGCCACCTCGGTCCACTCCTGCTGTTACTGCTCCCTCTTCTTGTTCATGCCGACGCCGACGTGCCGGCACATCTGCGTATTCAAGGATCGAACACGATTGGCGCGGCCCTGGCTCCGGCGCTGGTCAAAGGCATGCTGGAAGCACAAGGTGCCCGTGAGGTCAGAATCGAGGCGGCTGGGGTTGCCAACGAGATCCAGGTGCGTGCCCGGGACGCCAAAGGCCAGCCCTTGCGCATCGACATTGCAGCCCACGGCTCCAGCACCGGCTTTGCCGCACTCAAGGCTGGCCAGGCAGACCTGGCCGCTGCCTCCCGTCCGATCAAAACCAGTGAACTGAGCGACCTTGAGGCGCTGGGCGACCTGAACAGTGCCGCCGCTGAACAGATCATTGGTCTGGATGGCGTCGCCGTGATCGTTCACCCCGACAATCCCCTGCCCCGTCTGAGCACCGTACAACTGGCACAGATCTTCGCCGGCAATATCACCACCTGGGAGGAACTGGGCCTGGGCACCGGGCCGATCCACCTTTACGCCCGGGATGATCGCTCAGGTACCTTCGAAACCTTCAAGGCCCTGGTGCTCGACAGCGCGGGACAGACCTTGGCCACCACGGCCCGGCGCTTCGAATCCGCTGAACAGTTGACCCAGGAAGTATTGGCTGACCGCCAGGCCATCGGTTTCAGCGGTCTGGCTTCAGTGCATGACGCCAAAGTGCTGGCCATTGCCGACGGTGCCTCGCGCCCCATGCTGCCGAGCCCCGCGCTGGTAGCCAGTGAAGACTATCCACTCTCGCGGCGCCTGTACTTCTACCTTTCGCCCAACCGGGCTGCGCCTTTGGCCAAGGCATTGGTGGAATTTGTCCAAAGTCCCAAGGGGCAATCGATCGTCACGGCCAACGGATTTGTCGGGCAACAGATACATAGGGTCAAGGTGTTGCCTGCCGGCGATATGCCTGTGCTGTATCGCCCCCTGGTCCGTGACGCTCAGCGCCTGTCGGTGAACTTCCGCTTTCAGGAAGGCAGCGCCAGCCTGGATAACAAGGCGTTGCGGGATGTACAGCGAGTCGTCGATTTTTTGCGCCAGAACAACAAGCTGGAACAACAGGCCGTTCTGGTGGGGTTTGGCGATGCCAAGCACGATCCCGAGCGCGCCGCCCTGCTTTCACGCCTGCGCGCCATGGCCGTGCGCCGGGAGCTGGCCAAGGCAGGCGTGACCCTGCGCGAAGTCATCGGCCTGGGCGACGAACTGCCGGTGGCGGCCAACACCGGCGAAGAAGGCCGTCTTCGTAATCGCCGAGTTGAAGTCTGGGTGTACTGAACGCCGCATAACACCTTGTGCAATTCCTTGTTACAGCCCCGATTGGGCGAGCACCCTCATCGCGACTAGGCTTTGTTTAGTGACGCCGGGCCCCTCTGACGGCTGCCAAGCCGCCATGTCGGAGTCACTGTTGCCCAGGGCAACGACGACAATCAAGGAGGGGCGCATGGCGGCTCTACAGGCATTTCTCAACAACGACGTTCTTGGCACCAGCACCTGGTTCTGGCTGGCATTCATTGGCATTGTCCTCACCTTGCTGGTGCTGGACCTGGGTGTATTGCACCGCAAGGCTCACGAAATCGAGATGCGCGAAAGCCTGCTGCTGTACGCCAGCTATTTCAGTGTCGGCGTGTTGTTTGGCGGGTGGATCTGGTGGGAGCTGGGTGCGCAACCTGCCCTGGAGTTCTATACCGGCTTTCTGGTCGAGCAGTCGTTGTCCATGGACAATGTCTTCGTCATGGCGATGATCTTCAGTTACTTCTCCATTCCCCGACTCTACCAGCACCGGGTATTGTTCTGGGGCATCCTCGGAGTGGTGGTGTTACGGGCAATCATGATCGGCGTAGGCAGCGCACTGGTACAGGAGTTCGCCTGGATCCTCTATGTGTTTGGTGCCTTCCTGCTGATTACCGGGATCAAGATGCTGTTTTCCCGCGAGGAGACTCACCCGGATCTGGCCAATAACCCGGTGCTCAAGTTTATTCGCAGCCATGTACGCGTCACCGATGACCTGCATGGTCCGCGTTTCTTTGTGCGGCTCAAGGCTACCGGACAGAGCAAGGCCGTGCTGTATGCCACGCCGCTGTTCCTGGCCCTGGTGCTGATCGAGCTGGCCGACCTGGTGTTCGCCGTAGACAGCGTGCCAGCCATCTTCGCCATTACCCAGGACCCGTTCATTGTCTACACCTCGAACATCTTCGCGATCCTTGGCTTGCGCGCACTGTATTTCGCCCTGGCAGCGCTGATGCATCGCTTTGTCTACCTCAAGTACGCCCTGGCCCTGGTACTGATCTTCATCGGCGGCAAAATCTTCTATCACGGCCTGATTGGTGCGGTGCCGGCAATGCTGTCGTTGAGCGTGACGCTGGGTCTGTTGACTGGTGGCGTACTGTTGTCACTGTTCAAGACCCGTGATCAGCCGCACCACCCGGCAAACTCCGGTAGCCATAAATGAATCAGGCCCGCGTGAGCGAGCCCGTTAATCACACTGCTCGGATCAATGTTCGCTGCGCAGCATTTCCTTGGGTACGTACTTACCGATCTCGTACTTGCCGATAGCTGCCCGGTGCACTTCATCCGGGCCATCGGCCAAGCGCAGGGTACGTTGCATGGCGTACATGTAGGCCAGCGGGAAGTCACCACTGACCCCGGCGCCGCCATGGATCTGGGTGACGCTGGGTCTGTTGACTGGTGGCGTACTGTTGTCACTGTTCAAGACCCGTGATCAGCCGCACCACCCGGCAAACTCCGGTAGCCATAAATGAATCAGGCCCGCGTGAGCGAGCCCGTTAATCACACTGCTCGGATCAATGTTCGCTGCGCAGCATTTCCTTGGGTACGTACTTACCGATCTCGTACTTGCCGATAGCTGCCCGGTGCACTTCATCCGGGCCATCGGCCAAGCGCAGGGTACGTTGCATGGCGTACATGTAGGCCAGCGGGAAGTCACCACTGACCCCGGCGCCGCCATGGATCTGGATCGCCCGATCGATGACCTTCAAGGCCACGTTCGGCGCCACCACCTTGATCTGGGCAATCTCGCTGCGGGCTACCTTGTTGCCCACAGTGTCCATCATGTAGGCCGCCTTCAGCGTCAGCAACCGCGCCATGTCGATTTCCATGCGCGAATCGGCAATCTTGTCGACGTTACCGCCCAGGCGCGCTAGCGGCCGGCCAAACGCGGTGCGTTCCACCGAACGTTTGCACATCAGTTCGAGGGCGCGTTCGGCCATGCCGATCGAGCGCATGCAATGGTGAATACGGCCAGGGCCGAGCCGCCCCTGGGCGATCTCAAAACCTCGTCCCTCGCCCAACAGCACGTTTTCATATGGCACCCGCACGTTCTCGAACAGCACCTCGGCGTGGCCATGCGGGGCGTCGTCATAACCGAACACCGGCAACGGCCGGACGATTTTCACCCCGGGGGTATCGGTAGGCACCAGGATCATCGAATGCTGCTGGTGACGTAGACCGTCCGGGTTGCTCAAGCCCATGAAGATCATGATCTTGCAGCGTGGATCGCAGGCCCCGGAGGTCCACCACTTGCGGCCATTGATCACCCACTGGTCACCCTCGCGCACGGCGCGGGCTGCCATATTGGTGGCATCGGAAGACGCCACATCCGGCTCGGTCATGGCAAAAGCCGAGCGGATCTCGCCACGCAGCAGCGGTTCCAGCCACTGGCGTTTCTGTTCCTCGCTGGCATAGCGCACCAGCACTTCCATGTTGCCCGTGTCCGGGGCCGAGCAGTTGAATGGTTCAGGTCCCAGCAGCGAGCGGCCCATGATCTCGGCCAACGGCGCGTATTCCAGGTTGGTCAACCCTGCCCCCAGTTCCGACTCGGGCAGGAACAGGTTCCACAAACCTTCGGCCTTGGCCTTGCTCTTGAGCTCTTCCATGATCGCGGTCGGCTGCCAGCGATCACCCTCGGCAACCTGGCGCTCGAACACCGGTTCAGCGGGATAGACATAAGCATCCATGAACGCCGTGACACGTTCGCGCAACGCCTGGACCTTGGGTGAATAGGCGAAATCCATGGGCAGTACCTTCAAAGGAAAGGGGATCTGATGAGGAGCCTAGATCAGCAAGCAAAATCCACCTAGTCTATTCTCGGCGTGTATAAACATTCATAACCAATATATGATTCACCCATAACACCAACAAAGAGCAGCGCCCATGAACCTGAGCAAGGTCGACCTGAATCTGTTCATCGTCTTCGATGCCATCTACACCGAAGCCAACCTGACCCGTGCCGGGCAGATCGTCGGCATTACCCAGCCCGCTGTCTCCAATGCCCTGGCGCGGTTGCGGGAAACCTTCAACGACCCGCTGTTCGTGCGTACGGCCCAGGGCATGGTGCCCACGCCGATGGCGCAGAACATCATCGGTCCGGTGCGCAACGCCCTGTCGCTGTTACGTGTGTCGGTGCAGGAAAGCCGTATCTTCAACCCGTTGCAGGCAAACAAGACCTTCCGCATCAGCATGACCGACCTCACCGAGGCGGTGATTCTGCCTCCGTTGTTCCAGCGCCTGCGCCGTCTGGCCCCTGCAGTGATCATCGAAAGTTTCCTGTGCAAGCGCCGCGAGACCACCAAGGAGCTTGCTGCCGGACGCCTGGATTTTGCCGTCGATGCACCGCTCAACACTGACCCGCAAGTGCGCCACGTCAAGCTGATGCAGGATCAGTACGTCTGCGCCATGCGCCAGGGCCATCCGCTGACAAAAGACAAACTCAGCCTGGACGATTATTTGGGCCTGACCCACATCCATATCTCCAGCCGCCGCAACGGCCTGGGCTATGTCGACCTGGCCCTGGGCAAAATGGGCGTGCAGCGCAAAATCGCGCTGCGCTCGCAGCATTACCTGATGGCTTCTCAAGTGCTGCAGCAGACCGACATGGTCATGACCGTGCCGGAGCGCTTCGCCCGTCGCCACCAACTCAACTACCTGAGCCTGCCGGTCAACGATGTGCCGCCGTTGGAAACACACCTGTACTGGCATGAAAGTACCGATCAGGATCCGGCCAACCGCTGGATGCGTGAGCAAATCATTGAGTTGTGCCAGGCGGTAGTGGCGCAGGATGAGCGGGAACTCGCCTAGGCCGCATTGCAGCTCCCACGGAGCTTGACGTATACGTCAACCTGCCATTAGGTTAGCTCATGCCCTTTTCCCGAGCCTGACCATGAGCAGCCAGACCTACAGTATCTCCGACCTGTCCCGCGAGCTGGACATCACCACCCGTGCCATTCGCTTCTATGAAGAACAGGGCTTGCTCAGCCCGGAACGCCGGGGCCTCGAACGCGTCTATTCAGCCCGCGACAAGGTCAGCCTGAAACTGATCCTGCGCGGCAAGCGCATCGGTTTCTCGCTGGCCGAGTGCCGTGAGCTGATAGAACTCTACGATCCGTCCAGCGGTAATCTCAAGCAACTGCACAGCATGCTGGCCAAAATTGCCGAACGCCGCGCCCAGCTCGAACAGCAACTGCTCGACATCCAGCAGATGCAGCTGGAACTCGATACCGCTGAAGAGCGCTGCGAACAAGCGCTGGCCGCCACCCTGAACAACCAGAAAAACAGCCACTGAGCCTTGAGGAACACGTGCCATGTCATTGCCTGAAAAAGTCCGTCTGGTCGAAGTCGGCCCTCGCGACGGCCTGCAGAACGAAGCCCAGCCCATCAGCGTGGCGGACAAGGTCCGGTTGGTCGACGACCTGACGGCGGCGGGTCTTTCCTATATTGAAGTGGGCAGTTTCGTCTCGCCCAAGTGGGTACCGCAAATGGCCGGCTCCGCCGAGGTGTTTGCCACTATCCGTCAGCAGGCCGGTGTCACTTACGCGGCCCTGGCACCGAACCTGCGCGGTTTCGAGGATGCCCTGGCAGCTGGTGTGAAGGAAGTGGCCGTGTTCGCCGCCGCCTCCGAAGCCTTCTCGCAGCGCAACATCAACTGCTCGATCAGCGAAAGCCTGCAACGCTTCGTGCCGATCATGGAGGCCGCCCGAGAACACGGCGTGCGTGTGCGCGGTTATGTGTCCTGCGTGCTCGGCTGCCCATATGAAGGCGCAATCACCGCCGAGCAGGTTGCACCGGTGGCCCGCGAACTGTTCGAAATGGGCTGCTATGAAGTGTCCCTGGGCGACACCATTGGCACCGGCACTCCGGGCAGCACCCGCCGCCTGTTCGACGTAGTCGCCGCGCATGTGCCACGCGCCCAGTTGGCCGGCCACTTCCATGACACCTATGGCCAGGCCCTGGCCAACATCTATGCCAGCCTGCTCGAAGGTATCAGCGTCTTCGACAGTTCGGTTGCAGGACTTGGCGGCTGTCCCTATGCCAAGGGCGCCAGCGGTAACGTGGCCAGCGAAGACGTGCTGTACATGCTTCAGGGTCTGGGCATCGAGACCGGTATCAACCTCGACCTGTTGATCGACGCCGGCCTGCGTATCAGCAACGTATTGGGCCGCGCCAGCGGTTCACGGGTAGCCCGCGCCCGTAGCGCACAGTGATCAGCTGCGGTAACAGCCTGGTTGCGGCCGGGGTGTTACCGCTCCCGCACTTTTCAGAGAAAAACCGGGTAACACGGAAACAAATCGACAAATTTTCTCGCACCCTCTCACCACCAAAAAATGTAAGGCATTGATTTTATTGGGTTTTAAAAAGTTGGCACGGCACCTGCTATATCTTTGGTACAAGAACAATAAAAAGTGCGACACACCCAATAAAAATAAGACGTAACGACTCTGACATAACAAGAACAACACGGCAGAGACGCAGCTAACAGATTTTTTTGGAGAGGATGTGCTTTCCCGGGGCCCGCCCCGCAACCTGACAGAAAACAATAAAACTACCCCAAGGTAGCGAAGGTCACGGTTGGATCAGTAATGATGAGAGTAG
Source organism: Pseudomonas sp. (assembly GCA_036643775.1). Lineage (GTDB taxonomy): Bacteria > Pseudomonadota > Gammaproteobacteria > Pseudomonadales > Pseudomonadaceae > Aquipseudomonas. The sequence continues at coordinate 40,527 of JAVXRI010000013.1, read as the reverse complement.
ATCAGCGCTCAAAAAAATACGTTTGCTCTTGATCCCGAATGGGGATCGCCAGTGACAAGAGGCAACGGTCGCCAAAAACAACAACAGGCCGCCCTCCAATAACAAAAAAAGAGCACGCAACAATCTTTGAGGGGAGCCTAGGCTCCCCTCAGTGCTTCCTGCCCTCCTCATTTTCATCCTCATCGTCTTTTTCGAAGCGGTTCACCACCCAGGGCATCATGCCCAGCACCAGCAGTGCCAACAGCGTACTGATCACCGCCGTGGCCTCACGCCCCATGCCGGCCGCAACGCCGATGGCCGCCGTCATCCACAACCCTGCTGCCGTTGTCAGACCTTTGACGTGGTCGAGTTGTTGGTGGTGACCTTTGAGAATGGTGCCCGCGCCAAGAAAGCCGATGCCGGCGACAATGCCCTGCACCACCCGGCTCAAGGCCGCATCGTCGACCCCAGCCATGCGCGGTACCAGCACAAACAGCGCAGCGCCCATCGCCACCAGCATGTGCGTGCGCACGCCGGCCGCTTTGCCCTTGAGTTCGCGCTCGAACCCGAGGATGCCGCCGAGCAACGCAGCCATCAGCAGCCGTACCGTTACCTGGGTCAACTGCTTGGCGTCATTGAGGTCGGCGAACTCGGCCACCAGGGTCAACCAGACTTGATGCCACCAGGCGTCCATTGGCGTACTCCACACAGGGACTGTTTCTCGATGGACCACCCGCCCGGCCACAAGTGCAGCACTGACCGCTGATCGGTTAGCGCCAGCATCAGCAGCCGACAGCCTGACTGTAGCAGGTGCGGTGGATGGTCGCAGGCATCTCAAGATCACCGTCGAGGGCTCGATAATCTAAGGCCTGCAGGGATCTGTGCGAAAATCTGATACGGTTTTTATCGAAATATCTGAGTCTGTTATGCAAACAGATGGGGCGCCATAGTGCTCTGGCCTGATCGAGGCCTGATGAGCGACGAACCATGAGCGATAGAATCCCCGTCCAGATCGTTGAAATTGCCGAGCCTTCCACTTTCAAGAAGAAGACCGCCAGCAGCGACCGACAAATCCACACCCGCAGCTTTACCGGCTTGTTTCGAAACCTGCGCCTGGGTGGCGCGGGTTTTCTCTTTCTGCTGTTTTTCGGCACGGTCTGGTTGAACTGGAACGGACGCCAGGCAGTGCTATGGGACCTGGCCGACAGCAAGTTCCACATTTTCGGTGCGACCTTCTGGCCACAGGACTTCATTCTGTTGTCAGCCCTGTTGATCATCTGCGCCTTCGGCCTGTTCGCCATCACCGTGTTTGCCGGGCGGGTCTGGTGCGGTTACACCTGCCCGCAAAGCTCCTGGACCTGGATCTTCATGTGGTGCGAGAAGGTCACCGAGGGTGATCGCAATCAGCGCATCAAACTCGCGGCCGCGCCCTGGGGCCTGAACAAGATGATCCGGCGCTCGGCCAAGCACACCCTGTGGCTGGCGATCAGCCTGCTCACCGGCCTGACCTTTGTCGGTTACTTCACACCGATCCGGCCACTGGCCGAAGAGCTGTTCACCCTGCAACTGGGTGGCGTCAGCCTGTTCTGGATCCTGTTCTTCACCGGGGCCACCTACATCAACGCCGGCTGGCTGCGTGAAGCAGTGTGCATGCACATGTGCCCCTATGCACGCTTCCAGAGTGTGATGTTCGACAAGGACACCCTGGCCATCGCCTACGACCCCGCTCGCGGTGAGTCCCGTGGTCCGCGCAAGAAAGACAGCGACTACAAGGCCAAAGGCCTGGGTGACTGCATCGACTGCCAGATGTGCGTACAGGTCTGCCCGACCGGTATCGATATCCGTGACGGGCTGCAGATGGAATGCATCGGCTGCGCGGCCTGTATCGACGCCTGCGATTCGATCATGGACAAAATGGGCTATGCCCGTGGCCTGGTCGGTTACAAATCCGAACACAACCTGCAAGGCGGCAAGACCAACTGGCTACGCCCACGCCTGCTCGGTTACGTCACCGTACTGGTGGTGATGATCGGCGCCCTGGTCATCGCCCTGCAGCAACGGCCGATGGTGTCGATGGACGTCATCAAGGACCGCGGTCTGTTCCGTGAGAACAATCTGGGCCAGATCGAGAACATTTACACCCTCAAGGTCATCAACAAGACCCAGCTACCGCAGCACTACCGCTTGCGTCTGGTGGATGCCGAGGGCTTCGAGTTGCACGGCAAGACCGAGTTTGCGCTGGCCGCAGGTGAAATGAGTGAGTTGCCGGTATCGGTGGCGATGCTTGCCGATCGGCCTCAAAGCAGCTCCCAGGAGATCGCCTTCGAAATCAGCGACACCGACGAGCCGGGTATATCCAGTGTTGCCCACAGCCGTTTTGTCGCGCCTTTGAACCGCTGATCACATACACTTTGCAGCAGTCGAAACGTCCAGAGCCATGATGAAACGCTACGAAAAATTCGCCGACGACATTGCCGAACTGATTCGCTCCGGGGTCCTCGGCCCCGGCCAGCGAGTACCCTCGGTACGCTACGCCAGCCAGACCCACGGGGTCAGTCCCTCCACGGTATTCCAGGCCTATTACCTGCTGGAACGCCGCGGGCTGATCCGGGCGCGGCCGCGCTCGGGCTACTTCGTCAATGCCCATGCGCCGCGGCAATTCAACGAACCGCAGATCATCGAACAAGCGAGCGAGTCCACCGAGGTAGATGTCAGTGAGCTGGTGTTCTCGATCCTCGACTCGATCAAGGACCCTCAGACCGTCGCTTTCGGCTCGGCCTTCCCCAGCCCCAACCTGTTCCCGCTACCGCGCCTGGCCCGCTCCATGGCCAGCGCCAGCCGCGAGATGGACCCGCGCATGGTGGTCACCGACCTGTCGCCGGGTAACCCGCAACTGCGTCGGCAGATTGCCCTGCGTTACATGGTCGGCGGCTTGATGCTGCCGATGGAGGAGCTGTTGATCACCAACGGCGCACTGGAGGCGCTGAACCTGTGCCTGCAGGCCGTAACCGAACCGGGTGACCTGGTAGCAATCGAGGCCCCCGCCTTCTATGCCTGCCTGCAAGTGCTCGAACGACTCAAACTGAAGGCCGTGGAGATTCCCGTGCACCCGCGCGAAGGCATCGACTTGGGGGTACTGGCGCAGACCCTGGCCAAGCACCCGGTCAAGGCCGTCTGGTGCATGACCAACTTCCAGAATCCGGTGGGCGCGAGCATGCCGGAGGAGAAAAAGCAGCAACTGGTGGAACTGCTGCGCCAGCATCAGGTGCCGCTGATCGAAGACGACGTCTATGCCGAGCTGTACTACGCCCAACAGGCACCGAAACCGGCCAAGGCCTTCGATACTGATGGCCTGGTGATGCATTGCGGTTCGTTCTCCAAGAGCCTGGCACCGGGCTACCGGATCGGCTGGGTGGCTGCCGGACGTTATGCGCAGAAGATCGAACGGCTGAAACTGATGACCTCGCTATGCGCCTCGATGCCAGCCCAGGCGGCCATAGCCGACTATCTGCAGCACGGCGGTTACGATCGTCACTTACGCAGGCTGCGCTATGCCCTGGAAGAGCAGCAGAGCGCCATGCTTGCCGCCATTGCCCGGCATTTTCCGGCGCAGACCCGGGTCAGCCATCCGTCCGGCGGCTACTTCCTGTGGCTGGAATTACCGGAGCAGATGGATTCGCTGAAATTGTTCCAGATGGCTCTGGCCCAGGGCATCAGTATCGCGCCCGGGCCGATCTTTTCGCCGACCCAGCGCTTTCGTAACTGTATCCGGCTGAACTACGGCAGCCCGTGGACCGAGCAATCCGAAAAAGCCATGGAGACCCTGGGCAGAATCGTGCGCTCATTCTGAGCGCTCGACAGTGTTGGGGGGCAGGCTCAGCGTCCGCCACCCAGGTCGATGAAGCTGCCTGTGGAATACGAGGCCTTGTCGGACAGCAACCAGATAATCGCCTCGGCCACTTCTTCGGCCTGTCCGCCACGTCCCATGGGAATGCTTGGCTCAAGCTTGCTGACGCGTTCAGGGTCACCACTGAGGGCATGGAAGTCGGTAAAGATGTACCCGGGACGCACGGCGTTTACCCGAATGCCGTCATCGGCAACTTCCTTGGCCAGCCCCACGGTGAAGGTGTCCAGCGCTCCTTTGGATGCTGCGTAGTCGACATACTCGTTGGGTGAACCCAGACGGGCCGCCACCGAAGATACGTTGACGATGCTCCCACCCTGCCCGCCGTGGCGCTTCGACATCCGCAGCAAGGCATGCTTGCTGCAGAGTATTGGCCCGACCACGTTGGTCTTCATCAATTTGAGCAGGCGAAACTCCGACATCTGCTCCACCTGATTTTTCTGGCCGATGGTCCCTGCGTTGTTAACCAGTGCAGTGACCGGTCCAAGCTCGGCATCAACGCGCTGAAACAAATGGATGATCTCGTCTTCGACGCTGACATCGGCTTTGACTGTAATGGCCTCGGCACCCAGTTCGCGCACCTCGGCCAGCACCCGTTGAGCGGCTTCGTCGTCGCTCACGTAGTTGATGCAGATGCGATACCCCTCACGGGCAGCCAGGCGCGCTGTGGCAGCGCCAATGCCGCGACTGGCGCCGGTGATCACAATGACTTTGTCCATGGATACTCCTTGCCCCCAATGGCATTAACCTGCCAAGGCTAACGCAGGAAGCGTCGAGCGAAAAGCTGTGTCGTACCCTTCAACAGGCCAAGGGCGCACTTACCAGGCTGACAAATCTGTAATCTGCAGCTCAGTTTGCTGACAGTCGTCGCTGGCTAATGTCGTGCCACCATAGCTCCTGGATTGGCTACGACATGCTTGTGAATCCCACCCGCCGTACCTTCGTCAAAGGCTTCGCCGCCGCTAGTGCCCTGGCAGGCTTCGGCCTCTGGCGCCTGCCCGCCTTCGCCGCCGGCGCGCCCCTGGGCAATGAGCTCAGCGGCGAAAACTTCGAACTGTTCATCGGCCAGACGCCGGTCAACATCACCGGTCGTCCGCGTACCGCGCTTACCATCAACAACAGCCTGCCTGGCCCCGTGTTGCGCTGGCGCGAAGGCGACACGGTGACACTGCGCGTACGCAACCACCTGGACGAGCCGACCTCGCTGCACTGGCATGGCATCATCCTGCCCGCCAACATGGACGGTGTCCCCGGCCTGAGCTTTGCCGGCATTGAGCCCGGCGGCGATTACCTCTATCAGTTTACCCTGCAGCAGAGCGGCACCTACTGGTACCACAGCCATTCCGGGTTGCAGGAACAGGCCGGGGTTTACGGGGCAATCGTCATCGAGCCGAAACAGCCCGAGCCCCATCGCTACCAACGCGACTATGTGCTGTTGCTCAGCGACTGGAGTGACCAGGCCCCTGAGCAATTGATGGCGACACTGAAAAAACAGTCCGACGCCTTCAACTACCATAAGCGCACCGTCGGTGACTTCATCGATGATGTCGCCCTGCACGGCTGGTCGAAGACCGTGGCGGAGCGCAAGAACTGGGCCGAGATGCGCATGAGCCCGACCGACCTCGCCGACATCAGCGCCGCCACCTACACCTATCTGCTCAATGGCCAACCCCCGGATGGCAACTTCACCTGCCTGTTCCAGCCCGGTGAAACCGTACGCCTGCGCCTGATCAACGGCTCAGCCATGAGTTACTTCGACTTCCGCATTCCGGGCCTGAAACTGACGGTGATCGCTGCCGATGGTTTGCCGGTGCAGCCGGTCAGCGTCGACGAGTTGCGTATTGCCGTGGCCGAAACCTACGACGTGCTGGTAGAAGTGGGCGACCTGCCCGCCTATACCCTCTATGCCCAGAGCATGGACCGCACCGGTTACGCCCGCGGCACTCTAGCGCGCAGCACCGGACTCAGCGCGCCGGTACCGGCACCCGACCCACGACCGATCCTGACCATGGCCGACATGGGCCACGGCGGCATGGACGCCATGGCCGGGATGGACCACAGCCAGATGGGCGGTATGGACCATGGGGCCATGACCGGCATGCAGACCCACCCGGCCAGTGAAACCGGCAACCCGCTGGTGGATATGCAGACCATGAGTCCCAAGCCCAATCTCGCCGACCCGGGCATTGGCCTGCGCAACAACGGCCGCCGGGTGCTGACCTACGCCGACCTGAAAAGCACCTTTGCCGACCCGGACGGTCGCGAACCGTCCCGCGAGATCGAACTGCACCTGACCGGGCACATGGAACGCTTCGCCTGGTCGTTCAACGGCATCAAGTTCTCCGACGCCGAACCACTGCGCCTGCGCTACGGCGAGCGCCTGCGCATCACCCTGGTCAACGACACGATGATGGCCCACCCGATACACCTGCATGGCCTGTGGAGCGACCTGGAGGACGAGCACGGACGCTTCCAGGTGCGCAAGCACACCCTCGACATTCCGCCCGGCAGCCGCCGCAGCTACCGGGTCAGCGCGGATGCCCTGGGGCGCTGGGCCTACCACTGCCACCTGCTTTACCACATGGAGATGGGCATGTTCCGCGAGGTACGCGTCGATGAATGAAGTACTCAACCGTCCCCTGCTGGGCAGCCTGGCCCTCCTGGCCTTGCTGACCAGCGAAGAAGTCCGGGCCCAGGGCATGGATCATGGCGCGATGAACCATGGCAGCATGAATCACGGCGCCATGAACCACACCAGCAAGCCCCAGCCGCCAATGGACCACGCTGGCATGGACCACAGCGGCATGGCTCACGGCCAGGCGCTGGACGCCCCACGCACGCCCTTGCGGCCGATCACCGAAGCCGACCGCCGCGCCGCCTTCCCGCCGCTGCCCGGTCATCAGGTGCACGATAAACAGGTCAACTGGGCAGTGATTGTCGAGCAGCTGGAGTACCAGAACTTCGAGAGCAGCAGTGCCCTGAACTGGAACGCCAATGCCTGGATCGGCGGTGACATCGACCGTCTTTGGCTGCGTAGCGAAGGCGAGCGTGAACAAGGCGTCACCCACAAGGCCGAGCTACAAGCGCTTTGGGGCCATGCCATCAGCCCCTGGTGGGAGCTGGTCGGCGGCGTGCGCCAGGACTTCAAGCCGGCCACCGGCCAGACCTGGGCGGCCTTCGGCATCCAGGGCATGCCACTGTATGGCCTGGAGCTGGAAGCCACTGCCTATGTGGGTGAGCGGCAACAAACCGCGCTGCGCCTGGAGAGCAGTTACGCTATCCTGCTGACCAACCGCTGGATACTTGAACCGTCCCTGGAAGCGAACTTCTATGGCCGTAACGATGCCAGTCGCGATCAGGGCAGTGGCCTCGCCGACAGTGAAATCGGTCTGCGCCTGCGCTATGAGATAACCCGTGGTTTTGCCCCTTATCTGGGTGTCAGTTTCAATCGGAGCTACGGCAATGCCGCCGAGCAGATCCGTGATGACCAGGGCGATATCGGCCAGACCCGCCTGGTCGCCGGTGTCCGCCTGCGTTTCTAGTCTTGGAGAATCACCATGTTGAGCAAAAAAATCGTCGCTTTCGGCTTGCTGGCCCTGAGCACCCTGGCTCAGGCCGGGCAGACCATCGACGTCTACCGCGACCCCAACTGTGGCTGCTGCAAAGAGTGGATCAGCCACCTGCGGGATAACGGTTTTACCGTCAACGACCATGTCGAGCCGAACATGAGTGCGGTCAAGCAGCGTCTGGGCGTGGCCCCACGCCTGGCTTCGTGCCACACCGGGGTGATCGACGGCAAGTTCGTCGAAGGCCATGTGCCAGCCGAGCAGGTCAAGCTCCTGGCCAAGCGTTCCGACTTGCGCGGCCTGGCCGTACCGGGCATGCCGATGGGCTCACCGGGTATGGAAATGGGTGACCACAAGGATGCCTACCAGGTCATCGGCCTGACCCAGGACGGTCGCGACGAAGTGGTCGCCAACTACTGATCAGACCGGCATGTTGAGTGAATGGGCGCTGTTTCTCAGCGCCTTTGGCGCAGCGACACTTTTGCCGCTGCAATCGGAAGCCGTACTGGTGGGCTTGTTGCTGCGCGATCCGCAGGCCGTGTTCAGCCTGCTGCTGATCGCCACGGCCGGTAACGTTCTCGGCTCGATCGTCAACTGGCTGTTAGGCCGCGGTATCGAACACCTGCGCGACCGCCGCTGGTTTCCCTTCAAGCAGGCGCAACTGGACAAGGCCCAGCAACGTTACCAGCGCTACGGCCAGTGGTCGCTGCTGCTGAGCTGGATGCCGGTGATCGGCGACCCGTTGACCCTGATCGCCGGGATCATGCGCGAACCCTTCTGGCGTTTCGTCGTGCTGGTCACGATTGCCAAGGCTGGGCGTTATGCCGTGCTGGCCCTGCTGACCCTGGGCTGGCTGGGGCGTTAACGCCCCCAGATCTGCGCCTCGGTCCAGCCCAGTTCGGCAAAGTCCTGAGCACGCAGGTGGGCTTCGTCTTCACAAAAAAACTCGTCCAGCTGGGGTGGCTTGACCGAGGTGTCACTGAGCATGGCGTGCACCTGCCCGCGGTGATGGATCTGGTGCCCGAACAGGTGGGACAACAGGCGCAACCGTTGCTCACGCTGGACCCAGTCGGGACGCACGATGCTGACATAGCGCTGCAACTGGTCGTCGCGCAATTGACTGCAGTAGGCAATCAGCCGGTGATCGGCCTGGGCCTGCTCTTCTCTTAGCGCCTCACAACTGGAAAATGGCTCTTCAGGCTCGAAGAAACGCTCGCTGTCTGCCTCCGGAGCCTCACCGCGTTGCTCGGACTCAAGGGCGTTCAGGTAGAACCAGTCCACGGTGAGGATATGGTTGAGGGTGGCCTTGATCGAGCCGAAGAAGCTGCAACGGGGTTCCACGAATTCATCCTGGCTCAGTTGCAGACAGGCTTTATACAGCCTGTGGTTGGCCCAGCCGTTCTGATAGGCCATGGTCAGTAAATGGTGCGATAGCGGCTGCATGTTCGACTCCTTCAACAGAAGCGTTGCAGTTGCATCTCCCGCAAGCGGCTAAGGGTGCGCCGGAACGGGAACTCCAGATACCCTTGAGTGTAGAGCGCATCCAGCGCTACCTCCGCTTCCAGGTACAGGGCGACCCGACGGTCGTAACATTCATCGACCAACGCGATGAAGCGCCGCACGCTGTCATCATGCACCGACAATTGTGGTAACTCCCGGTCACCCGCCACTACCCGGCTGGCAGCATCCTCGGTGCCTCGGGCAATCCTGGCTGGGCGCTGCCGTGCGCCCAGCGCAGGAACCTCGCCCAGCAGGATGGCTGTAAAGCTGTCGCACAGCGCCATGAAGTCCATGGCCGCCAGGGATTGCTCGCACAGGTCTGCATAGCGGCACCAGATGACCGTATCGCAGCGTTGCACCACCTGTATCTGGCGCGACCCCACCTGCAACGGCTGATCGCTGCAGGGCTGCTCACCACACAGCTGGCTGAATACCTCGCTCAGTGCTTGCGGCTGACCGGGTTCGCGTACCCAGTAACGCTGCTGCGCAGCGCCAGGGTGTAAGCGATGGTCCTGATCGCCAGCCACCGGCAGCACTTGCATGTGTTGCTTGATGGCGGCGATGGCCGGCAGGAAGCGCTCGCGGTTGAAGCCATCGCTGTACAACTGGTCGGGCGGCTGGTTGGAGGTAGCGACAATCACCACGCCGGCTTCGAACAATACCTGGAACAGTCGACCGAGAATGATCGCATCGCCGATATCGTTGACGAACAACTCGTCGAAGCACAGTACGCGGATCTCTTCGGCCAGGGACAACGCCAGGGCCTGCAAGGGGTCGGCGGTGCCATTGAGCTGAAACAGGCGTTGATGCACCCAACGCATGAAGTGATGAAAATGCTGACGCCGGGCCGGTACCTGCAAGCACTGGTGAAACTGGTCCATCAGCCAGGTCTTGCCGCGCCCCACCGGGCCCCAAAGGTAAACGCCCTGGGGTGTTTCACCGCGCTGCAAGGCTTCGAAACAGTTCTGCAACGCGCTGGCAGCGTGCAACTGTGCCGGGTCGCTGACAAAGCCTTGAGAGTCGATCGCCTGCTGGTAGAGGGACAGAGGGGACTGTTCGGTGAAACAGGACATACGCAGCGTCCGTGGCAAAAGGCGTCATTCTACGCGCTATTGGCCAAACGCGGCCGCTTTGCGCCGAGTACAGCCCAGCCCATCGCCGGCAAGGCCGGCGATGAAGCCCACACCGACTTACAGATCCAACCCCACCTTTAACAACGCACCATCGCTCTCATCGGTCAACACATACAGGTAGCCATCCGGCCCCACCCGCACATCACGGATTCGCGCATTGAGCTCACCCAGCAGGCGCTCTTCGTGTACCACCTTGTCCCCGTCCAGTTGCAGGCGAATCAGCTCCTGGCTCGCCAATGCGCCAATGAACACACTGTGATCCCAGGGTTTGAAGCGCGGGTTGTCGTAAAAGGCCATACCACTGATGGCTGGCGATTTTTCCCAGACATGGTGTGGATCAACCATGCCATCGACATGCTCGCCCCGGGCTTCCGGAATCGGCGTCAACGTATAGTTGATACCGTGGGTCGCGACAGGCCAGCCGTAGTTCTTGCCAGGCTTGGGGATATTGATTTCGTCACCGCCGCGGGGGCCGTGCTCGTTGGTCCACAGCTCACCGGTCCAGGGATTGAGTGCTGCGCCTTGCTGATTGCGGTGGCCGAACGACCATATTTCCGGGCGCACATTGTCCTGACCGACAAAGGGGTTGTCCTTCGGCACCGTGCCGTCCGGCAGGATGCGCACTACCTTGCCCTGCAGCTTGTCCAGGTCCTGTGACGTGGGGCGCTGATTGTTCTCGCCCAAGGCAATGAAGAGGAAACCGTCACGGTCGAAAACCAACCGCGAGCCAAAGTGGTTAGCCGTCGACAGCTTGGGCTGCTGGAGGAAAATCACGTTGAAATCTTCAAGCTTGGCCAGGTCGGCAGACAAGCGCCCACGGCCTACAGCCGTGCCAGCTTTACCTTCCTCGCCACCGCCCTCGGCGTAGCTCAGATAAACCATGCGATCCTGCTTGAAGGTCGGCGACAAGACGACATCCAGCAACCCGCCCTGCCCTTTGGCCCACACCTCAGGCACGCCCCCCAGTGGCGCACCGACCTTGCCCTCGGCGCTGACGATACGCAGGTTGCCGGCACGCTCGGTGACCAATATGCCTTTACCGTCGGGTAGAAAGGCCAGCGCCCAGGGGTTACGCAGGCCGTCGGCCAGGGTGCTGACCTTGATGGTGCCATCTTCACTCTTGAAGGTGCGTTCGGGCGCGGCATGGGCCAGCAGCGGTAACAGTGCAGCGGTCAACAAGGTGGGTAGCCAGGTGCGTGCGGACATTAGCGTTTCCTTCCAGGGAGAGCGTGCCAATCAAGGCGTGCGGGTCGATTCGCGAGGCGGCCGAGTGGGTTCCAGACGCGGCGTGGACTGCTCGCGGCGCATATTTTCGCCGTTGCCGATGCCACGGTTTTCCAGGGTCGGCGGGCGTGGATTGGGCTGGGTCGAGGGACCACGCACTGGCGGTGTAGCCTGCACACTGCCCTGGCGGCTGTTGGGGTTGGCACGCATGATCGGGCTGTTGTAGGGGTTATTTGGCGAGCCCGCCAATTGCAGCGCCGCTTCATCCGGCGCAGCCTGCAGTGACGTGCTTAGCACCAGGCCAAGGGCCAGACCGGCCAGGCCCAACAATGATGTGTTCACGGAATACCTCCTGCGCGAAACGACGCGCCCAAGCATTGGATAGCCTAAGGCGCGTCGGGTTCGACAGGAAACCGCGATTTTCCCTACAGGTAATTCATTTTGTTTCTACCTCAATGGTCGACCTTGTGGCGGGCCGCATACAGGCAGAGCATTTCCATCGCCAGTGTCGATCCGGCCAGGGCCGTGATATCGGCATGATCATAAGCCGGCGCGACCTCCACCAGGTCCATCCCCACCAGGTTGATACCACGCAGCCCGCCGATAATCTCCAGCGCCTGCACGGTCGTCAGTCCACCACAAACCGGAGTACCGGTACCTGGTGCGTACGCCGGGTCGAGGCAGTCGATATCGAAGGTCAGGTAAACCGGGTTGTCACCCACCCGCTCACGGATCGCCTCGATGATCGCCTGGCAACCCCGCTGGTGGACCTGGCGCGCATCCAGCACGGCAAAGCCCTGGGTATCGTCATTGGTGGTGCGCAAGCCGATCTGCACCGAACGCGACGGGTCGACCAGGCCTTCGCGGGCGGCATGCCAGAACATCGTGCCGTGGTCGACCCGCCCGCCATCCTCTTCGCACGGCCAGGTGTCACTGTGGGCGTCGAAGTGGATCAGCGACAGCGGGCCATGTTTGCGCGCGTGAGCCTTGAGCAGCGGGTAGCTGATGAAGTGATCGCCACCGAGGGTGAGCATGGCGCAGCCCGCTTCGAGGATCCGTTCGGCATGGGCCTGGATGCTCTGCGGTATCGTCTGTGGGCTGCCATAGTCGAAGTTGCAGTCGCCATAGTCGATCACCGCCAGGTGATCAAACGGGTCGAACTCCCACGGCCAGTGCCGAGCCCAGGCCTGTTGCACCGAAGCGCTGCGAATGGCGCGCGGGCCGAAGCGGGCACCGGGGCGGTTGCTCGTGGCAGTGTCGAACGGCACGCCGCTGACCACCACATCGACGCCGCGCAGATCACGGGTGTAGCGGCGGCGAGAGAAACTGGTGATGCCGGCGAAGGTATTTTCGGCGACGGTGCCATACAGGCTGTCGCGGGTCATGGCCTGGTCGTTATCGGGGGCGAGATCCATCATCGGGCTCCTTTTCTGGTTGTTATTGGCGGCTACGGAAAGCGGTCCACAAGCGGGTGCGCTGGCGCATGTCGGTCAAGGCCATGCTGCGGTCGGCAAACAGGCGAGCGCGCACGGCGTCCGAGGGGTAGATGTCCGGGTCGTTGCGCACCGCCTCATCGACCAGTGCCGTGGCGGCCTGGTTGGCATTGGCAAAGAACAGCGTGTTGGTCAGCGGCGCGACCGAATCGGGGCGCAGCATGAAAGCAATGAAGGCGCGCGCCGCCTCGGGGTGCGGAGCGTCCTTGGGAACGACCAGATTGTCCTGCCAGATCAGCGTGCCCTCCCGGGGAATCCGGTAGATCACCTGGTACGGTTTGCCGGCCTGGCGAGCCTGATCAGCGGCCATGGCGGCATCACCGTTGTAGGTCAACGCCAGGCATACGCTGCCATTGGCCAGGTCGCTGATCTGCCGACCATTGGCCACGTAAGCAATGGAGGGCTGCAGCTGCTTGAGCAGCGCCTGGGCTGCGGCCAGATCATCCTTGTTGCGGCTGTAAGGGTCTTTGCCCAGGTAGTGCAGGGCCACGCCGATCACCTCCTGAGGCGAGTCGGACATGGCAATGCCGCAGTCCTTGAGCTTGCTCGCGTACTCGGGTTTGAACAACAGGTCGAGGCTGTCCAGCGGCGCATCGCCGACCCGCTGGCGTACCGCCTCAAGGTTCATTCCCAGGCCGAGGGTTCCCCAGGTGTAGGGCACTGCGTACTGGTTGCCGGGGTCCACCTCGGCGAGCTTGGCCAGCAGGTCCTTGTCGAGATTGCTATAGCCGGGCATCGATTGCGCCTGCAAGGGTTGCAGCGCCCCTGCCGCCAGAGCCCGGGCGAGCAGGCTGGAAGACGGCACCACGACGTCATAGCCGCTGCCGCCGGTGAGCAATTTGGTTTCCAGCACTTCGGTGGTATCGAAGGTGTCGTAACGCACCTTGTAGCCGGTTTCCTTCTCAAAACGCTGCAAGGTCTCCGGTGCCACGTAGTCGGCCCAGCTGTAGAGATTGAGGACTTTCTCTTCAGCGTGCACCGGCAAGGCCAGGATCAGGGGAAGCAACCACAGGGATGTACGCATATCGGGCACCTTTATCAGTGGATGCCGACAGCATGCGCGCCGAGTTACATTGCTAAAATGACAAGTTACTTAACCTGACATGCACCTGGAGCAATGTTTGATGTTGGGACAACTGCACGACCTCGACCTGCACCTGTTGCGGCTGTTCGTCACTGTAGTCGAGGCTGGCGGCTTCAGTGCCGCCCAAGGCGTGCTGGGCTTGAGCCAGCCGAGCATCAGCCAGCAGATGGCGCGCCTGGAAACACGCCTCGGTTATCGCCTGTGCAGTCGCGGCAAAGGCGGCTTTCGCCTCACGGCCAAGGGTGAGGTGCTGCTCAAGGCAACACGGGAGCTATTGGTTCAGATCGAAGCCTTTCGCCATCAGGCCAATGGTGTAGCCGGACGTTTGCTCGGTGAAGTGCGGGTGGGTATTTCCGAAGCCCAGGACAGCAGTGTCACCTTGCGTCTGGCGCACGCCATCGAGCGCTTTCGCCAACGTGACGAGTCGGTACGCCTGGAACTGGTCAGCGCCATGCCGGCCGATCTTGAGCGCCTGCTGTTGCAGCAGCGCCTGGACCTGGCCATCGGCTACTTCTCCGGCAAACAGTCGGCCTTCGACTACACGCCGCTGTTCGAAGAGACCCAGCGCCTTTACTGCGCCAGCCATCATCCGCTGGCGACCTGCACGCAGGTGAGCCTGGAAGAGCTGCTGGAGGCCGATCAGGTCGAGCATCCTTACCGCTTTCTGGAAAACCCGGACCCGCTCAACGGCGGTCGTGCTTCGGCACGCTCCGAGCAGGTGGACGGTGCCCTGGCGTTTATTCTGTCCGGCCGCCATATCGGCTACCTGCCCTGCCATTTCGCTGCCCCCTGGGTCGAGCGCGGGCTGTTGCACGCACTGGACCCGACGCTGAACTTCCAGGTGCCTTTCGTCCTCGCCCGGCACCGCGCTCAGATCCCCAGTGATGCCCAGCAGGCCTTTGAAGCCGACCTGCTGGCGGTGTTCGCCTGACTCAGTAAGCCATCGACCAGGTCAGGGTGTAGGTGCGGCCACGGCCTTGATAGTCGTACAAGTATTCCGGGCCGTAGGTGGGCGAGTAGAACAGGGTCGCGCGCTGGCCCCAGACCGTACTGTATTCCTTGTCCAGCAGGTTCTGGATACCGGCACTGAAAGTGCCGAAACCGGTGTCCTGACTGCCCAGCAGGTCGAAGGTGGTGTAGCCACTGATTTCGTGATCGGCATCATCCTTGAGGGTGAAGGCATGGTTGGCCTGCAGACGCGCGCTGCGCCCCTCGTCTTTCCAGCCGACGAAGGCAGTGGATTTCGACAGCGAGGCATAACGGGCATCACGCTTGATCCAGTCGCCGTCCTTGTCCTCCTCTTCCGAACGCACCAGGTGCAGGGTGCTGCCGGCTTCCCAGCCGCCTTCGAAGTGGCGGGTCAGCGCACCTTCGAAACCGAAGTCACGGCTCTTCTGCTCTTCGACATTGATGGTCAAGGTGGCCATATCGGTGGTGATGATCTTGTCAGACCAGATGTAGTACACCGCCGCCTGAGCGTCCCAGTCCAGGTCCGCATAGCGCCAGCCCAGTTCCACCTGGCGGCTCTTGATCCCGGCCAGCGGGTTGTCTTCGACGCTCAAACCGGGCTTGCCGTAAAACTTGGCCGGGTCCGGCAGGTCGAAGCCTTCGCCGTAGTTGGTCCAGACCTGATGACCGTTCTTGAAGTCATAGATCGCGCCGAGGTTGAACAGGTTGACCTGGTAGTCGTTGGTACCGCCGGGCACGTTCTTGAAATCGCCGACATCCACGTCCATCTGCTGGCGCCGGGCACCACCGGAGACGGTCAGGTTGTCGGTTGCATGCCAGTCCAGCTGGGCGTAATACGACAGGCCATCGACCCGGTAGCTGGGATAACGCGGGGCCTTGCTGGCCTTGTCGAGGTCCAGCCCACCGCTCTCGGAGGACGTCAGGGCATCGAAGGTGGTCTGCTCGGCATTGAAGCGTTCGCGGTCCAGGTCCACGCCATAAGTCAGCTTGAGGGTGTCCCATTGCTTGGCAAACAGCGCCTTGAGGCTGCTGACTTCGAAGTTCTGTTGCGAAGCAGCGAAGTACACGCCCTTGGAACCCGCCGGCTTGCCGGGGTTGTAATACGGAAACGGGTAGAAATTATCGTCTTCCTTGCGGTAGGACGCCTGCAGGTAGAAGTCCTGGCCGAGTACATCGCTGTGATGGTAGTTGGCATTGAGCAGCAGGCGCTTGGTCCGCGGTTCAAGGTCGGTGGAGTAGCCGCTGCGCAGCTCGGCGTCTTCCAGGTCTGAAGGCGCGTTGTAGTTCAGATTGGGAAAGTAGATCCCGGTGCTGCCGTGGTTACCCGAATCGTAATACTGGGCCAGCAGGTCGAGACTTTGTTCGTCGTTGAACTTCAGGCCCAGGCTGCCGAGCACATCGATAGCGCGGTTGTACTGCAAGTCGGTCTGGGTGTTGTCGATGAAAATCTGATCGCCGGCGCCATCGTAGAACGCCTCATTCTGTTCGGCAGATACTCCCAGGCGGGCGTTGACCTGCTCGTTGCCACCACTTACCGACTGGGCGATGCGGGTCGAGAGGTCGTCGCTGTTGTTGAAGCCGCTGCTCGCACCCACCTGAGTCTCGAAGCGTGCAGGACCGGCCTCGCCCTTCTTGGTGACGATGTTGATGATACCGCCGGTGGCGCCGCCGCCGTAGATGGCGCTGGCGCCGGAGAGCACCTCAACGCGCTGGACGTTGAACGGTGAGATGCTGTCGAACTGCCGCGACAGGCCACGTGAGCTGTTCTGGCTGACGCCGTCGATCATTACCAGGACGTTGCGACCGCGCATGTTCTGGCCGTAGTTGGTGCGCCCTTCCGGAGCCAGATCAAGGCCTGGAACCAGCTTGCCGATGGCTTCCTTGAGGCTGACACCGCTATTGATCTGCTCATTGAGCTGCTGCTGATCGACCACCCAGACGGTGCCGGGAATTTCACTGATCGAGGTACTGGTACGCGACGCCACGCTGACTTCGATCGGCTTGAGGCTGACGCTCGCAGGAGCTGCCTGCGCCTTGCGCAGGATCACCGTGCGCGACTCACTGAACTGCCAGCTCATGCCGCTGCCGGCCAGCAGGCTCTGCAGGGCCTGGGCGATGCTGTAGCGACCATTGAGGGCCGGACTTTGCAGACCAGCAACATCGTTCGTGGTGTACAACAGGTGCAGGCCGGCCTGGTCGGCGAATGCAGTAAGGGCCCGGTCAAGGTCCTGGGCAGGCAATGCCAGGTTCACTTCACGGTCTTGCTGGGTGCTGGCTTGCCCGGCGTTCAGGGTATCGGCCGCCTGCACCCAGACAGGGCCGAGCAACGCGGCGACGGCCGTAGAAGCCAGCAGTGCGTGTTTGAAACTAGCGGTGGAGCGGGCGATTGGCTTGAGCGGACCCTTCACAATGTTCTTCCAGACAATGGTGTAAATGAGAATGGATTGCTGATCAGTCTCACTACGACGATTGGGCGAAGAAGAACTTGCAGTACGAAGTTGAAAATATTTCTGTTCTGTCCGGTCAATACACCACAGCCAGCCACGGCAGATAGGTAACCTTCAGCGCATAACGCTGTTCCAGGGTCCGCAACAACCCTTGCGGGTCATCCAGGTCAAACACGCCGCTGACCTGCATCGCCCCCAGTTGTTGATCGGACAGCACAATGCGCCCGTGCTGGTAACGCTCAAGCTCGGCCAGGACCTCACGCAACGGCTTGCCATTGAAGATCAGCTTGCCGCGCTGCCAGGCGGTCAGCGCCCGGGCATCCGGGGTAGCCTGCAAAAGGCGCTGACCGACCTGCGCCTCACCCTGGGCGATGACCACGCGGTTGTGATTGCCGTCACGCCGCACACTGAACACTGCCCCGCTGCCTTGCACCGGTTCGCCACCGGCCTCGACGACAAAGGGCCGCGGATCGCTCGCCGGCTCGAACAGCGCCTCGCCCGCCTTGAGCAGCAGCCGACGCTGGCCGTTGCTGAAGTCCACCGACAAGGCACTGCCGCTGTTCAGCAGTACCTGCGAGCCGTCGGCCAGGGTAATACGTTGCTGCTGACCAATGCCGGTGTGGTAGTCGGCGAGCAAGGCCGGGGCCTGCTGCCAGCCACCATAGCCGACCAGCGCCAACACCAACGATGTTGCCAGCGCCGAGCCCCAGCGACGGCGAGGCACTGGGGCAACCGTCAATGTAGCGGCCGCGTGGGTTTGCCCCAGATCACCCCACAAGGACTCGGCTTCTTGCGCAGCTTCAGCATGGGCAGGGCTGAGCAGGCGCCAGCGCTGATACCGCGCGCGGTCAGCCTCGCTGGCGGTGCCAGAGTGCAACAACACCTGCCAGTCGAGGGCATCGTCGGACAAATCGCTGATCGGCTGCGGTGCAGGCATGGCTTGGGCATCAATCATGGTTGTGTTTGAGCCAGTCACGGCAATGGCGCAATGCCTGGCCGATGTATTTTGCCACCATGCTCTCGGAAACGCCCAGCTGTTGTGCAATCTGTGCCTGAGTCAGACCTTCGACACGATTTAACAACAGCGCCTGACGAGCGTTGGGCGACAGTTGCAGCAACGCTTCATCCAGTTGTTCGAGGCGTTCGCGGGCCAGTAAGGCAGCCTCCGGCGCGGGTGCCGGACACGGCACCAGGCTCGCCGCTACGGAATCGTCGAGGCTGCCGGCCATGCGTTGTTCGCGGCGCAAGGTATCGATGGCCAGGTTGCCGGCCACGCGGAAGATGAAACTGCGTGCGTGCAGCACCGGCAGTTCCTGCTGCTCGATCTTGACCAGCTTGAGGTAGGTTTCCTGAGCCACGTCGGCCGCACGCTGACGGTCGCTCATGCGCCGGGTCAGGAACTGCAGCAGGTCATCGTAATGTTCCTGGAAACTGGCAAGCAGCCCGGACACGGGAGACGTCAACATGGAGGAATTCGGAGAGCCTTGGGAACGGGAGGTAGACGTTAATGAGAAACAGTATCGTTCAAAACGCCCGCGGCTTACAACGTCGCCGTACATTTTCCATCCCGAGGCCGGGCCTGACAGCAGCTTTACTTGGCCGCAGCCATCAGTTTGTTGACTTCGCTGCGCACCATGTTGGCAAATTCGGGCGGTGACATGCCATCCAGTTCAGCACGGACCCATTCGGCCCACTTGCCCTTGCGCCGGGGCTTTTCGGAAATCAGCCGGGCGGCTTCGCCCTTGGCCTTGCCCAGGTTGCTCTGCCAGAGTTCGAACAGTCGGGCTTTCTCGTCCTCGATCTGCGCCCGTTCGGCGAAACTCTTGTTGGCCAGATTGAAACTCATGAGGGTGTCCTGCTGCGGAAAATAGGCACTATCTTACACTGTAGCCGCGAAGGGCCGGCAAACCGCTGCAACTTTCCGCGCCCGCCGGCATCCACTGTTCATTGCCCATCAATTGACGAGGAACTGTCCATGGCCAGGAAAACCACCGTGCAAACCGATGCCGAGCAAATCAAGGATCAGGCGTTCAGCGAACTGCAGGCGCTGATCGAAGAGTCGGAAAAACTGCTGCGCGACAGCGCCGCGCTGGTGGGTGAAGACGCTGAAACCTTGCGCGAACAGATCGGACTCAAGCTCAAACAGGCTCGCGAAGCCGTCAGTAGCGTACGTAGCAAAGCACAACCGGTTGTCGATGCCACGCATGACTACATTGGTGGCCACCCCTGGCAGACCGTGGCGATCTCGGCGGGGTTCGGCTTGGTCGTGGGGCTGTTGCTCGGGCGACGCCCTTAAAGGCATCGCGGAGCGAGTCGGGTCGGTGCAGAAGCCCGACTTGCCCCGCGATGAATTCAGCGCAGATTCAACGGCTCCACCACCCCGCAGGCAATCGCCATTCCCACCAACGCCGGCAGGTGCTCAGCCTCCATCCGTTTCATCACCCGTGACCGATACAGGTCCACAGTCTTCACGCTGACTTCAAGCTGCTCGGCAATCTCTCGATTGCTGAAGCCCTGCACCAGAGGCACGAACACATCCCGCTCACGTGGTGTAAGACTGTCGATCCGGGCCTGCACCGTGGCACGTGGACCGCTGCCTGCAAGGGTTTGCGAGGAGCGGTCGAGCGCCGCCTGGACTGCATCGAGCAACAGCTGATCGTTATAGGGCT
Source organism: Pseudomonas sp. (assembly GCA_036643775.1). Lineage (GTDB taxonomy): Bacteria > Pseudomonadota > Gammaproteobacteria > Pseudomonadales > Pseudomonadaceae > Aquipseudomonas. The sequence continues at coordinate 20,559 of JAVXRI010000013.1, read as the reverse complement.
TCTCGATGAAATCACAGGCACCGGCCTTGAACGCCCGCACCACGATGGGCACATCGGCATGCCCGCTGAGGAAGATCACCGGCAGTTCGATACCGCGGCCGCGCAAGGCCTCCTGCACACTCAAGCCGCCCATGCCGGGCATGCGCACATCGAGCAGCACGCAAGCGGGCAAGTGGCCGTCACAGGCTTCCAGAAACGACTGACCGCTGGTAAAGGGCAGCGCCTGAATACCGACCGACTCCAGCAGCCAGACCGTCGAGTCGAGCATGCCCTGGTCATCGTCAACCACATAGACTTTGAGTTGCTGCATTACACGTCCTCTGTTCCCAAGCTTGCCACCGGCGCCAGCCGGCAACACAAGATCAAACCAGCCGATACGCCCGGCGTTGCCTGCAAGGTACCGCCGAAGCCTTCAATAATACTGCGGCTCATGCTCAAACCCAGGCCCAGCCCTTCCGGTTTGCTGGTCGTGAACGGTGTAAAAATGCCATCCAGGCGTTCCACCGCCACCCCCGGTCCCTGATCGCTGACCTGAATCTGCACCTGCCCGGCCACCAGCGCTGCACCTATGTCGATCCGCGACGGTTGTCCCTGATGCTGCTCGCGATTGGCATCAATAGCGTTACGCAACAGGTTGAGCAAGACCTGTTCGAGCAACACCCGGTCGGCATACACCGCGGGCAGCGAAGCAGAGATTTGCTGCACGATGCTCACCTGGTCCCGCGCCGCTTCCCAGTCGCACAGGCGTACGGCTTCGGCGGCGACATCGGCAATAGACAACGCCTGCAGGCGCCGGGGCTCCTTGCGCAGGAATGCACGCAGGCGCTTGATCACCTCGGCCGCGTGGGTCGCTTGCTCGCTGATACGCGCCAGCCCCTGGGCAACCCGCGTGGCCGCCTGCGGATCTCGGTCCAGGGCTTGCAGGTAACGCTGACTGGCGCCGGCATAGTTGACCACCGCCGCCAGCGGCTGGTTGATCTCGTGAGCAATGCCCGAGGCCAGCTCGCCAAGCGTGATCAGCCTCGCGCTGTGGGCCAGCTCGTCCTGGTGGCGGCGCTGCTGGCTTTCGCGTAATTCACGCTCGGTCATGTCGCGGGCCACCAGCGAGTAGTAACGCTCGCCACCGTTACCGCGATGAGCCAGCAACACCAACGACACCGGAAAAGCCGCACCTTCCTGCCAGGGAATCAGCCGCGTCTCGGCATGCCACACACCTGCTTGCTCGGCACGCTGCCAGCCTTCGCGCTCCAGCTGTTGCTGTAACCCGGGATCGAGCAACGCCTGCAAACCCGGTAGTGGCTCGACATCCTGCAGGCCCAGGGCACGCCGCGCCGAGCGGTTGAGGTAACTCAGGCGACCATCACGGTCGGTGAACAGCACCAGATCGGTATTGGCCTCCACGACCTCAGCCAGACGCCGACGATTTTCCTGTGCCTCGATACGTACGGTGATGTCCCGCGAGACACTGACAATTTCCACCACCGCCCCGGTGTAGGTCTCGCGAATCGCCCGGCTGGCAATCTCGAACCATAGGTCACGGCCATCGCGATGGCGCACCCGACAGGTCATGGTCTGATAACCGTCCTGCTCCAGCGCCTGGGCTGCTTGCAGCAACGATTGCTGGCGATCCTGGGGGTGAAAAAGCGCCTGTACCGCCACCCCGCGCAACTCTTCAGGCCAGTAACCGAGCAGACGATAGGAGGCCGGGGACGCATCAAGGAAGCAGCCATCGGGACTGTGGCGGGAGATCAGGTCAGTGGTGTTCTCGGTAATCAAACGGTACAGACGCCGGGCCTGACTCGCCTCACGCTCGGCCAGGCGCTCGACGGTGGCATCACGGCAGCGCGCCAGGACCTGAGCGGTGCCAGTGTCGGGAATGAACGTCCAGAGCAGGATCTGCCCCGCTACCATCGCCTCGACTTCACTGATGGCGCGCGACTGATCCAGGCTGGCACGCACCAACGCCTGATAGTTACTGGGCAACCAGTAGTCGACCGAACGCTCAGGCCAGAGACCGAGCATGGCCTGCAAGGCCGGGTTGACGGCCAGCACCGCTGCAGCTGCATCGAGGAGCACGCTGGGTTGTGGGTCGCAGGTGAGCAGAAAAGCCATGGGCGCGCTCATTACAGTAGCCTCGGGAGCCATATAGTACTTCTACCATATTGCTATAGTCTATCTTCCAAGTACCATAGAAATTCGCGTAAAAAATAGAACAGCGAAGGGTTACCCTTCACGACACCTGATCAGAGCTAACAATCAGCCACCGGGGGTTGCAGTACGCCATACGGGCGCCCCCTGCACAGGAACAACTCATGTCGATCTTCTCCCAGGGCCTGGCGCCCTCCCCTGTCAATCACCAGGCCCTGAGCCCCTTGAGCTTCATCGAACGTACTGCAGCCGTCTATGGCCAGTACCCTGCGGTGATTCACGGTGCCATACGGCGCAACTGGCAACAGACTTACGAACGGTCCCGGCGCCTGGCCTGTGCCCTGGCCGGACGCGGAATCGGTCAAGGCGACACGGTAGCGGTGATGCTGCCAAACATTCCAGCGATGCTCGAAGCGCATTTCGGTGTGCCAATGATCGGTGCCGTGCTCAATGCCCTGAACGTTCGCCTGGACGCCGAAGCCATTGCGTTCATGCTTGAGCACGGTGAAGCCAAAGTGCTGATCACCGACCGGGAGTTTCACAAGGTCATCACTGGCGCCCTGGCATTGATGGAGTACCCGCCGCTGGTGGTCGATGTCGACGATCCGGAGTACGGCGAAGGCCAGCCCGTCAGTGACCTGGACTACGAGGCCTTTCTCGCCGAAGGCGACCCCGAGTTTGCCTGGCACTGGCCCGAGGACGAGTGGCAGGCCATCTCGCTGAACTACACCTCCGGCACCACCGGCAATCCCAAAGGTGTGGTCTACCACCACCGTGGCGCCTACCTCAACGCCCTGGGCAACCAGATGACCTGGGCCATGGGCAATCACCCGGTGTACCTGTGGACCCTGCCGATGTTCCACTGCAACGGTTGGTGCTACCCCTGGACGGTCACTGCCCTGGCCGGCACCCATGTATTCCTGCGTCGCGTCGACCCGCAGAAGATCCTCACCCTTATCCGCGAGCATCAGGTCACTCACCTGTGTGGGGCGCCGATCGTGCTCAATGCCCTGATCAACATGCCCGAGTCGGCCAAAGCGGCCATCGATCACCCGGTCAATGCCATGGTCGCCGGTGCGGCGCCACCGGCCAAGGTTATCGGTGCGGTGGAAGAGATGGGTATCAAGGTCACCCATGTTTATGGTCTGACCGAGGTATACGGCCCGGTGACGGTCTGTGCCTGGCACGCAGAATGGGACGAGCAACCGCTGGCGGAGCGAGCGCGGATCAAGTCCCGCCAGGGCGTGCGCTACCCTACCCTTGAAGGCCTGATGGTCGCCGACCCGCAGACCCTGGAACCGGTGCGACGCGACGGCAACACCCTGGGTGAAATCTTCATGCGTGGCAACACAGTGATGAAGGGCTACCTGAAAAACCCCGAAGCCACGGCTGAAGCCTTTCGCGGCGGCTGGTTCCATACCGGCGACCTGGCGGTCTGGCATGCCGATGGCTATGTCGAAATCAAGGACCGGCTCAAGGACATCATCATCTCTGGTGGCGAGAACATCTCTACCATTGAAGTCGAAGATACCCTGTACAAGCATCCCGCCGTACTCGAGGCTGCCGTGGTAGCCCGCCCGGATGAAAAATGGGGTGAAACCCCCTGCGCCTACATCACCCTCAAGGCTGGATGCGAGCAGACCCGCGAGACGGACATCATCAGTTTCTGCCGCGAGCACCTGGCAGGCTTCAAGCTGCCCAAAACGGTGGTCTTCAGCGAGCTGCCGAAAACCTCTACCGGCAAGATCCAGAAGTACCTGTTGCGCGACTGGGCCAAAGCGCTCTGACCCCTTAGACAGCGAGAACCCAAATGCCAGAATTCAATGCTCCGTTACGCGACATGCGCTTTGTTCTTCATGAAGTATTCCAGGGCCCGGCCCTGTGGGCGCGCCTGCCGGCCCTGGCCGAGCGGGTAGACGCTGACACTGCCGATGCCATTCTTGAAGAGGCAGCGAAAATCACCAGCCAGTTGATCGCCCCGCTCAACCGCAGCGGCGATGAACAGGGTGTTGTGTTCGACGCAGGACACGTTCGCACGCCGGACGGCTTCGCCCAGGCCTGGCAGACTTACCGCGAAGGCGGTTGGGTCGGCCTTGCCGGCAACCCCGAACACGGTGGCCTGGGTATGCCGAAAATGCTCGCGGTACAATTCGAAGAAATGCTCTATGCCGCCAACTGTAGCTTCAGCCTGTACTCGGCATTGAGTGCCGGCTGCTGCCTGGCGCTCGACGCCCACGCCAGTGATGAGCTCAAGGCCACGTACCTGCCGCCGCTGTACAGCGGCCAATGGGCCGGCACCATGTGCCTGACCGAACCTCATGCCGGTACCGACCTGGGCATCATCCGTACCAAGGCCGACCCCGTCGCCGACGGCAGCTACCGCATCAGCGGCACCAAGATTTTCATTACCGGCGGCGAGCAGGACCTGACCGAAAACATCATCCATCTGGTGCTGGCCAAGCTGCCGGATGCCCCAGCCGGCCCCAAGGGTATCTCGCTGTTTCTGGTACCCAAGTTCCTGGTCAATGCCGACGGCAGCCTGGGTCCCCGTAACCCGGCGCACTGCGGCTCCCTTGAGCACAAAATGGGTATCAAGGCTTCGGCCACCTGCGTGATGAACTTCGACGGCGCCACCGGCTACCTGATTGGTGAGGCGAACCGCGGCCTGGCAGCGATGTTCACGATGATGAACTACGAGCGTCTGTCCATCGGCATCCAGGGCATCGGCTGCGCAGAAGCTTCGTACCAGAACGCCGCGCGCTATGCCCAGGACCGCCTGCAAAGTCGGGCCGCCACCGGTGCGCAAGCACGCGACAGGATCGCCGACCCGATCATCGTTCACCCCGATGTTCGCCGCATGCTGTTGACCATGCGTGCACTGACCGAGGGTGGCCGGGCTTTTGCCACCTATGTCGGCCAGCAACTCGACATTGCCAAGTACGCGGACAATACCGCTGAGCGAGACCTCGCACAGCGCCAGGTCGCCCTGCTGACGCCAGTGGCCAAAGCGTTCTTCACCGACAATGGCCTGGAAAGTTGTGTGCTCGGCCAACAGGTGTTCGGCGGCCACGGTTACATCCGCGAATGGGGACAGGAACAGCTGGTACGCGATGTGCGCATCGCCCAGATCTACGAAGGCACCAATGGAATCCAGGCGCTCGACCTGCTGGGGCGCAAGGTGGTGGCGGACGGCGGCAAGGCGCTGGACGAGTTCACCGGGCAAATCCGCCGCTTCTGTGAAGGTGACACGCCCTATCGCGTACCGTTGCTCAATGCCACGGCTGATCTTGAAAACCTCAGCCAGTGGCTGTGCGAGCAGGCCCGCACGGACGCCAACGCCATAGGCGCCGCCTCGGTTGAGTACCTGCAGCTGTTTGGCTATGTAGCCTACGCCTACATGTGGGCGCGAATGGATGCCGTGGCCGAGGTCAACCTGACGCAGGACCCGGAGTTCTACGCAGCCAAACGTGCCACTGCCGCCTTCTTCTTCGCCCGGCTGCTGCCGCGCACGTTGTCGCTGCAGGCCAGCATCCGGGCAGGCAGTTCTTCACTGTTCACCCTGGGCGCCGAGCAGTTCTGAGGTTGGACTGCGACCGTTAGTCGACCACAGCTGTGTAGCTTTCCCCGCCAACAGGCGGGGTATGACTGCGAACTCCGTGCATTTACAGTCATTTCCAGGGTAAAAAATCTTACAACTGATAGTCATTCGCCATTATCTCGGGTTCTCGCCACCTACGCTGCAAGGGTAGAATAGGCAAAACCGGGAGCCTTGATGAACCACACCAGCCACAGCGCCGACGAACACGATGCCATTACTGATGCCGCTGCGCATTGGTGCCTGCGCTTGCAAGCTGAAGACTGCACTGCCACCGAACGCCAGGCGTTTGCGCAATGGTTGGCTGCCAATCCTCTGCACGCCCGGGAATACCAGGCCATGCTGGATATCTGGCAAACCGCCGATCAGCTGCCGCGTAGTGCCACACCCGGCAAGGTCATCGTCCTTACCCAACGTCGCCCAAGCGCCTGGCGCCACTATGCCTCGGCCGCCGTCCTTGCGCTGCTGGCCTTGCCGGTCGGCGCCTGGATCGGCTGGGAGCAAGGCTGGTTGCCCAACCACTACCAGCACCTGGAAAGTGGCAACGCCATCAGCCGCGTGGTGCTCAGTGACGGCAGCCAGGTCGAGCTGAACCTGGACACCGAGCTGCGCTTCACCAACTACAAGGATCAACGCCGGGTCACCCTGGTAAAAGGTGAAGCGTTCTTCAAGGTCAAACACGACAGCCTGCATCCGTTCGTAGTGCATGCCGCCCAAGGCCAGACGCGGGTAACCGGTACCGAGTTCAACGTGTGGAAGTATGAAGATCAGGTCAAGGTGACCCTGGTCGAAGGCTCGGTCCTGGTCAGCAGCAACGCGAGTGACGTCGATGGTGGCTACCGCCTGGGCCCTGGCATGCAGGCAAGCTACCAGGCCGGCGATTACGAACCGCGTCTGAACCAGACCTATGGCCACGACACAAGCCTGGCCTGGCGAAATGGCAAACTGATCCTCGACAACCTGAGCCTGGCCCAGGCCCTGCCGCAGATCAACCGCTACCTGGAACAACCGCTGGCGCTGGCCGACGAAAGCACCGGCAGCATTCGCATCAGCGGTATCTACGACACTCGTGAGATCAAGCGCCTGGTGAGCAATTTGCCCAAGGTATTGCCGGTCTACCTGACCCGCAACAAAGACGGCAGCATGCTCCTCAATCGTATCTCGCCGCCGCCCGCACGGGGTTGAGCCTTGCGCTCACCCCCTCATCAGCCGAGCGTTACAGGGTCATTGCCGCCAACCAGCCAAACGCCAGCAGCGGCAGGTTGTAGTGGATAAAGGTCGGTACCACAGTGTCCCAGATATGGTGATGCTGGCCATCCACATTGAGCCCCGAAGTTGGGCCCAGGGTCGAATCGGAGGCAGGTGAGCCTGCATCCCCCAACGCACCCGCGGTACCAACGATGCACACGGTAGCGACCGGATCGAAGCCCAATTGAACGCACAACGGTACGAAGATCGCGGCAAGGATCGGGACGGTGGAAAATGACGAACCGATACCCATGGTTACCAGCAGGCCCACCAGCAACATCAGCAGCGCGCCAATGCCTTTGCTGTGATCAATCCAGACGGCCGAGGTCTCGACCAGACTTTTGACCTCGCCAGTCGCCTTCATGACCTCGGCAAAGCCTGAAGCGGCAATCATGATGAAGCCGATCATGGCCATCATCTTCATGCCTTCGGTGAACAGGTCATCGGTGTCCTTCCAGCGCACAATGCCCGATACCGAGAAGATTAGAAAACCGACCATGGCGCCGATGATCATCGAGTCCAGCCACAGCTGAATGATGAACGCTGCAGCAATGGCAACGCCGGCTACCAACAGGGTCAACGGGTTATAGCTCACCGCCACTTGCTCGACCTGTTCGATTTTCTCAAGGTCATAGACCCGTTTTTTCCGGTAGCTGAAAAACACCGCCAGGAGCAGACCGAAGAGCATGCCGGCTGCCGGAATGGCCATCGCGTGAGTGACGTTGACCGCGCTGACATCCACCCCGCTACGGCTGACGTTAGCCAGCAGGATCTCGTTGAGGAAGATGTTGCCAAAGCCCACTGGCAGGAACATGTACGGTGTGATCAAACCGAAGGTCATCACACAGGCCACCAAGCGCCGGTCGATCTGCAGCTTGGTCAAAACGTAGAGCAGCGGCGGTACCAGTAGTGGAATGAAGGCAATGTGGATGGGCAGGATGTTCTGCGAGGAAATCGCCACCACCAACAACAAGCCGATCAGCAGCCATTTGACCTTGCCGCCATTGGCATGCCCCTGCTGGCCAACCATCGCCAGGGCGCGATCGGCCAGGGCATGGGCCATGCCGGACTTGGCGATCGCCACCGCAAAGGCACCGAGCAAGGCATAGGACAAGGCAACCGTGGCACCACCACCCAGTCCACCGTTGAATGCCTTGAGTGTGCCTTCGATTCCCAGGCCGCCTACCAGCCCACCCGCCAGCGCGCCGACGATCAGGGCGATCACCACATGCACGCGGGACAGACTCAATATCAGCATGATGCCGACCGCGGCAATTACTGCATTCATTCCTGTGACCTCTAGAAACCAGACAAAAAGCGACCGATTCGGCGACAAACTGCCCGGGAGCAGTGGCCGAACGACGGTATTTTTATGGAGGGCGCACACTCTGAAGCAGGCCCCCGCGCTTGTCAAAGTTCACAGGGCGATTCATGTCGCAGGAATGAACGAAACAACGCATTTGAATTGATCGTTTGAATAAAGAAAACGGCGTATCCGCCGATAAAGTCGGCAGCTTCAATCTTTTTGGATCAAAGGACTTCGCCATGTCGCTGAGACAACTTTCCATTCAGTGGAAAATTACCCTGCTGGCCGGTTTGTGCCTGGCCAGCATCGTTACCCTGCTGGTGGGCCTTTCGTTGTACCGCATGGGGCACAGCTCGGAGCTGGTCAAGACCAGCAGCATGCACATGCTCACTGCAGCGGCCCAGGGACGCATCGAGTCCCAGGGCGAAGTCCAGGCCTTGAACATTCGTCGGCAGTTCATGGATGCCTACCAGTACGGCGCCGGTTTCGCCCGCCAGGTCCTGTTCCTGCGCGAACAGGCTGAAAAGCGCTTTCTCGATGCCTTCGACCTGCGCGAAGACCTGACCCGCCAGGTACGTGCCGCCTTGCAGGCCAACCCGGACTTGCTTGGCCTGTCACTGGTGTTCGAACCCAATGCACTGGATAACAAGGACGAGCTGTTCGCCAACCAGGAGCAACTGGGCAGCAACGAAAAAGGCCGCTTTGCCCTGTACTGGTCGCAACCCACCCCGGGCCAGCTGACCTCCATGGCCCTGCCGGAAAAAGACATGGCCGATACCAGCATCGGTCCCAGCGGCGAACCGGCCAACACCTGGTCAGTATGCCCACGCACTACACACAAGACCTGCGTGATCGAACCCTACTTTTATGCGATCGACGGCCAGCAAGTGCTGATGACCAGTATCGTGTTCCCGTTGATGGTCGCCGACAAAGTAGTCGCCACCCTGTCCATCGACATCAACCTCAACAGCCTGCAGGCCCTGAGCCAGCAAGCGAGCCGCAACCTTTACCAAGGTCAGACCCAGGTCAGCATCCTCAGCCCGGCTGGTCTGCTGGCCGGCTACAGCCCGGACGCCAGCAAACTGGCCCAGCGCGTTGACCAGGTCGATCCGCAGAAAGGCGCCGAACTCATTCGTCTGCTGGCCGATAGCACGCCACTGCACAGCATCCGTCATCAGCAGCGCCTGAAAGTTCTGGCTTCCTTTGCACCCATCCCGGGTGGCAAGGACTGGGGTGTACTGCTGGACGTCCCGGAAAGCGCCCTGACCGCCCCGGCCGAGACGCTCAAGCAGGAGCTTGATCGCAGCAATACCAACGGCACCCTGATGGAACTGGGCCTGGGCGCATTGGCGGCCATTGTCGGCCTGCTGCTGATCTGGCTGATGGCCCGCGGCGTAACCCGGCCGATCCTCGGTGTCGCGACCATGCTCAAGGACATCGCCAGTGGCGAAGGTGACCTTACCCGTCGCCTGGATTACGACAAACGCGACGAACTGGGTGAACTGGCGGGCTGGTTCAACCGTTTCCTGGACAAGCTGCAGCCGACCATTGCCGAGGTCAAGCGCTCGGTCCAGGCGGCCCGTGACACCGCCGACCAATCTTCGGCGATTGCCAGCCAGACCAGCGCCGGCATGGAGCAGCAGTACCGCCAGGTCGACCAGGTCGCCACCGCCTCCCATGAAATGAGCGCCACGGCTCAGGACGTTGCCCGCAGCGCCGCGCAAGCCGCTCAGGCGGCTCGCGATGCCGACCAGGCCACCCGCCAGGGATTGGCCGTGATCGACCGCACCACCACCAGCATCGATACCCTGGCAGCCGACATGAGCACGGCCATGGCACAGGTCGAAGGTCTGGCCGACAACAGCGAGAAAATCGGCTCGGTGCTGGAAGTCATCCGCTCCATCGCCGAACAGACCAACCTGCTGGCCCTTAACGCCGCCATCGAAGCCGCCCGCGCGGGTGAGGCAGGACGAGGGTTTGCCGTGGTCGCCGACGAAGTGCGCAACCTGGCCCGCCGCACGCAGGAGTCGGTAGAAGAAACGCGTCAGGTCATCGAGGAGCTGCAGGCGGGTACCCGCGAAGTGGTCGGGGCCATGGACAGCAGCCATCGCCAGGCCCAGGGCAGCGTCGAGCAAGTCAGCCAGGCTGTCACTGCCTTGCAACAGATCGGCGATGCCGTCACCGTGATCAGCGACATGAACCTGCAAATCGCCTCGGCAGCCGAGGAACAGAGCGCGGTAGCCGAGGAGATCAACAGCAACGTCGCGACTATCCGCGATGTGACCGAATCGTTGTCAGAACAAGCCAATGAGTCGGCACGGGTCAGCCAGTCGTTGAACAGCCTGGCCAACCAACAGCAGGGGCTGATGGACCAGTTCCGCGTCTGACCTCACTCACAAAGGTCTGCACCGCGGGTAAAAATAGCGGTGCAGATTGCCAGCAGGCATGCCTCTAGCAGCCGTCCTTCCAGCAAAACTCCTCGCTACCTGAATGGAATCGCCCCTCACCCAGGATGCGATCGAGCAGGACCAATGCACCATGCACGTTGGGTCTGGCGCCCATGGGTAGCGCATCGGCGTCGGGTAACGTGGCGTCCTCGTAACCTGACTCCATAACCAGCAGATGCATCTGGTTGGCGTTGAGGTAGAGGTGATGTTGCTCGATGGCATAGGACTGGATCAAGGCCAGGGCGCCGGTCACCAGCGGTGTTGCGCTGGATGTCCCCGCATAGTTATCGGTGTAATCCCGATCATGCCCTGACTTGTCTTGCAGCGCCCCGTAACCCAGGGTCGCGACACTGTCCCCCCAGGCATTGAGCATGCGGTACCGGTAGTTGTAGTTCGAGTACTGATGGGGCTTTCCATCCCATGATTGGCAGGCGCCAATCAGGATGGCATCGGCATCCCCATGGTCATCGAAATACTGCCACTGCGAGAGGTCGATACCGTAATAGCGCGTAGCGCCCTTGCTGGCGTCGGTTGCGTAACTGCCGTTGCAGGCCGCATTGACGACTACCGCTCCACGCTGTGTCAGTGCCCGGGTCGAGTCCCACCAGAGTTGGTCATGCAACGAAGGCAGAAAGGTCGTCATTGCATTGATATTTGCGGTTTGTCGATTGACCGCAACGATGTCCCCCGGCCGCACATACGTCAACAGATCCTTCAGCGTCTGAGAAACCGTTGCCCTGTTGTCGTACATGTACAGCTCGCTGGCATGGCAAATCCCGGTCATGCCAAAACCGTTGGCACGGGCCAGCAGAATCCCCACCGACGCTGTTCCGTGGTCAGGGTCATCGTTAGGGGAACGCTGGATGATCGTGAGATCAGGGTTTCCCCTCAAATCTTCATGATTGGAGTGAAGGCCACCATCTGAAAAATGCACCCTGACTCCTTGGCCTGCCACCTGCTGCTCCCAGACCTTGCGGATGTTCATGCCCTTCCAGCGCTGGCCTGGTTGGTCCAGGTAGGTCTGCAACGCCTCGAAGTCGGGGGTTGGCTGGGCCTCATCATGGGCCCGATCGCCAAGTACCACGGCCGTTCCGGTAATGAGCGTCGCCACGACAGCTGCAACAACAGCAAGTACGGCGGTGCCCGACTCAACCTCAGGGGCAAGGAAGTGTATGGCGTCGAGATAATCCAGCGGTGCCAGCGTCCTGATCAACTCAATAAAGGTGTCATTGAACATGCTTTCGGGCTGCTCAAGTATATAGTAGTGCTGCAGCGCCTTGAGTGTTTCGTCCTGCCGCTCTTGCTCATCCAGTAGCGGCTGTGGCACCACCACGTACCTGAGATTGGGCCATTGGCGCACGATAAAGGATTGCGAGGCGGGCTCAAGATCGAAAAGAAAGCGTTCAAAACCACCCGCTTTGAATTTCAGAACCAGGGGAGGAAAGCGCTCACCGCTTTCCAGTACCGGAAACTGCGTCTGACACTCGCCGTAGGGATCGTGAATCACCGGCCCGCCAGTATCGCCGGCTTCTGGCACATCGCGTCGGCGCCGTCCTGCAAAAGCAGACAGGGGTACTTTGTCGAGAACACTCCGGCCCTGCTCCCCTTCCTGGATGACAATAACCAAAGGCTCCATCACCACCACACCGCTCGCATCACCCGGGAGATCTCTGGCAATGATCTCCTTGTCCGTCAAGGTGACCTGGGGGGTGATGCGGTAGGTGCCGGGCGACGGCACAGACCTCAAGGTCACCGGACAGCCATGATCTTTCAGGGCGCCGCTCTGGGCCATGGACTGCACGGTCATGGCATCCACGTGAGCAGCCCCGTCCGGCCCGGTTCTCTCCAGCACATAACGAATGTGCTTCACCTTACCCAGATCATTACCGCTACAACGGACGTGGAATTCTCCATCGAAGCGGAAATTTCTGTAATAAACAAAACTTACATCGATACTCATCTGCGACCTTCCTTGTGCTTTTTTACGCGCGCCCAGGGCGCACTCCCGCCGTTATCTTTTCAATGGGCACGCCGGTAAGACAGCGCGAAGCCTTTCCCTCTCCCCCCAACCAGAACCTCGACACCCACGTCGTCTACACTTGCCCGAACTCAAGGAGCGGCAACCGACGAGGCGCCGATGAACACGATCCCACTGCTGCTGGCCGGCCTGCTACTCACCCTGGGCCTGAGCGGCTCCGCCACAGCCAGCGAACCGCGCAAACCCATCCACTTCGGCGACATCACCTGGGAAAGCGGCAGCCTGACCACCGAAATCCTGCGCCTGATCGTCGAGAAAGGTTACGGCTACACCACCGACACCCTCCCCGGCAGCACCGTCAGCATGGAAGTGGCGCTGGCGCGTAACGACATCCAGGTAATCGCCGAAGAGTGGGCCGGGCGCAGCCCGGCCTGGATCAAGGCCGAGCAGGCCGGTCAGGTGTTCGCTGTCGGCGATACGGTAAAAAACGCCGATGAAGGGTGGTATGTGCCGGAATACGTAATCAAGGGGGATGCTGCTCGCGGCATCAAGGCACTGGCCCCAGAGTTACACTCGGTGGATGATCTCAAGCAGTACAAAGAAGTCTTCAAGGACCCGGAGACACCCGACAAGGGCCGCTTTCTCAACAGCCCCAGCGGCTGGACCTCAGAGACCGTCAACAGCCAGAAGCTCAAGGCCTATGGCCTGGACAACGACTACGTGAACTTTCGCAGCGGCTCCGGCGCGGCCCTCGATGCCGAAATCACCTCGGCAATCCGCCGCGGCAAGCCGGTGCTGTTCTACTACTGGTCGCCGACACCGCTGATGGGGCGCTTCACCTTGGTGCGCCTGGAAGAACCAGCGTTCAACGAACAGGCCTGGAAAACCCTGACCGATGCCAGCCACCCTAGCCCTCAAGGTTCCCGATCGCTGCCCGCAAAGCTTTCGATTGGTATCTCTGCGCCGTTTCGCAAGGACTACCCAGAGCTAGTGGAGTTCTTCACCAAGGTCGACCTGCCCATCGATAGCTTGAACAAAGCCCTGGCGCAAATGAGCGAAAAACGCGAACCACCCAAGGAGGCCGCGTTAAAGTTCATGCGTGATCAACCGGCGATCTGGAAAGCCTGGCTGCCCGCCGACGTCGCTGAACGTGTCGAGGCCGGCTTGTGAGTGGAGGTTTTCCAGAAACCCTGCACTTCTCCTTCGCCGACAGCGTCAACCGCTTTGTCGATTGGCTGGTCCTGAACTATGGCGACCACTTGCGCAACGTCTCTGACGGCCTTTTGCAATTGCTGGTCGGCCTGGAAAACCTGTTGCGGGCAACCCCTTGGTGGTTGTTGCTGCTTGTTGTCGCCCTGCTCACCTGGCATGCCAGTCGCAGCATCATCCGTGCACTGGTACTGACGAGCCTGCTGTTCTTTATTGGCGTAATCGGCCTGTGGGACAAACTTCTGCAAACCTGCGCCCTGGTGCTGGTGAGCACCGGCCTGTGCATCCTGATCGGGGTGCCTGTCGGGGTATTGCTGGCCAGCCGCCCGCGGGCGCGCCAGTTGATGATGCCGGTACTCGACGTCATGCAGACGCTGCCCAGCTTCGTCTACCTGATTCCGGTGCTGATGCTGTTTGGCCTGGGCAAAGTCCCGGCAATTTTCGCCACCTTGATCTACGCCCTGCCGCCGCTGATCCGCCTGACCGAACTGGGCCTGGCGCAAATCGACCCCTCCTTGGCCCAGGCCGCCCAAGGGCTGGGGGCCGGGCGCTGGCAGCGCCTGCGCCGGGTCATGCTGCCGCTTGCCATGCCAAGCATCATGGCAGGCCTCAATCAGTCGGTAATGATGGCTCTGTCGATGGTGGTGGTTGCTTCGATGATCGGTGCGCGAGGCCTGGGCGAAGATGTACTGGCCGGAATCCAGACCCTGAATGTCGGCAAGGGTGTTGAAGCCGGGCTGGCGATCGTGGCACTGGCAATGGTGATTGACCGGATTACCCAGGCCTATGGACAGCCGAAAGCGAGTACTTTCAATCAGCGTCGATCGACGCCATGATGAACGCTCACCGCCGTCCACAACCGGAGTCCGCGTTTGTCGCTCAAAGCCCTGCGCACCCTCGTCACCATCGCTCGTCACGGCACTTTTGCCCGGGCCGCAGACATCCTCAGCCTGACACCCTCGGCAGTCAGCCTGCATATCCGCAGCCTGGAAGAAGAACTGCAGGCCAACCTGTTCGACCGGAGCCGGCGCCAGGTCAGCCTGACCGAAGCAGGGCATCTGGCGGTCGAGCGGGCTGAAGGAATCCTCGCCGCTTATGATGAGATGGCTGATGCACTGGTCAGCGGCCCGGGCCTGCATGGCCGACTGAAGATCGGTGCGATTCAGACTGCCCTGGCAGGGCGCCTGCCCGCGGCGCTGGTGCGAATAAAAGCTGACCACCCACACCTGCATATCAGTGTGTTCTCGGGAATGTCCGCAGAGCTTGCCCGACGCGTCGAAGAGGGTGACGTGGATGCGGCGATCACCACCGAACCGGTGCCGCCCTTCCCGGCCAACCTGGAATTCACCCCGCTCTATCAGAACCGCTTCTGGGCCGTGGCGGGTCCGGCCTATGCGGGGGCAAGCCTGAGGGAATTGCTCGCCAGTCAGCCATTCCTGCGTTTTGACAAACGCGCCTGGGCCGGGCGGATCATCGAGCAGGAACTGCGCAAGCAGCAGTTACCGGTCAGCGAGCAGATGGAACTGGATAGCCAGCAAGCCCTGACCCACATGGCCGCGATGGGCCTGGGCGTGGCTATCGTGCCTTTGGCCGACGAAGACCTGCGGCGCCTCCCGCCCGTGACATTACTGCCGTTCGGCGAGCCGCAACGCGTACGCCATGTTGGCCTGCTGGAGCATGCCAGCAGCCGTCGACGCCACCTGACAGCAGTGTTGAAGGCGGCCCTGGGCCAACCATGAAGTTTTCCTCAATGGTTGATTGAGAATTCAGCGTTTTTCTCTTTCGATGCCACAGGCTAGCCTGATATCGACTCCCATCTGGGAGAACGGACTGAAACGGAAAACGCCTGATGCTGAACTTGATCCTCGCCACCATTGTGCCCATCGCCTTGCTGATTGCGCTGGGCCGCTGGCTGCGAGTGGTTGGCTTTCTTGGCGAAAGCTTTTGGCCAGCAGCCGAACGCCTGAGCTACTTCGTTCTGCTCCCTGCGCTGTTCACGCATGGCCTGGCAACAGCCGACCTTAGCGGCCTGCCGGTATTCGACATGGTTGCTGTGTTGCTGCTCTCGACGCTGACGGGCGCGTGCTTGCTGGTGCTGTGCAAGGGAGCTGTAGCCAGCGACGGAGCCAGTTTCACGTCGGTGTTCCAAGGCGGTGTGCGCTTCAACAACTACATTGGCGCAACGCTGGCCGCCGGCATTTATGGTACGGGCGGTATCGCCTTGGCAGCCGTGGCCAATGCCGCCATCGTACCGACGGTGAATGTGCTGTGTGTGATGGTCTTTGCCCGTTACAGCGGCACCCGCAGTTCGGCTGGCGCGGTGATCAAGGCAATCTGCAGAAACCCGCTGATCGTTGGCTGCGCAATCGGTATGGCCCTGCGCGTCACGGGGATAGGACTGCCAGCGGGTATAGAGCCGACCGTGAAAGCACTCGGCCAGGCCGCCTTGCCGTTGGGCTTGCTCTGCGTCGGCGCCGCGCTGGGTAGCAGCGCGCAGGGGCTCGGGCCACGCCCTCTGCTGGCGGCATCACTGTTCAAGTTCGTGGTACTCCCCCTGACAACCTACGGGGTGTGTCGAATGCTCGGACTCAGTGGTCAGGCGGCCATCATCGCCATTCTGTTCCAGGCCCTACCGACCGCTTCGTCCTCTTATGTAATGGCCCGGCAAATGGGTGGCAATGCCCCGCTGATGGCCAACATCATCGCCATACAGACCTTGCTGGCGGCGTTGACGCTGCCTGTAATGTTGAGCCTGACACTGGCTTGAACCTGGATGGGGAACGGCGGCGCGTACCCTGTGCGCCGCCGGCAGCAAGCACTATTTATCCGATTTGATGCTGGTCCAGACGCGAGTACGCACGCGTTCCAGCTTCTGAGGCAGGGGCTGCACCACATAAAGTTTTGCCAGGGCTTCGGGGGTCGGGGTCAAGTTCGGGTTGCCGGTAATTTCGGGGTTGATCAACGCCAGGGAGTCTTTGTTGGCGTTGGGGTAGCCGAGAAAATCACTGATCGGGGCAATGACCTTCGGCTCCATCAGGTTGTTGAGAAACTCATGGGCCTCGGCGACATTCTTCGCACTTTTCGGGATCGCAAAGGTGTCAAACCAGATGGGCGCTCCCTCTTTGGGCAAGCGCCAGTCCACAACCACCCCATTACCCGCCTCCTTGGCGCGGTTGCCGAACTGGTAAAAACTTCCGGAATAGCCGATGGCAACGCAGATATCACCATTGGCGATGTCAGTCATGTACTTAGCTGAGTTGAAGTACGTGACATAAGGGCGAATCTTCAACATCAAGGCCTTGGCTTTTTCGTAGTCATCGGGGTTCTGGCTGTTGGGGTCCAGGCCAAGGTAGTGCAAGGCAATGGGCAGAATTTCTGAAGGCGTGTCGAGCATGGCCACGCCGCAAGACTTGAGTTTCTCCATATTCTCGGGCTTAAACACCAGGTCCCAGCTGTCTACTGGCGCCTGCTCACCCAGCACCGCCTTGACCTTGGCCGGATTGAAGCCGATCAACACAGTGCCGTACATATAGGGCACACCGTACTGGTTGCCCGGGTCATTGCTGTCGAGCAGTTTGAGCAGTACCGGGTCCTGATGACGCCAGTTGGGAAGCTTGCTCTTGTCCAGCTTCTGAAAGACACCCGCCTTGATCTGGGTATCGAGAAACTGGTTCGAAGGCACCACCAGGTCGTAGCCTGAGTTGCCGGTCAGTAACTTGGCTTCCAGGGACTCGTTGGTATCGAAGGTATCCCAGGTCACTTTGATAGCGGACTGCGCGGCAAAGTCCTTGGGCACGGATGGCAGGATATAGTCTGCCCAGTTGTACACCCTCAACTCTCTTACTTCAGCCTGCGCGGTACCGGCCAATAGCGTCAGTGCCCCGGCGCTGACAGCAAGCATACGTTTCAGTGTGGCCATGGATTGATCCCCGAAGTTTGGCCTCCCGATTCTTGCTGAGGGTTTTAGCGGATCACAGTGTGTGATTGGCCAAAAAGAGATCGTAATGGCCAATATTCGCGGGCAGTATCAAGCCTTGCGCGGCAACTCGATACTGACTCGCAATCCACCCAAAGGGCTGTCCTGCAGCGTCATTTGTCCACCCCAGACCTCGACAATATCACGCACGATGCCCAGTCCCAGGCCATGACCATCGACCTGTTCATCCAGCCGGGTACCACGTTCGAGGACTTGCTGACGATCGGATGCCGGAATGCCCGGCCCATCGTCGTCAATGACCAGCAGATAGCGTTCGGATCGTTCTTCGATACTCAGTTGCACTTCGCTGTCCGCCCATTTGCAGGCGTTGTCCAGCAAGTTGCCGAGCAGTTCGAGCAGGTCTTCACGGTCCCAGGGCAACAATAGTCCCGGTGGCACTCGCTGGCTGAGCTCCAGGCCTTCGCCATGGATCATGCCCAGGGTCGAAAGCAATCCCGGCAGCTCGGCATCGCAATCGAATTGTGCCCCCGGCAATGCGTCGCCAGCCAGTCGGGCGCGATTGAGCTCACGACTCAGGCGCTGCTGGATCTGTTGCAGTTGCTCGCGCAGCTGTACGCGGACCTGCGGCGCGTCCTTCAGCTGTTCGCTGGATGCCAGGCTCAATAACACTGCCAAAGGCGTCTTCAGCGCGTGCCCGAGGTTACCCAGAGCGTTGCGCGAGCGGCGCAGGCTGTCTTCCGTGTGGGCCAACAAGTGGTTGATCTGCGCGACCAGGGGCTCGAGTTCGCTAGGCACCTGGGTATCGAGCTGTGAGCGTTTACCTTGCTGCAACTGGGCGATCTGTTCGCGTACGCGTTCAAGCGGGCGCAATGAACGTTTGACGGTGATGCGCTGCAGCACCAGCACCAGTATCAGGGCAATCAGACCCAGACCCAGGCCGATCTGCTGCATGCGGCGGAACTGGTCACGCACCGGGGTGTAGTCCTGGGCCACACTGATCGCAATTGACTGACCAAAGCGCCGGTAGTCGCTGCGCAACACCAGCAGTTGCTGGTTTTCCGGACCGAGTTCAAGATCAGTGTGAAGGCCGCTGCTCGCTGGCGTGGGCATGTCCAGGTCCCACAGTGAACGGGAACGCCAACTCTTGCCCTCAAAGTCGATGCGAAAGTAATAACCGGAGAACGGTCGCTGGTAGGCTGACGAAAGCCGCCGCTCATCCAGCTCCAGGCCCGACTGCCCGCGCACCAGCGCAATCAGCAGGCTCTCGCTTTCCTTGCGTAAACCTGTCTCCAGGTAGCGCTGCAACCCCACCTCGAACAACCACAGGCTCAACTGCGCCAGAGCCAGCCCTACCAGCACCAGTACCGCAATCAGGCCAAGACTCAAACGTGCCTGGATCGACTTCACTCGGCACTCCCGGCATAGCGATAACCCTGGCCACGGCGAGTCTCGATGACACTGCGGCCGAGCTTGCGGCGCAGGTGATTGACATGCACTTCCAGCACGTTGGAGTCCCGCTCGGTCTCACCGTCATAGAGGTGTTCGGCCAGATGACTCTTGGACAGGATCTGCTGCGGGTGCAGCATGAAATAGCGCAACAGGCGAAACTCTGCAGCGGTGAGCTGGATATCGACACCGTCACGAGTCACACACTGGCGCCCTTCATCCAGCTGCAGGCCGGCCGCCTCCAGAGTCGGCTGATTGGCCAGGCCGCGGGCGCGCCGCAGCAACGACTGGACGCGCAGCATCAGCTCTTCCGGGTGAAAGGGCTTGCTCAGATAATCGTCGGCACCGGCCTTGAGCCCCTCGATGCGTTCAGCCCAGGAGCTGCGCGCAGTCAGGATCAGCACCGGCGTAGCCAAACCACTGGCGCGCCACTGGGCCAGTACTTCAAGCCCCGACAATCCAGGCAAACCAAGATCGAGAATGATCAGGTCATAAGGTTCGCTGCTGCCCTGGTAGACCGCGTCGCGGCCATCGGCCAGCCAGTCAACTGCATAACCCTGGCGCTGCAAACCTTGAGTCAGCTCATCAGCCAGCGGTACGTTGTCTTCGACCAGTAACAGGCGCATCAGTCATCTTCCTCGTCTTTGAGCAGGGCTCCATTGGATGCATCGAGCTTGATCTCGCGCACTACGCCTTCCGGGGTCAGCAACTCGACTTCGTACTCGTAGCGGTTGTGCTTGTGTTCCAGCTCCGCCTCCAGCAGCTTCGCCCCGGGATAGCGTCCCAGGGCGTCATTGAGCAACTGCTCCAGCGGCAGGATCAAACCCTGCTGTCGTAGCTGCAGGGCTTCATCCTGATCGAGGTCACGGGCCGATGCCAGCGAACAAAGTGCCAACAGCGCAACGAGAACGGTCTGTGCTGTTCGCGTGCAAAAGCTCATTATTTATCCTGAACGTCCTTGAGGATTTCACCGGTCTTGGCATCCAGGTCCACGTCCCACTCGACGTTCTGTGTATCACGCAGATCGATTTTGTAGACCAGGCGGCCGTATACATCTTCAAGCTCGGACTCTTTGATCGTGGCGTCTGGATGTTTTTCCAGCGCTTTAGCGTTCAAGACGTCCAGGGACAGGATGGTCTTGTCCTGAACCAGCTTGGTAACTTCATGCATAGGAATGTCTTTGGCCAGTGCGACATTGGCACTCAGGGCAAGGGCAGCAGTCACGAACAGGGCAGTCAAAGTTTT
>JAVXRI010000012.1:6618-80194 GCA_036643775.1 Pseudomonas sp. | reverse complement strand
CGGGAACTCCATGTCCGACGGGCTCTGGTACGGCAGGTTGCGGACGATGCGCGGGGTGATCGACAGCACCAGTTCCGACTGGCCCTTGTCGTTGCGGTTGCTGCCAAACAGGCGGCCCAGCCCGGGAATGTCACCGAGCCACGGAATCTTGTTGCCGCTGGCGCCTTCGTCATTGCGTACCAGCCCCGCCAGCACCTGGGTTTCGCCGTCATGCAGACGCAGGCTGGTCTGGGCGTTGCGGGTATCGACCTGGACCGGGATGGTGCCTTGGCGAGTGGGCTCAAGCGGCTTGGCGTTGCTGACTTCGAGGGCCACCTTGATCGCCACTTCGTTGTTCAGGTGCACTACCGGCGTTACTTCAAGTTTGAGACCGACATCCAGGTAGGTGATGCTTTCGGTAATCACCGGCCCTTGGGTCGACGGCACCGAAGTCGCGCTGACAATCGGCACCCGCTGACCGATGTGAATGCGTGCCTGCTCGCGGTTGCTGACACGGATCACGGGGCTGGCCAGGGTGTTGATGTCGTTATCCTGGGCGTTGATCTTGGCCTGCGGCGATGGCGAGATGGTGATGCGCGACGAGTTGATGCCGCGCAGTTGATCCAGGATGCCCACCGGTTTGCCGTCGTCGTTGATCACCCCGAAGGTGTTGGGCCACTGCAAGCCGAGTTCGAGAATGCGCGAACGTGCGATCTCCATCACCTCGACCTCCAGCACCACTTCCGGGTTGGACTGGTCCTGGGACTGCAGCAGCTTCTCGGCCATGCGCACGGCATCGGGGGTATCGCGCATGGTCAGGGTGTTGAGGCGTTCGTCGACGAACACGTCACGGGTCTTGAGCATGGTCTTGACCATGTTCAGTGCGGTGTTGGAGTCGATGCTGGTCAGGTAGAAGGTGCGCATGACCAGTTCCTGGTAGTCCTTGGTCTTCTGCGGCGAGTCCGGGTAGATCAGCAAGGTGTTGTCGTTCACCACTTTCTGGTGCAACTGGTTCTGCTCCAGCAGCAGCGCCACGGCATCTTCAATGCGCACGTCGCGGACGAAGATGGTCGCCTTCATGTCCGGGCGCAGGTCCTTGTCGAAGATGAAGTTGAGCCCGGCCACCTGGGACAGCACCTCGAAGATGGTCTTCATGTTGGCGTCACGGAACTCCAGGGTCACCGGCCGTTCCATCTTCGTGCGCAACTGCGGATTGGGTTGAGCAGTACGGCTCTGCACCAGCTCGATGTCCTTGCGCAGGGCCAGGCCATCCTGGTTCTGCGGGTCGAGCTGGAGGACTTCGCGCATGTGCCGCTCGGCGCCAAACAGGTCGCCCTGGCGCAACGCTGCCTGGCCGAGGGCGACACGCTCGCCGATGTTGTCGATCTGCTCGATCTGGCGCACCGCCTCCTGGGCCCGACGGTTGTTCGGTTCCAGGGTCAGCACCCGTCCGTAGCCCATGCGTGCGCCGGGAAAATCGTGGCGGCTGCGATCGCTGTCAGCCTGGCTCAGCAAGGCTTCAACCGACTGACGACGCCCCTGGATCACGGCGATGTTCAGCTCGGTGTCGCGCGGATTTTCCTTCAGCGCCTCTTCCAGCATGGAAATGCCTGCTTCGTACTGCCCTTCGGCAATCAGCGCCTGGCCGTCCTTGCGTACACCACTGGTGCCGCAGCCAGCCAGGGCGACACAGAGTGCAAGCATCAGGAATGGCGCCTTGTTGCAGTGCCTGGACGAAATCATGGTGCGCTCCCTACAGACAAAGTCTGGGACAAGTGCAACGGCAGGTAGACCACGCTCAGCTCCGTAGCGGAGATGTGCTCGATCCGGTAGATGTCATCGATCACGTCGCCGCGGCGCACGACGTAGAGTTTTTCGCCGCTTTGCAGGAACACTTGCTGATCGTCGCGATCATCCAGGCGACCGACAAATTGAAAGGGCAATGCCGGTGCGGCTGGCGGCAAGGCCACTGGCGCAACCGCTACAGGTTGTTCGGTGACCGTGGCCATCTGTGCCGCCGGTTTCCAGTTTTTGCTCGGGAACAGATCGCGCAGTTGCAAGGCAACAGGCTTGGCACCCTGCGCGGCACCTTCGGTGGCGGCGGCCGCAGCCTTGCTGGAGGCCACAACCGCTTCGCTGTCAGCGGTCTCGTCGCTGAAGAAGTAACCCGGAGCCCAGGCCAGTACGGCAGCAGATCCGAGAAAGGCCAGCCAGGCCAGGCGGCGTTGAGTATTCATCATGACCTCGACAGATAAAGGGTCATACGCAGGCGACCGGTCAGCTCGCTGTCACCGATTTTCTTGCGTTGCAAGTCGACGTCTTCAAGCACCAGCGCCGGTAGCTGGCCGAGCAAGGCATGCACGAAGCGGCGGATCTGCGGGTAGCTGCCACGTACCGGCAAGAGAATCTGGTAGCGCGCCAGCTGGGTCTTCGGATCGACGCCCAGGGCGTACTCACCGCGGGCCAGGCTGATGCGCTCGGCCTTGGCCAGGCTGTAGATGCGGTCGATGGCGACGGTGGCCTGAGGCTGGGCCGGCAGTTGCTTGTGAAAATCCTCCAGCTCGCGCTGGGGCACTTGCGGCAGTTTCAGGTCACCGCGCTTGAGCTGCTGCACTTGCGCCTGGGCTTCGTCGCTGCGCAGTTGCTGATGTTGCAGATGTTGCCATTGCGGCAGTACCACCACCGCGCCGTACAGCAAGGCCAGTAGAACCAGGGCTGCCCCTACCAGGCCGACCACGCCGAGCTGGCGTACACGTTCATGGACAATCAGGCTATGGATGCGCATTGCCGATCTCCCAGGTGGCGGACAGGTTGAACTGCACCGGATGCTCGGCCTGCTTGGCCATGATCTCGTGGTTGAGCAACGACACATCGCGCAGCTCGCCACTGGCTTCCAGGCGCTTGTGGAAGGTCAGCATGGCTTCCAGGTCGCGCGCTTCGGCGCTGATGCGCACCTGCCCTTTACGTGCATCCGGGGTCAGGGTCAGCAGTGCCACGTCGTCCTGGGGCAAGGCCTCGAGCATGTCGAACAGGCGCTCCCACGGCCGCTGCAGTTGCTGCGAGACACTGCGCATCTGCGCCAGTTTCTCGGTTTGCTCGCGGCTCTGCGCCGGGGTCAGTGAACTTGCAGGCTCAGGGCGTTTGCCCAGTTGCCGCTCGAAAGCCTCCAGCTGATGATCCAGATCCGCCTGTTGCTGGTCGAAACCTTGGGTAAGGACAACGGCACTCGCCAGCAGGCTTGCGCCGAGACCCAACAGTGCCCAGGCCGCAAGCGCCGTGCGCCGTGGCTGAAAGTCCAGCTCCAGGCGGCGCATTTCAGGCCACCGCCCGGGTCATGCGGCACAGCACATCGGCTGCATCACCACCCAGCTCGCACAGTTGCACGCCCTCCAGCGCCGGTGGCTGTTCCTGGCGACCTGGCGCATGCAGGTACACCGGCAGTTCCCGCTCATTGGCGTTGAGCTCGCACTGACGGGCAATCAGCGCTTGCAGGGCGGCGTCACTGTCGCTGCCGCCCTGGGTGCTGATCTGCTGCCAGACGCCGTTCTGTGCCAGCAGGCACACCGTGCGCTGTGGCTCGGCGAGCACGAAGAGGAAGTCACTCTGCCCCAGTTGCTCGGCAAAGCGGTTGTAGGCGGCCATCAGGTAAGGGCGCACCGAACGCAGGCGCAACCCCAGGTCGCGGCAGTGGTCATGCAGCCGTTGCAGCAAGGCTTCCGGCACCGCCGTGGCAATCCGCGCCAGCCCTGCCGCTTCCGGCGACACCACCAGGCGCCAACCGTCCAGGCTCTGCCCGTAATGAGCCTCGAAGCAGGCCCGGGCATACTGGTGCAGCTCATCGGGGCGGCTGATGGCAGCGCTCCACGGCACCAGGCAGAAGCGGCAGTAATGCGCCGACAGCAACAGTTGCAGTTCGGCGCCCTTGCAGCGCTGTTCAGCCAGCAGGCTGTGCAACGTGTCCAGGGCCAGGGTGGTGGCCTGGCTGCGCTCGGCGATGAAGCCCAGGCTGCCCAGCCACTGTTGTTCCTGTCCCAGGCGCTGGCACAGGCCTACACCCTGGGCGCCGAGCACGGCGATAAAACGATCAGGCGACAAATGTGACACGATTGATCTCCTCCAGGGTGGTCCGGCCATCGCGCACCAGTTCCAGTGCCGAACTGCGCAGCAGGCGCAGGCCGCGTTGACAGGCCAGGGCCCTGATCTGGGCCAGGGGCCGGCGTTCGACGATCATTTGCCGCAGCTCGTCGTCCAGGTGCAGCAGTTCGGCGATCGCCGTACGTCCGCGATAACCGCTGCCACGGCACTGGCCGCAACCACTGCCGTGAACAAACCGGTAATGCCCCACCTGCCCCGCTTCCAGGCCGGAAACGCTGAGCTCTTCGTCACTGGGTTGATGTGGGCTGGCGCAGTGCGGGCAGACCAGGCGAATCAGGCGCTGGGCCAGCACCGCATTGAGGGCGGAAACAAAGCTGTAGGGGTCGACCTGCATCTGACTGAAGCGGCCGATCACATCGAACACGTTGTTGGCGTGGATGGTGGTGAACACCAGGTGCCCGGTCAGTGCCGACTGCACGGCGATCTGCGCGGTGTCCGGGTCACGGATCTCACCGACCATGATCTTGTCCGGGTCGTGACGCAGGATCGAGCGCAGGCCGCGGGCGAAAGTCAGGCCTTTCTTCTCGTTGACCGGAATCTGCAGCACGCCGGGCAGCTGGTACTCAACCGGGTCTTCGATGGTGATGATCTTGTCCACGCCGTGGTTGATCTCGCTGATCATGGCGTAGAGGGTGGTGGTCTTGCCGCTGCCGGTGGGACCGGTGACCAGGATCATGCCGTACGGCTCGTTGGCCAGCCGGCGCAGGCTGCGCAAGGTCTGGTCTTCAAAGCCCAGCGCCTGCAGTTGGACGCCGCTGACACGGTCGGCCAGGTCCTGTTTGTCGAGGACCCGCAGCACCGCGTCTTCACCAAAGATGCTGGGCATGATCGAAACGCGGAAGTCGATCTGCCGGGCACTGATGCCAATCTTGAAGCGGCCGTCCTGAGGTACGCGCTTTTCGCCGATGTCCAGCTCGGCCATGACCTTGATCCGCGAAATCACCTGCTCGGCGAATTCGCTGCCGCTGACTTTGCTGATGCTGTTGAGCACACCATCGATGCGGTACTTGATCACCAGACCATTGCCCGTGACCCCCAGGTGAATATCGCTGGCGTGCATTTTCAGGGCGTCATACAGCGTCGAGTTGACCAGCTTGACCACCCGGCTCTGGTCTTCGCTGATGCTGGCCAGCGACAGGCTTTGCAGGGTGTCGAGCTCGTTGACCGTCTCATTGTCATTTTCCAGCGAATCGACGGCGTGAAAGCTTTCTTCGTGGCGGGCCAGAAAGCCGGCCAGGTCTGCGGCTTCGACCAGGTACAGCGGCGCACCTTGCAGGCACTCATCGATCCAGGCCAGGCGTGCGGTGTCGAAGGGATCGGCGAATACACCCAGGGCCTGGCCGTCGTGTTCGAGGAAGAGGAATTCGCGCTTCAGGCACTGGGCCAGGCTGACCCGGTCAAACAACGGGGTGGCGGCGAACAGTGTCTGGCTGTCGAGTACCGGGTAATGCAGGGTGACGCCCAGACGTGCAACAAAATCGGCGGGGTTCAGGTTGCTGAGGCGTTGGAGAGTATCGAGAAGGCGTTCGGCGTTCTGTTCGGCGCTGGCACGTGCCTGGACCAGCAACTCACGACCGAGGGGTGCGGGGGCACATTCCTGGGTGGTGACAACAGCGAGCGACACGGTTTCCATGACTTGCTCTCCAGCGCGGGGCGCGGCAAGCCATGTTCAGGTCTGCTCGCGCGTTACTCCCCGGTGAGCAGTTGGTCGTCGTCGGGTTCCGGCTTTCTCACGCCATTACGTCGGCGATCTGCCAGGACCCAACTACCGTCGAACAACTGCAGGGGGAAACTATCACTCCTGCTCTGGCGTCGTTCGACGAACCCTGTGTCCGTGTTGCCCTGGTTCCCGGCTTCGCGCTTGATGCCCATCAGGTCGTTGACTGCACGGGCCAGTTCCGCCAGCGGAAAAGGCTTGAACAGGATGTGACTGACGCCCAGCTGGTTGGCACGCTCACGGACCTCGGCGGTCGGGTGGGCTGTGATCAGCACGAAATGACAGTTCCTGCTCTTGCGTACAGTCTCCAGTACCTGAAACCCCTCCATATCGGGCAAGCGGTAATCGAGCACTATCACGTCAGGTTGGGTGCGCTCGGCTTCACCGATGGCACTGGTCCCGTCGTGGGCAACATGGACGTCCAGGCCTTGCTGAACCAGATAATCCTGGATATTGCCCGCAAGGGTCTGTTCGTCATCGACTACCAATACTGTGTTAACCAAGGTCGACTCCTTGAAGCACCACGAATCCGGTTTCCCGACCTGGCGAAGTGCGACCTTGTATAGGCTTACGCATGCTTCGTGCCAGACCGGAGACGGTACTTTTGAATGTGCTATGTCGTTGATTCTTTAAGAATAGACGCAAATGGGCCAAGGCCACTCCCCCAATCCCGGGGGCCGGCTGGCGTTTTGCCCCTACTGATATCCCCAACATTGGGGGTCAGATGAGTGGTCAGTCAAGTCGCTGCACCTGCCCGGCGTCACGTAGACGCTGTAGCAAGGCATGGCGTGCCTGCGCCTGTTGCTGGTCGACGAGTACCCGCCTGGCCAGTTCCAGCCCCTGTTCATCTTCGACAGAGCTGTCCGCAGTTTGGTTCTGCGCCTGCGACAAAGAACTCGCGTTGGCC
Organism: Pseudomonas sp.; assembly: GCA_036643775.1. Taxonomy (GTDB): domain Bacteria; phylum Pseudomonadota; class Gammaproteobacteria; order Pseudomonadales; family Pseudomonadaceae; genus Aquipseudomonas. The sequence continues at coordinate 73,436 of JAVXRI010000012.1, read as the reverse complement.
TGGTAGAACGCGCGGACCTCGGCCGGGGCTGGCTCCGGCACTTGGGAAGCTTGCATGAACACTTGCTGGGCGGCCATTTCGTGGCGGGTGTAGTCGGCAAAACTATCGCGGTCAAAACCAGCATCGGCCAGGCGTTGCTCAAAGCTCTTGGCAGTGCCCAGGGCCTGGCGCAACTGATCGATCTGCGCGTTGACTTCACTGTCACTGACCTTGATCCCCTGGCGCTGGGCCTCCTGCCAGAGCAGCTCCTTGTCGATCAGGTCATTCAGCGCCTGCTCACGCAGGCGCTTGTACACACTGGGATTACGAATGCTGGTCAGGGCCCTGCCCTCGGCTTGCAGATAATCGGCGAAATAGCGCTCCAGACGCAGCTGACTGATGGGCACGCCATTGACTTGGGCTGCGGGTGGTCCTTCCTGGGCCTGCAACTGCAAAGCCACCAGGCACAACAACAAAGCGAGCAGCTTCATGGCGCATTCACCTCAGCGACAGGACGATAGGCAGCCACCGGATAAAACACTGGGCCGGGCATTTCCAGGGTCACCACATGCGCTCCGGCCAGCCCTTGACGGCGCCCTGGACCAAAGCTCAATGGCGGCGTGAGGCCGGTCTGCACATCGTGCAGGCCTTCCAGCGCCTGGATGAATTTTTCGCGGCTGGCATCGCGCCCGGCCTGCTTGAGGGCGTCGCCGAGCAACTGCACCGCGCACCAGGCACTGACCTGCAATACGCCCTGCCGCCCGTCCAGGCCTTGTCGCGCACGCATCTCGCTCAGCGCCTGGCGCCCGCTTGCGGTCCAGTCATCCGGCACGAAGGGATAGGCCAGGAACACCCGCCGTGACCAGGCATCGGGCACTTGCGGCAACTGGCTGGATACCTGGTTGGCAGCGGCAAACAGATAGGGCGTGCGGTTGGCCTGCTGCAGTTGTGCGAGCAATCGGCCAAAGTCCTCGGGCTGGCCCATGAAGAAAATCGACTGGCCTTCTACCGCCTCCTCAGTCAGCGCTTGGGCCTTGACCTCCCGCCAGCCGCGGCGTTGCAGTTGTTGCTCAAGGTGTTGGGCCAGGCTGGCCTGAAGCGGGTCGGCGTAGACAATCCGTGTACCCGCTTGCTGCAGCGCCAGATTGGCCTGGGCATAGTCGGCCAGGCTCAGCAACTGATCATCCAGCCCTGGTAGCGGATCAAAAATCTGTGCACTGGCGGACAGTGCAGGCGCCGCGCCGATCAAGGGCACCCGCGCCTGCTCCAGGCGGCTGGCGAGTATAGGCTCCAGGGCTGGCGCCAGCGGAGAGATCAAGGCGAACACCTGTTCCTGTTCGAGCAATTGTGTGAGTGCCTGTTCGGCACTGGCCGCGTCCGGTCCTGGATCGACGTTGATCAACTGCAACTGCCGGCCATGGATGCCGCCTTGGCGGTTGAGCTGTGCAATGCGGTCCTCAAGCACTGCTGCCACCACCCGTGCGGAAGCCGCCAGCGCGCCCTCGCCCGGCAGCAAGGTACCCAGGCGCAGGGTCTGTTCCTCCAGACCGGGGTCACGGTCATCGGCCAGGCGTTTGAGATACGCATTGAGGTTGCGCTGGTCGGCCATGCTCAGGACAAAGCGCGGCATGGCCGGATCCAGACGATTGCCGGCCGGGTCGCGGCCTTCCTGAATCGCCCGGGCCAGAGTGGACTCGGTATAGGCCGGATAGGTCCGGCCATTGACCTTGCGCAGGCCCTGCCCCGCCGCCAGCCGTTGCCAGCTCAACACCGGAGGACGTACACCGCCCTCAGCCCGTCCGAGACCATCAGCGCCATGGCAACTGCCACACGGTACGACACTGGCCGGCACGAGCATGTCGGCAGCACCGACCCGCGCCGACACCTGGGCATCACTGCTCGACAGCCCCTCGCGGTACAAACGTTTGCCCGCCAGTTCCGCCGGATTCAGCTCCAGTGCCTGCGCGAGGTTGCTGGCGATCAGCATCAGCAGCAGAGCCCCGGTACGCAGCGCCGTAGTCATGATGTTCATCGCCCGGCCAGGGGTTGCGACAACAACTGCAGACGCTGGGCGATGGCCACGGGCGGTGCATCAGGGCGGATCTTGCTCCAGCGTTTATTGGCCACATCGCCGGCGATCAGCTGGGTTGAATGCTGCTCGGGGCTGGGAATCAGGTGGCCAAGACGCATCAGCACCAGGTCCATCTGCGCCTTGTCGCCGGTAAGGAACAGCCAGTTGGGACCGTCAACGCCCTGCTTTTCCGCGAATGCCTTGAGCACTTGCGGGGTGTCGTTGGTAGGGTCGCTGCTCAAGGAAATGAACGTGACCTTACTCGCCTGCTCTGCGCCCATCGCTTCACGCACCTCACGCAACTTGCGGGTGATCAGCGGGCAGGCATCGCTGCAGTTGGTGAAGATGACATTCAGCAGTACCACCCGATCCTTCAGCACATCGCTGTAAAAGCGCAAGCTGCGACCATTCTGGTCTTGTACCAGGCTGTCAGTGAAATAGGTCTGGGCATCGTGGGTACCCGCAGTGGGTGTTACCGCAGTGTTGGCGCCAGTCTCGGCGCTGGCCTGCGGTGCGTGCCCTTCGTGCGCCAGCGCCACCGAACTGAGGATCCACAGGCACACCAGCAATGCCACCCAGTCGACACCGCGCATGACCGACTTGCGTGCAGTAGCAGCGCTCATGGTTGCACCTCCTGGGCGATGGCCGTGTGTTTGGCATGGACCCGGCGGGCGCTGAGGCGATCAATTTCGCTGACTAGCAACGCGGGGTCGGTAAAGCCGTAGAAGCGTGTCCATTTGCCGCTGCGGCCATCCCCCACCAGGATCAGTGGCGGATGTTCACTCAAGTTGGCGCTGAAGCTGCCCAGGCCCTTGAGGGTTTCGTTGACGGCGTAGGGTGAACCGGTCAGCCAGCTCCAGCCCGGCCCCACCTGGAAAGCCTTGGCATAGTCCTGCAGGCGTTTGGAGTCGTCGCGCTGCGGGTCAACGCTGATCGACACCAGTTGCACTTCATCGCCGACACGTCCGCCCAGTTGCTTCTGCACCTTGGCCATGATCGAGGACACCACCGGACAGACCGTGGTGCAGCTGGTGTAGATAAAGCCCATGACCACCAGGCGATCAGACACCAGGTCCTTTTCCAGGCGTACCGGCATGCCGTTCTGGTCCAGCAGCTGGACATCGGCAAAGCGCACCGAGGTCTTTTCCTGGTGGGCGGCGGGTGCGGTATGGCCACTGTGATCGTCATGACCACCATGATCGACACCGCCATGGGCCTGGGCGAAACTACAACTGACGGCCAACAGGCAGAGGCTGAACAGTCTGCAGCGATCAAGCATTTTCATCGCACACTCCTTGAACCCGAGTCGGACGCTTGTTGAGCCGCGGCGGGGAGCACCCGCAGGCTGGTGTAGTTTTTCTCGGCAAAAGCGCTGCCCAGAGACGGCGCCTGCACATGCAGGTACCAGGCGCCGGCTTCGGCCAGCTCCAGTGGTGCTTCGTAGACGCCGTTGCCAACTTCATGCACACGGCTGTCGCGCGCACGGGACGACGGGGCAAGGAAGTAGCGCACGCTCAGGTCCTTGATGCCATTGCGCGGGGTGCCATTGCCTTCGACGATGCGAAAGCGCGCAGTAAAGGGGGTACCCTGCACCACCACCGTGGGGTCGAGCATGAACTCTATCTGCGGCAACTGGCGGTGCGGTGCGGTGGGCGAAGCGGCCACCTCGGTGCTGAAGCAGTGGATGATCTGCGGCTGGTTGAGCAGGAAGGCCACGTCGAAGGTGCCGGCGGCGGGTAGCTTTATCGTCGAGCTGTACACCCCCGGCGCCACTTCCCGCAGGCTGCGATCGATCACCAGCGCCGCGCGGGCATTGTGGCCGCGGTTGGCGTAGCCGGACATCGGTGCGTTCATGCCTTCGGCGTAGAAATAGGTGGTGTTGTCCACCGGATTGACCACGAACACCGAGTTCTCATCGCGGGCTGCCGTCAGGCCCTGGGCCAACGGCAAGTCGCCAGCCTGGCGTGGTGCGGCAGCGCCGGCTTCAAAACCCTGGACGATCGGTTGGCGCCCCTCACCGAGGCTGCTCAGATTGATCATGGTGACCTTTGGTGAAGCCAGGCCACGGATATAGGCATAGGCCTTGGTGAAGGTCAGCTGGTAGGGTTCGGCGGCCACCGGCAAGGTGTGGATCAGCTGATCGGTACTGGCATCGATCACCAGTGCCTGGCTTTCCAGGGTATTGAGGACGATACCGAAGCGCCCGTCGCGGCTGAAGCGCATCGGCCCCAGGCCCTGCTTGCCCTCGATCCAGTGGCGCAGTTCATGGCTGCGTGCATCGATGACACTGATGCTGCCGTCGCGCCCGTCGGCTACATAGACCGCCTGGGACAGCGCCGAATAGGCCACCGACAGTGGATGCGAGCCGACCTTGACGGTCTTGACCAGGCGCATCTCGCTACCATCGATCACACTCAGGGTGCCGCTGTCGCGGTTGCTGACAAAGGCATAACGCGAGTCGGCGCTGAAAGCGATTTCGTGATGGCCGGTGCCGGTGGCAAAGAACTTCATGTTCTTGCGGCTGGGCACATCGATCACCGTGACGCCACTGGACGCCGGATCACTTGAGTTGTTGCCGACCCACAGCAGGCGCTGGTCTGGCTGCATGGCAACCCGCAGCGGCTGCTTGCCAGCCGCAATGGTGCCGACGCGCTGGAAGGTCTCGGTGTCGATCAGCGCCACTTCATCGCGCTCGGGGATGGACACGAACACCTGTTTGTCGTCGCTGCTGGCTGCCCAGTCCATGGGCACGCCAGGCAGTTCGATGCGGGCCAGGGTACTGGTCACCCCGCCGACCGAGACCGACGGATCGATCACGGTCAAGCTGGCATCCTTGTTCAGTACCAGCAGGAAGTAGCTGTTCAGGTCCAGCAATGGACGGGCGCCGATACTGCTTTTGAGAAACAGCGCCACCCGTGCCTTGCAGCTCTTGTTACGGTCCTTGGCGGCGTCACCGGTCAGGGCCGGGTCCAGCCAGGCACCGGGCGACACGCCCGACAGTGGCTGGCCGCTGTTCTGGTCGGTGATTTTGAAGCGCACGCTGGCAAACGCCCCCTCCGTCAGTACGCCATCGCTGCCCAGCGGCCGGGCTTCGAACTCGACAGTGACGCCGTCGCGGCTGAGCCGGTGCAGCGCCTGCGGATCGCTTGCGCTTTCAGCCAGTTCGCTGCGTGGGTCGCACCACAGGCTCTCGTAGCTGATACCCAGGCCCATCAGAATAAAACCTGCCATCAGGCCCAGGTACAACGGTCGATTTTTCTTGTTCATGACCTCTCCCCCTTCCCGTTACTGCGCTGGCGGTGTAGTCGGCGGTGTTTCTTCGGTTACCCGCAGCAGCCCCCACAGTCCCGAGGCGTTGCCGTAGGCGGCATAGTCGCGGAACAGGTAATCGCCGGGTACCGCGTTACTGCCCCCGGCGCTGGGCACCATGAAACTGAAATGCGCAGCGGGCAGCACGCTTTCCTGAGCACCGATGAACATCGCCTGCGGGTTGAAGCCGAAGCGCACCGAACCGATACCCGGCAGATTCAAAGGGTAGCCGCTGATGTCGGACTTCTCAGCCTGGTAGTTATGCAGCGGCCACAGGTGCCCATCGAGCTGATACGTAATGCCGCGGCTGCCACCGGTAGGCATCAGCACATGGTTACGGAACGGCTGGCCCGGCCTTGCCCACAGCACCGGAGTTTGCGGATCGCTGCCCACCAGGGCGTTGCTGTAGGCCATGTGGGCGTTGGGAACATCCGCCCAGCCGTTGCCATCGGCATGCCCGAAAGGCGCATCCGGGGCCAGGCCGAAGCGGAACCACAGCGGCTCGGTCTTGTAGTTGATGGCCATGTTCGAGTTGTCTTTCGGATCACCCGGCACACCGTTGCCTTCAGTGGCAATGCCTTCCACCGGCCGCCCATCCGCCCAGCGCATGTTCAGCGCGCGCTGCCAGAGGGTGGCGAAGTCGCGGTACGCCGGCTGCCCGGGCACTTGCACGGTAGCCGAGGCGCGGCTGGCAGTGTCTTCGGTCCAGGTGGCGGTCTGCGGCAGGATACTCATGCCACCGATCAGGCCTTTCTGCCCCTGTTTGATGACATCCGCCGGGGTGATATTGAGCCCACCGAACTCGATGGCGGTGGTGTTGATGTTGTCCACCGAACGCCCCATCTGCATCACCGGTTTGCCTTCACGCTCCAGGTGCCCGGCGTAGTACTGGTACACCTTGCTCGGATAGGCACCGCTGCTGCCGGTACGTGGCGGCACGGTCTGCACGGGGTTCTGGCCGACGTTGACACCGTCCGACTTGGTGATGTCGTAGGACAGCAGTTGAGTGTGCAGGCCGACGTGGCTGGAAGGCCGCATCAAGTTGTTGTTGAAGGCGGTGGAGCCCTCGCTGCCCTGACGGTCACGCTTGACCACGTTCTGCATCACGGCGGTGCTCGGCAGGTCCGGCATCACCATCGGCAGGCGGTTTTCCAGGGTGACCTTGAGGCACTCACCAGCAGCGGCGCGCAGTACCAGCGGTTCAATCGGCACACCAGGTTTGAGCCTGCCGGAGATCGGGTCAAGATCGGCCTTGCGCACATAGAGGATCGCGGTCGGGTCATGCAGCGGCCCGCTGTGACCACCGATGGTGAAGGTTTCACCATCTTCGGGGTCGGTCACCGTTACCTGCGGGATGCTGGTACGCCGGCTGTTGTAGACCAGAGTGCCGCCGTTGGCCTTCAACGGGCCGCCCACGTGCTGACCGACACCGCTTGGATCGTTGATGCTGACCCCCAGTGGATTGCCAAGGATATCGTTGGCCAGCGCCGCCACTATTTCATAGCTGCGTTGCACGGTCGGCCGGGTACCAATGCCGTTGGCGTTGGTGGTGAAGCGCGGGCAGATGCCGTCGAACGCCACGGTGTTGCGCGCAGCCATCGGCAACGGGTTGTTCGGCAGCGCGAACAGGTCGCTGCGGCTGTTGGTGTAGTTGCGCATTACCCCCCAGATCCCGTTCCAGTAGCCTTCATGAGCGGCATCCAGTGAGTACAGGTAGTCACCATTGGGCGACGACGAGCTGGAGATCATCGACACCGGTGCCATGAAGCCCAGTTGTTCGGAGATACCCACCATCTGCGAGGCTTTCCACCCCGAGTTGGAGCTATTGCCGAAGCCCGAGCCGTTCTGCAACCACTTGACGCCGTGCAGCGTCACGTTGTGTTCCTCTTCATGGCCACCGGCATGCATGCGCAGCCGCACGTTGTCGCCCGAGTAGGTGCGCAGCATCGGGGTGAACGGGTCACCCGGCTCCGCCCCACCCTTGTTGATGTGCGGCGGGAACAGGGTGGTGCCGCCGGTAGGCCCGACTGCCGAAGTGATGGCCGCCGGCGACAGGTTCATGGCCGGGATGGCACGGTCGGTACGGCTCTGCATGGCGTACGCGAGGTCACCGCCCAGGCCGTCGGCCTGCATGCCGCGTTTACCGTCCGGTGCAACCTTGTTGGGGTCATAGACCCGCAGCGCCAACGGCTCGTTGCGGTAGTTGACGACGAACATGCCTGGGTCATCCACCGAGATGGCTTGCGGGCATGGCCGCGATGGGCAACCCGGGAACAGGCCACCACGGGATTCCACCACCGCTTCGAGCAGGTTCGAGGCCTTCTGCCGCACAGGCGGGTTGATCGCGTAGCGGAAGCTGTCAGCGGTTGCCGGGAACGCCTGGGCGTTGGGAATACCGTCAGGACCGGCGCCGACATACACCCCGGCCTCGTAGGCATGCTGGAAGTCGCTGTACTCGAGGAAGAACTCACGGTAGCTGTCGTTGCGACCGTCGCCGTCGTGGTCGCCGGTCTTGACCACGGCCTGCCATGAGGTCGGCCCGCCATCTTCACGCAACGCCGGGTTGTACAACTGCTCGCCGGTTTCAGCGTGGTACCAGGTCGAACCGGCAGGCTCGGCCAGTACGGTGGCGTACAAACCCAGTTGCTGGTGCGTCGATGGGCCAAGGTGGTCGTGGGTAAAGATGGTGCCCAGACCACGGTCGACGTTATGTACGTTGACCACAGGGTCGGCGAACCAGCGCTGCATGGCGGTACGGGCGCCCATCCAGTCGGCGCGGCCGAAGCGGCCGAAGAACGGATGCGCCTTGGCGACCGGGCACTCGGCGCTGCCTTCACGCGGATCGCCGCTGGTGCATTTGTTGTACTCGCGAATGGCATGGATACGCTCGACCACGGTACCGGGCGAGAGAATGCCGTCTTCATAGTTCCAGCCGTTGGCCGAGCCGTCGGCGGCGGTCAAGTCCCATTTTGGCAGGTGAATGTGCTGACCGATCACGTCGGTCGGGGTGCGCACCTGATAGTCGTCCATCTCGTAGAAGGAAGGGATCAGGTTGGTGTGCTGGTACATCGTGCAGTCGAAAGTGTTCATGCGCATCACCAGGGGCTCCGGTGGGCGCTGCTTGTTGATCACCGGCCAGACGTCTTCCCAGAGGGCGATGATGCGGGCCTGCGGGAAGTGGTAACCGACCTTGTTGTACACCGCGTCGAACTGGATGTTGGCACCTTTGTAGATACGTGGACGGTCGGCGGTGAAGGTCGAAGATCCGGTGAAGCTCATGCCGTCCAGGCGCTCACCGCTGTTGAACTCACCGACGCCGGAAGCCAGGGTAAGGCGCTTGGCGCGGTCGTCCATGCACGGTTCGAAGAACGGCGCGCCGGCAGTGGGAGCCGCGCCGTTGGTGCGGAAGTTGCGCGCCACCGTCTGGTTGCCCGGCAGCACCGCATAGCTTGGATGCTCAAGTTTGGAGTGAAAGCTCATCGCGGCCTGTTCGACATCCGTGCCCTCTTCCGGCAGGAACACCGCTTTGGCCTTGGTGATTTGCTTGGTGAAGTCCAGTGCGGTAGTGGTCACATCGGCTTCGCCACCTGCGGAGATCCCGTCGAGTGCATGGCGTGGCAAGCCACCGTCCCAGCCGCCGACCTGGGCCGGGTCAAGGTTGGCCCACAGCGCATTGCCGGTATTTTTCAGCTGTTGCGCCTTGGCCGGGTCAAGCATGTCCAGGGGTGGGGTTGGCGGACGTTGGCCAACGGTGCTTTCCATGCCGCCAATCCAGAACGGATAGCCAGGGTTTTTCAGGCTGCCGTCGGCGTTGCGGTTGGCATCGCTGCGGTCAACCAGCACCAGCGAACCGACCGCCCGAGGCGCGGCATCGTGATGACCGGAATCATCATCACCTTCTTGCTCGTCGGCATGGTCATCGTTCTCGGCGACCAGCGTTTCAGCCAGTTTCGGAATGACCGCGACTTTGCCGGGCATCGGCGCCATGGCCTTGCCTGGCAGCGGGACAACCGCAGGAATCGGCGTACCGGCGATGATTTCGCCATCCGGCAAGGCACGTGCACCAGCAGCCGGTTTGCCACTGCGCAGGGCATACGGCTCGCTGTGGTAGCCATCTTGACCTTGGGCCGAGACTTCCAGGCGGGTGCCCTCTTCGAACACGTCATGTACCCGCCACATGCTCCACATACCTTGGGCAAAGTGCGGGTAGAAGTGACAGTGATAGATCGCATCGCCGGCTACCCGGTTACGGTTGCCCGAACCGCCGTTAGCGATTTCGTAGGTGTAACCGACACCTGGGCCAATGCCCTGGGCATCGACATAGTCGGAGTTGTCGTCATTGGGGTTGAACAGCCACTGGTGCCCGTGCAGGTGGAAGATGTGCTGCTCGTGGCCGTTGTGGGTATTGCGGAATTTTACGAAGTCACCAATGTAGCTGTGGTTGACGTTGGCAGGTTCAGCCGGGAACAGCGCCATGGTGGCCTTGACCCCGACCTGATCGGCGTTCGGCGTCTGACCCGGGCGAATGTTTTCAAGACCGACGTTGGCCGGCACATCCACCAGCATGGCCACGTCGCCGACGGTGTGCGAGCTGAGGAAGAATTCTTCATAGGCGCAGGACAGGCAATCATGCATCGGTCCCACGCCCAAGCGGTTGGCCACCACTTCAGCGCCCATACCGCCTGAGCCATAGTTGATCATGAACGAGTCACGGGTCGGTTCCAGTACATGCCCCATTACCGGGTCAGCCCAGTAACCGGGGAAAGCCTGGGTGGCTGCGGCCTCGTCGGTGAACTGCGCGGCAAAGTCGCGGAACGGTTCCAGCCGGTTGGGTATCGCCGGGTTACGCTTGCCGATGCTTTCCAGCGGATAGGTCGAAGGCGGGAAGCTGCCGTCGGTATTGGGACCCATGACCACAGCGTCGGTTTCACTGGAGATGATCTCGTTGCCATCGACCATGGCAATGATCGGTGAACCGGCCTTGCCTTCACGGATCCAGGGCTCGCGTTGTGGGTAGCGTGCCTGGTAATCGACGATTGGCTGGCCGGTGGGCGCGCGCCCGGTGGTACTCAGACGCATTTCTTCTTCGGTCAGGGTGTTGCGGTAGGTGCGGGCATATTTCGGCAGTACCACCACCTGGCCGAACAGGCCGTTGGAAACGTTACCGGCAGCGCCCTGGCCGCCGAAGGTTGCGCCCTGGCTGGTGGCAGCAAACGCGCCTTCGCGTTCGGCATAAAGAGTGTAGGTTCGGCTGCCACCGGGAGCGATCAGAAAGTTGCCGTTACGGCCGCTGTTGGCTGCGATATCGGCGATGCTGTTGACCGCCTGCATGCCGTTGACCTGAAAGCCGACATGGCGGTCGGTAACCTGGTCATCGACTACAAAGCTTTCGTCGCCATCAGGTTCATTAGCTTCAGCACCTTCGTTTTCTTCGGCTTCGTTCTCTTCGCCTTCGTTTTCTTCTTCGTGATCGATGCCGTGCTTGTTCGGATTGGCCTGGTAGGCCAACAGGTTCTGCAGGTTCACGGTCAGGCAGTCACCGGCCGCAACCCGCAACACAATCGGCCGCGGGCGCTTGTCCGGGCGCAGGGTGACTTTGCCTGGCACTGCCGCCCCGCCCTTGTCCAGCGACACCTGGTTTACATCAACCACGTCGCGGCGCAGGGCGAACATCATGCCGTTGGCATTCTGCGCGCCGAGGCGGTTGAACATCAGTGGCTGATCAAGCGCCACCACGTTGGCCACCAGGTTGCGCTCGCAGCGCACGGCGGCTTCGCTGACGGTCTGCCAGCCAAACGTGGCGGCGGCGATCAGCAGTGAAGTCAGGACGGAGCCTTTGATCGGAGTCATCATGGCGTGCCTCTGGTGGTGCAAGTGGACTCTGGAAAGGCTTGAGCAAGCCTCATGCCATTGTTTTTTATTGTTGTTTTTCAGTCACTTGGAATACTGAATGAATCTCAATTGGGGGTTATTCCCCGGTATTCCCCACTATTCGGGGGTACCTCTGTGGGTGGGTGGGAGCGGGCAGTTCAGCCTGTAGGAGCGGATTTATCCGCGATGGACTGCGCAGCAGTCCCATCTTTTGGGGCCGCGTTGCGACCCATCGCGGATAAATCCGCTCCTACAAGACAGTTGCTCCCACCAGTTCACAACGGCGCATCCATCGCCAGCCCCTGCAAGCGCCGGTACTGGCGCAACACTTTCGGCACATAACGCTGGGTTTCGGCATAGGGCGGTACGACCCGGCCGCGGCGCATCACCGCATCGGGGCCAGCGTTATAAGCGGCCACGGCCAGGGTGATGTCGTTGTCGAACAGCGTGAGCATGCGTTTGAGGTAGCGCGCGCCGCCCTGAAGATTCGAGGCCGGGTCCAGCGAGTTCTTGACCCCCAGTTCCCGCGCGGTATCGGGCATCAGTTGCATCAGGCCGACCGCGCCGCTGGCCGAGCGGGCATTGGGGTCGTAACGAGACTCGGCCTGGATCACCGCATGCAGCAGCGCGGCAGGCACGTCGTTGGCTTCGGCTGCCGCCGCCACCAGCTCGGCATAGGGCATGCCGGTGATCAGCTGCGCCTGGCCGCTGCTGGCCAGGCTCGCCCCTGGCTCACTGACAACCCGTTGATAGGTGCGGCCCGGTCGGTGAACGTTGGACAGCACATAGCTGCCATCGGCCTTGATAGAGATGTACACATCGGCCTGGACCGGATGGGTCCAGGTCAGCCAGACAAACAATCCTGCAGTGAGCCAGCGCATGGTGCCGCCCTCCCCGTTGCGTTCCCCGAAAAGTGGGGCATATGCCCCGATTGCCGAGGCTTTGGGCTACTGACGCAAGCACTGTGCCGCCTTGCCAGGCCCGTGGCGCAAAGGCTCGGCGCAGACGCGCACGGCAATTGCATAAGCCCTTGCAGGCGCACAATGGAGGACCTTGGCATGAACAAAAAAAAACGCTCACAACAGGGGTTCACCCTGCTCGAACTGCTGGTGGTGTTGGTGGTACTGGGGCTGCTCGCCGGCATCGTCGCACCCAAGTACTTCAGCCAGTTGGGACGCTCGGAGGCCAAGGTGGCCCGCGCGCAGATCGAAGGCTTGAGTAAGGCCCTAGACCTGTATCGCCTGGAGGTGGGGCATTACCCCAACTCTGAGCAAGGGCTGCAGGCGTTGATCACGGCCCCCAGTGACGAGACCCGCTGGTCTGGCCCCTACCTGCAGAAAAAAGTCCCCCAGGACCCTTGGGGACGCAATTACATCTACCGCCAACCCGGTGAAAACGGCGAATACGACCTGCTCTCCATGGGCAAGGACGGCCAGCCCGGCGGCGAAGGTGAAAACGCTGAGGTCACCAGCTGGCAGTAAGCAGAGGATCAGCACATGCGCTACGAGCTCAAGGCACTGGGGAAATCCGGGGTAGTCCAGCTCACGCTGGACGCTCAGGACGCCGGACAAGCCCGCCTGCAAGCCGAGCAACAAGGCTTGCGGGTGGTCAGCGTGCGTAACTGTCAGCGCTTCGCCACGTTGCGCTGGCGCCGCGGCGAAACCTTCGACCTGGTGCTGTTCAGCCAGGAACTGACCACCCTGCTCAATGCCGGCCTGCCGCTGATTGACGCGCTGGAAAGCCTGGCGGAGAAAGAGTCGGCACCACAGGCCCGCAAGACCCTCGGTGAGTTGGTGCGCCTGCTGTATGAAGGCAAATCCTTCTCCCAGGCCTTGGGTCAGTTGCCCAGTGTATTTCCCCCGCTGTACATCGCCCTGGTGCAATCCAGCGAGAAAACCGGCGCCCTCGGCGATGCGCTGGGACGCTATGTTGCCTACCGCCAGCGCATGGACGAAGTGCGGCAGAAGATCGTCAGCGCTTCGATCTACCCGTTGCTGCTGTTGCTGGTCGGCGGTGGCGTGGTGCTGTTCCTGATGGGCTATGTGGTGCCGCGCTTCAGCCTGGTGTTCGAGGGCCTGGGCACCGAGCTGCCCTGGCTGTCGCGCTGGCTGATGCAGGCCGGGATGTTCCTGCATGCCCACCAGGCGCCGATGGGCCTGGGTTTTCTCGGGCTGATGGCGAGCCTGTTCGTACTGCGCCGCGACCCGCGGGTGCGGCGCTGGCTGAACCGCCAGCTGGAACGCCTGCCCGCCCTGCACCGGCGCCTGGTGATGTATGAGCTGGCGCGCTTCTACCGCTCGCTGGGCATTCTGCTGCAAGGCGGCATCCCGATCCTCACCGCGATGGAAATGGCCCGCGGCCTGCTCGGCGTTGCCGCCAAGCAGCGCCTGGAACATGCCTGTGAGCGGGTGCGTGAAGGGCTGTCCTTGTCAGCAGCGCTGGAGGCCGGGCAACTGGTGACGCCAGTGTCCCTGCGCTTGCTGCGCGCCGGCGAGCAGTCGGGCAATCTCGGGCAGATGATGGAGCGCAGCGCCGACTTCTACGACGAAGAAATCAGCCGCTGGATCGAGTGGTTCGTGCGCCTGTTCGAACCCTTGCTGATGACCTTCATCGGCCTGTTGATCGGCCTGATCGTGATCCTCATGTACATGCCGATCTTCGAGTTGGCGTCGAGCATTCACTAGCAGCCAACGTGACAATCCGGCCCGCTTGCTGTATAGATTTGGCCACCAAGGGGAGCCCGGCAACGGGCTGAGAAACCGCTGACAACTGCAGCGCGGTGACCCTTCGAACCTGATCCGGATCATGCCGGCGAAGGGATGGGAATTGCCAACCTGCCTTTTTGCCGGTCTCACTGCGAGGCCGCCCATGTCAGATTTACCCGGTCTCGCTGTCGCCATTCTTGAGGACAGCACGATGACCGAACGCTTCACCGATACCCTTCGCCGTCAGAGCGAGCCAAGCTGGACGCAATCGATCGAGCACCGCTTCGTCAACGAACTGCTCGACGGCACGCTGGACGATGCGGTGCTGATCAATTACCTGATCCAGGACCACCGTTTCTCGACAGCTTCCTGACCCTGCTGGGCGCGGCCATCGCCACCGCCGATACGTTCGAGGCGCGTCTGCGCTTCGGCCGCTTTGCCGGGATGATTTCCAGCGATGAGAACACCTATTTCCTGCGTGCCTTCGAGGCCCTCGGGGTCACCGAGGCACAGCGCCAGGACGCCCCCGACTCCGTGCCGACCGCAGGTTTCAAGGCGATCATGCGTGAAGCGGCCGCTACCCGTTCCTATGCCGCGGCGCTAGCAGTGCTCAACGTCGCCGAAGGCCTGTACCTGGACTGGGCCCTGCGTGCGCCAAAGCAACTGCCGCCACGTTTCGAGCATGCCGAGTGGATCACCCTGCACGACAACCCGGATTTCCAGAGTTTCGTCGCGTTTCTGCGCGCCGAGCTGGATCGGGTGGGACCGGCGGAGGCGCAGGTCAGCAGCGATTTCTTCCTGCGCGCGGTTGCTCTTGAGCACGCCTTCTTCGACGCCGCCTACGACCTCAAGGGATAAGCCATGGACATCTTTGACCGCCTGAAACAGGCAGCCGCTACCGACTGGAACAGCTACGTCGACCACGACTTCGTGCGGCAGATGGGCGCCGGCACCCTGGCCCAACCGGCCTTTCGCAAGTACCTGGTACAGGATTACCTGTTCCTGATCCAGTTCGCCCGCTCATGGGCGCTGGCCGCTTACAAGAGCCGCACGCTCGCCGATATTCGCGCCGCTCAGGCCGGGCTGGCGGCGATTCTCGATGAAACCGAGCTGCATGTGCGTCTTTGCCAACGTTGGGGGTTGTCGCCCGAGGACCTCGCCGCAACGCCGGAACATCAGTCTACCGTTGCTTACACCCGTTTCGTCCTGGACTGCGGTGCGGCCGGTGACCTGCTCGACTTGCATGTGGCGCTGGCGCCTTGTGTCATCGGTTACGCGGAAATTGGCCGTAATCTGACCCCCGATGGCATCGATGCACTGGCGGAGCATCCGTATCGGGACTGGATCGGTGAGTATGCCGGAGCTGGCTATCAAGGTGTCGCCACGGCGGCCCGGGCGCACCTGGATGACCTGGCCTCGCGGGCGATGACCGAGCGACGCTTCGAGGAATTGGTCAAGCTGTTCGCCCAGGCTTCGCGGCTGGAAGCGGACTTCTGGCAGATGGGCCTGGATGCTGCTTGAACGCTGGGAACTGTAGGAGCGGATTCATCCGCGATGGACTGCAGCGCAGTCCCAATTTTTGGGGCCGCGCTGCGACCCATCGCGGATAAATCCGCTCCTACAAATAGCCGCATAACCCTGTGAGAACCGCAGTCAGTCGGTCAATGTCCGCAATTCATCGCGCACCAACTCCGGAATAGCCACCGGCTTGTTGCTCGCCCGATCCACGTACACATACACCACGTAACCCAACGCCGACACTTCGGTCTCGTCATTGCGGAAGATCCCCAGCTCGTAACGGGCACTGCTGGTACCCAGGTGGGCGATGCGCAGGCCCACGGTCACCTGCTCGGGAAAGGTGATCGGTGAGAAGAAGGTGCAGCTTGATTCGACAATCAGTCCGATGACCGGGCTGTTGTCGATATCCAGTGTGCCCTGCTCCACCAGGAAATGACTGATCGCCGAGTCGAAGAACGAGTAGTAGACGACGTTCTGCACATGACCGTAAGAGTCATGGTCACCCCAGCGTGTACCGATGGTATAGAACCGTCGAAAATCATCGCGACGGGGACGGTAAGCCTTCATAGGCATGGCAAGAACCCTGAACGAGTAGGTTGATAATCTTCGCTCGAGTGCAGCAGAGCTTCGGGTTATCAAGATACAGAGTTGCTACCCGACAGCGCCCCTCCCCGGTGAGGGGGGGAGCACCTAGTAGTCGTACCGGTCCACTGCGCGGCGCCGCTCGTTGTCGTCACGCATGTCATAGTTGGCGGTGGTCTGGATGTTGGTGTGATGCGCCAGTTTTTGCGCAATCGACAGGTCATGTTCTTCGATCACGCGGGTGATGAAGGACCGTCGGAAATCGTGGGGCATGATTTTTACCCCAACCTGGGTGCCCCGCTGGCGGGCAATGTAGTAGATCGCATGCTTGGTGATGCGCTCGCGGGTGATGTGGCTGCCACGGCGGATGCGGTTGAACAGGAAGTCATCATCAGCCTGGCCTTCGGGCAGCTGTTCACGACGAAAGGCCAGCCAGGCATTGAGTTTGTCGAACGCCCAGGTCGGGGCGTACTTGATCAGTTGCTTGTTGCCCTTGCCCAGCACCTGCAGGCTGCGTTCGCTGAAGTCGACCTGGGTGAGGTCGATGTTGACCGATTCGGATTTGCGCATGCCGGTGCCGTAGAGCAAGGCGATCACGGCGGCGTCCCGCAGGCCCTGGGGCCGCGGATCGGCAGCGCAGGCGTCCATCAGTTCACGGATCAGGCTGCGCTTGAGGTTGCGCCCGCTGGGCAGGCGCGTGCCCTGGCTCGGTTTGACCGTGCGGATGCGTAGTAGCTGATCCTGGCTGATCAGCCCTGACCGCCAAGCCTCGTTCATCACTCCGCGCACCGCATTGACATACAGCGAGGAGGTGTTGGGGGCATAACCATCGGCGCGCAACGCCGCTACCAGCGCCGTGACATGGCCGGGTTCAAGCTGGTGCCAAGGCACATCGCTGATGTCGCAATCCTCGAAGCCCAAACGGTCAGCCGCATCCTGGAGGATGTACTTCATGGTCAGCTGGCTGGACGGCGCCAGGCGGGAAAGGTATTGCAACAAGGGGTTTTGCAGTGAATCAGACAAACCGGAAATCCTGTAAAGCTGAGCTGAGGCCAAGATGACCGCATTGCGTCATGTTGACCCTGAATGCCACGCGTGCAAATGCCCCACATCATGGCCAGGTCATTGATGGGTAAGCTATTTATACGTGGCACGTAGGCCAATGGTACCTCATCCGTTCCCTTGGAATCGACTGAGGGCAATATCATGGCCATGCACAAGGTGCCCGGCGCGGCGCTTTAACGCTACAGTTGCCCAAGACCCTTTGATTCCGAGGCAACATGGCTTTTCATCGACTGACCCGCAGCCACCCACGCCTGACCATCGCCGCCCTCGTCGGTGTTTTGAGTGGCTGGCTGCTGCCTGCCAGCAGCTGGGTCGAGCACGTGCTGATCGGCTGGAATACCGGCGTATGGCTCTACCTGGTGCTGATCCTGTGGCTGACCCTGGGTGCCAGTGCAGAAAAAGTCCGCAAGGTTGCAAGCATCGAGGATGAGAACGCCGGCCTGGTCCTGTTCACCGTCAGTATCGCGGCGATCGCCAGCCTGGCTGCGGTAATCTTGCAACTGGTAGCCGGTGCCAAGCTCGCGGATGGGCCGACTGCGCTGCAACTGACCTTCACCGGCTTCACCGTCGCCGGCTCCTGGTTGCTGGTCGGGACCATCTTCAGCCTGCACTACGCCCACCTGTTCTACACCGCCCGGGAGCACACGCCGCTGCTGCGCTTCAGCGACGGCGAACGCCACCCGGACTACTGGGACTTCCATTACTTCTCCTTCACCCTCAGCGTTGCCGTGCAAACCTCGGATGTCGGTGTCGCCGGGCGCGAAATGCGCCGGGTGGTGCTGGCCCATTCACTGGTAGGTTTTGTCTTCAATACTGCGATTCTGGGTTTCACCATCAATATGGCCGCCACGCTGATCAACTGAAGGCCGGCTCTCCAGCACCTGCACCGCGCAGCGCGCGATGCGCTGGCAGGCCTGTTCCAGGCGCTCACTGTCCAGCACCAGGCCAACACGCAAGTGCCCCGCAGCACTGGGGCCGAAGGCATCGCCGGCGAGCACCGCCACCCCATGTTCCTCCAGCAAGCGCTCGGCAAACGCCTGGGCGCCCAAGCCGGTGGCGCGGATATCGATCATCACGAACATGCCGCCGTCGGGTTTGTGCACGCTGATGCCGGGGCAACCGGCGAGGCTGGCACAGACCCGGTCACGCCGTTCACGGTAGGTATCGCGCATCTGCCCCAGCTGCGGCAGGTCCTGCTCCAGGGCCACTTGTGCAGCGTCGAGAATGAAGTCCGGTAGCCCGTAGAGCATGCACAACGCAAGGTTGCTGAGGTGGTCGCACAAGGTCTGCGGAGCAATGACCCAGCCGACGCGCCACCCCGACATCGCATGAGACTTGGACAGGCTGTTGATCGTCGCGCAACGTGCGGCCATGCCTGGCAGGCTGGCCGGGCTGAAGTGTTCGCCTTCATACAGCAGCTCGCTGTAGACCTCGTCGGAAATCAGCCACAGGTCGTGCTCGATGCAGACCTGCGCCAGGCGCTCCCAGGTGCGTGCGGACAGGCTGGCACCCGACGGATTGTGCGGGCTGTTCAACAGCAGTGCGCGGGTGCGCGGCGTGACGCGCGCAGCGACATCGGCCGGATCAACGCGAAAACCCTGTTCGGGACGCACGGGCACCGCTACCACCTTGGCGGCGCACGCGCCGAACACGGCCTCGTACGTGACGTACATCGGCTCGGCGACGATCACTTCGTCACCCGCATCGAGCAGGCACTGCGCCACGCCATACAGCGCACATTGCGCACCGGCCAGTACCACCACCTCTACCGGAACCAGCGGCTGGCCACTCTGGCGGGTATGACGGCGGGCGATTGCCTGCCGCAAGCCCAGGCTGCCACGCACATCGGAATAATGCGTGCGGCCTGCACGCAGGCTGTCAATGGCGGCCTGGACAACAGGTTGCGGGGTGTCGAAATCCGGATCGCCGATCGACAGCAGGAAGATCTCGCGCCCCTGCTCCTGCAATTCCAGCGCACGGTAGTGGATGTTCCAGGCAGCAGCACCGTCACCGGCGATACGTTGGGTGAGCGTTGAATAACGCATGGCAGTCTCCTTGACCGAACCTGGGGCGCCATTGGTCTGAAAATCCCAGGCAAGCATCCCAGCCGACTGCCGGTAAAAATAGCAGAGCGGCACTGCCAGCAACGGTGAAATGTTGCGGGCAAACGTTTGCCGTTTCAGCCTTTGTACACAGGCGCTTCGGAGGCGGCAGAGACGTGCTTCAAAGAATCGGAAAACTGTCATCGCTACGGGCGGACATTGACGCCAGCGGTGCTATGTTTAGGTTTCCCGAACGGTCACCAGGACCTCAAGCTCACCTTGATCCGCTCACCCTGTTGTTCATCGCTACAAGGAGGCCGGAATGAACAAACTGACGTTTCCCAACGCCTGCCAGGTGATGCGCTGGTATTTTCATCCGCTGGGCTTCGAGGCCAGCATGGATGCCCCGCGCAGCATGGTCGCCCGCCTGTTTGACCGGGCCACCGGCGAGACCCTGCTGGCCATCGCCGGCATCCCCTGTGCCACGCTGATGCCCGCTGCCGATGTCGAACGGATCATCGAAGCCGTCGAAGCCGAGCTCGACGCCTTCGAGCCCTCCTGTAACCTGCGCGCTGCGGGCTGAACTCAGCTGACCGCCTGTACCTGGCGTGCACGTTCGATATCGACGATGAAGTGCTCGGCCGGCAACGGCTGGCCGAGCAGGTACCCCTGCAACGAGTCGCAGCCAAGACGGGTCAGGAAGTTCTGCTGGCGGTCGGTTTCCACCCCTTCGGCCACGATGCGCAAACCCAGTGCCTGACCCAGCGCGACAATGGCCGAGACAATTGCGGCATCATCGCTGTCCTGCTCCAGGTCGCGGACAAAGCCGCGGTCGATCTTCAACTCGTTGGCCGGCAGGCGCTTGAGGTACATCAGGCTGGAATAGCCGGTGCCAAAATCGTCGATAGACAAATCCACGCCCATGTCGGCAAGGCGCTGCAGCACCGCCAAACTGGCGTCGGCATCGTGCATGGCGGTTGTTTCGGTGATTTCCAGGGTCAGACTGTTGGCCGGCAGTTGATGCCGCGCCAGGACCTTGGCAACGCTCTCGACCAGGCCACTATGGCAAAACTGGATCGCCGACAGGTTCACCGCAATGCGCCAGCCCGTGTAGCCTTGGTCGATCCAGGCGCGCATCTGCCGGCAGGCTTCATCCAGTACCCACTCGCCAATCGGAATGATCAGCCCGGTCTTCTCCGCCAAGGCGATAAAGCGGTCGGGCAGGAGCAAGCCATGCTGCGGGTGTTCCCAGCGCAGCAGTGCTTCGGCGCCGATCGGCTGGCAGTCCTGGGCATCGAACTTGGGCTGGTAGAACAGGCGGAACTGACCCTGTTCAAGCGCCACGCGCAAATCCTGGAGCAATTGCAGTTGCAGGCGCGCGTTACTGTTCATCGACACATCGAAGAAGCTGTAGCCGTTCTTGCCGGCGCTCTTGGCGTGATACATCGCCGCATCGGCGTTGCGCAGCAGCTCGTGCTGGTCGATGCCATTGCCCGGGTACAGGACAATGCCGATACTCGCCGAGATCTGCAGGTTCTGCTCCGAAACGCGGAACGCGCGGGAAATCAGATTGACCTGCTTGGCCGCTACCCCCATCGCATCGTCGGGTTCCTGCAACTCCACCAGTAGCACGAACTCGTCGCCACCGATGCGGGCCAGGGTGTCCTGGCTATGCAGATGGCCACGCAGACGCAGCGCGACCTCCTTGAGCAGCAGATCACCCATGTGATGACCAAAGGCGTCGTTGACCGGCTTGAAGCCGTCGAGGTCAATGAACATCAGGGCAAAACAACCACCCTGCTCGCTGACCTTGCAGATGGCCTGGTCGATGCGATCGGCCAGCAGCGTGCGGTTGGGCAGGCCCGTCAGGGTGTCATGCAGGGCCAGCTGGGTCAGTTCCTGGTTAGCCCGGGTCAACGAGCGCGCCAGTTCCGCGGTGCGCGCCTCGAGGCGGGCATCGAGCACCGAGGTCAGCAGCGCCACTGCCAGCACTGCCAGGGTGGTGATCAACACCAGGTAATCCAGACCGTTGCCACTCAGGCCACCGCCCAGTGCGCCGCAGAAGCTGCCCTCGGGAAAGTTCGCCGCGGCCATGCCGGTGTAGTGCATGCCGACAATCGCCACGCCCATCACCACGGCAGCGGCGCCGCGGATCTGGCGGACATACAGGGTTTGATGGCGGAGGCGGAAGGCAATCCACAAGGCGGCCGCCGAGGCGCCCACGGCAATGAGCAATGACAGGCCGAACAACGCGGGGTCGTAGTCGATGCCCGGTTGCATCAACAGCGCGGCCATGCCGGTGTAGTGCATGCTGCTGATACCCGCGCCCATGATCAGTGCGCCGAGGCCCAGCTGGGTCCAGGGCAGTGTCGGCTGGCTGACCAGCCACAGGGCGAAACCGGAAGACAGCCCTGCAATCAGCAGCGAGAGCAAGGTCAGGGTCAGGTCGTATCCCAGGGTAATCGGCAGGCTGAAGGCAAGCATGCCAATGAAGTGCATCGACCAGATGCCGAAGCCCATGGCAAACGCTCCACCACTGATCCACAGATACACCGCGCGGCCCTTGGCAGTGGCGATGCGCCCGGTCAGGTCGAGTGCGGTATAGGAGGCAAGAATGGCAACGCAGAGTGAAATCAACACCAGCGAAGAAGAATAACTACCGATCAGCATTTGGCCTTCCACAACCCCTGAAACCGGGCACTGAGCGGCCCGGGGAAAAGCCGATGATTGTACTCAACCTTTGGCGAAACGCACGGAGTTTTCGATGGCATTTAGCAATGACGAAGCATTACAAAAACCCATTACATGCAAGAATAAAAACGTTACAAAACAATGTCTTGCAACAAAAATATAATGTTGCGTATGAAGTATTCATGCGAATCGCAACAGATGCCGACCGCACTCTATAACCGACATCAATAATCACATGTAATTATTTGTTTTTACTGGTTATTTCCCTTCAAGGCGACTCGACAAACGCTGCCTGAGCATCCCATCCACCGCCAAGCGCCGCGATCAGCTGCACACTGGCCACCAACCTCCCTTGCAACAACGTCAGCACGCTACGCTCGTTGCTCAGGGCGGTGGTCTGCACATTGACCACATCCAGGTAGGCGATCAGTCCGGCCTTGTACTGGTTGCTGGTCAGACGCAAGGATTCGCGCGCCGCGTCCAGGGCTTCATTGCGCACCCTGGCTTCGTCCTCGTAGACGTCGAGTTGCACCAGGTAATTTTCCACTTCCTTGAAACCGTCAAGAACGGACTGGCGATACTGGGCCACGGTCTGGTCGTAGACCGCTACGGTGCGGTCGACTTCGGCAGAGCGCTGGCCACCATCGAACAGGGTCATGGCCAGTTGCGGGCCCACCGACCAGAAACGGTTGGGCAGGCTGATCCAGTCGCTGAAGCTACTGCTGCTATAGCCCCCGCTCATACTCAGGGTCAGGTCGGGGAAGTACGCGGCGCGGGCCACGCCGATGCTGGCGTTGGCCGACATCACCTTGCGCTCGGCCGAGGCGATGTCCGGGCGGCGCTCCAGCAGCTGTGAAGGCAAGGCCACCGGCACCTGGGGCAGTGCCGGGATGTCCTTGCTATCCGCCAGGGCAAAGTCAGCGGGTGCCTTGCCCAACAGCACGGCAATGGCGTTTTCCAGCTGGGCGCGCTGCCAGACCAGATCAATCATGTCGGCCTGGGTGCTTTTCAGCTGGGTTTGCGCCTGGGCCACCGCGTCCTTGCCGGAAACGCCAGCGCGGTACTGGTTTTCGGTCATGGTCAGCGAACGCTGATAGGCCGCCACCGTGGCTTCGAGCAGGCGCTTCTGCTCGTCCATCACCCGCAACTGCAGGTAGTTCTGCACCAACTCCGACTGCAGGCTCAGGCGAATCGCTGCCATATCGGCCAGGCTTGCCTCGGCGCTGGCTTCGTTGGCGGCCAGGCCGTCACGCAGCTTGCCCCACAGGTCCGCTTCCCAGCTGACGCCCAAGGTGGTGCTGTAGGTGTCGCGAATACCACTGCTGGCGTTGCTCAGGCTTGAACTGGAACTGCCGGTGCCCTGGCTGGAGCGGTTCTTGCCGGCTTTCAGGTCCATGCTCGGGAACAACGCACCGCGCGCACTGCGCACCAGGGCCTGGGCCTGACGGTACTGAGCTTCGTACTGGGCGACGGTCTGGTTGGCGGCATTGAGCTGCTCGACCAGACTGTTGAGCTGCGCATCGCCATACAGTTCCCACCAGGCGCCACGGGCCAGGGCATCGGAAGGATTGGCCTGGGTCCAGCCGGCGGCGTGCTTGAACGCTACCGGTTCAGGCGCTTGCGGGCGCTGGTAGTCCGGGCTCAGGGTACAGGCGCTGAGCATCGCCAGGCACAGGCTGGAGGCCAGCAGGCGCGAGCCACGGGCGCCGAGCAATTGCTGCAGCGAGCGGTCGGTGAGGAATGGACGTCGAGTCATAGCGGGGTTTCCAAAGCAGCGTCGGTGCGCACGCCACGCCAGTGGTTGAAACGATGGCGCAAGCGGTCCAGATAGAGGTAAACCACCGGGGTGGTGTAAAGCGTGAGGACCTGGCTGAAAACCAGACCGCCAATGATGGTCAGGCCCAGCGGCTGGCGCATTTCCGAACCCTCGGCATGGCTGAGCAGCAAGGGCAAGGCGCCAAGGATCGCGGCAACCGTGGTCATCAGGATCGGTCGCAGACGCAGCAGGCAGGCACGGCGGATCGATTGTTCCGGGCTCAGGTGCTCGTGGCGCTCCAGTTGCAGAGCCAGGTCGATCATCATGATGGCGTTCTTCTTCACCACGCCAATCAGCAGGAACAGGCCCAGCAGGGAGATCAGGCTGAACTCGCTACCCACCACGTAGAGGGTCAGCAAGGCCCCTACCCCGGCCGACGGCAAGGTCGACAGAATGGTCAGCGGGTGAATGTAGCTCTCGTAGAGAATCCCCAGCACCAGGTACACCGCCAGCAACGCCCCGAGGATCATCAAGGGCTGGCCCTTCTGGCTTTCGGCAAAGGCATCACCGGTGCCGCCGAGCTTGGCGATCACGTCCTCGGGCAGGCCGACCATAGCCACTGCGCGTTCGACCGCGGCCATGGCCTGGTCCTGGCTGTAGCCTTCGGCAATATCGAAGTTGATGCTTTCCGAGGCGAACTGGCCTTCGTGACTGACACGGTCATCGGCCAGGCTGTTCTCGTAATGGGCGAAGGTCGACAGCGGCACCCGCGCGCCATCGGCGGTGATCACCTGGATCTGCTCCAGGCTGCGGGGATCCTGGGCGTACTTGGGGTTGATCTCCATCACCACCTGATACTGGTTCAGGCTGTCATAGATGGTCGAGATCTGCCGCTGGCTATAAGCGTTGTTCAGCACCGAGGTGACCATGCTCATGTCGATACCCAGGCGCTTGGCCTGTTCGCGGTCGACGATCAGGGTTATCTGCTGGGTGCCACCGCCTTCGCGAGCGTCGATGGCGGTGAGCTCCGGCAGCGCCTTGAATGCAGCGACCACTTTCGGATACCACTCGCGCAGCGCCGACAGCTCGCTGCTCTGCAGGGTATAGAGGAACTGCGAGGTGCTCTGGTCGCGCCCGCCGCCAAACTGCAGGTCCTGGTCGGCCATGAGGAACAGGCGCCCACCCGGGACCTTGGGCATTTCCTTGCGCAACCGCTCGATGATCTTCTGCGCAGACACCTTGCGTTCGCTGATCGGCTTGAGGCGCACCAGTACCATGGCGTTGTTGGTACCGCTGTTGCCGCCAATGAAGCCCGCAACGCTTTCCACTGCCGGGTCCTTGAGCAGGGCCTGGCGGTAGATTTCCATCTTCGGCTGCATCACCTGGAACGACAGGCCGTCGTCACCGCGGACAAAGCCCATCAATTGACCGGTGTCCTGTTGCGGCAGGAAAGTCTTGGGAACCACCACATAGAGGGCAATGTTGACCGCAATGGTCAGCAGCAGGCTGGCCAGAGTCAGGCGCCGATGCCGCAGGACCCAGTCGAGACTGCGTCCGTAGCCGTGCATCATGCGCTGGTGCAGGTGTTCGCTCCAGCGCTGCAGGCGCGTCTGCCCTTCTGGCGCTTGTGGCTTGAGCCAGCGCGCGCAGAGCATCGGTGTCAACGTCAGCGACACCACCAGCGAGACGATGATCGCCACCGCCAGGGTAATCGCGAATTCACGGAACAACGAGCCGACAATGCCGCCCATGAACAGGATCGAGACAAACACCACCACCAGCGACAGGTTCATCGACAACAGGGTGAAGCCGACTTCCTTGGAGCCCAGGTAGGCCGCACGCATCGGCGGCACGCCCTCGTCGATATGCCGGGAGATGTTCTCCAGCACCACGATGGCATCGTCCACCACCAGGCCGGTGGCGAGAATCAGCGCCATCAGCGACATGTTGTTCAACGAGAAACCGAACAGGTACATGGCGGCAAAGGTGCCGACCAGCGATACCGGCACGGCCAGGGTCGGGATCAGCGAGGCGCGCAGGTTACCGAGGAACAGGAACACCACCAGGATCACCAGGACCACGGCGATGATCAGGGTGTGCTCGGCTTCCGCCAGGGTCGCCTTGATCACCGGCGAGCGGTCCATGGCCACGTCCAGCTTGACGCTGGCGGGCATCAGCGACTCAAGGGCCGGCAACTGCTCCTTGATCTTGTTCACCGTTTCGATGATGTTGGCACCGGTCTGCCGGTTGATGACCAGCAGCACCGCGTCCTGATCGTTGAAGAAACCACTGTTGTAGCGGTTCTCGACCGCATCCGTGACCTTGGCCACATGGCTCAGGCGCAACACCGCGCCGTCCTGGTAGCGGATCACCAGCGGCTCGTAGTCCTTGGCCTTTTCCAGCTGGTCGTTGGCCTGTACTTGCCAGCTGCGCTGGCCATCTTCGATAAAGCCCTTGGGACGGCGCTGGTTGGCGTTGGCAATCGTTTCGCGGACATCGTCCAGAGCCACGCCGTACTGGTTGAGCAGGTGCGGTTCGAGCTCGATACGCACGGCGGGCAATGAACTGCCGCCGATCTGCACCTCCCCTACCCCCGGCACCTGCGACAGGCTCTGCGACAGGATGGTCGAGGCCAGATCGTAGAGCTGCCCCTTTTGCAGCACGCTGGAGGTCAGCGCCAGGACCATGATCGGCGCTTGCGACGGGTTGTACTTCTTGTAGGTCGGCATGCTGCGCATACCGCTGGGCAGCAGATTGCGCGAGGCATTGATCGCGGCCTGCACTTCGCGCGCTGCCGCATCGATGTCACGGCCCTGGTCAAAGCCCAGAATGACGCGGGTCGAGCCCTGACTGGAATTGCTGGTCAGGGTGGTCACCCCGGAAATTGCGCCCATGGAGCGCTCCAGCGGGGTCGCCACGGTAGCAGCCATTACCTCGGGGCTGGCCCCCGGCAGGTTGGCCTGGACCACGATCACCGGAAACTCGATCTGCGGCAGCGGCGCCACCGGCAGCAGGCCGAAGCTGACGCCACCCAGCAGCATGATCGCCAGACTCAGCAGCATGGTCGCTACCGGGCGGCGGATAAAAGGTGCGGAGAGGTTCATGGCTTTTCCAGCACCACGGCATCAGGCTGTGGACGCATGCGCCGCGCCAGCCGATCGAAGTACAAGTAGATGACCGGCGTAGTGAACAGCGTCAGCACCTGGCTGACCAGCAGCCCGCCGACCATCACCAGGCCCAGGGGCTGGCGCAGCTCGGCGCCGGAACCGCTGGCGAGCATCAGCGGGATGGCCCCGAACAAGGCTGCCAGGGTGGTCATCAGGATCGGCCGGAAGCGCAACAGCGCCGCCTGGTAGATTGCCGCTTCCGGGGCCATGCCCTGGTTGCGTTCAGCCTCAAGGGCGAAGTCGATCATCATGATCGCGTTCTTTTTGACGATACCGATCAGCAAAATGATGCCGATGATGGCGATCATGCCCAGGTCGTTTCCGGTCAGTAGCAGCGCCAGCAAGGCGCCCACTGCCGCCGAAGGCAGGGTCGAAAGGATGGTCACCGGGTGGATGTAGCTCTCGTAGAGCACGCCAAGGACGATGTACATGGTCACCACTGCCGCCAGGATCAGCAGCAAGGTGCTCGACAGCGAGTTCTGGAACGCTTCGGCGGCGCCCTGGAAACGGGTTTGCACGCCGACCGGCATGCCGATCTCCTGCTGCACCTGCTCGATAGCCTTGACCGCCTCACCGAGGGCCACGCCATCCGCCAGATTGAACGACATCATCACCGCCGGGAACTGGCCGATATGGGCAATCGCCAGTTGCGCCTGACGCTGCTCGATACGCGCCAGGCTCGACAACCGCACCTGGCCGCCATCGGTGGCTTTGACGTGGATCTGCTCAAGCACCTGCGGGCCAAGGGTGGAAGCGGCTTCGGCCTGCAGCACCACGCGGTACTGACTGGCCTGGGTGTAGATGGTCGAGATCTGGCGCTGGCCGAAGGCGTCATACAGGGCGTTGGTAATGTCGGCGACATTGATGCCCAGACGGCTGGCGGCATCGCGATCAATCACCAGAAACACCTGCAAGCCCTTGTCCTGCAGATCGCTGGCGACATCGGTGAGTTCCGGACGCTGTTGCAGGGCATCGGCCAGCTTGCCGCTCCACAACGCCAGCAACTCGGCGTCCGGTGACGACAGGCTGAACTGGTATTGGGTGCGGCTGACCCGGTCTTCGATACTCAGGTCCTGCACCGGCTGCATGAACAGGCGGATGCCGGTGAGCTTGTCGACCTCGGGCTGCAACCGGGCGATCACCTGGGCGGCGGTCAGGTCGCGCTCGCCATGAGGTTTGAGGTTGATCAACAGGCGGCCACTGTTGAGCGTGGCGTTGTCACCGTCCACACCGATATAGGACGACAGGCTTTGCACTGCAGGATCCTTGAGGATCACCGCGCTAAGCTGTTGTTGACGCTCGCTCATGGCCGCGAAGGACACCGACTGTGGTGCCTCGGAAATGCCCTGGATCACCCCCGTGTCCTGTGCCGGGAAGAAGCCCTTGGGCACCATCAGGTACAACAGCACGGTCAGCCCCAGGGTCGCGACCGCTACCAGCAAGGTCAGCGGCTGGTGCCTGAGCACCCACTGCAGGCCACGGCCGTACCAGGCGATCATCCAGTCGATCCAGGCACCACTGGCCCGGTAGAAACGCCCCTGTTCCTGCTCCGTAGGCTCACGCTTGAGCAAACGCGCGCACATCATCGGCGTCAAGGTCAGCGACACCACCAGGGAAATCAGGATCGCCACCGCCAGGGTGATGGCGAATTCACGGAACAGGCGCCCCACGACATCGGCCATGAACAGCAGCGG
Organism: Pseudomonas sp.; assembly: GCA_036643775.1. GTDB lineage: Bacteria > Pseudomonadota > Gammaproteobacteria > Pseudomonadales > Pseudomonadaceae > Aquipseudomonas. Next base: position 44,986 of record JAVXRI010000012.1, on the reverse strand, counting down.
GATCAGTACCGCGATCAGCGAGAAGGTCAGCGAGATCAGCGTGAAGCCGATCTGCCTGGCGCCCTTGAGCGCCGCCTGCATGGGCGTTTCACCCTCTTCGATGTGCCGGGAAATGTTCTCCAGCATGACAATGGCGTCGTCGACCACGAAACCGGTGGCGATGGTCAGCGCCATCAGGGTCAGGTTATTGATCGAAAACCCGGCCAGGTGCATCACCGCAAAGGTACCGATCAGCGACAACGGCACGGCCACCGACGGAATGATCGTGGCGCTGAAGCGGCGCAGGAAGACGAAGGTCACCATCACCACCAGGGCGATGGCCAGCAACAGTTCGTGCTGTACATCCTTGACCGACGCGCGGATGGTCTGGGTACGGTCGGTGAGCACGGTGACATCAAGGCCGGCCGGCAGGTTGTCGGTGATCGACGGCAGCATGGCCTTGATCCGGTCAACCACCTCGATGACGTTCGCCCCCGGCTGGCGCTGGATGTTCAGCAGCACCGCCTGGTTCTGGTTGGCCCAGGCCGCCAGGCGCTCGTTCTCGGCACCATCGACGATCTCGGCAACGTCTTTCAGGCGCAGCGGCGCACCATTGTTGTAGGCCAGGATCAGGTTGGCGTATTCCTCAGGGGAGCGCAGCTGGTCGTTGGCGTCGAGCATCGACACCCGGATCGGGCCGTCAAAGTTGCCTTTGGGCTGGTTGACGTTGGACGCGCCGATCAGGCTGCGTACATCAGCCAGGTTAAGCCCGGCCGAGGCCAGGGCATCGGGGTTGACCTTGATGCGTACCGCCTGGCGCTGGCCGCCGGCGATGCTGACCATGCCGACGCCGCCGATCTGGGCGATTTTCTGCGCCACCCGGGTATCGACCAGGTCGTTGAGCTTGGGCAGCGGCATGGTTTTCGAGGAGATGGCCAGGGTCAACACCGGGGTGTCCGCCGGGTTGACCTTGTTGTACACCGGGGGGGCTGGCAAATCGCTCGGCAGCAGGTTGCTGGCGGCGTTGATCGCTGCCTGGACCTGTTGCTCGGCGACGTCCATGTTCATGTCCAGGCTGAAGCGCAAGGTCAGCACCGAGGCGCCGCCGGAACTGGTCGAGGCCATCTGGGTCAAGCCCGGCATCTGGCCGAACTGGCGCTCCAGCGGTGCGGTGACCGCACTGGTCATCACTTGCGGGCTGGCGCCCGGGTACAAGGTCATGACCCGGATGGTCGGGTAATCGACCTGCGGCAACGCCGCTACAGGCAACAAGGTATAGGCGATCAGGCCGGCCAGAACGATGGCCAGCATGCTCAGGGTGGTCGCCACCGGGCGCAGGATGAACAGCCGCGAGAGGTTCATGCGCCGGCCTTGTCCTTACGGCCCGCGGCAGCGGAGGCATCTTTGTTGTCCTGGCCCTGCAGGTGCTGGCCGGGCGTCGCGGGGACTTGCGAGCTGTCGTTGACCACTTCCACCTCACTGCCGTCACGCAGCCGGTCGGTGCCTTCGAGTACCACCCGCTCGCCCTTGGCCAGGCCTTCGGTGATGACCGTGTGGTCGCCGTCACTGGCGCCCAGGGTCAGTTTGCGGATGCGTACCTTGTTGTCACCTTCCATGACATACACAAAGGAGCCGTCGGTACCGAACTGGATCGCTGCCGAAGGCGCCAGCACCACATTCTGCAAAGTGTCAGCCAGCAGGCGCACGTTGACGAACTGGTTGGGGAACAGGGCTTCGTCCTGGTTTTCGAAGAAGGCCTTGAACTTCAGGGTACCGGTGGTGGTGTCGATCTGGTTGTCGAGGCTGCGCAGCACGCCCGTGGCCTGCTGCTTGAGGTCGCCGCGGTCCCAGGCCTCGACCGGCAACTGCGCGCCGCTGCGGTAGCGGGCCAGCACGGTGTTGAGCTGTGACTCGGGCAAGGTGAAAGCGACGGTAATCGGTTGGGTCTGGGTAATCACCACCAGCGCGGCGGCGTCGTTGGCCGCCACCAGGTTGCCGACATCCAGCTGACGCAGGCCCAGACGGCCGGTGATCGGTGCCCGGATACGGGTAAAGTCCAGGTTCAGCTTGGCATCGCCGACTGCCGCCTGGTTGGTCTTGATCGTGCCCTGGAACTGGCCGACCAGCGCCACCTGGGTATCGAGGGTCTGCTTGGCGATACTGTCTTCGGCGTACAGGCCTTTATAACGTTCCAGGTCGATCTGGGCGTTTTTCAGCTGGGCCTGGTTCTGCGCCAGGGTGCCTTCAGCTTGCTGCAGGGCGATCTGGTAGCTGCGCGGGTCGATCTCGGCCAGCAGGTCACCGGCCTTGACCTTCTGCCCTTCCTGGAAGTTGATCTTGACCAGCTCGCCACCGACCCGGCTGCGCACATTCACGGTGTTGGTCGCCGTCACCGTGCCCAGCGCCTTGAGGTAGACCGGGAAGTTGCCAACGGTGGCCGGCTCGACGCGCACGGGTACCGGCCCGCCAAACGCCCCGAAACCTGGTCGCCCGCCCTTGCCGCCAGGTGCGCCGGCAGCCTTGTGCGCCGCCGGAGACGGCCACAGCCACCAGCACAAGCCGGCAACCAGCAGCAGGATCAGCAGGCCGACAAGCCAGCGACGAGAGGAACGGGAACGAGAAAGCATCGGTTGATCGACCATTGGACTGGAAAGAATTCTTTTGAGGAGGCTGAACGATAAGCACTGCAGCGGGATAAGCAAAGCGCCTTTACCGGCAATTTACCTTGAGCTTACTTTGCTAAGACAATGAACTATAAATAAAAACGGCCTGATCAAGGACCAGGCCGTAACAACTCTTAGCAATTATTGCGTTGCCTGCATCGCCGGCAAGGCCGGCTCCCACACTGGATCTGCATGCAGGGCCACTTGTGGGAGCTGGCCTTGCCAGCGGTGGGCTACGCCGTTATTACTTCAATACTGCCAGAGCCGCATCATAGTTCGGCTCTTCAGCGATTTCTTTGACCAGCTCGCTGTGCAGCACGTTGTCGTTTTCATCCAGCACCACGACCGCACGGGCAGTCAGGCCAGCCAGTGGGCCGTCAGCGATGGCAACGCCGTAGTTTTCGATGAATTCGCGACCACGCAGGGTCGACAGGTTCTGGACGTTTTCCAGGCCTTCGGCACCGCAGAAGCGCGCTTGAGCGAATGGCAGGTCGGCGGAAATGCACAGCACCACGGTGTTGTTCAGTTCGTTGGCCTTCTTGTTGAAGGTACGCACCGAAGTAGCGCAGGTCGGGGTGTCGACGCTCGGGAAGATGTTCAGCACTTTGCGCTTGCCGGCCAGGCTGGCCAGGGTCACGTCAGCCAGGCCTGCACCAACCAGGGAAAACGCGGGTGCTTTCGAGCCGACTTTCGGCAGTTCGCCATTGACCTGAACCGGATTGCCTTTGAGAGTCACTTGAGCCATGAGCTGAGTCCTTTTGCGGGGGGTGAGTAAAGGACCAGAGTTAATCATGAAAGTGCCCGGCGACCTATGGGCAGAGATAAATTGTTTAATTTTCCACGCACAAATTGTGGACAAATTAATCGCCTGGACGCTGACAATCCAGCGTCCAGGCAATCGGCAGTCAACCCAGCAGCGAGTAGACCAGGGCCGAGATCGCAACCAGGCCCACCACCACGACGAACACGTTGGACATATGCCCGCTGTATTTGCGCATGGACGGTACTTTGCGGATGGCGTACATCGGCATCAGGAACAGGATGGCCGCAATCACCGGACCACCGAAGCTCTCGATCATGCCGAGGATGCTCGGATTGAGGGTGGCAACGATCCAGCAGATGACCAGCATGAACGCTGCGGTCATGCGATCCAGGGCTTTCGCGCCCGGTCGCTTGCCGGTTTTCGCGACCAGGCCCTTGAGACCTTCGCTGGCGCCGATGTAGTGGCCAAGGAATGACTTGGCAATGGCGATGAAGGCAATCACCGGCGCAGCAAAGGCGATGGTCGGGTTGCTGAAGTGGTTGGCCAGGTACGACAGGATCGACAGGTTCTGCGCCTTGGCCTCGGCCAGCTGCGCCGGGGTCAGGGTCAGCACGCAACTGAAGACGAAGAACATCACCATGGCCACCATCAGCAGGTGAGCACGGCACAGGATCTGCCCGCTGCGCTCGTCGGCGTGCACGCCATACTGGCGCTTCTGGTCAACGGCAAAAGCCGAGATGATCGGCGAATGGTTGAAGGAAAAGACCATTACCGGAATCGCCAGCCACAGGGTATGCAGGAAGGCCGAACCGGACGGTAACTCGCTGGCGGTGGTGAGGATGCCACCACTCCAGTGCGGAATCAGGAACACGGCGAGGAACGCCAGGGCGACGATGAACGGATAGACCAGCAGGCTCATGACCTTGACCGTGGCCTGTTCGCCGCAGCGCACGATGGCCAGCAGACCGAGAATCAGCACAAAGGACAGCACCGCGCGCGGCGGCGGTTCGATGTGCAGCTGGTGCTCCATGAAGCTGCCGACGGTGTTGGTCAGGGCGACGCTGTAGATCAGCAGGATCGGGAAGATGGCGAGGAAGTACAGCAAGGTGATCAAGGCACCGGCGCTAAGTCCGAAATGCTCTTCGACCACGTCGGTGATGTCGCCACCTTCACGACCGGACAGCACGAAGCGGGTCAGACCGCGGTGCGCGTAGTAGGTCATCGGGAAGGCCAGCAAGGCCAGAATCAGTAAGGGCCAGAAACCACCGAGCCCGGCGTTGATCGGCAGGAACAGGGTCCCGGCGCCGATGGCTGTGCCAAACAGGCCCAGCATCCAGGTGGTGTCCTGACGGGACCAGCTGCTGAGGGCAGCTGGGGTTGATTCAAAGCGTTGTTCAACGCTTGGGGCCTGCTCGTTCATCCGGGTGCAACTCCACTCGCAAGACTGCAACAGGGCTGAGAGTGGCGACCCAGAGGCATCACCGCCCCTCAACCATACAAAGAGGGGCGCGATTGTGCGCCGATTGGTTGCACTTGCAAAGCCCCGCCCGAGGAGTGGTTGCACCAAGGGATACCGTAGGAGCGGATTCATCCGCGATGGACGACAGCGTCGTCCCTGTAGGAGCGGATTCACCGGGACGCCGGACCGCCGCGATGGGTCGCAGCGCGGCCCCAGAAGATGGGCCTGCTGCGCAGTCCATCGCGGATAAATCCGCTCCTACAAGGTCACGCCTGCACTGCCGCGATAGCCTCAGCCACCTGCTGCAGGTTGTCCGGACGCAGGCCGGACATGCACACCCGACCGCTGTCGATCAGGTACACACCGAACTCGTCACGCAGGCGACGCACCTGCTCGACGCTCAAGCCGGTGTAGCTGAACATCCCGCGCTGGCTGAGGAAGAACTGGAAATCCTGACCCGGCAGCAGTACCGCCAGGGCGTCGACCAGCCCTTGGCGCATGTCCAGAATACGCAGGCGCATCTGCTCCACTTCCGCCGCCCACTGGGCATTGAGTGCCGCATCACCCAGCACCGCTGCCACCAGCTGGGCGCCAAAGTTCGGCGGGCTGGAGTAATTGCGGCGCACGGTGGCCTTGAGCTGGCCAAGTACGCTTTGCGCGGTGTCGGCATCGTCGCAGACCACCGACAGGCCCCCTACCCGCTCGCCATACAGCGAGAAGATCTTCGAGAACGAGTTGCTCACCAGGCAAGGCACACCGGCACGGGCCACTTCGCGGATCGCGTAGGCGTCTTCAACCAGCCCCTCACCAAAGCCTTGGTAGGCGATGTCGAGGAACGGAATCAGGCTGCGCGCCTTGACCACCTCGATCACCTGCTGCCATTGCGCCTGGCTCAGGTCGACCCCGGTCGGGTTGTGGCAGCACGGGTGCAGCAGCACGATGCTGTTGGCCGGCAGCCCCTGCAGGGCGCTGAGCATGCCGTCAAAGTCCAGGCCGCGCGTGCCCTTGTCGAAGTACGGGTAGGTGTTGACCTTGAACCCTGCACCTTCAAAAATCGCCCGATGGTTGTCCCAGGTCGGATTGCTGACCCACACCTGCGATTCCGGGAAGTAACGCTTGAGGAAGTCGGCACCGACTTTCAGTGCGCCGGAGCCACCGACCGTCTGCACGGTAGCGACGCGAGCGCCCTGCACCGCCGGATGATCGGCGCCGAACAGCAGTGCCTGGATCGCCTGACGATAGGCACTCAGGCCTTCCATCGGCAGGTACAGCGAGGCCTCATGCGGCTGGCCGGCCATGCGTTTTTCCGCTTCGCCGACCGCAGCCAGCTGCGGTACCACACCTGCGGCATCGTAATACAGACCGATACTCAGGTTGACCTTGTTGGCGCGCGGGTCGGCCTTGAAGGTCTCCATCAGGGACAGAATCGGATCGCCGGCGTAGGCATCGACATGTTTGAACACAGCGTGCAGCTCCTTGAGTCAGGACAGTTCGGACTAAATGCTGTGTCGAGGATACCTGTACCCGCACCCGAGTGACATCACCTCTGGTGCAACTGATCAGTGCATGAATGCACTGGGCCCCACAACGAGGCCCATCGCCCATTCACTACTCAGCCAACGCCTGCAATTGCTCCAGTTCCTGCACTGTCAGCGTCACCCCCTGGCGCGCCGACAACTCGCGTTCACGATAGCGGCGCTCTCCCGGCATCCGCTGCAAGCCTACCGACTGCATGTGCCGCACCAGTTCATGGCTACGCTGGGCAAAACGATTACCTTCAGCCTTGCCTGGATCAATGACGATGATCAGTTGCCCGGTCCAGGGCGTTTTCGCACCCGGATGCTGCGACCAGTCGAATTCCCAGGAAAAATTCCCCCCGGTCAGCGCCGCGGCCAGCAACTCGACCATCATCGACAAGGCCGAGCCCTTGTGCCCACCAAACGGCAGCAATGCCCCGCCGTCGAGAATCTTCTGCGGATCGCGGGTCGGCTGGCCCTGACTGTCCACCCCGATGCCATCCGGCAGTTGCTCGCCTTTGCGTGCAGCAATCTGCACATCACCATGGGCCATGGCACTGGTGGCCATGTCGAAAACGATCGGATCACTGCCGGCGCAGGGCGCGGCAAAGGCAATCGGGTTGGTGCCGAACAACGGCCGCTGCGCGCCATGGGGCACGACGCAGGTCATGCTGTTGACCACACTCAGGGCCACCAGGCCTTCGTCGGCGAAAGGCTCGACATCCGGCCACAGCGCCGCGAAGTGGTGCGAATTATGAATCGCCAGCACCGCAATTCCGGCACTGCGGACCTTTGCCACCAGCAGCTCACGCGCCGCAGCCAGCGCCGGCTGGGCGAAACCGCCCTTGGCGTCAACGCGGACCACACCGCTGGCGACATCCTCCACTTCAGGCACGGCCTTGCCATCCACCCAGCCACTGGCCAGGGTCGAGACATAACCGGGAATGCGGAACACACCATGGCTGTGGGCGCCATCGCGCTGGGCGCTGGCGCAGTTGAAGGCCAGCGCGCGGGCTACCGTTTCACTGGTGCCATGACGGACAAAAATGCGCTGCAACAAGGCCTGCAGGTCGGCAAAGGCAATCTGCGCGACAGCAGTGTCGGGACGTGCGGACATCTGAAGCTCCCTTATTGGATTTGGAATGGGCGACAGCGATGAGCAATGGCGAAACTTTCCTCTTGTGACAGCAAACTGTCAAATATTGACTTGATGACAGAAAACATTCATTTTCTGTTTCCAAGTGCAACCGCCTTCGAGAAACGCCGTGAGCCAACCGATCAAGCAACGTCTGGAAAACAGCCTGCACAGTGCCGCGGCTTCCGGGCGCAAGATCGCCAGCTACATGCTCGCCAACCTCACCGACCTGCCATTCGAAACCTCGGCAAGCCTGGCGGCGAAAATCGGCGTCAGCGAATCCAGCGTCGGGCGTTTCTGCCGGGCCTTGGGTTACGAACACCTCAAGGCGCTCAAACACGATCTTAAAGATGACCTGGGCGATGGCCCATGGCTGGTCGGTGATCGACTGCAAGAATTCCGCCAACAGCATGGCAAGGATGCCGCTGGCCTCGCCCGCAGCCTCGAACAGGAAGTCGGGGCGCTGGTGCGGGTTTACGAATACAGCCGCACGCCGGCCTGGGAAACGGTCAGCCAGCGTCTGGCGCAGCGGCGCAGAGTGTTTGTCGCCGGGTTTCAGACCGAACGCGGCATCGCCCAGTGCATGGCCCACCTGCTGCAATACCTGCGCGACGGTGTGCAAGTGGTCGATGGCAGTGCCGGGCATTTTGGCGAGGTGTTGCTCAGCGACCCGGCCGACTGCGCCCTGGTGGTGTTCGAAGCACGCCGTTATTCACGCCATGCCCTGACTCTGTGCCACAAAGCGCACGCAGCGGGCATCCCGGTAACACTGGTTACCGACACCTTCTGTGACTGGGCCGATGCCAACGCCGAAGAGGTGTTTCGTATCCCCACCGAATTCAATCTGTTCTGGGAGTCCACCGCGACGATGCTGTCGTGGGTACACCTGATGGTCAACGAGGTCTGCAAGAAGCTTGGACCGGATGTTGAAAAACGCTTGGAAGCAACTGCCGCTCTACACAATGAATTCGTTGGCTACACGTCAGCGAGCAAACAATAGCAAGAGTGCAAACAACAGATCGAGGTGTGACATGAAACCCGTTATCCGCTTTGCAGGTGCGTGCGCCCTGCTGCTCGCCGGTGCAACCCTGGCTCAGGCCGAAACCCTGAAAATTGCCACTGAAGGCGCTTACCCGCCGTTCAACTATGTCGATTCGGATAACCAGCTGCACGGCTTTGATGTGGACATCAGCAAAGCCCTGTGCGAACAGATGAAGGTGGAATGCACCCTGGTGGCCCAGGACTGGGAGGGCATCATCCCGGCGTTGATGGCGAAGAAATACGACGCGGTGGTAGCGTCGATGATCAACACCGAAGAGCGCCGCAAGAAAATCGCCTTCACCAACCACTACTACAAGACGCCGCTGTCGGTCGCCGTGCCCAAGGACAGCGAGATCAGCGACGCGCAGACCGACTTCAAAGGCTTCACGGTTGGTGCGCAAGCCTCCTCGACCCAGGCGATCTACGCCGAAGACGTCTACGGCAAGGCCGGTGCCGACGTCAAACTCTACCCGACCCTCGACGAAGCCAACGCCGACCTCGCCGCCGGGCGTCTGGATGGCGTGATCGCCGACAAGTTCCCGCTGACCGAATGGCTGGGCAAGGCCGGCAAGGACTGCTGCAAGATCCTTGGCGACGTCAACGGCACCAAGGCCGACGCCTCGATTGCCGTGCGCAAGGAAGACGAAGCCTTGCGCGAGCGCCTGAACAAGGCCCTCGACGAGATCGTTGCCAACGGCACCTACCAGAAGATCGCCAGTCGCTACTTCGACTTCGATATCTATCAGTAATCCTGGCCAAGGTTACCTGTAGGAGCCGGCCTTGCCGGCGATAGCATCAACGCACTGTCATCCAGTACGCGCTGTCTGCATCGCTGGCAAGGCCAGCTCCCACAGGTGGCCCGCTGTCGCCTGCTGTTTCTGCGAGAGGGTTTGAGCATGCTCGAACAACTGTCACTGCTTTCCTTTGCCAGCGGCGGCTGGGGCCAAGCCCTGCTGGCCGGCGCCCTGGTAACCATTTCCCTGGCCCTGGCCTGTCTGCCCATCGGCTTGCCGCTGGGCCTGGGCGTGGCCTTGATGGCGCGCTCGCGCAAGCGTTTTCCGCGCGCCGCGGCAACCGTGTTCTCCACCGTATTCCGCGGCCTGCCTGAATTGCTCACGCTGTTGATCATCTACTACGGCTGCCAGATCGCCGCGCAGAAGATCCTCGCCGCCATGGGCTACGAAGGCGAGGTACTGATCAACACCTTCCTGGCGGCGATGATCGCCTTCAGCCTGGTGTTTGCCGCCTTCTCCAGCGAGATCTGGCTCGGCGCCTTTAAAACGGTCGCCAAAGGTCAGTACGAAGCGTCCCAGGCCCTGGGCCTGAGCAAGGCCACGACCTTTCGCAAGGTGATCTTTCCGCAGCTGGTACGCATTGCCATGCCCGGCCTGTCGAACAACTGGCTGTCGCTGCTCAAAGACACCTCGCTGGTATCGACCATCTCGCTGGTCGACCTGATGCGCCAGACCAACCTCGCGGTCAGCGTGACCAAGGAGCCGATGTTCTTCTACGGCGTCGCCTGCCTGGGCTACCTGCTGTTCTCGGCCTTGTCGGGTCGGGTGTTTGTCTACATCGAGCAGTACTTCAGCCGCCATCTGCGGAGTGCCCGGACATGAGTTTCGATCAACTGCTGGCACTGGTTCTCGATCCCGATCTGCTGGAACGCTATGGCCCGCGCTTTATCGACGGCCTGCTGGTCACCGGCAAACTGGTGGCGATTTCCTTCACCCTCGGCGCCTTGCTCGGCATGCTCCTGGCCCTGGCGCGCTTGTCCAACAGCCTGCTGCTGCAGCGTCTGAGCGCTGGCTACATCTACTTCTTCCGCGGCTCGCCGCTGCTGGCCCAGCTGTTCTTGCTGTACTACGGCCTGGGATCGCTGAAAGGCTTCTGGCAGGACGTGGGCATGTGGTGGTTCTTCCGCGAAGCCTGGTACTGCACGCTGCTGGCCTTCGTCCTCAACACCGCCGCCTACCAGGCCGAGATCTTCCGTGGCGCCCTGCTCGCGGTCGCCCCCGGCCAGTATGAAGCAGCCAAGGCCCTGAGCCTGAAGCGCTCGACGACCTTCTTCAAGGTGATCCTGCCGCAATCGATGATCGTTGCCATTGGCCCGCTGGGCAATGAACTGATCCTGATGATCAAGGCCAGTGCGATTGCCTCGCTGGTGACCATCTACGACCTGATGGGCGTGACCAAGCTGGCCTTCTCGCGCAGTTTCGATTTCCAGATTTACCTGTGGGCCGCCGTGCTTTACCTGCTGATCGTCGAAATCGTGCGCCGCAGCCTGAAACACATAGAAGCCCGACTGGGCCGCCACCTGCACTGATAGCCTGCTGTGAGGACCGTTCCAATGCATTGTCAAACCATCGTTCTGGGCGCCGGTATCGTCGGCGTCAGCACGGCCCTTCACCTGCAGGCCCGCGGTCGCAAGGTCATCCTCATCGACCGTGACGAACCCGGCAGCGGCACCAGCCATGGCAACGCCGGCCTGATCGAGCGCTCCAGCGTGATCCCCTATGCCTTTCCGCGGGAACTGTCGAGCCTGCTGCGCTACGGGCTCAATCGCCAGTCGGATGTGCGCTACAGCCTGACGCACATTCCCAAGGTCGCACCTTGGCTGTTCAAGTACTGGCAGAACTCTTCCGCCAGCGGCCTGAGCGTCGCCACCCGCGCCATGCTGCCGCTGGTACAGCGCTGCGTGGAAGAACACGACGCACTGATCGACGCCGCCGGGCTGACCGACCTGGTCAAGGCCAACGGCTGGATCGAGGTGTTTCGCAACGACGCCGCCTTCAGCAAGGCCAAGGCCGATGCGCAAGCGCTGACACCGTATGGCTTGAGCTACGAGATTCTTGATCGCCAGCAAGTGCATGCCCGCGAAGCCGACCTCAGCGACAACGTGGTGGGTGGCATTCACTGGCTCGACCCCAAGACCGTCACCAACCCCGGCGGCCTGACCCGTGGCTACACGGCACTGTTCGTCAAGCGCGGCGGTCAGTTCATTCATGGCGATGCGCGCACCTTACGCCAGATCGACAGCGAGTGGCAGGTCGACAGCCGTCAGGGCCCGATCACCGCACCCGAGGTGGTCATCGCCCTCGGTCCACAATCGGCCGACCTGTTCAAGCCCCTGGGCTATCGCATCCCGCTGGAAATCAAACGCGGCTACCACATGCATTACCGGGCCCTTGAGGGTGCCGAACTGAAGCATTCGATCTGCGATGGCCAAGGCGGTTACGTGCTCGCGCCCATGGCCCAGGGCATTCGCCTGACCACCGGCATCGAGTTCGCCGCGAGCAGCGACGCCATCAATGAAATTCAGCTCAAGCGCTGTGAAGTGCTGGCGCGCAAGATCTTCCCCCTCGGCCAGCGCCTTGACGCCCAGCCCTGGCTGGGACGCCGCCCATGCCTGCCGGACATGCGCCCGGTGATCGGCCCGGCGGCGCGCCACAAGGGCCTGTGGTTCAACTTCGGCCACGCCCATCACGGCCTGACGCTGGGCCCGGTCAGCGGCCGTCTGCTGGCCGAGATGATTACCGGCGAGCCCACCTTTACCGACCCTGCGCCCTACAGCGCGGCACGCTTCAATTGATCGCGGGAGAATAACAACATGACCGCTTCACTGAGCCTTGCAGCAACCAGCCCTGCCCCCCATGCCGACGCACGCAAGATCGTCGTCAGCATTGAAGGGTTGAACAAACACTACGGCGCCTACCATGTGCTGCGCGACATCAACCTGAACGTGCGCGAAGGCGAGCGCATCGTCCTTTGCGGGCCTTCGGGCTCGGGCAAATCCACCCTGATCCGCTGCATCAACCGCCTGGAAATCGCCGAGAAAGGTCACATTCGTGTCAACGACACCGACCTGGCCCTGACCACGCGCCAGGCTGCCGATGTACGCAGTGAAATCGGCATGGTGTTCCAGCACTTCAACCTGTTCCCGCACATGAGCGTGCTGGATAACTGCACCCTGGCGCCGATGAGCGTGCGCGGTCTGTCGCGCAAGGACGCCGAGGAACGTGCACGGTTCTACCTGAACAAGGTGGGTATCGAGAGCCAGGCCAACAAATACCCGAGCCAGCTCTCCGGTGGCCAGCAACAGCGCGTGGCGATTGCCCGGGCGTTGTGCATGAAGCCGAAGATCATGCTGTTCGACGAGCCGACCTCGGCGCTCGACCCGGAGATGGTCGCCGAAGTGCTGGACGTATTGGTGAAACTGGCCGACACCGGCATGACCATGCTCTGCGTCACCCACGAAATGGGCTTCGCCCGTCAGGTCGCCGAGCGCGTGCTGTTTCTTGATGGTGGCCAGATTATCGAAGATGCCCACCCTGTGGCGTTCTTCAACAACCCGCAAACAGCGCGGGCCAAGGGCTTTCTCGCGCAAATCCTGCACTGACGCCTCGCAGCTCCCACAGCAAAAAACTGTGGGAGCTGGCCTTGCCAGCGTTAAGGCTTGCCCTTACTGCGGATGCATTTTCGACTTGATCAGGCCGATGATGAAGGTCAGCACCGCACCCCCGGCACCACCGCCGATAATGCTGCTGATCAGCGCCGCCAGGTCAAGCCCGCCACCCGCTGCCGTAGCACCCGGCTCACCGGTTATCGCCGAGATAATCTGCCCGAGCACCACCCCGCCGATACCACCGACAATCGAGTTGAGCCCGGGGCCCATGCCCTGTTTGCTCATGCCGACGGCATTGCCGCCCACCACACCTGCAATGATCTGAACTACCAGACTGACGATATCCATGACCTGAACCCTTTGTAGCGTTGAGAGAGGACGACTCGCATCCGGCTACTTCAACAGGCACGACCACAGGAACAGAGGCGTCTCGACCCGGTCAACGACAGCAGGCTGTTGCCGATGGAAAAAGTATAGGTGGCCAGCGGCCGCTGGACTGTCAAATATAATTAACCGCGAGAATCGCTGGCAGCACCGGTTGGCAAGGCTTGCAAGGCGATATTGCACGCAGGCAATGACAGGCTTCGGCCACGCAAGCTGAAGTCGTTTGACATATTAAACGGCTCTGGCAAGCTGTATCACAGGTTTCGACCGGAAATATTGGCCCTCTGCGCCCTTCCGGCAGTGCTCGAAACCTCAGGTAGCGCAAAGGTTTCAGCAGCGCGCCTGCACAATAATGACAGGCCGCGCCTGTCCCAAGGTGACATATGCCCAACAGCAACATTGGCAATAAGAAACAAACCCTTCGCAAACCCGTCGTCCTGATGACCATGGGCGCCCAGGAGCGCAAAGGTCACGACTATCAGGTCATGACCCACAAATACATCGTGCCGTTGGTTGAACACGCTGGTTGCGTACCCGTTCTGGTACCGACCTGCTGCGGCATCGAAGACCTCGAAACCTACCTGGACATGGCTGATGGTGTTTACCTGACCGGTGCTGGCAGCAACATCGACCCAGCGCTCTATGGCCAGGAAAACGAAACCCCGGGCAAAGCTCAGGATCGTAACCGCGACCTGTTCGACCTGCCTCTGGTGAAAGCGGCCATTGCTCGCGGCCTGCCGATTTTCGGTATCTGCCGTGGTATGCAGGAAATCAACGTAGCCCTGGGTGGTGATATCTACCAGAAGGTCTACGCAGAAGACGGCTTCAACGATCACCGGGAAAACCCGGAAGATCCGGTAGACGTGCAGTACAGCGCTGTTCACAGCGTGCGTCTGGAGCAAGGCAGCTGGTTGCAGAAGCTGCTGCAGAGCGACGAGATCCGCGTCAACTCGCTGCACGGCCAGGGCCTGAAAAACCTCGGCAAAGGCATCGAGCCGCTGGCTCGCGCCGAAGATGGCCTGGTAGAGGCTATCCATGCCCCGAGCCTGTCGCCCTTCCTGTTCGCGGTGCAATGGCACCCGGAATGGCAAGCGGCGAAGAACCCGGACTCGGTGAAGATGTTCCAGGCCTTTGGCGACGCCTGCCGCAAGCAGGTAGTCAAGGCTCAAGGCGGTAACAAGCTGAGCTCGGCGGCTTGATCTAGCCGTCTGTAGGAGCGGATTTATCCGCGATGGGGCGCAACGCGGCCCCAAAAAATGGGCCTACTGCGCAGTCCATCGCGGATGAATCCGCTCCTACAATTGATCCCGATCACTGGCCTTACGCCCGCCAAACGCGCACCCTGAACGCTGACTGCACGCCCAGCCACGCACACCTGTTCAGGAGAAATGGCCATGTCCCGCATGAAAGCGGCAATCTTCGTTGAAAAAGATCGCATTGTTCTGGATGAAAAACCCATCCCCGAAGTCGGCCCCTCCGACGCGCTGATACGCGTTACCACCACGACAATCTGCGGTACCGACGTGCACATCCTGCGCGGCGAATACCCGGTCGCCAAAGGCCTGACCATCGGTCATGAGCCGGTCGGCATCATTGAAAAGCTCGGCAGCCAGGTTCAGGGTTTCACTGAAGGTCAGCGTGTCATCGCTGGCGCAATCACCCCCAGCGGTCACAGTTACGCCTGCCTGTGCGGCTGCGCTTCCCAGGACGGCCCGGGCACCCCCCATGGTTTCCGACCCGCAGGCGGCTGGAAGTTCGGCAATACCATCGATGGCTGCCAGGCCGAATACGTGCTGGTACCCGACGCCATGGCCAACCTGTCACCCATCCCCGACGGCCTGAGTGATGAACAGGTGCTGATGTGCCCGGACATCATGTCCACCGGCTTTTCCGGTGCCGAACGTGGCGGTGTGCGGATCGGCGACACGGTCGCGGTGTTCGCCCTCGGCCCCATCGGCCTGTGCGCCGTGGCAGGCGCCCGCTTGATGGGGGCGACCACGATTATCGGTGTCGATACCGTTGCTGCCCGACTGACCGTTGCCCGCCAGTTGGGCGCCACCCATGTGGTCGATTTCAAGCAAGGCAACGTGGTCGAGCAGATCATGACCCTGACCCACGGCCGCGGCGTGGATGTCGCCATCGAGGCCCTCGGCACCCAGTCAACCTTCGAGTCGGCCCTGCGTATCCTGCGCCCGGGCGGCACCTTGTCGAGCCTGGGCGTGTATTCATCCGACCTGACCATCCCGCTGTCGGCATTTGCCGCCGGCCTGGGCGACTACAGCATCGTCAGCACCCTGTGCCCCGGTGGCAAGGAGCGCATGCGCCGCTTGATGGAGGTGGTCAGCAGTGGCAGCGTCGACCTCAAGCCGCTGGTTACCCACCGCTTCAAGCTTGACGATATCGAAGCTGCCTACGAGCTGTTTGCGCATCAGCGCGATGGTGTGATGAAGGTCGCGATCACGCCCTGAGTGTCGCTACTGTTTATGCCCCTGGGCCCTGCAGACGCGGGGCCCAGTCTTCCACCGCGGCCTGGTCCAGGCGGCGTTCAAGGGTCCGTCGCCAGGACGGCACCAGTGGCAGCTCCAGGCACTGGCGAATGATGTCGTGATCCACCCGCTTGTCGAACAGAACTGACGACAGCCGCGCCACCGACCATTGTCGATGCGGCCGCTCGACCAGCTCGAATGAAGCACCTGCCGCCAGCACACCCTCCTCCAGCACCCGGTAATACCAGCCGGTACGACCGCTCTGCTGCACCCGCAGCGACATGTCCTTGACCCCGAAGCGATCATTGAGCTTCCAGCACGGCATACGCCCCTGGGAGATCTCCAGCAATGCCGTCCCCACCCGCACGCGATCACCCAGGCACACCGTCTGCTCGGTCCAGCCGTAGGTGCTGAGGTTTTCACCGAAGGCGCCGGGCGCTTGCAGCAAGGGATGCTCGCCCAACTCCGCAGCCCACAGCGCATAGTGCTCGCGCGGGTAGTGATGGATGGCTTTGTCCTTGCCGCCGTGCACCCGCAGGTCGCCCTGTTCGTCACCGGCAAGGCCCAGTTCAGTCACGGCCAACTCGCCGCTGCGTGGTTGCTTGGCGATAGCGCTGGCAGAACCCGGCCGGGTAAAGGGCACGGCCTTGCCGGTCAGGACAGTTTCAAGCTTCATCGGCATTACTCCGTCAGTTCGGCGAGCTGATGCTCGCGGCAGATCAGTTCACGCTCGGCCGCGGCCAGCGGCTCCTGGGTCAGTTCGCAAAAGCCGCCGGCAGCGGTCTTGCGGTGAAAACGGCAGGTCTTGCACAGGCCGAATCCCGGCACGTCCTCGCTGCGCTGGATGGTGCGTAACAAGTCGCCCAGCAGACGCTCCAGATCCGCAGCGTCAGCACCCATGCGCGCACTAGCGGCGGCAAGAAACGCAGGCGGCATCACTTCACCGAGCAGTGCCCGGGCAGGTTCGGTCAGGCTCAGGTGCACGCTGCGTTTGTCCGCCACATCCTGGGTCTTGACGATCAGGCCCTTGGCTTCCAGGGCCTTGAGCGATTGCGAGACAGTGCCCTTGGTCAGGCCCAGGTACTCGGTGACCGCCAGCGGCGTATTGGAATAGCGGTTGCAACGCGCCAGGTACAGCAAGGCACTCAATTGAATCGGCTGGAGGTCGGCCAACAACGGGTGCTGGCGAAACCAGACGCGGGTCAGGCTCGAAAGCCGTTCCAACAGGTCGAATAGCACGGTGTGTGGCCTCGGTTAATCACGTCGATAGATAGTATCGAATAAAAACTATATTGACAAAGGCCGGGATGAGCTTAGGCTATTTGGTATCGAATCGAAACCATAACCCCAGCAGGAGTCATCCCATGAAACGTACACTGGCCTTCACCTTGAGTTTGCTCGCCACCCAGGTCTGGGCCCACGAAAGCCCTGGTATCAGCAGTGCCAAGGGCAACGCCGAAGCCGCCTTCGACCTGGTCCAGACCCGCGTCTTCAAGCAAGGCGACAACCTGGTGTTCGAGCAACTGGTCGACGGCAAGGCCGGCAGCCGCCTGCCCAGCGCCAAGGGCGCGTTCGCCGGCGCCGAGGTCTACAGCTATGTCTGGCCCACCAGCCTGGACAGCAGCAGCGTCGGCTTCGAGGCCAAGGCCGGGATCCTCGCCCTGGCACTCACCTCGCACCCGGACTTCGATGACACCCCGCAACTCGATGAAAACCGCGATGGCAAGACCGACAACGACGGCGGCCTGTGGCATTCCCACTGGGTGGTGTTGAGCAAGGATGCAAGCTGCGGCCCGAGTGGCCTGAAGGTGCGCGACATCCCCAAAGGGGCAAAACCGAAACTGCCTGCCACCTGGCCGGGCGCGCCAATCTATATCGACTCCCCCGGCTACGCGCTGAGCGTGGGCAAGAATGCCGCGCAGATCAGCGTGCCGCTGGCGGCCGTGGGCTTCCCGCAGAGCTTCAACTACGACGGTGTGACCGCCGCACTGAAGGTCAACGCCGACCTGCACGATCCACTGCTGTGCGTCAGCAGCGTGTGGGATATCAGCTCCGGTGACCTGTCGTTGCCGGGCACCTGGAAACTCAAGCAGGAGTAAGCCTCAGCCAGCAGGCGAGCCGCCGGACCACCGAGTGCGGCTCGCCTCTGGGCAAAAGCCCGTGGTCATCGCTATGCTGAAGGGCATGAATGCCACCTTGCCCACCCGCTCCCCCTGCCCGCCCGGCGCCTGTGATTGCGGCCGTGAAACGCTGCAGGACATGCGCATCCTGCTGCTGACCCGGCAGGAGGAAAAGCGCCTGCTCGAGCGCCTGGAAAACCTGCAGAACCTGGCGGACCTTGAGCACATGCAGCGCAAGCTTTACGAGAACCTCGGCATCCGCCTGCAGATCAGCCCGAGCGACAACGAAGTGCGCACCATGCGTGGCTTCAACATTTACCTCGAAGAACTACCGGGCCTGTGCCGCAAGACCCGGCAGAGCATCCCCGCCGCCATCCGCCGGGCGCTGGAACGTCAGCCGGAGATTGCCTACCGGCTGCTCGATGCCCAGGACCTGTTGCGCGATGCCTGAAAGTTGGCTTACCAGTTGTAGGTCAGGTCGGTCGTCAAGGTTCGCCCTTCACCATAGTAGCAATCCACATCGCTGGTGCAGCGGCTGACATACACCTTGTCTTCGAGGTTCTGCAGGTTGACCTGCAATTTGACCCCTTTCAGACGCAGCGGTGACTGCTGGAAATCATAGGAAAGCATGCCGTCGTATACGGTGTAGGACGGGATGCTGAAGTGGTCATAAGCGAAATCACTGCCGTCACTGCCGCGCACGTAGCGTGCGCCCAGCCCCATGCCCAGGCCGGCCAGCGGGGTATTGCCGGTAAAGTGATAGTCCAGCCACAGTGACGCGGTCATCGGTGGCGTGCCTGAAGGGTGGCGGCCTTCACGGCCGTCGTTGTCCTTGGTGTACACCACGTCGTTACGCGATACCGAGGCGATCACGTCGAGGTTGTCGCTGAGGCTGGCCTTGCCCTCAAGCTCGACACCGCGCGAGCGCAATGCACCGACCTGAACGCTGCGTGTCCAGTCGTTAGGGTCGGTGGTCAGGATGTTCTGTTGCTTGATCTCATACACCGACAACTGGACAAAGCTCTCCTGCCCCGGTGGCTGGTACTTGATCCCGGCTTCGACCTGCTTGCCGGTGGAAGGCTCGAAAGGCTTGTGATTGATGTCCGCGCCGGTCACCGGCAGGAACGACTCGGTATAGCTCAGATAAGGCGTTATGCCACTGTCAAAGCTGTAGCCAATCCCGGCACGGCCGGTGAATTTCTCGTCCTTGAGGGTGGCGAAGTTGTTGGCAATTGGCTCTCTGGTTTCAGTCTCAGCCCAGTCGTAACGACCGCCGAGGGTCACAAACCAGTTGTTCCACTTGAGCTGGTCCTGAACGTACAGACCGGTCTGGTTTACCGTGTTGTCCCAGTTGAACGGTTGACCGAAGTTCAGCGGCTGACCGTAGACCGGCGAATACAGGTCAATGATCGGTGGATTGCGGTCGTACAGGCCGAGGAACTTGGAGTTGGAGTGGTAGTAGTCGACGCCCACCAGCAGGGTGTGCGCCACATCGAAGGTATTGAACCTGGCCTGGGCGATGTTATCCACGCCAAACACCTTGTTGCGTTGCGCCCAGTCGACACCGAAGCGGGTCATGTAACGCTGGTCGTCGACGCCGGTTTGCGGGTTGGTGACAAAGCTGTAACCGTGCAACGGTGCCCGGAAGCGGTCGTCGACATAGGCATAGCGGGTATTTTGCTTGAGGGTCCAGACGTCATTCAGTTCGTGGCTGAGCTCATAACCGAAGGCGTACTGTTCACGGTCATAAGCGTTGACACCGGGCTCACCGATAAAGCGGCTGCGCTTGATTCGCCCGTTGGGGCTGGCGAATACCGTGCCTATTGCGGGCAAGCCCTGGGCCTCGGGTACGCCATTGTCTTTCTGGTAATGGCCGTAGATCGTCAGGCGCGTCTGCTCGTTGGGTACCCAGGTCATGCTCGGCGCGAGCAGGTAGCGCTGTTGTTCGACGTAATCAATTTCGCCGTTTTTATCCAGGCCATTGCCGGTCAGGCGGTAGAGGAACTCGCCCTGCTCGTCCAGGGGACCGGCGAAATCGAAGGCGCCATAGCGACGCTCCTGGCTGCCGCCGCCGAGCACCACTTCACGCTGCGGGGTGCTGGTCGGGCGCTTGGAGACCATGTTGATCAGCCCGCCCGGCTGGTTTTGACCATAGAGCACCGAGGCCGGCCCTTTCATCACCTCGATGCGCTCCAGCAGATACGGGTCGATCTGCAGCGCGCCACCGGTGCTGCCGCCACCGTAAGGCAGGTGCAAACCGTCCAGGTACAAAGGCGTCGGGCTGAAGCCACGGGAGGTGGGCTCATCGAAGATCCCGACCCGGTCGGAGAAGCCACCGCCGGTGATGCCAGGGGTGTAGCGCAGGGCCTGGGTCACCGTCTGCGAACCCAGGGCCTTGATCTCATCCTGGGTAATGATGTTGATGGTCTGCGGTACTTCCAGCACCGAGGTGTCGGTCTTGGTCGCGGTGCCGGTGCGCTTGGCGACAAAACCCACCACCGGTCCCCAGGCGTCCTCGCTACCTTGCCCGGTAATCTGCGTGGCCCCCAGTTCCATGGCGTCGCCCGCCGCAGCTGGCACCAGGTTCCAGGTCCCGCCGGCAGTGATGTTCAGGTTGAGGCCGCTGCCGCGCAGGGCCTGGATGGCCGCTTGCTCGGGGGTAAACTGGCCGCTGACCGCGGCGGCCCGCTTGCCCTGCACCAACGCCGGGCTGACCGACAGCACACGGCCGGACTGGCGGGCGATGCGACTGAGGCTTTCACCCAGGTCACCGGCCGGGATATCGAAGACCTGGCTGGCACTGACGCTGCTGTCATTCTGCGCCAGGGCATACAACGGCGCACTGCTGCCCAGGGCGATGGCAAGGGCCAGCAAGCTGGGACGGATCATGGATTCGGGCATTGGCTGTCGGCTCGTTTGAAGTTGTTGTCCATAACGAGGACACGCCAGTGGCCGGATCCCCTCACGGCCTGCTGATTTTTTTGCAGATCAGCTCAGATCGATGCGCGTCAGCCAGCCGCCGAAACTGTCGACGCGGATCGGCAAGGTTTCACTGAGTGACACCAAGGTGCGCTCGCTGTCATCCAGCGGGAAGCTGCCATACACCCGGATCCGCGCTGCCTGCGGACTGATCCGCAGCAACCCGGCACGATACGGGCGCAAGGCTTCGATCAGATCGCCTAATGGCTCGTCGCGCACATCCACACGGCCATCGGTCCAACTGGCCCTGGTCCGTAGCGACGGCGCCACGGCTACGCTGCGCAGGCCATCGAAAGCAAACGCCTGCCCCGCCTCGACCCGCTGCGCGGTTGCATTGCCGGTGGTGACCAGCACAGCGTGCTCCTGCACCGCCACCAGGCTTTGTTGCTCGTCCTGGCGCACAGTAAAGCGCGTGCCGAGAGCCTGCACCTGGCCCTGGCGGGTGGAGACAATGAACGGTCGATCGGTTTCGGCAACGACATCGACCTGCAGCTCCCCGTCGCGCAGCACCAGCAGGCGCTGACTGGCAGTGAAACGCAGATCTACCGCCGTTCGGGCGTTCAAGCGCAAGCGCGAGCCGTCACTCAGGGTAACGGCGCGGCGCTCACCAGTGCCGGTGTGCAGGTCGGCCAGCAGATCCCCCAACGGCGTGCGCCGATGGACCAGACCTGCGCTGCCCAAGCCCAGCAAGATCATCGCCAGACCACCGCCGAGCACCTTGCGTCGCGATGGCGAGGGCTGCGCGCGCAGGCTGCGGCTGGCCATTGCCAGTTGCCCTGGATTGCGCTGTTCCGCCTGGTGCAGGTCGGCCAGAGGCCCTTCGAGCAATGCATTGACCCGTTGCCACGCGGCCTGATGGCTCGGGCACTGCTGTAGCCAGTGCTCGAACGCACGCTGCTCCCTGCTTTGCGCCGGCACTTCTTCAAGCTTGAGCAACCAGCCCACGGCCTCGTGGGTGGCGCGATCGACCGCTACGCTATTCATTCGGCCTCCACACTCAGGCAATGCACAAACGCCCGGCGCAAATCTCGCTCCACGGTTGCTAGCGACACCCCCAGTTGCTCGGCGATCAAGGGCTGGCTCAGGCCTTCGAGGCGGTGCAGGATAAAGGCGTGGCGCACACGCTCAGGCAGGCCGTCGAGCAAACGATCGATCTGCGCCAGTGCCTCGCGTACCAGCAGCACATCCTCGGCCGAGGGCATGCAGTACTCCGGTAGCCGCCCCAGCTCTTCCAGGTAGGCCTGTTCCAGTGCGCGACGGCGAAACAGATTGCTCAGCAGGCGCCGGGCAACCGTGGCCAGAAAGGCACGGGGTTCCTCCAGTGCGGGCAGTGCACTACTGCCCATGGCCCGGACAAAGGTATCCTGAGCCAGGTCGGCGGCATCATGAGGACAGTTGAGCCGGCGATACAGCCAGGCGCGCAACCAGCGATGATGATCGCTGTACAGATCGGCCACGATTGCCTTGGAGTCGACAGAGCTCGTCACGACGGTCATCACACGCTAATAGTAATTACTCTCATTATCGTGATGGCATCGTCAATATACAATCCCCTCGTAGGAACACATGACTGATGCTTGCCCTATCCCCCCGTGAGGTCTACCAGCAACTGCGCGATGCGGCCCTGGAAATTCGCCCGATCAGTCGCCTGGAGGCGGCTCTGCCAGGTGGTCAGGTTCAGGTAGACATCGAGGGCTGGCGACTGGTGCTGGACTTCGAAGGCAACCGCCTGCACCACTGCGAGCACTGCCAGCACCCCGATGGTCGCTACGGTTCGCTGGACACCTGGCAACGCTACGGCACCGATCCGGTCAGCCTGCTCAGCACCTGGGAAATGGCGCAGATCGAGCAATTGCTCGGCCAGCGCTGAAGTTTCCAGGTCAAGCGCCTGTCGTTGCTACATAGACCTCATGCCATAACGTCAGCAGACCTTGTGGATCAAATTCGAGCAGCAGCATTGCCTCAAAGCTGTCGTGCCTGCCGTCCAGCCGGGTCACATGCGCGGTCATCGCCACCACGACGCTGGATGCTTCGGCGACAGTGCGGTGCACGTCATAGTCGATCGAGCGGATATCACCACGGAATCCCTTGAGGAATTCCAGGTAGTTGCTGTGGTTGGCCTGGTAGGTACGGCCGTTGGCGTTGACGGTGAAATCCGCGGCGAACACCCGGGCAATGTCAGCCTCGTCGAGTGAGCTGCTGGCGGTGAGATGTTGCCGGTTCCAGTCGAGCAGGCGGCGGCATCCTTGCTTGGGATCATGATGTTGCATCGGGGCTTCCTTCCATGGCTAAACACGCAATAGTAGCGTGACTCGGTTTTATGGGTGAGTAACGTTACTATCGGTGCTGAACGCCGGATTCATACAACAAGGATATGTTTATGCAAACCTATACCCTGCGTCCCGCACAACCTGGCGACGGCCAGGCGGTCTTCGATGTCACTCAGCACTCCATCAACGCGCTTTCCAATGGCCTGTATAGCCCAGAGCAACTCAGGGGCTGGATGGGCGAAAGAACATCGGCGTTCTATGAGCAACTGATTCAGCAGGGGCAAATGGTGGTGGCCCTGCAGCAGGACAGGATTGTCGGCTTTGTTGATGCCGAGCCTGGAGAAGTGACACGCCTGTTTTTACTGCGTGAGGTTGCGGGTATCGGACTGGGTGAACATCTGCTTCAGATCGGGATTGAAAAGGCCCGTGGCCCAGGCATTGATGTGATCAAAGTGGAGTCGACCCTGAATGCCCAGGGCTTCTACCAAAAACACGGGTTTGTGACCCGCCAGCGGGGGGTGTTCAGCCATGGCGTAGGTGGGCAGCCCATCGACATTGTTCACATGGAGCTGGAGTTGTAGACCTCTTTGCGGGGCAGACCCTACAACAGCCAGCCGACAGCGCCGCATCCGATCACCACCAGCCACGGCGGCAGCTTCCAGACCATCAGCGCCAACAGTGCGACCAGGGCCAAGGCGAAATCCGTTGGCTGCGCAATGGCGCTGGTCCACACCGGTTGATACAGCGCCGCCAGCAGCAGGCCAACCACCGCTGCGTTGATGCCGAGCATCGCCGCCTGCATGCGCAGGTTGCGCCGCAGTTGCTCCCAGAACGGCAGTACGCCGACGATCAGCAGGAACGACGGCGTGAAGATCGCGATCAGGCACAACACGCCGCCGAGCCAGCCGGACTGCGGCCCCTGCATCGATGCACCGAGAAACGCCGCGAACGTGAACAAGGGGCCCGGTACGGCCTGGGTAGCGCCGTAGCCGGCGAGGAATGTTTCATTACTGACCCAGCCCGGGGGCACCACCTCCGCCTGGAGCAACGGCAAGATCACATGGCCGCCGCCAAACACCAACGACCCCGTGCGATAGAAAGCATCGAGCATGCTCAGGGTCTGGCTGGGCCAGAATTCAGTCAGCAGCGGCAGGCCCAGCAGCAGGACAAAAAACAGCGTCAGCCAGAATACGCCTGCGCGATGACTGACGGTGATAGGCAGCGGATCGTGTGCCTGGGTCTTCGCCGGGTTGAACAGGAACAGACCGGCGATGCCGGCCGCCACAATCACCCCCACCTGCGCCCAGGCAGAAGGCACCAGCAGCACCAGACAGGTCGACACAACCATCAGCGATAGCCGCAGCGCATCCGGACAAAGACTACGTGCCATGCCCCACACCGCCTGGGCCACAATCGCCACCGCCACCACTTTCAGACCCTGCAGAATACCCGTGGGCATGGCCTCACCGACGCTTGCAATGCCCAAGGCAAAGAGCATCAGCGCCAAGGCCGAGGGCAAGGTAAAGCCAAGCCAGGCCGCCAGCGCGCCACGGTAACCCGCCCGCGACAGCCCCAATGCGATACCGACCTGACTGCTGGCAGGACCAGGCAAAAACTGGCAGAGCGTCACCAGATCGGCATAACTGCGCTCGCTCAACCAGCCACGACGGCAGACGAATTCGTCGCGAAAATAGCCCAGATGGGCGATGGGACCGCCAAAAGAGGTCAAACCCAGGCGCAGGAAAACGAGAAAAATCTGCCATGGGCTGCGGTCGTGATTGGGACGCATAGGTGAAGCTCCCTGCGAGAATAGCTGGCGGTTGCCCTTGTGGGAGTCAGCCTTGCTGGCTCCCACAACTGACCTAGCCATCACCGCAATCAGAACGTCTTGCTGGCGCTGACTACCACGGTGGCCGTGCACAAATCATCATAACCATACCAACTGACGCACTCACTTTTCGACAGGTCGGTATCGATATAGCTCAGCCCCCAGGTAACCCCGACAAACTCACGGGTAAATTTCGCTTCCCATTCATAGTAAGCCCCACGGTCATCGCCACTGGCCGACCAGAACGCCGGATCTTTTACATCGTTGCGCCCGGCGCGCAATTCCAGCCCCACCTCGCCCGGCAAGGCAATGTTATAGCCGACGTAGGTATAGAGCGTGTCCTGATCCTCACCAAACACATTCGGCGTGTCATCGGAGTAATAGGCCGCGAGCTTCACGCCATACAGATCGAGAATCGCGTAAACCTCACTCAGGTTGAACTGGCCTTCCTTGGGGTAGGCATATTTGATGTAGCCCAGATCGAGGCTGATGGCATCACTCGCCTGCCAGTACCAGCCCGTTAGTACTCCAGTTCCTGGCGGGTCTTGAAGTCGAAGCCGAAATCGACGTTCGAGGTCCAGGCCCCGAGGTACAGGCCGCTACTGTGAATCAACGTGGCGCCGGCCTGCAGCGCCGGGTCGCCGAGGGTTTGCGAGATACCCCGGCTGCGGTAATCGCTGGCAACGGTAAGCTCCGCCTCCAGGCTGAAAGCGTCGCTCAGGGTCAGGGCCTGGCTGGTCAAAGGCGCTAGCAACAAGCTGGCGAGCGAAACAATGGCGCGTGCGTTCATACATAACCCTTGTTGTTATTGGTGTGCGGGTAGCTTTTTGCGGGCGAAGCCCGGCCCCTCGCAGCGCAAGGTGCCTGGCAGCGTCAGGGGGAGCGGTCAGGACGCGGGGGCGTAGACCTGTTTGCCGGCGAAGAAGGTTTTCAGTACCTGGGTGTCGAACAACTCATCGTTGCTGACCTTGAACACATCACGATCGAGGACGATCAGGTCCGCCTGCTTGCCGGGCGCCAGCGAGCCGATCTGTTGCTCCAGGCGCAGGGTCTTGGCGGCGTTGAGGGTATAGGCCTGGAACATCACTTCGCGGTCGACGCTTTCTTTGGCATTGAGCACGCCCAGTGGCCCTTTGCGGGTAATGGCCTGGGCGATGGCGTTCCAGGGGTTGGGGCTCGACACCGGCCAGTCACTGGCACCGGCAATCAGCGCACCGGCCTGTTGCAGGGAATGCGCCGGGTACTGGTAGCTATAGGCCGAAGCACTGATATAGGGCTTGACCAGCTCCACGGTGTAATTCTCTCCCGTGGCCCAGAGCATCTGCATCGAAGCGATCACCCCCAGTTGCTTGAAGCGTGGAAAGTCCTTGGGGTCGACCAGTTGCAGGTGACTGATACTGTGAGCCTTGGGAGTACTGTTGAGCTTGCGTGCGTATTCGACGCCATTGAGCGACTCACGTACCGCACGGTCGCCAACTGCGTGCATGTGGACGATCCAGTCGCGCTGCTCCGCCGCGGCCACCAGTGCCCCGAAGTGCTCGGGTTCGATCAGCAACTGGCCGTCTTTCTGGCTGTTCTTGTAGGGCACCAGCACGGCGGCGGTCTGGCCGGGATATTCGAGCACGCCGTCGACGAAAACCTTGATGCCCGGAAAGCTCAGGTTGGGCACCCCTTGGTACTTTTTCACCACGGTGGCCAGCACCTCCAGATCCGCCGGCCGGCTCTTGGGGTTGGCGATCATCAAGGCGGCGACATGGGCATTGAGCTCGCCCTTCTCGGCCAGTGCCCGGTACAGCGGCAACACACCGTAGCTCTGCGCAGTGGGTTTGAAATCGAACAGCGAATCGTCGTTGCCGGCGTTGGCGGCGGCGTCCATCCAGGCGGTCACCCCGTACTGGTTGTTGATCCGCACCGCTTCACGGGTAGCCTTGAGCATCAGCTCTTCGCTGGCCGCCGGAATCTGGCTGCGCACCTGGTCCCAGCGCGACTCGGAGAAATAACCGTTAGGGGTAAAGTCGGCTTCGTGACCGACATAGCTTCGGTCTTGCTCGGACATACCCTTGACCAGGGCCGCATCGATCTTCACCCGTTTGAGCATGGCGTTGTTGGCCCAGCCGGTGTGGCCGTCGATGCCGCTGAGCACCAGTGGCTGGTCGGCCCAGCGTCCCTGGTTGAACACCTGGCCCAGTTCGCGGCTTTTCTCCCAGTACGCCGAACTCACCCCGGCGATACTGATGACGTCACCGGCACGTCCGCGGCCGTCCTTGATCTCGGCGAGTATCCATTGCTCAAGCTGCGGCAGCGGCTTGACCTCATCCTCAAGGTTGGCGCCGAGACTGGCGAAAGCACCCATGACCGGATGGCTGTGGGTATCAATCATGCCGGGCATCAGCACCTTGCCGCCGAGGTCGATACGTTGGGTGTGAGCATCGGCCAGGGCGTTGATCTGGGCATCGCTGCCCACTTGCAGGATCTTGCCGTCCTTGACCGCCACCGCTTGCATCAGCGCCTGGCCGGGCTCGGCGGTGAACACCTTGCCGTTGACCAGCACCAGGTCGGCGGCGGCCATTGCCTGCAGGGAAGAAAAGGCCAGGGTAGCGGCCATCAGGTTGGGGATCAGTCGTTGCATTGGAACGCTCTCTTGTTTTTATCGGCTCTGGGTACACCCTATCGCGCACGACAAAAGAACGGACCTCCGCAAATGAGGAGGGTCAGGCGGTTTTCTCCGCAATCGCTGCTGCCGAGCGCAGCACGCTACCCAGTTCCACCTTGCTCTTGACCCCAAGCTGCGCATAGCAATTGCGCAGGTAAGTGCGCACCGTGGCCGGGCTCAACGACAGGATCCGGGCGATTTCCTTGTAGGAATGGCCAGCAGCGAACAGCATCGCGGCGGTCCGTTCGCGGGGCGCCAGCACCACACCAGGGGGTGGCGCTTCCAGTGACAGGATTACATGTTCGGCATTCGGACTGAGGGTCAGCGCACAGCGCCCCAGGCGCATGACACAGGGCACCTGGTGCAACTGGGCAATGACCTCGGGCGGCAATACGGAGCCGTTCCAGCCCGGCACTTCGCGCTGTATCGCCGCGCACAAATGTGCGCCGATGTACAACAAGCTACCGTCCAGGCGGGCAACGCCGAAGTCACTGGCACCGTTTCCGGTGTCGATGCGAATCATGTCCTGCACCTGAAAGCGCCAGAGTTGCAGAAGGTGTTCGCAGAAGGCGGCAAACAAGCCGTCCTCGCTGGCGTTGAACGCCTCCTCATCTATGCCTCTATACAAACAGACAAAGAAATTCAGACCGCTCTCGGGCAGTTCGAAGGTGATATTCATCAGATGGTAGAGGTTGTAACGACGGGCAAAGTCGTTGACTCCCTCGTCGGGGTCAGTGAACTCGCTGTCGCGTATCACCCTGCCCGGCCTGGCCAAGGTATCCAGGGCAAAGCTGTCCAGACCGGCGACATGATGCCATTCGCCGGCAAAGGAGGCAGGTAGATCGATGCGCCCATGCATCCAGCTCTGCAGCGGTGCGCTGGCGGCGTCTGCAGACATCTCCCCCCACCAGGCCGCGGCGAATGGCACCAGTTGACGAAAGGCCTGCAAGCCGTCGGCGATAAAATGCGAGCCACCCTCCTCGCGGGCAAGCCTGGCCAACTGCAGCACACACTGATTGAACGCTTGCAGCGTTGCCATCGACACCTGTGCGCCATTGGCTTGTCCCACGCAGGGTTGCATCAGAACACCGCCCCCACCGGGTAGACAAAGGCATTCACGTCATAGAATGGCGTACGCTGGTAAAACCATTGCAGCCGCGCACTGGGGCTGGCGGCAAAGGCCTTGTCAGTCTTGAGCTTCTTGTCGAACTCGGCTTTCAGTTCAGGGCTCTCGGCCAGCATCTTGCGCGCCATCGGCTCCATCACGTACTCCTCCGGTTCTTCCGCCACCACAAGTGTCGAGTTGAAGAAGCCCCAGGCCCAGAACGAATCAGGACTTTGCGGGTACAACAGGTTCACCGCCAGCACTCCCAGCGGTTGATCGAGGTCGATCACCACCGAACCTGCCGGGAAGGTCTGCAAACGTTCAAAAGGCTTGGCCACACCGCTGACCGGCAGACGCCCTTCGTAGCCGGGGATCTGGTTGGCTTGTGCGCGATCAGGCTCGAAACCACCCGCGATCTTGACCTCATCCATGCGATACAGCGTGACCGCCATCGCCGTGGGCTTGTCCAGGGTGGTCATCTGGATGCCGTGGGCCTTGAGCCGGGCAATGACCTCGCGCCACTGGCCAGGGACTACGTACTGTTGGGGGCGCTTGGTGACCAGGTCCGGCTCGGTATTGCCGGTCACCGGCACCGTCAACTGCTTGGGTTTGTTGCTCCAGACGATGGTCTTGGCGCCGGTGACCGGTGACTGCTCATAGCGATAGTCGCCGACCGTGAACGGTGTGGTCTGGGCCTTGCCTGGCTTCCAGGTGAGGACCACGTCCTGCTGGCTTTCGAGTCGCTCACGGTCCTGGCGAATGGCCTCCTTGAGCGATACCGATTGCTCGCCAATCACCTCGAACATGCTTTTGAGCATCACATAGTTGCCCAGCACCTGGGTCTGGTACGGATGCAAGGCGTGCTGTTCGATGAGAATCGAAGGAACGTTACGAATGTCACCGTACTGGTTGGAGAACCGCGCGTAGTCGGTGCGGTACGGGTAATAGCCCTGGGTCGGGTCCTGGTTGTCGTTGAGGCTGATGCACTCGTGCACCACGTGCCCGTCCGCCTCCAGGGCCTTGTACACCGGTGCACGCATGACGTTGTCCATCCACGCAGTGCTGGCCGGTGACCAGCCGTTGCCGTTGTGACAGTAGGAACTGTCGTAGGGATACATGGCGCCATCGGTGGAATGGGTGTCGGCAAAGAAACTCAGGTCGTAGGTATTGAACACCCAGGCGACGTTGCGGATCTCGGCGCTGTCGAGCTTGGTGAAGTCGCGGTTGAGGTTGTAGTTCAACCCGTTGACGCGCCAGCCGGTTTCTTGCGGGCCGTTCTGGTTGATCCGGCCATAGGCGCTACGGCGCAGGTCGCCATCGATGTTGACGGTGGGGATGAAGAGGATATTGACCTTCTCCAGCAGGCTCGCCAGCGGCTTGTCACCGCTGGTCATGTCGCGCAGCAGCATGAACATGGCGTCCTTGCCGTTGGCCTCACCGGGGTGGATCTCGGCTTCGACAAAGATCGTCGGCTTGCCCGACTCGTTGAGCCCGGCAGGCGACTTGTCGACCTCAAGCGAAGCGATCACCATGAGCATCGGGTGGCCTTCAGCGCTTTTTTCCGGCAAATCGTGAAGGACGATACTACCCCCAGCGGCAGCGACCAGCTTGTTCAGGTATGCGCGGGTCTGTTCGTAATTGCTGGTCTGGTTGAAGCCGCTCGCCTCCGCCTCGGTGATCAGCGGGTTGTCCGCCTTGGCGATGTAACGGGTGCTGGCCAGGGTCTGCTCGAACATCGGCGGCAGGATGCGCTGCTTGGCCGCCTCCGGGTAACCGCTATCATCGATGTAGGACGGCGCGCTGGGCAATGCGGCAAGCGCAGGCAGGCCGGTGCACAACAGCATTGCGACACAGAGTGGCTGCAAAAGCGGGTGTTTCATGATGATTCCCTATCATGAGTGGCAACCGCCACCTTAAACCACAATCTGGCGCCAGACGAGGGTCTTACAGCGATGCTCAACAATCTGTTCAGTGCCCTTCCCATTGATAAGACACAGGAACACTTCGACGAGCTGCTGGCGCGTCCGGGCGTGCGTATCGAACGTATTGTCTCCCAGGGACAGGCCAGCCCGGCTGGATTCTGGTATGACCAGCCGCAAGGGGAATGGGTGGTGATATTGAGTGGCTCGGCCGGACTGCGGTTTGAGCATGAAAGCAGTGAACGGGTACTGCGGCCCGGGGATTTTGTCGAAATCCCGGCCCATTGCCGGCACCGGGTCGAGTGGACTGACAGTGTACTGCTGACCGTATGGCTGGCCGTGCATTTCGGTAATAGCTGAACCGTGTAGGAGCGGATTTATCCGCGATGGCCTGCGTAGCAGGCCCATTTTGGGGGCCGCTACGCGCCCCATCGCGGATGAATCCGCTCCTACAGGCATCATTGTGGCGACGTTATCTGCGCCCCACGCCGAGCATCCCGCGCTCCACTATGAAGTCGATCACCCGCTGCAAACCCTGCCCGGTCTTGAGGTTGGTAAATGCCCAGGGGCGCTCCGGACGCATGCGCTGGGTGTCCTTTTCCATCACTTCAAGCGAAGCGCCGACGTAAGGCGCCAGGTCAATCTTGTTGATCACCAGAAAATCCGACTTGGTGATCCCCGGCCCGCCCTTGCGCGGGATCTTCTCGCCTTCGGCCACGTCAATGACATAGACCGTAAGGTCGGCCAGTTCCGGGCTGAAGGTGGCGCTGAGGTTATCGCCACCGCTCTCGACGAAGATCACTTCAAGGTTGCCGAACTTGCGCGCCAGATCCTCCACCGCCGCCAGGTTCATCGAGGCGTCTTCACGAATGGCAGTGTGCGGGCAGCCACCGGTTTCCACGCCGACGATGCGCTCCGGGGCCAGGGCCCCCGCTTCGGTGAGGATGCGCTGGTCTTCCTTGGTGTAGATGTCGTTGGTGACCACGGCGATTTCGTAGTGATCGCGCATGGCCTTGCACAGGGCTTCAAGCAGCGCGGTCTTGCCGGAACCGACCGGGCCGCCGACACCGACGCGCAGGGGTTGCTGGTAGCTTTGCATAGGGGTTTCCTCAGGATCGGAACAATCGGGTGTATTGGGTTTCGTGACGAGACGAGGCAATCGCCAGCAGCGGCAAACCACCGCCCAGCTCATCGTCGGGCAGCGTCAAGGCGCGCTCGAGCACCGCGGGCAGTGCTTCAGACAGGTCGCGCAGCAGGCTCTGGGCGGCCTGTTGGCCAAAGGGCACCAGTTTGACGCCGGCCATCACCGCGCCTTCGAGCCAGGCGTAGCCATGGCCCAGCACCAGATCTCGCAACGGGATATCCCAGTGCACGCCCAGCCAGGCCATACCGCCCAATTGGCTCAAGGCCAGGCTTGGCCGCCAGGCGTCGGCCTGGCACAGCTGCCAGCCGTCGAGCATCCGCGCCAGGGCCATGCCGCGCTGGCGTTCTTCCAGGCGCAACTCGGCGGTTTCGCGGTTGGCCAGCAGGAACTGGCTCCAGCGCGCGAACGCTTCGGCATCGTGCTCGCGGCAGGCCTGGTACAGGCGCGCCAACAACGGCCAGTCGAGGTAGCCGAGGGTGTCTTGCAGTTGCTGAAGTTGCCAGCTGCGAAAGCCTTCGGCGCCTTGCACCCATCCGGCTTCCACCGCCCACTCCAGCCCCTGCGAGTAGGTGAAACCACCCACCGGCAGGCTCGGGCTGGCCAGTTGCAGCAGGCGCAACAGCTTCAGGTCGCTGCTCATCAGCCTGCCAGCACCAACGCAGCACCGGCGAGCAAGCCGCCACCGCAGGCTTTTTGCAGGCCACGGTGGCGGCGCAGCAGGCAGCCAGCGGCAAAGCCGGCCAACAGCAGCAGGCCGCTGACCGCAACAAAGCCTGCGCTGAATACCCAGAACGCGCCCGGACTGGCTTCAACGCCATGGGCCCAGCCATGGAACAGGGCGAACAGCGGCATGGCCAGCGCCAGCATCAGTTGACGAGCGGGCAGCATCAACGCCGCAGCGGCCACCAGCAGCGAACCGATGATCATCTGCTCCATGCCGATCACTCCGCCGAACAGATGCCCCAGCAATGCCCCACCGAACATGGCGCCGAGCGTCAGCAACGGCAGCAGCAAGGTACGCCCGGTCAAAGCCGCAAGTACGCCGGTACCCAGCAACATCAGCAGATGGTCAAGGCCGGTCAGCGGGTGCAACAGGCCATCCTGCAGCGGGTTGGCATCGTGGCCCGGATGAGCGAAAGCCGGTACGGCAACCAGCAGCAGTGCGAGGGCAAGGGTCTTGTTCATGGCTAATGTCCTTATCAATGTCAGTGGTGAGCAACGCGAACAAAGGGATGATCGTTGTGGGCGTGGCCATGCGGCGCACTCTGGTAAGCACCGGCTTCGGGCTCGAAGGGCGCCTGCTCCACCGTCACCTGCAAGCCCAGGCCACGGACCATTTCGTCGAGGACGTGGTCGTGCTGATAGCGCAAAAACCCGGCGTCGATCTGCAACGGCACATGGCGATTGCCCAGGTGATAGCTGGCCCGTGCCAGCAGCAACGGATCGTCACAACGCACCGTCGATACCTGCTCGGCCGCCGCCAGCACGCGAATGACCTCTACGCCCTGCTCGTCCCCCAACAACTCGCCGCCGCGCAACAGTTGGCCACGTTCAAGCATCAGGCCCGCCTCGCGGCCATCGTCAAGGGTGACCCGCACCCGGCTCTTGATCCGCGTGTCCAGGGTCAGGGTCAGGGTGGCGCTGACCTGCTCGGCTTCATTCAGCCGACGCGTTAGAACAATCATGCTCGCTCCTTCAGAACAGAAAATAACGTTGCGCCATCGGCAGTACCGTGGCCGGTTCACACACCAGCAACTCGCCGTTGGCACGTACCTCGTAAGTCTGGGAATCCACTTCAATCAGCGGCAACAGGCCGTTGTGGACCATGTCGCCCTTGCGCACCGTGCGACAGCCATGGGCCACGCCGATCAAGCTGCGCAAGCCCAGCTCTTGAGGGATGCCGCGCTCAAGAGCCGACTGCGACAGGAAGGTCATACGTGTGGCATTGCGTGCCGCGCCCAGGGCACCGAACATCGGCCGGTAGTGCACCGGTTGCGGGGTCGGGATCGAGCCGTTGATATCGCCCATGGGCGCCATGGCAATCATCCCGCCCTTGATCACCAAGGCCGGTTTCACACCGAAAAAGGCCGGAGCCCAGAGCACCAGATCGGCCAGCTTGCCGGCTTCCACCGAGCCCACTTCATGGGCGATGCCGTGGGTCAGCGCGGGGTTGATGGTGTACTTGGCGATGTAGCGTTTGACCCGGAAGTTGTCGCTGTAGCTGCTGTCCGGGGCCAGTGGCCCGCGACGGCGCTTCATCTGGTCGGCGACCTGCCAGGTACGCAGCACCACCTCACCGACCCGGCCCATGGCCTGGGAATCGGACGAGGTCATCGAGAACGCACCGAGGTCATGCAGGATGTCTTCGGCGGCAATGGTCTCGCGGCGGATGCGCGATTCGGCGAAGGCCACGTCTTCGGCAATGCTCGGGTCCAGGTGATGGCAGACCATGAGCATGTCCAGGTGCTCATCCACGGTGTTGATGGTGTAAGGCAGGGTCGGGTTGGTCGACGACGGCAGCACATTGGCAAAAGCCGCCGCGCGGATGATGTCCGGCGCATGGCCGCCGCCCGCCCCTTCGGTGTGGAAGGTATGGATGGTGCGATCACCGATGGCCGCCAGGGTGTCTTCGACGCAACCGGATTCGTTGAGGGTGTCGGTGTGAATCGCCACCTGCACATCCAGCTCGTCGGCCACGCTCAGGCAGCAGTCGATGGCCGCCGGGGTCGAGCCCCAGTCCTCGTGCAATTTCAAACCCACAGCGCCGGCGTGGATCTGCTCGCGCAGGGCTTCAGGCCGTGAGGCGTTGCCCTTGCCCAGCAAGCCGATGTTGATCGGCAGCTCGTCGGCTGCCTGGAGCATGCGCGCCAGGTACCATGGCCCGGAGGTGCAGGTGGTGGCGTTGGTGCCGGTGGCCGGCCCGGTGCCGCCGCCGATAAAGGTGGTAACGCCCGAGGTAAGCGCCTCTTCGACCTGCTGCGGGCAGATGAAGTGGATGTGCGAGTCGATGCCGCCGGCAGTGACAATCTTGCCTTCGGCGGCGATGACTTCAGTGCCCGCACCGATCGGCAAGGTCACCCCGGG
Source organism: Pseudomonas sp. (assembly GCA_036643775.1). Taxonomy (GTDB): domain Bacteria; phylum Pseudomonadota; class Gammaproteobacteria; order Pseudomonadales; family Pseudomonadaceae; genus Aquipseudomonas. The sequence goes on along the minus strand of JAVXRI010000012.1, from coordinate 10,055 downwards.
CTGGACATCCGGGTTGCCGGCCTTGCCAACGCCAACGATGCGGCCGTTCTTGATGCCGATGTCAGCCTTGACGATACCCCAGTGATCAATGATCAGGGCATTGGTCAGCACCAGGTCCATGGCCTCGGCGGCGAGCATCTGGCCCTGGCCCATGCCGTCGCGGATCACCTTGCCGCCACCGAACTTGACCTCTTCGCCGTAGATCGTTAAGTCCTTTTCCACCTCGACCCACAATTCGGTATCGGCCAGGCGCACGCGATCGCCGACGGTGGGGCCGAACATATCGGCGTAGGCTCGACGGGAAATCCGGCTCATCCGCACGCCTCCAGCTTGCCCATTACCCGCCCTTGAAAACCGTAGACCTCACGCTTGCCGGCGTACGGCACCAAGGTCACCGTACGTGCCTGCCCCGGCTCGAAGCGCACGGCAGTGCCGGCGGCGATGTCCAGGCGAAAGCCACGGGTGGCTTCACGTTCGAACACCAGGGCGTTGTTGACCTCGTAAAAGTGATAATGCGAGCCAACCTGCACGGGCCGGTCGCCATGGTTGGCCACGGTGACCGCAAGCCGTGCGCAGCCGACATTGAGTTCGATGTCGCCCTCGGCGACCTGTATTTCTCCGGGAATCATCCTGCGCTCCTAGACAATCGGGTCATGCACGGTCACCAGTTTGGTGCCGTCAGGGAAGGTCGCTTCCACCTGCACGTCGGTGATCATTTCGCTCACACCTTCCATCACCTGCTCGCGGTTGAGCACGTCACGGCCCAGATTCATCAGTTCGGCGACGGTGCGGCCGTCACGCGCGCCCTCCATCACCGTGGCGCTGATCAAGGCCACGGCTTCCGGGTAGTTGAGCTTCAGGCCACGGGCCAGGCGGCGCTCGGCCAGCAGCGCAGCGGTGAACAGCAGCAGTTTGTCTTTCTCTCGCGGGGTCAGCTCCATGGCGTTCTCTCAAGTGGCCCAGATACGCGGCGGGCATGGCGCCAGGCCGACCACAGCGGGTCGCAAGGCATGCCATAGCCGCTGCAGAGTGAGTTGCAGGCGTTGGTTGTCGTGATCCAGCAGGCGCACGACCAGAAGCTGGCCGAGCAAGGTCGCTGCGGCAGGTACGCTCAAGTCTTCGATCAGGCTGCGGGTCTGTTCGAGCAGTGCTTCGTCGGCTGGATAGGCGCAGAAGGTGGCCTGCAAGGGATAGCCACCGAGCTTCTGCAGTTGCCCGCCTTCGATGCGCAGGCGTTCATGCAGGCCGGGATCGTCAGGCACATCGATCTGCAGGCGGCTGTCCAGCGCACCATGGCTGAACGTCTCGTGCATGACCGGACGGCCCAGGCACAGGGTCTCCCAGGCCAGCAAGCGCGCACCCGGGGCCAGGCTGAAGCGGTTTTGCAGACGGACCCGGGCACCGGGAAAGCAGATGCTGCCCTGGGGCAGCCACTCCAGCACGCTGTCGGGCGCCAGATGAAAGTACTGGGTAAGCGTCGAGGTGTCGCCAGCGCTGCGGTAAAACTTGGTGGCGCCAGGCATGGTCAACAGTGCATGACTGCCCGCTTCCAGGTGCACATCGAGCACCAGTTTGTCGCCACCGACCACGCCACCGGGCGGGTGCAGCACATAAACGTGGCACGGCGCCCCTTCCGGGTAGAACGGTCGCTGCACCAAAAGAGGACCAAAATGCCGCCGCGCACCAATACAGGTCTTCGCCCCACGGCGGACAAAGCGCAGCATCAACTCGGCACTCCAGCCGGTAGCGCGGGCAGCGAGGGCGAGTGGTTGGGCAAGCGTCATGCATCTGATCCCTGTAAATACGGAGTTCGATGTGCCTGAACGATTGGTCTTGCTTCGCCCCCTGCGCGTGCACGGGTGAAGGTTTGACCAATCGATCAGCAATCGATACAGGGGTCAAAGCACATAGCGGGCCACAATGGCCGTGGTTACATGGCTTGGGGCATCTCGCCGCGTGCCAGGCGGGCATTGATGTCTTCGATCACCGCTGGCAGCTCGGCGATGGTGTCGATCAGATAATGCGGCCGCGAGCCCTCGAACATCCGCCCGATACGCGCGCGCTCCTCAGCCAGGGTCTCCAGCGGCAACGCCTTGTAGTCGGCGTAAGTCAGCCCCAAAGCGTTACCCGAGCAGGTCAGTGCCACGGTCCACATGCCCGCCCGGCGACCTTCGAGAATACCCGGCCAGGTGTCGTCCACCTTCACGCAGGCCGCCACGTCGTCGATGCCCAGGGCGATGACGTTGGCCAGCGCTTGCGCCGGCCACGGGCGACCGTTGGGCGTTTCATCCGTGGCCACCACATGGTCGGCGACATAGCCGTTGCGCGCTGCCAGCTCGACCACCTTGTCCATCACCACTTTCGGATAACCCGAGCACGAACCGATCTTCAGACCCTGCTCGCGCAACTGGGCAATGGCTTGCAAGGCGCCGGGGATCAACGCCGAGTGCTCGGCGATTTTCTCGATCTGCAGCGGCATGAAACGGTTGTAGATTGCGGTGACGTCTTCGTCGCTCGGCGCACGGTCAAACTGTTGCCGATAACGCTCGGCAATCTGCGGCAGGTCGCACAAGGTGCGGATATGGTCCCACTTGCCCATGCCCATCGGGCCACGCGCTTCCTCCAGGGACACCGCGACACCGAACTCGGCAAAGGCCTCGACAAAGATCTGCGTTGGCGCGAACGAACCGAAGTCGACGACGGTACCGGCCCAGTCCAGAACCACGGCTTGCAGGCGTTCAGGGGTGTGATAGTGCATGGTGTTTCTCCAGTGTCGGGATGAGTGAGCCCGCGCCTTGAAATCAAGGCGTTGGCGGGTAATACACAAGGGTCTGGCGAATCAGCTGTCGGGCGGCGCGCAGCTGTCAAACAGTTCGGCCAGGATCGGCCGGTTGCGACGTATCGCCAGGCAACACAGGTAGTAGCTGATGTGGAACGGCTGCTCGATAAACGACACCGCCTTGGTGCCGGGGCGATCGACATACTCCACGGCGGCGACAAAGCCGATACCGATGCCCTGCACCACCGCGTGAACAATCGCCTCGCGACTGTTCAACTGCATGGCACAGTCCAGGCTCACGCCATGGCGCTGACAACCCTCCTCTACCAGTTGCCGGGTCCTTGAGGCCTTTTCCCGCAGCACCAGACGCTGGCCGCTGATCTCCTGCACACTGACCTGCTCCTGCCGGGCCCAGGGATGGTCATCACGAACCACCGCAAGAATCGGCACGGTGCGATACAGGTGAGTGCTCAAGCGCTGGTCAAAGGCCGACAGCGCCAGGATCGCCACGTCGATATCAAAGCTGTAGAGGCGTTCAAGGGTTTCGGCTTCGGTGGTGAACGAGGTTTCCAGGTCGATGTCCGGGTACTGCTGCATCAGGCTGTAGGTCAGGCTCATGGCAATCGGTGGCGATACCGCACCGATGCGCAGCATGCCC
>JAVXRI010000012.1:0-6608 GCA_036643775.1 Pseudomonas sp. | reverse complement strand
AGCTTCATCCTCCTGGCCAAACACCCCCTGGGTGATTTCGTAGAGCTTGTGCCCCGCCGCGCTCAATTCGATGTAGCGGCCACGGCGGTGAAACAGCTCGACGGAGAACTTCTTTTCCAGGGTGCTGACCTGCTCGCTGACAGTGGGCTGGCCGACGCTCAGGTACTCGGCCGCCAGGGTAAAGCTGCCGGTCTTGGCCACTGCGTGGAACGAGCGCAACCATTTGTGGTACTGGTACATGAGCGATTCCGGGTCCTTGTATTCGGGTGTCAGCGCCGCACGAACAGCGCAACGAAAGCACTGCACAGGCAACTGACCGTCACGACGATAAAGATCAGCGAAGTATTGCCCGTGGTGTCGAGCATGCGGCCAATCAAGGGTTCCGCCAAGCCGGCAAACAGGTACGACGAGAAGTTCATCACGCCGGTGGCCGTGCCGGCACGCTTGGCTCCGACCAGGTCCGGACACAGCGCCCAGAAGCTCGACGCCGGGCCGTAGACGAAGAAGCCGCAGAGGAACAAGGCGACCAGGCCCACCGTGCTATGTGCGGGCAGGCTCCACATCCACAGGCTGGTCAGGGCACCGAGGAACATGTAGAGCATGATCGCCAGGTAGCGTTTCGAGCCGAACAGTTTGTCCGACACCCAGCCGTTGCTCAGGGCACCGACCGCCATACCCACCGGCAAGGCCACGGTGATCCACTTGGGATCAATGAAGCTCTGCCCGGACTTCCAGTCCGCGCCGAGAAAGTGCACCGGCACCCAGACGATCAGGCCGTAGCGCGCAGCGTTCTGAAAGCCCAGCGACACTGCGGCGATCAGCAGACGCACGTTCTTGAGCACGGCCTTGTAACGCTGGGCCGAGGTCTCTTCGTCTTCGTGGCTGACTTCATGGCCCTTGTCTTCAGCGTTGGCCACACCGGTATCGTCGAGCGCCTTGAAGCCCATGTCCTGCGGCCGTTCACGAGCCACCAGGTAAAAGGTAATGCCGCCGGCCAGCATCAACAACACCGGCAAACGGAAGATCCAGCGCCACTCCAGGTGCAGCACCTCCAGCACCACCACCGAGGTGACGTAAGAGAGCACCGAAGCACAACCCGCCGCGAACACATACCAGCCGTAGACCCGGCCTCGCTCGCCCGCACTCCACCAGTTCGACAGCAAACGACTGCCAGGCGCCCAGCCCAGGGCCTGGAAGTAACCGTTGACGCCCCAGGGCAGGATCAGGCTGACAAAGCCGCCGGCAAAACTGGTCACCCAGTTCGCCGCGCACGACAGCACCGCGCCCAGGCTCATGATCTTGCGGCCACCGAACTTGTCCGCCAGGTTGCCGTTGATGGCCTGGCCAATGGCGTAGGCCCAGAGCATGGCGGTGGAGGCCCAGCCGAGGGTTTCCTTGCTCAGACCGAACTCGGCCTGGATGCCCGGAATGGCAAACCCGAAGGTTTGCCTACCGGTGTAGAAAAACAGGTAGCAGAACATCGCCGCCAGCAACATGCGCCATTGCGCAGTACGAAACGGTGACGCAGGGACAGCCAGACCGGACAGACTTTCGGCACGATTCATGATGTTTTCCTTTCTTGTACGCTAGCGCAAGCCATCGGCCCGCGATACGGCACTCTTGGTTGGTGCAACAGGAAACAGCAGCGCTCTTCAGGCGGCGTGGGCGCCGATGAAGTTCTTGCCACGGGCGCCTTGCAGGGCGTAGGCAATCATGGCCTGGGCCTCTTCTGCGGCGACGCCATAGTCAGCGAACTCGGTCTTGACCCCGAGGCTGTGAAGGAAGTCACGCAGGCGCGTGCTCGCCTCCTCCAGGTCGACCCCGAAGACCCGCTGCAAAGTACGGTCACGACCGGCATCGCGGCCCCAGGCCAGGCCCAGTACCAACGGCAGGGAGAAGGAACAGGCAATGCCGTGAGGCAGGCCATGACGCAGGGTCATTTCATAGGAGATGGAGTGAGCCAGTGCGGTCTTGGTGTTGGAGAACGCCATGCCGGCCTTGAGCGCTGCCAACGCCATGCGCCCGCGCAATTCACGGTTGCCCAGGTCACGCTGCAGCTTGGGCAAACAATCGAGGATCTCTTCGATGGCTGACACCGCGAAGGTATCGGAGAGCGGATTGGCGTTGACGTTCCAGATTGCCTCCAGGGCATGCGACAGCGCATCCAGGCCGGTGGAAACCGTCACCCCGGCGGGCACCGTCAACATCAGTTCGGGATCAACGATCGCCGCTTTCGGCCAGGTGCAGTCCAGGTGCAGGGAGTACTTCTTCTGGGCAGCACTGTCCCAGATTGTCGCCCAGGGTGTGACTTCACTGCCGGTACCGGCAGTGGTCGGCGCCGCGATCAATGCCTTGCAGCGTGCCGGGGTAAAGGGTTGGCCGAGCGCCAACAGGTGCAACAGCTCATCGAACTGACCCGATTCGGTGCCGACGATCAGCGCCTTGGCGGTGTCGATGGCGCTGCCGCCGCCCAGGGCGATGACCGTCTGGCAATCGCCGGCTTCAGCCCAGAAGCGTTCGTAGGTGCCGCGCAAGTGCGCCACGTCCGGGTTGGGCTGGACATCCTCGATCACATGGCACAGACGCTCACCGAGCAGCGCCTGGACCTGATCGATCAAGCCCAGGCCGCGGGCTTCAGGGAACGTCACCAGGGCGACGCGTTGACCTTCGGTGAGGGTACTGATGCGGCTGAGGCTGCCACTGCCGAAGCAGGTGGCCACCGGGTTATGGAAGTAGGCAGGCATGGCGGTTCCCTTTGTTGTTGTTTTGCTTGGGGACATACTCATGGCCACCACCGGTTTGCTCAAATCGATTGATTCAAGGCTTGCATTGGCTGAACCGATAACACAGCGCAGCTCAGGAACGACAGAGACCCTTTGCACGGCGCAAGACTCCTGGGTAAATCGCAGGCGAAGCCGGGCCGCGTCGTGCCCTGATTCGCCTGACGGCTGGAAAGAAAAAGAAGGCTTGGAACGCTCGCCTCAGTGGCGGCTGGCGCCCTGGATATGACGGCGCAGCCGGCTGGAGACCAGGTCGGCGGCGACCACCATCAGGGTGATGACGATGATGCAGGTGGCGGTTTCCGGGTACTTGAACAGTTTCAGGCTGCTGACCAGTTCAAAACCCAGGCCCCCTGCCCCGACCATGCCCAACACCGTCGCCGAACGCAGGTTGACCTCGAAGCGGTACAGCACCACGGCGATCCAGGCAGTGATCACTTGCGGTATCACCCCAAAAGCGATCACCTGCAAGGGTCGTGCGCCGGTGGCCTGCAAGGCCTCGATCGGCCCCTGGTCGATCTCCTCGATACTGTCGGCAAAGAACTTGCCGAGCATGCCCACGCCGTGCAGCGCCAGGGCCAGTACACCGGGGAATGGCCCCAGGCCCACCGCCGAGACAAACACCAGGGCGAGGATCAGCTCGTTGATGCTGCGGATAACGTTGAGCACCTGCCGGGTACCGGCGTACACCCAGCGATTGCCCTGCAGGTTGCGCGCCGCCAGAAACGCCAGCGGGATGGCAAAGACAATGCCCAGCAGCGTCCCCCAGAGGGCGATCTGCAAGGTCTCGACCGCGGGCTGCCACAGTCTCGGCAGAATGCTCAGGTCCGGCGGCATAGAGCGGGCGAGAAAGTCACCGATCTGCGGCAAACCATTGCTCAGTTCACTCCAGCTCAGCTGCGTACCTTCGGCGCTCCAGTGCAGCAGCGCCACGGCCAGGAGTACCCAGGCGCCGGTGACGATCCAGCCGCGCGTGGTGTCGGGAGTATTGACCAGCCACTGGTAATTCGTCGGCAAATTGCGCATCAGACCAGCCCTCCTTCAACCTGCAGAGACGACAAGGCAAGCGCCGCGTAGCTACCGTCGTGCTGGCGTTCGGCTTGCGGATAGATGCGCTGCAGGCTGGCTTCGTCCAGTACTTCGCGCTGGCTGTCGAACACCAGGCGACCATGGGCCAGACCGACAATGCGGTCACTGAACTCACGCGCCAGGTCCACCTGATGCAGGTTGCACACCACGGTGATGCCCAGTTCACGGGTGGCATCACGCAGGTACTGCATCACCCGCCGGGCCGTCTTCGGATCAAGGCTGGCCACCGGTTCATCGGCAAGGATCACCTTGGGTCGCTGGGCCAGGGCGCGGGCAATGCCGACCCGTTGCATCTGCCCACCCGACAAGGCATCGGTGCGTGCCGTGGCCTTGTGCTGCAGGTCGACCTGCTCCAGGCAGTGCATAGCCAGGGCCACATCGCTACGGCTGAACAGTTGCAGCAGCGAAGCCAGGGTCGACACCGAGCCAAGACGCCCTGTCAGTACGTTCTTGAGCACCGACAGGCGTGGTACCACATTGTGGTGCTGAAAGATCATCGCCACTTGCCGGCGCAATTCACGTTGCTGGTGGCTGCCCATGGCATCGATGCCGGCCAGCTGCAGCTCACCGCTGTCGGCCTGGACCAGGCGATTCATGCAACGCAACAAGGTGGATTTACCCGCCCCGGACTGACCCAGGACCACCACAAACTCCCCGGCACCGATGTCCAGGTCGATGCCCTTGAGCACCGGGTTGTCGGCGTAGTCCTTGACCAGCCTGCGCACGCGGATCATTTCATGCTCCGCAGATCGAGATCGAGCACCTTGGCAGTTTCGCGCACCACGTCATAGGCGGCGTCGGTGGTCGGCTGAAACCCGTTGAGCTGGCCCTGATCGCCCCAGGGCACGTCCTTGATATTGGCCATCGCCGCAGCAAGCTTTTGCTTGAGTGCCGGGTCCAGGTCCTGGCGCCAGACCATCGGCGACTCGGGAATGTCGCTCGACGACCAGACGATCTGCAAGTCGTCAGGCTGGACATGCCCTTGTGCGACGGCGGAGGTATAGATGCGGTCAGCCACGGCTGCGGCATCGACCTTACGGTTGGCCACAGCAAGGATACTGGCGTCGTGGGAGCCGGAGAAAATCACCCGGGAGAATAACGTGTCAGGGCTGAATCCAGCAGCTTCCAGACCAGCCTTGGGGAACAGGTGGCCGGAGGCCGAGCTAGGGTCGACAAAGGCAAAGGTGCGGCCTTTGAGGTCGCTCAGCTGGGTGATGCCGCTGTCCTTGCGCGCCAGGATCTGGCTGCGGTAGGCGCTCTTGCCGGCTTTGCGGGTCACCGCCACGGCGAAGGCATCGACCCCGGCCACCTGATGCGCCAACACATAGGAAAACGGCCCCAGGTACGCCACGTCGAGCTTGCCGGATCGCAGCGCTTCAATCACGCCGTTGTAGTCAGTGGCCACGAACGGCTTGACCGGCATGCCGAGCTGACGCTCCAGATCCGCCAGGACCTGCTTGCTGCTTTCGATCATGGCCTGGGAATCTTCGGAGGGAATCAGACCGATACTCAACGACGATTGCGCCGACACCTGGGTGCAGGCCAACAAGGGCAACAGGCCAAAGCCGGTCAAACGAAGCAGTTTGGCAAACGGGTTCATGGAGACGTCCTGCGGGTGTTGTTAAGGTCCCTCCACACTAGGGCTGTCACGTGACAGTCACAGCTTCAAATCACTATGCGTTTTCCCGCAAAACCATTGATGGAAGCTATGGATGTCCACCACCAAGTTGCGCACCTTTCTCGCTGTCGCCCGCCAGGGCAGCTTCAGTGCCGGCGCCCGGGCGCTGGGTCTGAGCCAGCCGACCGTGACCACACAGATCCAGGCGCTGGAGCGCGACTACAACGTCGAGCTATTTCATCGCCGCGGACGGCGCATCGAACTGACCGTGGTCGGACGCCAGTTGCTGCCTATCGCCCAGCAACTGGGCATGCTTGAGCTCGAAGCGTTCAACCTGCTGCGCGATTCCGGCAAGCTCAATCGCGGCCAGCTGAAGATCGGTGCGGTCGGGCCCTTTCATGTCATCGAGATGGTCGATGCCTATCGCCATCAGTACCCGCAGATCGACCTGTCGATCAAAGTCGGCAACTCCGCCACGGTGCTGGCGGAGCTGGAAAATTACGTGACCGATGTCGGCGTGCTTGCCGGCCTGCATGACGACCCGGCCTTTAGCGCGCAGCTGTACGCACGCCATCCGGTGGTGCTGTTCGCCAACATCGAGCATCCTCTGGCGCGCTTTGATGAAATTCCGCTGCAGGCCCTGCAAGGGCAACCCCTGCTGCATCGCGAAAGCGGCTCTACCACTCGCCTGGCCCTGGAAAAGGCCCTGAGTACGCACGAGGTAACGCCACGGGTAGTCATGGAGATCGGCAGCCGCGAGGCCCTGCGGGAAGCGGTGATTCGCGGCATCGGGGTGGGCGCGGTGTCGGAGGCGGAGTTCATCGCCGATGCTCGGATCAAGGCGATCCGCTTGTGCGGTGATCCGGTGTATACCGAAACCTACCTGTATTGCCTGGCCGAGCGGCGTAACAGTCAGGTCATTTCTTCGTTTCTCACGCTGGTGACCGAGGGTCGGGACTGCGCCTGATAGCGCCTTTTATTTGGCTCACTTCGGAATCCTTGGGTTGGGTTGGGTTGGGTTGGCTGTGAGCTTATCCATTTGGAGTGGCGCCGCTGCCGGCCCCTTCCGCCCTTACGGCGGCCTACTTTCCTCTTGGGGAAAGTAGGCAAAGCCGCCTGCT
>JAVXRI010000011.1:0-80378 GCA_036643775.1 Pseudomonas sp. | reverse complement strand
GTTCATGGGCGACGTCGGTGCCCTGGCACTGGGCGCAGCGCTGGGCACCATCGCGGTCATCGTGCGTCAGGAAATCGTCCTGTTCATCATGGGCGGCGTGTTCGTCATGGAGACCCTGTCGGTAGTGATCCAGGTGGCCTCGTTCAAGCTGACCGGCAAGCGTGTGTTCCGCATGGCCCCGATTCACCACCACTTTGAACTCAAGGGTTGGCCCGAGCCTCGGGTGATCGTCCGTTTCTGGATTATCACCGTGATTCTGGTGCTGATCGGCCTTGCCACCCTGAAACTGAGGTAGAAACGCGTGTCACTGATCGCTTCTGACCACTTCCGCATCGTTGTCGGCCTCGGCAAGAGCGGCATGTCCCTGGTTCGCTTCCTGGCGAACCGGGGCGTTGCCTTTGCGGTCGCCGACACCCGTGAACAACCGCCGGAACTGGAAACCCTGCGCCGCGATTACCCGCAGGTGGAAGTGCGCTGTGGCGAACTGGACGTAGAGTTTCTCTGCCGCGCTGATGAGCTTTATGTCAGCCCTGGCCTGGCACTGGCCACCCCGGCGCTGCAGCAAGCGGCTGCCCGTGGTGTGAAGTTATCCGGAGATATCGAGCTGTTTGCCCGCAATGCCAAGGCGCCAATCATCGCGATCAGCGGCTCCAACGCTAAAAGCACCGTGACCACCCTGGTCGGTGAAATGGCGGCCGCAGCGGGCAAGCGTGTGGCCGTCGGCGGCAATCTCGGTACCCCGGCGCTGGACCTGCTCAGCGACGACGTCGAGCTCTACGTGATGGAGCTGTCGAGTTTCCAGCTGGAAACCACCGACCAGCTCAACGCCGAAGTCGCCACCGTGCTCAACGTCAGCGAAGACCATATGGACCGCTACAGCGGCCTGCCGGCTTACCACCTGGCCAAACACCGGATCTTCCGTGGTGCGCGGCAAGTGGTGGTCAACCGTCAGGACGCCCTCAGCCGTCCGTTGCTCGCCGAAGGCCAGCCGTGCTGGACCTTTGGTTTGAATGCCCCGGACTTCAAGGCGTTTGGCCTGCGTGAAGAAAACGGCGAGAAATACCTGGCGTTCGAGTTCCAGAACTTGATGCCGGTGCGCGAACTCAAGATCCGCGGTGCACACAACCAGTCCAACGCCTTGGCGGCGCTGGCCCTGGGGCATGCCGTGGGACTGCCGTTCGACGCCATGCTGTCCAGCCTGCGCAGCTTTGCCGGCCTCGCCCATCGCTGCCAGTGGTTGCGTGAGCGCAACGGCGTGAGCTGGTATGACGACTCCAAGGCCACCAACGTCGGTGCGGCGCTGGCCGCCATCGAAGGCCTGGGTGCCGATATCGACGGCAAGCTGGTGCTGGTGGCCGGTGGCGACGGCAAAGGTGCTGACTTCAGCGCCCTGCGTGCCCCTGTAGCCGCTCACTGTCGTGCCGTTGTGCTGCTGGGCCGCGACGCCGAGCTGCTGGCCCAGGCGCTGGGTGACGAGGTGCCGCTGATTCGGGTCAAGACCCTCGATGAGGCCGTACAGCGTTCGGCCGAGCTGGCTCAGTCTGGCGATGCCGTGCTGCTTTCTCCGGCCTGCGCCAGCCTCGACATGTTCAAGAACTTTGAAGAGCGCGGGCGCCTGTTCGCCCAGGCCGTAGGAGGGCTGGCATGATCTTCGGCATGATCAAGCCCTATCCGTCGCCGCTGATCAGCGGTCGCGGCATCGACCTCGATTTCGCCATGCTTGCCGGTTGCCTGGCGTTGCTCGGCCTTGGCCTGGTGATGATCACTTCGGCGTCTTCGGAAGTGGCTGCGGCGCAGTCGGGTAACCCGCTGTACCACATGTTTCGCCACCTGGTGTACGTGGCCATCGGCGTCTTCGCCTGCATCGTCACCATGATGGTGCCGATTGCCACCTGGCAGAAGATGGGCTTCACCATGCTGGTCGGCGCCTTTGCCTTGCTGGTGCTGGTACTGGTGCCTGGTATCGGTCGCGAAGTGAACGGTTCGATGCGCTGGATCGGTTTCAGCTTCTTCAACGTGCAGCCTTCGGAAATCGCCAAGGTCTTTGTGGTGATCTATCTGGCCGGTTACCTGGTCCGTCGTCAGACCGAGGTGCGCGAAAGCTGGATGGGCTTCTTCAAGCCGTTCATCGTCTTGCTGCCAATGGCCGGTCTGTTGCTGATGGAGCCGGACTTCGGTGCCACCGTGGTAATGATGGGCGCGGCCGCCGCAATGCTGTTCCTTGGCGGTGTAGGCCTGTTCCGCTTCAGCTTGATGGTGGTGCTGGCGGTGGGGGCGGTGTTTGTTCTGGTGCAGGCCCAGCCTTACCGGATGGCACGACTGATCACCTTTACCGACCCCTGGTCCGACCAGTTCGGCTCCGGCTACCAGCTGACCCAGGCGTTGATCGCGTTCGGGCGTGGCGAGTGGCTCGGCGTTGGTCTGGGCAACAGCGTGCAGAAGCAGTTTTACCTGCCCGAAGCGCACACCGACTTCGTGTTCTCGGTACTGGCCGAAGAGCTGGGCGTTGTCGGTTCGCTGCTCACCGTAGCGCTGTTCGTGTTCGTCACGGTGCGTGCGCTGTACATCGGTTTGTGGGCGGAAAAAGCCAAGCAGTACTTTGCCGCCTATGTGGCCTTTGGCCTGGCGTTCCTGTGGATTGGTCAGTTCCTGATCAACATCGGGGTGAACGTCGGCCTGCTGCCGACCAAAGGTCTGACCTTGCCGTTCCTCAGTTATGGCGGTAGCTCGCTGGTGATCTGCTGTGCCTGTGTCGGGCTGTTGCTGCGGATCGAGTGGGAGAGTCGCACCCATTTAGGCAGCGAAGAACACGAATTCAATGAAAGCGACTTTGCCGAGGAGCCGAACCATGGCCGCTGACGGCAAGAATGTACTGATCATGGCTGGCGGCACCGGGGGGCACGTGTTCCCGGCACTGGCCTGTGCCCGTGAGTTTCAGGCGCGCGGTTATACCGTGCACTGGCTGGGCACCCCGCGTGGTATCGAGAACGAGCTGGTGCCTCAGGCCGGCCTGCAGCTGCACCTGATTCAGGTCACCGGCCTGCGCGGCAAAGGCAAGCTGTCGCTGCTCAAGGCACCGTTTACCCTGGTCAAGGCGGTGCTGCAGGCGCGGCGCATCATTGCCCAGCTCAAGCCGGTCTGTGTGATCGGTTTTGGTGGCTACGTGACTGGCCCGGGGGGCGTCGCCGCCCGGCTCTGTGGTGTACCTGTAGTGGTGCACGAGCAGAACGCCCGCGCTGGTACCGCCAATCGGCTGCTGGTGCCTTTGGCTGGCCGAGTCTGCGAAGCTTTCCCGGGGACCTTTACGGCCTCGGACAAGTTGCGCACCACCGGCAATCCGGTGCGCAGCGAACTGTTCATGGAAACCCCGCGCGAGCCTCTGGGCGCGCGCCGGCCACGCTTGCTGGTGCTGGGTGGAAGCCTGGGCGCCGAACCATTGAACAAACTGCTGCCCCAAGCCCTGGCCCAGGTGCCCACGGACATTCGTCCCGAGGTGTTCCACCAGGCTGGCAAGCAGCACGACCAGATTACCGCCGAGCGCTACCGCGAGGCTGGAGTCGAGGCTCAGGTAGAGCCCTTTATCACGGACATGGCCAAGGCTTACGCCTGGGCCGATCTGGTGGTCTGCCGCGCAGGCGCGCTGACCGTCAGTGAGCTGGCTGCGGCCGGCTTGCCATCGATGCTGGTGCCTTTGCCCCATGCCATCGACGATCACCAGACCCACAACGCCCATTATCTGGCCCGCGAAGGCGCTGCCTTCCTGATGCCACAAGCGACAACTGGCGCAGCGCAACTCGCTGAACGCCTGAACGAGGTGCTGATGCAACCGGAAAAACTCTCCACCATGGCCGCCACTGCCCGGCGCCTGGCAAAACCTGCGGCCACCCGCACCGTGGTCGATATCTGTCTGGAGGTGGCCCATGGTTGAAACTCAAAAAGCCATGCCGCAACCGGAAATGCGCCGTATCCGCCGCATCCACTTCGTCGGTATCGGCGGTGTTGGCATGTGCGGGATCGCCGAGGTGCTGCTGAACCTGGGTTACCAGGTATCGGGCTCGGACCTCAAGACCTCGGCGGTCACCGAGCGCCTGGAGTCCTTCGGTGCACAGATTTTCATCGGCCACCGTGCCGAGAACGCGGCGAGCGCCGATGTGCTGGTGGTGTCCAGCGCCATCAACCCTGCCAACCCAGAAGTCGCCACCGCACTCGAGCGGCGTATTCCGGTAGTGCCGCGCGCCGAAATGCTCGCCGAGCTGATGCGCTACCGCCACGGCATCGCCGTCGCCGGTACGCACGGCAAGACCACCACCACCAGCCTGCTGGCCTCGGTGTTTGCTGCTGGCGGCCTGGATCCGACCTTCGTTATCGGTGGCCGCCTGAATGCAGCGGGCACCAATGCCCAGCTCGGCACCAGCCGCTACCTGATCGCCGAAGCCGATGAGAGCGACGCCAGCTTCCTGCACCTGCAGCCGCTGGTGGCCGTGGTTACCAACATCGACGCCGACCACATGGCGACCTACGAAGGCGACTTCAACAAGCTGAAGAAGACCTTCGTCGAGTTCCTGCACAACCTGCCGTTCTACGGCCTGGCGGTAATGTGCCTGGACGACCCGGTGGTGCGTGAGATTCTGCCGCAGGTCAAGCGCCCGGCGGTCACCTACGGCTTCAGCGAAGAAGCTGACGTGCGAGCGATCAATGTTCGCCAGTCGGGTATGCAAACCCACTTCACCGTGCTGCGCCGCGACCGCGAGCCGTTGAACGTGTCGGTCAACATGCCGGGCAACCACAATGTGCTCAATGCCTTGGCGACCATCGCCATTGCCACCGACGAAGGCATCAGCGATGAAGCCATCGTCCAGGGCCTGTCCGGATTCCAGGGCGTAGGACGACGCTTCCAGGTCTACGGCGAACTGCCGGTGGACGGTGGCAGCGTCATGCTGGTCGACGACTACGGTCACCACCCGACCGAAGTGGCTGCGGTGATCAAGGCCGTGCGCGGTGGCTGGCCTGAGCGGCGCCTGGTGATGGTCTACCAGCCGCACCGTTACAGCCGTACCCGTGACCTGTATGACGACTTCGTCCAGGTCCTGGCGGACGCCAACGTGCTGCTGTTGATGGAGGTCTATCCGGCCGGCGAAGAGCCGATCCCCGGTGCCGACAGCCGTCAGCTGTGCCACAGCATCCGTCAGCGCGGTCAGCTCGATCCGATCTACATCGAGCGCGGCATCGAACTGGCACCTCTGGTCAAACCGTTGCTGCGCGCTGGCGACATCCTGCTGTGCCAGGGTGCCGGTGATATCGGTGGCCTGGCCCCGCAATTACTCAAGAGTCCGTTGTTCGCTGGTGCTGTGACCAGTCAGGGGAAGTCAAAATGACTGATAACGCATACGCCACGCTGCATTCGACCATCGCCCCGAAAGACTTCGGTCGCGTTGCTGTGCTCTACGGCGGCAAGAGCGCCGAGCGCCCGGTTTCGCTGAAGTCCGGCGCTGCGGTAATCGACGCGCTGACCAGCGCCGGTGTCGACGTGGTTGCCATCGATGTCGGTGACGACCTGCTTGATCGCCTGCAGAGCGAGAAGATCGACCGCGCCTTCATCATCCTCCACGGTCGTGGCGGTGAAGACGGCAGCATGCAGGGTCTGCTCGAGTGCCTGGGTATTCCTTACACCGGCAGTGGCATCCTCGCTTCGGCCTTGGCCATGGACAAACTGCGGACCAAACAGGTCTGGCAAAGCCTGGGTATTCCAACCCCGCGCCATGCGGTACTGAGCAGCGAAGCTGACTGTATTTCGGCGGGCACGGAACTGGGCTTCCCTTTGATCGTCAAACCGGCCCATGAAGGCTCTAGTATCGGTATGGCGAAGGTGAACAGCGTCGACGAATTGATCGCCGCCTGGAAGGACGCCGCCACCTACGATTCGCAAGTGTTGGTCGAACAATGGATTCACGGTCCGGAGTTCACTATCGCGACGTTGCGTGGCCAGGTATTGCCACCTATTGCCCTGGGCACGCCACACACGTTCTACGACTACGACGCCAAGTACCTGGCCTCCGATACCCAGTACCGGATTCCTTGTGGCTTGAGCGCAGAGAAGGAACAAGAACTGATCGACCTGACCGCCCGCGCCTGCGACGCCATTGGCATCGCTGGCTGGGGACGGCTGGACGTGATGCAGGACGAGCAGGGGCGTTTCTGGCTGCTCGAAGTCAACACCGCACCAGGCATGACTGATCACAGCCTGGTCCCTATGGCGGCGCGCGCGGCCGGCCTGGACTTCCAGCAGTTGGTGCTGGCGATTCTGGCGGCTAGCGTCGAGGCGCGAGGTTAAGCCCATGCAAGGCGCGATGTTACGTCATCAGCAACCCGCCACCGGCCGTAGCAAGCCGGTGCCGCGTGGTGCCAGCCGGATGGTGGCCAAGGAGCCACTGTCGGCGCGCCTGCCCAAGGCCAACTTCAGTGTCTTCAAGCGTCTGCTCTGGCCGGTGCTGCTGGTCGCCGCCGGTTATGCCGCCTATGAAGGCGCGCAACGCCTGGTGCCATATGCTGACCGGCCGATCACCAAGATCGCCGTGCAGGGCGACCTCAGCTACATCAGCCAGCAAGCGGTGCAGCAGCGAATCGCCCCTTATGTGGCGGCGAGCTTCTTCACCGTCGACCTGGCGAGCATGCGCGCAGAGCTGGAGAAGATGCCCTGGATTGCCCATGCCGAGGTACGTCGGGTGTGGCCGGACGAGGTAGTGATCCGCCTGGAAGAACAGTTGCCAGTGGCGCGCTGGGGAGAGGAGGCCCTGCTCAATAACCAGGGGCAGGCCTTCACCCCACGCGAACTGGCCAACTATGAGCACCTGCCGCAGCTGTTCGGGCCGCAGCGGGCGCAGCAACAAGTGATGCAGCAGTATCAGGTACTGAGCCAGATGTTGCGGCCAATGGGCTTTTCGATCGCCCGGCTGGAAGTGCGCGAGCGCGGCAGCTGGTTCCTGACCACTGGCGCCGGTAGCGCCGGGCCAGGTGTTGAACTGCTGCTGGGGCGCGATCATCTGGTGGAAAAAATGCGCCGTTTCATTGCCATTTACGACAAGACACTCAAAGAACAGATCACGAACATCGCCCGCATCGATCTGCGTTACGCCAATGGCCTGGCCGTTGGCTGGCGGGAACCGATTGCACCGACGACGGCCCAACCCGCCGTTGCGAAGAATTAGAGAGAGGCAGGACCATGGCAAATGCGCATAGCGGCAAAATGATCGTCGGGCTGGATATCGGCACCTCCAAGGTAGTGGCGCTGGTCGGCGAAGTCGCGGCTGACGGTACCCTGGAAATCGTCGGTATCGGCACCCATCCTTCCCGCGGCCTGAAGAAGGGCGTGGTGGTCAATATCGAATCGACCGTGCAGTCGATCCAGCGCGCGGTGGAAGAGGCCCAGCTGATGGCTGGCTGCCGGATCCACTCGGCGTTCGTTGGCGTGGCCGGCAATCACATCCGCAGCCTGAACTCCCACGGTATCGTCGCGATCCGCGACCGTGAAGTCAGTGCCGCTGACCTTGAGCGCGTTCTCGACGCCGCCCAGGCCGTCGCCATTCCGGCCGACCAGCGCGTCCTGCACACCCTGCCGCAGGACTACGTGATCGATAACCAGGAAGGCGTGCGTGAGCCACTGGGCATGTCCGGCGTGCGTCTGGAAGCCAAGGTTCACGTGGTTACCTGCGCCGTCAATGCCGCACAGAACATCGAGAAGTGCGTGCGCCGCTGTGGCCTGGAAATCGACGACATCATCCTCGAGCAACTGGCCTCGGCCTACTCGGTGCTGACCGATGACGAGAAAGAGCTGGGCGTCTGCCTGGTGGACATCGGTGGTGGTACCACCGATATCGCCATCTTCACCGAAGGCGCGATTCGTCACACCGCGGTCATCCCGATTGCCGGCGATCAGGTGACCAACGACATCGCCATGGCCCTGCGCACGCCGACCCAGTACGCCGAAGAAATCAAGATCCGTTACGCCTGCGCCCTGGCCAAGCTGGCCGGTGCCGGTGAAACCATCAAGGTGCCGAGTGTCGGCGACCGTCCGCCGCGTGAACTGTCGCGTCAGGCGCTGGCCGAAGTGGTCGAGCCGCGTTACGACGAGCTGTTCACCCTGATCCAGGCCGAGCTGCGTCGCAGCGGCTACGAGGACCTGGTGCCAGCGGGCATCGTCCTGACCGGCGGTACCGCGAAGATGGAAGGGGCTGTAGAACTGGCCGAAGAGATTTTCCACATGCCGGTACGCCTGGGCGTGCCGCATAGCGTTCGGGGCCTGAGCGACGTAGTGCGCAACCCGATCTATTCCACTGGTGTGGGCTTACTGACCTACGGACTGCTGAAGCAGGCCGACGGCGTCAGCCTGACCGGTAACAGCAGCAGCAACTATGGCGATGAACCCAAGGCACCAGCGTTCGAGCGTTTCACTCGCTGGGTCAAAGGCAACTTTTAAAGTTTCAAAGCAGTAGTAGTAGGCGCAAAAACTAGAGAACTGTAAGGAGAGGGAAAATGTTCGAGCTCGTAGACAACGTCCCGCAAAGTCCGGTCATCAAAGTGATCGGCGTCGGTGGCGGCGGTGGCAACGCCGTCAATCACATGGTCAAGAGCAGCATCGAAGGCGTTGAGTTCATCTGCGCCAACACCGATGCTCAGGCGCTGAAAAACATCGGCGCACGCACCATTCTGCAACTGGGTACCGGCGTGACCAAAGGCCTGGGTGCCGGTGCCAATCCGGAAGTCGGCCGTCAGGCCGCGCTGGAAGACCGTGAGCGCATCGCCGAAGTGCTGCAGGGCACCAACATGGTGTTCATCACCACTGGCATGGGCGGCGGTACCGGTACCGGTGCTGCGCCGATCATCGCTGAAGTGGCCAAGGAACTGGGTATCCTCACCGTTGCGGTGGTGACCCGTCCGTTCCCGTTCGAAGGCCGCAAGCGCATGCAGATCGCCGATGAGGGCATCCGTGCACTGGCAGACAGCGTCGACTCGCTGATCACCATCCCGAACGAGAAGTTGCTGACCATCCTGGGTAAGGACGCCAGCCTGCTGTCCGCCTTTGCCAAGGCTGACGACGTACTGGCCGGTGCCGTTCGCGGTATCTCCGACATCATCAAGCGTCCGGGCATGATCAACGTCGACTTCGCCGACGTCCGTACCGTGATGAGCGAAATGGGCATGGCGATGATGGGCACTGGCTGCGCCAGCGGTCCGAACCGTGCACGTGAAGCGACCGAAGCGGCCATCCGCAACCCGTTGCTCGAAGACGTCAACCTGCAGGGCGCTCGCGGCATCCTGGTGAACATCACCGCTGGTCCTGACCTGTCGCTGGGTGAGTACTCGGACGTCGGTAGCATCATCGAAGCCTTCGCTTCCGATCACGCCATGGTCAAGGTCGGTACTGTTATCGATCCGGACATGCGCGACGAGCTGCACGTGACTGTGGTTGCCACGGGTCTGGGTGCGAAAATCGAGAAGCCGGTCAAGGTTATCGACAACACCATGCAGACCGCTGCCATGCAGACCGCCGCTCCGGCGCCTGTTCGTCAGGAACAATCGTCGGTGAACTACCGTGATCTGGAGCGTCCGACCGTGATGCGCAACCAGGCGCATGCCGGTGCAGCCGCCGCTGCCAAGCTTAATCCGCAAGACGATCTGGACTATCTGGACATTCCAGCCTTCCTCCGTCGTCAGGCCGATTAATGAAATTTATCAGGGGTATAAGGGTGATTGGTGTTCAGCAAAGGCCGGGTCTGGTATTATCCTCAGCCTTTGTTGATACCAGTTCGCAATTTGCGCTGAAGCGGCCAATGCCATGATTAAACAACGCACCCTGAAGAATATTATCCGTGCCACAGGTGTCGGCCTGCACTCCGGGGAAAAGGTTTACCTGACCCTCAAACCTGCACCTGTGGATACCGGTATCGTATTTCGCCGTGCCGACCTCGACCCCGTGGTGGAAATTCCTGCCCGCGCGGCGAATGTTGGCGAGACCACCATGTCGACGACACTGGTCAATGGCGATACCAAGGTAGACACGGTTGAGCACTTGCTCTCGGCCATGGCTGGCCTGGGCATCGATAACGCCTACGTCGAGCTCTCCGCGTCCGAAGTGCCTATTATGGACGGTAGCGCAGGACCCTTTGTATTCCTGATTCAATCTGCCGGCCTGGAAGAACAGGACGCAGCCAAGAAATTCATCCGCATCCTGCGCGAAGTGACTGTGGAAGACGGCGACAAGCGCGCCACTTTCCTGCCATTCGACGGGTTCAAGGTGAGTTTCGAGATCGATTTCGATCACCCGGTGTTCCGTAACCGGACCCAAAGTGCCAGCGTGGACTTTTCCAGCACCTCGTTCGTGAAGGAAGTCAGTCGCGCCCGGACCTTCGGGTTCATGAGCGATATCGAGTACCTGCGCAAGCACAACCTCGCGCTCGGCGGCAGCGTGGAAAACGCCATCGTGGTCGACAAGGACGGCGTGCTCAATGAAGACGGCCTTCGTTACGAAGACGAATTCGTCAAGCACAAGATCCTCGACGCCATCGGCGACCTCTACCTGCTGGGCAACAGCCTGATCGGCGAGTTCAAGGGCTACAAGTCCGGACACGCGCTGAACAACCAGCTGTTGCGCAAGCTGATCGAGGAAAAAGATGCCTGGGAAGTGGTGACCTTCGAAGATGCCAGTACGGCACCGATCTCTTACATGCGTCCGGTTGCGGCAGTGTAAGTTCGAACACTCTCTCTAGTGATTAAGGCCACCTTCGGGTGGCCTTTTTTATGCGTGTAGGAGCGGATTCATCCGCGATGGGGCGCAACGCGGCCCCAAAAATGGGGCTGCTACGCAGCGCATCGCGGCGGTCCGGCGTCCCGGTGAATCCGCTCCTACAATCTAGCTCTCAGGGGTTTCCTTGTCCCGCGCATGACTGGCCAGACGCTCCAGCGCCGCGCGCAGCTTGGGATCGCTGATACCGTCGGCAGTCGCCTGGATACTTTCGGCGGCACGCGTGGAGAGGTCGGCGGTGTGCGTGGCAGCCCGGCTCTGGGTGGTGGGGGGTTGCACCTTGAACAGGATCCGGGTCAGGCTGGCAAAGGCATCGAGGGTCTGCAACTGGCGCTGCAGGCGTTTTTGCTGATAGCGCAAGCGCGTGGCCCAGTGGCCATCGGTGACGATCAGCAGCAGCGTACCTTCGCGCCAGGAGGCAATATGGCAATGCTCACGGGCAGCCGGCTGCAGTTGGCTATCGAGCAGTTTTTGCAGCTGCGCCAGGCGTTGGGCCTGACTGAACAGGGCTTTGAGCGGCCTGGCTTCGCGCAGGAGTACAGCGGGCGCGCGAGCCGGCAAGGGGCGAAAAGCCATGAAAGGACACCTGAAGTTACAGTAGCGGCATCTTAGCAGATCCCCCGGCGCACGCCTTGTCCGGGTGTCTGTGGAAAAACTTCATGTTGCCAATGGGTTGAAGTTGTAGAAAAAGCCCTTATTGTAAAAAAGCCCCGTTAAAGCGCTGTGCCAGCATCGTGGAAATCCGCCACTTTCCTCACCGTCGTTTCCGGGTAGAATGCTCGTTCGCATGCGGCCATAAGGGCTGCACGGGCGACTCACGGGGCCGCCCTCCATCCCTATGTGTGGAAGATCCTGTCGATATGTTTGCGCCTTTGTTAAAAAAACTTTTTGGAAGCAAGAACGAGCGCGAGGTGAAACGCCTGCTCAAGGCGGTGCAGTCCGTCAATGCCTTCGAAGAGAAGATGGTGGCCCTCTCGGACGAACAGCTGCGCGCCAAAACCGCAGAGTTCAAAGAGCGCCTGGCCAAAGGCGAGACCCTTGACCAGCTGCTGCCTGAGGCCTTCGCGGTCACGCGTGAGGCCGGTAAGCGGGTCATGGGCATGCGCCACTTCGACGTTCAGTTGATCGGCGGCATGGCCTTGCACGAAGGCACTATCGCAGAAATGCGTACCGGTGAAGGCAAGACCTTGGTCGCAACCCTGGGCGTGTACCTCAATGCACTGTCCGGCAAGGGCGTGCACGTGGTCACGGTCAATGACTACCTGGCCCGCCGTGACTCGGCGCAGATGGGCAAGCTGTACAACTGGCTGGGCATGAGCGTCGGCGTGGTTTACCCGGGCATGCCGCACAGCGACAAGCGTGAGGCCTACGGCAGCGACATCACCTACGGCACCAACAACGAATTCGGCTTCGACTACCTGCGCGACAACATGGCGTTCAGCATGGAAGAGAAATTCCAGCGCGAGCTGAATTTCGCCGTGATCGACGAAGTCGACTCCATCCTGATCGACGAAGCGCGTACCCCGCTGATCATCTCCGGCCAGGCCGAAGACAGCTCCAAGCTGTACATCGAGATCAACAAGCTGATCCCGCGCCTCAAGCAGCACATCGAGGAAGTCGAGGGCGAAGTCACCCAGGAAGGCCACTACAGCATCGATGAGAAAAGCCGTCAGGTCGAACTCAACGAAGCCGGTCACCAGTTCATCGAAGAGATGCTCACCCAGGTCGGCCTGCTGGCCGAGGGCGAGAGCCTCTACTCGGCGCATAACCTGGGCCTGCTGACTCACGTCTATGCCGGTCTGCGTGCGCACAAGCTGTTCCATCGCAACGTCGAGTACATCGTCCAGGACGGTCAGATTCTGCTGATCGACGAGCACACCGGCCGTACCATGCCGGGTCGCCGCCTGTCCGAAGGCCTGCACCAGGCCATCGAAGCGAAGGAAAACCTGAATATCCAGGCCGAAAGCCAGACCCTGGCTTCGACCACCTTCCAGAACTACTTCCGTCTGTACAGCAAGCTGTCCGGCATGACCGGTACCGCCGACACCGAAGCGTTCGAGTTCCAGTCGATCTACGGGCTCAACGTGATGGTGATCCCGCCGAACAAGCCGTTGGCCCGTAAGGACTT
This sequence comes from Pseudomonas sp., assembly GCA_036643775.1. Classification (GTDB taxonomy): domain Bacteria; phylum Pseudomonadota; class Gammaproteobacteria; order Pseudomonadales; family Pseudomonadaceae; genus Aquipseudomonas. The sequence goes on along the minus strand of JAVXRI010000011.1, from coordinate 67,452 downwards.
CAACGACCTGGTGTACCTGACTGCCGACGAGAAGTACCAGGCGATCATCGCCGACATCAAGGAAAGCATGACCCAGGGCCGCCCCGTCCTGGTGGGTACGGCGACCATCGAAACCTCCGAGCACATGTCCAACCTGCTGCAGAAGGAAGGCATCGATCACAAGGTTCTGAACGCCAAGTACCACGAGAAAGAAGCAGAAATCATTGCTCAGGCCGGTCGTCCGGGCGCGCTGACCATCGCCACCAACATGGCGGGTCGTGGTACCGACATCCTGCTTGGCGGTAACTGGGAAGTCGAAGTGGCTTCCATGGACAACCCGACTCCTGAGCAGATCGCGCAAATCAAGGCCGATTGGCAGAAGCGTCACCAGCAGGTGATCGAGTCCGGTGGCCTGCACGTGATCGCCTCCGAGCGCCACGAATCCCGTCGGATCGACAACCAGCTGCGTGGTCGTGCCGGTCGTCAGGGTGACCCGGGTTCCAGCCGCTTCTACCTGTCGCTGGAAGACAGCCTGATGCGTATCTTCGCCTCTGATCGGGTGAAGAACTTCATGAAGGCGCTGGGCATGCAGTCCGGCGAGGCCATCGAGCACCGCATGGTCACCAACGCCATCGAGAAAGGCGCAGCGCAAGGTCGAAGGCCGCAACTTCGACATCCGTAAACAGCTGCTCGAATTCGACGACGTGGCCAACGAACAACGTAAAGTCATCTACCACATGCGTAACAGCCTGCTGGCAGCCGACAACGTTGGTGACACCATCGCCGACTTCCGTCAGGAAGTGCTCGACGCCACCGTTGCGCAACACATTCCGCCGCAATCGCTGCCTGAGCAGTGGGACGTGGCTGGCCTGGAAGCAGCATTGGCCAGCGATTTCGGGGTCAAGCTGCCAATCCAGCAGTGGCTCGACGAAGACGATCACCTGTACGAAGAAACCCTGCGCGAGAAGCTCATGACCGAGCTGCTGGCGGCCTACAACGAGAAGGAAGAGCAGGCCAGCGCCGAAGCCCTGCGTACCTTCGAGAAGCAGATCCTGCTGCGTGTACTGGACGACCTGTGGAAAGACCACCTGTCGACCATGGACCACCTGCGTCACGGTATTCACCTGCGTGGCTACGCGCAGAAGAACCCGAAGCAGGAGTACAAGCGCGAGTCGTTCAACCTGTTCCAGGAACTGCTCGAGTCGATCAAGCGCGACACCATCCGTGTGCTCTCGCACGTTCAGGTTCGCCGCGAAGATCCTGCCGAAGAAGAAGCACGTCTGCGCCGCGAGGCCGAAGAGCTGGCAGCCCGCATGCAGTTCCAGCATGCCGAGGCACCTGGCCTGGAAGCCGGTCAGGTACAGGAAGAGGGCGCTGACGTTGCCGTGGCCGCCGCGCCAGTGCGCAACGAGCAGAAGCTGGGCCGTAACGAGCCATGCTGGTGCGGTTCGGGCAAGAAGTTCAAGCAGTGCCACGGCAAGATCGACTGATCAAACCGTTGCTGCACCCCGCTGAAATCTGAACACCGCGCCGCGACTGGTTCCCACCGTCGCGGCGTTGTTCCATCTCAAGCACCGGCATATTCGACCCGGTGTACTTTTTCTAGGAGCGCTTACATGGCTGTTGGTCTTGGTCCTTTGCCAACGTTGCACCCGGTTCCAGGTTTTGAACTCGGCATCGCCTCTGCGGGTATCAAGCGCCCGGGGCGCAAGGACGTGGTGGTCATGCGCTGTGCCGAAGGCTCCAGCGTTGCCGGCGTGTTCACCCTCAATGCCTTTTGCGCAGCCCCGGTAATCCTCGCCAAGCAGCGCGTGCAAGGCACGGTGCGCTACCTGTTGACCAATACCGGTAATGCCAACGCCGGTACCGGCGCTCCGGGCCTGGCCGCCGCCGAGCGCACCTGCGCCAAGTTGGCCGAGCTGACGGGCGTCGATGCCAGCGCGGTCCTGCCATTTTCCACCGGTGTCATCGGCGAGCCGCTGCCGGTCGAGAAAATCGAAGGCGCCCTGCAGGCTGCTCTGGACGATCTGTCGGAAAACAACTGGGCGGCCGCAGCTACCGGGATCATGACCACCGACACCCTGCCAAAGGGTGCCAGCCGTCAGTTCCAGCATGACGGTGTGACCATCACCGTTACCGGTATCAGTAAAGGCGCCGGGATGATCCGCCCGAACATGGCCACCATGCTCGGTTACATCGCCACTGACGCCAAGGTCGCCCCCGCAGTCCTCAAGGACCTGATGCTCGACGGCGCTAACAAGTCGTTCAACCGCATCACCATCGATGGCGATACCTCGACCAACGACTGCTGCATGCTGATCGCCACCGGCAAGGCGGATGTCGCCGAAGTCACCGAAGCCCGCGGCCCATTGTTCGACGCACTGAAAAAAGCCGTGTTCGAAGTGTGCATGGACGTGGCTCAAGCCATCGTTCGTGACGGTGAAGGCGCGACCAAGTTCGTCACTGTCGAAGTCAACGGCGGCGGCAACCACCAGGAATGCCTGGACGTCGGTTATGCCGTGGCTCACTCGCCGCTGATCAAGACTGCGCTGTTCGCCTCCGACCCGAACTGGGGGCGCATCCTCGCTGCCGTGGGTCGTGCCGGTGTGCCTGAGCTGGACGTCAGCCTGATCGACGTCTACCTGGGTGATGTCTGCATCGCCAGCAAGGGCGGCCGCAGTGCCACCTACACTGAAGCTCAGGGCTCGGCGGTGATGGCCGAAGAGGAAATCACCATCCGCATCGAACTGGGCCGTGGCCAGTGCAGTGAAACCATCTGGACCACCGATCTGTCCCACGAGTACGTGAAGATCAACGCTGAATACCGTACCTGATTACGTTGCAGCCGCTGTGCGGCTGATCGCCGGCAAGGCCGGCTCCCACAAGGGCATGCACCGCTCTGTGGGAGCTGGCCTTGCCAGCGATTAGGTCCGAAGGACCTTTGTCTGTCCACACAATCTGGAGCCGAACCATGAGTTACCACCTGATCATCGGCGACAAGCTGTACTCCTCCTGGTCGCTGCGCGGTGCCCTGGCCCTTGAGCTTGCCGGCGCTGCCTATGATGAAACCCTGATCAAGCTCAACCAGCCCGACACCCGTGCGCGGCTGCTGGAGTACTCCCCGACCGCTAAAGTGCCACTGCTCAAGTGCGAGCACGGCATCATCGCCGACTCCCTGGCCATCGCCGAGTACCTGGCCGAGCGTCACCCACAGGCCAACCTGTGGCCGACCGACGTTGCTGCACGGGCTCAGGCGCGTTCTGCCTGCGCACAAATGCACAGCGGTTTCTTTGCCTTGCGCGGCAACATGCCGTTCGACCTGTCTCGCGATGAAGCGTTGGAGAACATGCCGCTGGATGTCCAGGTCGATATCGACCGCATCGTCGCGCTGTGGTCGGAATGTCGTCTGGCAGCGAAAGAAGCCGGTCCGTTCCTGTTCGGTACCCCGAGCCTGGCCGACGCCTTCTTCGCGCCGGTTGCTGTGCGTCTGCGGACCTATCGAGTGGAAGTACCTGCCGAAGCGGCAGCCTACATCGAGACCATCTACCAGTGGCCGGCCTTCCAGGCCTGGCAAAAAGCTGGCCTGGCGGAGCGTGAAGGGTGAAACGCATACATGTAGCTGCGGCGGTCATTCGTGGTAGTGACGGTCGTATCCTGATTGCCCGGCGTGCCGATAGCCAGCATCAAGGCGGCCTGTGGGAGTTTCCGGGCGGCAAGGTCGAGGACGGCGAGGCGGTGGAAATCGCGCTGGCCCGCGAGCTGAATGAAGAGCTGGGCATTGTTGTCACGGCTGCGCGGCCATTGATCAAGATCCACCACGACTACCCGGACAAGCAAGTGATGCTGGACGTCTGGGAGGTCAGTGGCTTTACCGGCGAGCCCCATGGCGCCGAAGGCCAACCGCTGGCCTGGGTGACCGCCCGCGAACTGCCGCAGTACGACTTCCCCGAGGCCAATCGGCCGATCGTCGCTGCTGCACGTTTGCCGGGTGAATACCTGATCACCCCGGAGGGTCTGGAAGTGCCGCAGATGCTACGCGGTATTCAAAAGGCCATTGCCGGCGGGATCAAGCTGGTCCAGCTACGCGCACCGAACATGTACGACCCCAAGTACCGTGATGTCGCCGTGGATGCGGTGGGACTGTGCGCTGGCAAGGCGCAGCTGATGCTCAAGGGACCGCTGGAGTGGTTGGGCGACTTCCCTTCTGCAGGCTGGCACCTGACCTCGGAGCAACTGCGCAAGTACGCCAGCAAGGGTCGGCCGTTTCCAAAGGAACGCTGGTTGGCGGCGTCGTGCCATAACGCTGAAGAACTGGCGCTGGCCGAGCAGATGGGGGTGGATTTCGTCACCTTGTCGCCGGTGCAGGCGACCCAGACCCATCCTGAGGCTCAACCGCTTGGCTGGGAGCAGGCGCAGCGGCTGATCGAAGGCTTCAGCAAGCCGGTTTATCTGCTCGGTGGTGTGGGTGCTGCCGAGCGCGAGAAGGCCTGGCAGCATGGTGCTCAAGGTGTAGCGGGGATACGCGCGTTCTGGCCCTTGTAGGAGCGGATTCATCCGCGATGGCCTGCACAGCAGGCCTATTCAGGACCGCGTTGCGACCTATCGCGGATAAATCCGCTCCTACAGTTTCGCCGCAGCCTGCCAAAGCACCTCAGCCACCCCCTGCCGCCGCGCAATCAACCGCGCCGCCACAAACAGCAGATCCGACAACCGATTGATATACGCCAGGCCAACCCCGGCCAGCGGCTCAACGCTATTCAACTGCTGGCAACGGCGCTCGGCGCTGCGCGCCAGGCTGCGGCACACGTGGGCCTGGGCAATCAGCGCCGAGCCACTGGGCAGGATGAAATTCTCAAGCGGCCCCAGTTCCTCGTTCCAGCGGTCGATAGCCGCTTCCAGGCGTTCCACTTCCGCCGCGTTCAGTGCCTGATAACTGGGCATTGCCAGCTCCCCACCAAGATCGAACAAGCGATGTTGGCAAGGCGCCAGCACTTCGATGACTTCCTCCAGGCCTTGTTCAGTCAACCCGGCGAGCAAAACCCCCAACTGGCTGTTGAGGCTGTCGACCTCGCCAATGGCCTCGATTCGTGGGTGATCCTTGGGCACCCGGCGACCATCGCCAAGACCGGTTTCGCCCTTGTCGCCGGTGCGGGTGTAGATCTTCGACAAGCGAAAGCCCATGTTCATGACTCCATTTTGTGTGGCTCGTCCACGGTCGGCGAGCTATTGGCCAGCGGCAGGCGCAAGGTAAAGCAGGTGCCTTGCCCCGGTGCCGATTGCACCTCCATCTGGCCTTTGTGATTGTTGGTGATGATGAAGTACGACACCGACAGACCCAGGCCTGTGCCCTGGCCAATCTCCTTGGTGGTGAAGAAGGGTTCGAAGGTGCGCTTGCGTACCGCTTCGGGCATGCCGACACCATTGTCTTCCACCTGGATCTCGGCCCAGGGCGGATTGAGCCGGGTACGCAGGGTGATACGTCCAGGTTCGCTGTCGTCTTCGCGCAGGTGGATGGCCTGGGCAGCGTTTTTCAGCAAGTTGAGCAACACTTGCTCCAGTTCGTTCGCGGTGCACGGCACCGGCCCCAAGCTGGGATCGAACTGGCGGATGATGGCTTGCCCTTTGAAGTCGAAGCCGATAGTCAGGTCGAAGTCATTGCCGGCAATTTCCACGGCCTGGTCGATCAGTGCCGGCAAGTCGCAGGGTGCCAGCTGGCGGTTGCTGCGCCGGCTGAAACTGAGCATGTGGGTGACGATCTTGGCGGCGCGGGCTCCGGCTTGCTGGATGCCGTCCAGCAACTGTGGGACTTCACGGCTTTCCAGGTAGCGGTTGACCACGGGCAGGTCGATGCCCAGTTCGTCAGCCTGCTCCTGGTTTTTCGCCAGGTCCGGCGACAGGCGTCGGCGAATGTTCTGCACGTTGTGCAGGATCGCGCCCAGCGGATTGTTGATCTCATGGGCCATGCCAGCGGCGAGACCGCCTACCGAGAGCATCTTCTCCGACTGCACCATCATTTCTTCCAGGGACAGGCGCTGGGTGATGTCGTCGATACGGATAACCACGCCACGCCCACCGCCCCCCATCAATGGATAGAACGTCAGGGCGTAATGCCGGGCATCATCGCCCTTGGTCCAGGTCACCCGTTCGATCTTCGCTACCCGGTGCTTCTCGACGCTTTCCTTGAGCTGCGGCAGGAACGGCTTGAGCGGCTCGAAGGCGAGGAAGATCGGCTGATTCAGCGCTTCGTCCAGCGGGGTGCCGGACAGGGCGCTGGCTTCCTGATTCCACTGGGTGACGTAGAGCTGTTCGTCGAGGGCGATCAACGCCGAAGGCATGGAGTCGATGATGCTGTTGAGGTAGTTCTGAAAACCGGTGAGTTTCTTCTCGATCTTGCTGCGTACCTGGACTTCCAGCTCAAGCTTGCGGTTGGTGTGGCGAGTTTCCTCGGCCAGGCCTTGAGCCTGGTCGTAGGCATCCTGGAACTCATCACGGGCGCGCTTGAGCTGCTGTTCACGTGCTTCGATGCGCGTGAGCATGGTGTTGAACGCTTCGGCCAGGCTGCCGATTTCGTCGTCATTGCCGCGCTGGGCGCGCAAGGAATAGTTCTCCTCGCGGGTGACCTGGCGTGAGAGTTGTTCGAGCTGGTTGATCGGCTGGGTAATCAGACGCTTGATCTGCCGGGCGATGATCATCCACAACAGTACGCTGAACACCAGGATGCCCAGGCTGGCAGTGAGGATGCCGGTGTAGAAGGCCATCGGCAGTTCGCTGCTAGCGACCATCAGCAGGTAGCCGGGCGGGCTGCCGGGGCGTGTCAGCTTGGTCAGCTGGGTGCTGCGAAACTCGGTCAGACGCCAGTTCTCGATGTGGCGGTAGCGTGTTGGCAGGGGCAATTGCTCACCATGTTGCAGTTGCGCCAGCAGTTTGCCGTCGCTGCCGTATACCGCCGCTGCCCGCAGCGGGGTGTAGCTGTCGAGCTCCTTGAGCAAGGCTTTGGCTGTTTCGGGTGAGTCGGCCGCACTGGAGGCCAGCTGCGGGTTGGCTACCAGCCGACCAATGGTCTGCAGTGCCTGCGGCGCCATGCTTTCCTGGGAAATCCAGTAGGCGGCGCTGATGAAAGTCAGGTTGGCCACCAGCAAAATGGTGATCAACAGCACCAGCAGGGCGGCCAGCAGTTTCTGGCCAACCGGCAGGTTTTCCAGGCGTTCGCGCAACGTCATGTGATAGCGGGATCCCGGTTTGTGGGTGGAAGGGCAGGGTAACGCTGCGCTCAGTCGCAGGGCAATCCGCGTGCATGCAGGTGTTCGAGCAGACGCCGATAGAGCCGCTCCAGGTGCGGCAGCTCAAGGCTGTGGCGGCTGGCGACGCGGCAGGCGTGGCCAAGCAGGTAGTGGATTTCGGTGCGTCGGCCCTGGCGAACATCCTGATACATGGAAGAGTAGTTGGCTGCGGTGGCCTTGATCACTCGTTCCACTTCCTCGCAGAGCCCCTCGGCCGCTTCCGGCTGGCCACAGCATTGCAACAGCTCGGCGAGTTCGGCACAAAGAGTGGCCACTTCACAGTGGTGCTCCTGCAGGCCACCGTTGCGACAGTCGTGCAGTACGGTCAGCGGGTTGATGGCGCAGTTGAGCGCCAGTTTGCGCCACAGACGCGTGAGGATATCGGGCGTCCACTCATGGGGGATGCCCGCGTCGGTCAGGTCGTCGAGCCACTCCGGGGTCAGCGGGTTGGCCTGATCGCCCAGCCAGTTGAAGCCGTGACCGGCGAAGTTGACCTGCCAGTCGGCCTCGCGAAACGCGCCCTCGGTGCTGGAGGCGAAGATGCAGCGGGCATGCGGCACCTGGTTGGCGACCGCGTCCTGGCTGCCCAGGCCGTTCTGCAGCAGGACCAGTTCGGCGCCGTGGACCAGGCGTGGCGCCAGCTGTGCCACGGCGTGTTCGGCGTCATAGGCTTTGCAGGCCACCAGCAGGCGATGGATGGGCGTGGTGTCTTGAACGGTTTGCGCCGGAATTGCGTGCAGCTGGGCCTGGCCCTTTTCGATCAGGGTCAGGCCGCCTGCGGCTTCATAGGCGTTGAGACGCTCTGCGTCACGCAGGATCAAGCGGACTGCTTTGCCCGCGCGGGCCAATCGGCAGGCCCAGAGGCTGCCCAGACTGCCGGCGCCGAGAATATGCCAGGTGCTGCTCATCAGCGTTTCGCAACCGTTATAATGAGCCGGTATTTTAACCGTCAAACCCTGCGCGCTCCATCGCGCTCTTTCATCAGAGCCGCGAGCGTGCGTTTATTTTTTGGAGAGAAGGTATGCCGTCGTTCGACGTGGTATCGGAACTGGACAAGCACGAAGTCACCAACGCCGTTGAAAACGCGGTCAAGGATCTGGACCGTCGCTATGACCTCAAGGGCAAGGGCAGCTTCGAGTTCAAGGAAAAGGACCTGACCGTCACCCTGACTGCCGAAGCCGAATTCCAGCTCGAAGCGATGATCGAGATTCTCAAGCTGGCCCTGGTCAAGCGCAAGATCGACGTCCAGTGCCTGGAAGTGAAGGATGCCTATGCGTCGGGCAAAGTGATGAAGCAGGATGCCACCCTCAAGGAAGGCATCGATAAAGAGCTGGCGAAGAAAATCGTCGCTCACATCAAGGACGCCAAGCTCAAGGTTCAGGCCGCCATCCAGGGCGAGCAGGTGCGTGTCACCGGCAAGAAGCGTGATGACCTGCAGGAAGCCATTGCCGCACTGCGTGCCAAAGAATTCGACATGCCGCTGCAGTTCAACAACTTCCGCGACTGATCGAAGCATTTCGGGAACCTTGGCGCCGTTCTGGCGTCCGAGGTTTCTGTGGCCGCTGAAACGATTGCGGCGCGATTTTTACAGCTTTTGCCCTTCGGCATCAGGAGAACATTATGGATTTGAGTGCTGAAGTCGATCAGCTGGTTAAAACGTCGCAAACCTGGCTGCCGTTGATCATGGAGTATGGCAGCCGCCTGTTGTTGGCACTGCTGACCCTGGCCATTGGCTGGTGGGTGATCAACAAGGTGACTTACCGCCTGGGCAAATTGCTGGCGCTGCGCAATGCCGACCTCGCGCTGCAAGGTTTTATCAGCAGCTTGGCGAACATCATTCTGAAAATTCTGCTGGTGGTCAGCGTTGCCTCGATGATCGGTATCGAGACCACTTCGTTTGTCGCTGCTATCGGTGCTGCGGGCCTGGCTATCGGCCTGGCGCTGCAAGGCAGCCTGGCGAACTTTGCCGGTGGCGTGCTGATTCTGCTGTTCCGTCCGTTCCGTCTCGGTGACTGGATCGAGGCTCAGGGTGTTTCTGGCACCGTGGACAGCATTCAGATCTTTCACACAGTGCTGCGTACCGGTGACAACAAGACGGTGATCCTGCCTAACGGCGGCCTGTCCAACGGCATCATTACCAACACCAACCGTCAGCCGACCCGCAAGGTTGTGTTCGATGTCGGTGTCGATTACGAAGCCGATCTGCAGAAAGCCCGCCAGGTGCTGCTGGAACTGGCCAAAGACCCACGCATCCACCAGGATCCGATCCCACAGGCGGTCGTCTCGCTGCTGGGCGACAGCTCGATCACGCTGTCCTTGCGGGTCTGGGTCAACACTGCGGATTACTGGGATGTGATGTTCATGCTCAACGAACATGCGCGTGATCGTTTGAAGGAAGAGGGTATCGACATTCCCTTTCCGCAGCGCGTGATCCGCGTCGTTCAGGAAACGGCGGTGCAGTAACTCTCTGTAGGAGCGGATTTATCCGCGATGGGGCGCGCAGCGGCCCCGTAGATGGGCCTGCTACGCAGTCCATCGCGGATGAATCCGCTCCTACAGCATTACACTTGTTCACGTCTTCGCGCTATCTGCGCTCCGGTGTTTCTGGCATATAGGCTGGCTTATCTTCTGTTTGCCCGGTCTTATCATGCTTACCCCCCTGATCAACATCACTCCATTGCGAGCCTTTTGCTTCGCGATGACCCTGGCGCTGTTCGAGCTGCTGACCTACCTCGCCAGCGATGTGGTGATGCCCGCCATGCCCGTGGTGGTCGGTGATCTCAACGCCAGCCCCGCGTACATTCCCCACGCCCTCAACCTGTACCTGCTCGGTGGCGTGGTACTGCAATGGCTGATCGGCCCGCTGGCTGACCGCTATGGTCGCAGGCCGCTGTTACTGGTGGGCTGTGCGATTTTCTGCGTGACCTGCCTGGCGGCCTTCTGGGTTCAGGGCATCGAACTGTTCAACCTGCTGCGGTTGTTGCAGGGCATTGGTCTGGGCTTTGTGGTGACGGTCAGTTACCCGGCTCTGAACGAAGCCTTCAGTGAGGCCGATGCGGTGCGGATGATGGCGTTGCTGGCCAATATCGCCCTGCTTTCGCCCTTGCTCGGGCCGCTGGTGGGTACCCTGTTGCTGGAGTGGGTGTCGTGGCGCTGGTTGTTCGTGATCTTCGGCGCTTGTGCAGTGCTGTCGTGGCTGGCGTTGTACCGCTTCATGCCGGAGACCCTGGGGGTTGAGCGCCGCGATGGTTCGCGTCTGGCGTTCCAGCCGATCCACCTGAAAACACTGTTGGCCGGCTATGCCCAGTTGCTCGCAAACCGCCAGTTCGTGGCGGGCAGTGCAGCCCTGGGCCTGGTGGGTCTGCCGTTGATCGGCTGGATCGGCTTGTCGCCGGTGCTGCTGATTCACGATGAAGGTCTGAGCACCCTGGACTATGCCCTGTGGCAATTGCCGGTGTTCGGTGGCTTGATCCTCGGCAACCTGGTCATCAACCGCATCGCCGACCGCTATCCGCTCACGAGTTTGGTACGCGGTGCCCTCTGGCCGTTCCTGGCAGGTCTTCTGGGCATGATGCTGGGCACCTGGCTGTTGCCCAGCGTGGCCACGCTGGTAGCGGGGATGTCGGTCTATGCGTTGGGCCTGGGCATCGCCAACGCGGTGCTGTACCGCATGACGCTGTTTTCCAGCGAGCAAAGCAAGGGCCTGGTGTCGGCCATGCTGGGGATGATCACCATTGCCCTGCTGGGGTTGGGAGGTGCCTTGCTGGCGATGCTGGGTGCCGGTGCCAGCCTGCTGAGTTTCGCCCTGGCTGCCGGTGTGGCGGGAATCCTCGCGCTATGGCCGCTGAAGATCGTTCTGGGTGGCTCCGGCGCGCCCACTGAGGCTGTGCCGGGATAAACCCGGCAAACGCCTCAGCGGCGATCAGGGGCGCTGTTCGACGGCTGGATTGTCGACTGGCAGCTGTTTGCCCCGGCCTTGCTCCTGATGCCAATGCAGGGCGATCAGGATCAGGGTCGGTACACCCAGCAAGGCGGTGATCAGGAAGAAATCGTGGTAACCGAACTTCTCCACCATGACCCCGGAATAGCCGCCGATCAGGCGCGGCAAGAGCAGCATGATCGAGCTCAGCAGGGCATATTGGGTCGCGGAGAACTTCAGGTTGGTCAGGCTCGACAAGTAGGCAACGAACGCCGATGTAGCCAGGCCCGAGCTGAAGTTATCGAGGGAAATGGTCACCACCAGCATCTGCAGGTTCGGGCCCATGTCAGCCAGCATCAGGAACAGGATGTTGGTGGCCGCCGAGGCCACGCCGCCAATGAACAGGATCGGCAGAATGCCGAAACGTACGATCAGCAGGCCGCCCATGCCGGCGCCGACCAGCGTCATGATCAGGCCGAAGATCTTGCTGACACTGGCGATCTGGTCCTTGGTGAAGCCCTGGTCGATGTAGAACACGTTGGCCATCACACCCATCACCGTATCGGACATCCGGTAGGTGGCGATCAGCCCGAGCAGTAGCAGCGCCTGCCAGCGGTAGCGCAGGATGAAGTCGTTGACCGGCGTCAGTACCGGCGCCAGGCCGCGGCGGCCCATGGCCGACAGGCACAGCCCGGTCAGCGTGATGTAGAGGATTGCGCGCAGGAAGGCGCGGTCTTCGAGCAGCAGGTCGAGCAGGCTCACGCCGTCGAACAGCACGCTGGCGAAATCGGTGTTGTACAGCTGGGTGAAGGTCGCCGGTACCGAGACCAGCAGGACGATCAGGACGAACACCGATACCAGTTGATGGATCAGGCCATAGCGCGCCGCTGACAGCTGGGTGCGCAGCGGTACGGGGGGCTCGCGCATCAGCAGGGTGGTGATGACCGCTGGCAGCATCAGCACGCCGAACAGTACATAGGTACCGGTCCAGGCACTGTGCAGGTAGCTGAACCCGGTGGAACCGAAGCCTTCGGCGAAGAACAGGGCACCGGCGGTGGCCAGCAGCGCGGCAACCCGGTAGCCGGCCATGTAGCTGGCGGCAAGTGCGGCCTGACGTTGATCGTCGGCAATTTCCAGGCGATAGGCGTCGACGGCGATATCCTGGGTGGCCGAGGCGAAGGCTACCAGCACGGCCAGGGCAATCAGCCAGGACAGATGCTTTTGTGGATCACAAAAGCCCATGCCCACGAGCCCTATCACCACCAGGATCTGCGATAGCACCAGCCAGGAGCGGCGTCGTCCCAGCTTGCCGAGCAATGGCAGGCGCCATTGGTCGAGAAGAGGCGACCAGACCCACTTGAAGGCATAGGCCAGGCCAATCAGGCTGGCATAACCAATGGTTTCGCGGGCCACCCCAGCCTCGCGCAACCACACCGACAGGGTCGAAAACACCAGCATGTAGGGCATGCCGGCGGCAAAGCCGAGCAGCAACAGCACCAAGGTAGACGGGCTGGCATAGGCAGCGAGCGCAGCGCGCCAGGTTTTACGGGGCATGGGCCAACATCTGCCTCAAGTTTACGAAAACAAAGCGCGCACTCTAACCGCTGTGCTCCATCGGGCGCCAGCCATGGCGCAACATATCCACACGATTATTGTGCAGGGTGATGCCTTCTGCCCGTAGTCGTGCACGTTGCTCGTCGCCTGAAGGCGTGCCCAGCGCCAGGCTCAGGCGTCCACCGGCACCGAGTACGCGATGCCAGGGCAGTTGGGTGTCTGCTGGCAACTGACTCAGCGTACGCCCGACCCAACGCGCCGCACGGCCCAGACCGGCCAGCTCGGCAAGCTCTCCATAGCTCACCACCTTGCCAGGCGGCACTTGGCCGAGCACCGAATAGAGCGCCGTTCGTCGGGCTTGTGCATTTTCCGTTGGATCACCAGGTGTTGGCTTCATCGCGGCCTCGCAGGCATTGGCGGTGAAATAAATGCGTTCGTCAGGCAAACAGGAATTGAACTCATCGACATCAGCTGGGTCAGTCCTTGCTCTATAGGCGGGTATCTGGATAATGCCCGACTTTTTTGCAAACCAGAGTCCGTCAGTGCTTATGTTTTCTAGAGTCTTGTTGTCGCTTGCCATTGTCACCGCCAGCTCTGCGGCTGTCGCTGATACCGTGTGGATGAAAAATGGTGATCGGCTCAGCGGCAAGATCAGCGTATTCGATGGCGGCAAGTTGTTGCTCAAGACCGAGTACGGTGGCTCCATTGCCCTGGACTGGAAACAGGTCAAGACGCTGGAAAGCGACCAGGAGTTGCTGGTCAAACAGGACGCTTACACCGGCGAGAAAGCCAAGTCGCTGAGCGCCGCCGAAGATGGCAAGGTGACCCTGGCCAATGGCGAGGCGCCCAAGACCGTCGAGCTGGCCAGCATTCAGCAGATCATGAAGCCCCAGCCTGTGGTCGAGGACCTGTCGTGGAAGGGTAATGTCGACCTGGCCATGGACTACAAACGGGCCGAGTCCGACAGCGATGACTATGACGTCGACTTCAAGACCACGGCCCGCCATGGCCGCTGGCGTCATCAAGCCGAAGGCGAATACAACCGCGAGAGCAAGGACGACGTCACCACCACCAACAACTGGAGTGCCGAATACGCGCTGGACCGCTTCCTCACCGAAAAGTGGTTCTGGCAGGGGCGCCTGGAATACAAGCGTGACCACATCGAAGACCTGGCTCGCCAGCGTACTGTGGGTACCGGTCCGGGTTACCAGTTCTGGGATGACGAACTGGGCGCGTTCTCCCTGGGATCGCTGGTCAACCGCACCGACTATGAATATGCCGATGGCGGCAAGGACAACTTCTACTCCCTGGCCATGAAGTGGGACTACAACCGCTACCTGATTGGCAAGCGTGTCGAGTTCTTCACCAACGGTGAAGTGGGTAAGCCGCTGGACGGCGTGGCCAACTACGCGCTGGATGCCGAAGTGGGCTTGCGCTACAAGGTCACCGAGTGGGCCTCGCTCAATCTCAAGGCCGAGAAGGATGTCATCAGTGGCACGCGTGACAGTGACCTGGACAAGACACGTTACACCGCAGGCTTTGGTGTGACCTGGTAAGTCTTCTGGCAACCACCGGCGATAATGATTATTTTGACGGTCAAGCACATGGCCGGACTTCGCCTCCGGCCAGCCTTCACATCATTATCGAGTCGGGAGTTACACCGTGAGCGCAAAAGTCGCACAACAGGCCCGGGAGCTGCTGCTCAAGGAATACCGCGGGGTGCTCTCGACCCACTCCAAGTCGATGCCGGGCTTTCCCTTCGGCTCGGTGGTGCCGTATTGCCTGGATGCTGAAGGCAACCCGCTGATCCTGATCAGCCGCATCGCCCAGCACACCCACAACCTGCAGAAAGATCCCAAGTGCTCGCTGCTTGTGGGCGAGCGCGATGCTGAAGATGTGCAGGCCGTTGGTCGGCTGACCGTATTGGCGCACGCGCAGAAACTTGAGGAGGCTGCGGCGATCGAAGCCGCTGCTGAGCGCTACTACCGCTATTTTCCCGAGTCGAGCAACTATCACAAAGCCCATGACTTCGACTTCTGGGTGCTCAAGCCGGTGCGCCACCGCTACATTGGCGGTTTTGGCGCTATCCACTGGGTCGACCACCTGAGTCTGGCCAATCCCTTTGCCGGCAAGGCCGAGCTGAGCATGATCGAACACATGAACAGCGACCATGCCAGCGCCATCGAACATTACGTCCAGCTCAGCGGCCTGCCGCAGGGCGCGGCGGCGCAGATGGTCGGCATCGACAGCGAAGGCATGCACCTGCGCATCGGCCAGGGCCTGCACTGGCTGCCGTTCGCGGTGCCTTGCAATACGCCGATACAAGTACGCGAAGCGTTGGTTTTTCTGGCACGCGCCGATCAATGGCCGGCTCGTGAAAGCCTGCAGGCTTGAAAATGCGATTGACCGCAACCATTAAAGGTTTATTGCAAGGACTTCTTGCGCAGAGGAACCGTTGATGCGTGCTTTTCTATTGTTGTTTCTGATTTTTCCGGTGCTGGAGCTGTATGTGTTCTTCAAGGTCAGCACCGCGATCGGCTTCTTCCCGGCGCTGCTGCTGATCATTGCCGGCTCCGCCCTGGGTGTACTGGTGGTGCGGGTGGCCGGCCTGGCCACCGCCCTGCGTGCCCGCGAGAGTCTGCAGCGTGGCGAGTTGCCCGCCGAAGACATGTTCCAGGGCCTGATGCTGGCGCTCGGTGGTGGTCTGCTGCTATTGCCCGGTTTCATCAGTGACGTGATCGGCCTGATCTTTTTGCTGCCATTCACCCGTCGACTGCTCGGCCGCAAGATGCGCGAGCGTGCCGAAGCCCAGGCCATGCGCCAGCGTGCCTTTGGCGATGATCCCTTCATGGCTCGCCCGGGCAGCCCTAATGGCCAGCCGCGGCAGCCGAACGTGATTGAAGGTGAATACGAGCATCGCGACCCACGCGACCCACGCGACCTGTGACGTTGCACCTGTCCGACCGAACGGCCCCTGAAGGGGCCGTTCTGCTTTCTGAGCGTGGAACGCTAAAAATTTTCATGATCAAGCCTTGTAATTGATCTTGGCGACCTCATGTAGGGGTTACCGCAAGGTTTCTGGGATTTTGCCCGGACAGTACATGTGTGGTTCGCACCGCGAGCTACGAGCGGCTACGCCGCAAGCATCAACCTGCCGGTGTCGGTACCGGCCGATGAAAACCACAATTAGGAGAGATCGACAATGAAGCTTCGTCCTCTGCATGACCGCGTCGTCATCCGTCGCAGCGAAGAAGAAAAGAAAACCGCTGGCGGTATCGTCCTGCCAGGTTCGGCTGCTGAAAAAGCCAACAGCGGCGAGATCCTCGCTGTCGGTACCGGCCGCGTCCTGGAAAACGGCGAAGTGCGTGCACTGTCCGTGAAAGTGGGCGACAAGGTTGTGTTCGGTCCTTACTCCGGCAGCAACACTGTGAAAGTTGACGGCGAAGACTTGCTGGTAATGGCTGAGAACGAAATTCTCGCTGTTATCGAAGGCTGATTCCGCTGGTTTCCCGTTACTCCAAAGTATTCAAGGATTAAACGATCATGGCTGCTAAAGACGTAAAATTCGGCGACTCCGCCCGCAAGAAAATGCTCGTTGGTGTCAACGTTCTGGCTGACGCTGTAAAAGCTACCCTGGGCCCGAAAGGCCGTAACGTTGTTCTGGCCAAGAGCTTCGGCGCTCCGACCATCACCAAAGACGGTGTGTCGGTTGCCAAAGAAATCGAACTCAAAGACGCTTTCGAAAACATGGGCGCCCAGCTGGTCAAGGAAGTTGCTTCCAAGGCCAACGATGCTGCGGGTGACGGCACCACTACCGCTACCGTTCTGGCTCAGGCCATTGTCAGCGAAGGTCTGAAATCCGTTGCTGCCGGCATGAACCCGATGGACCTCAAGCGCGGTATCGACAAGGCCACTGCGGCCATCGTTGCCGAGCTGAAAAACCTGTCCAAGCCATGTGCCGACTCCAAGGCCATTGCTCAGGTCGGTACCATTTCCGCCAACTCCGACAACTCCATCGGCGACATCATTGCCGAAGCCATGGAAAAAGTCGGTAAAGAAGGCGTGATCACCGTTGAAGAAGGCTCGGGCCTGGAAAACGAACTGTCGGTCGTAGAAGGCATGCAGTTCGACCGTGGCTACCTGTCCCCTTACTTCGTCAACAAGCCAGACACCATGGTTGCCGAGCTGGAAGGCCCGCTGCTGCTGCTGGTTGACAAGAAGATCTCCAACATCCGCGAACTGCTGCCAGTTCTGGAAGCCGTTGCCAAGGCCGGCCGTCCACTGCTGATCGTGGCTGAAGACGTTGAAGGCGAAGCGCTGGCTACCCTGGTAGTCAACAACATGCGCGGCATCGTCAAGGTTGCTGCGGTCAAGGCACCAGGCTTCGGCGACCGCCGCAAAGCCATGCTGCAGGACATCGCCGTCCTGACCGGCGGTACCGTGATCTCCGAAGAAATCGGCCTGAGCCTGGAGTCCGCTACCCTGGAGCACCTGGGCAACGCCAAGCGCGTTACCCTGTCCAAGGAAAACACCACCATCATCGACGGTGCTGGTGTTGAAGCCGACATCGAAGCACGCGTCAAGCAGATCCGTGCCCAGATCGAAGAGACTTCCTCGGACTACGACCGTGAAAAACTGCAAGAGCGTCTGGCCAAACTGGCTGGCGGTGTTGCCGTGATCAAGGTCGGTGCTGGCACCGAAGTTGAAATGAAAGAGAAGAAAGCCCGCGTTGAAGACGCCCTGCACGCTACTCGTGCAGCCGTTGAAGAAGGCGTGGTGCCTGGCGGTGGTGTTGCACTGGTTCGCGCCCTGCAAGCCATCAAGGACCTGAAAGGCGACAACGAAGAGCAGGACGTCGGTATTGCCCTGCTGCGTCGCGCTGTTGAAGCGCCGCTGCGTCAGATCGTGGCCAACGCTGGCGACGAGCCAAGCGTGGTTGCTGACAAGGTCAAGCAAGGTTCGGGTAACTTCGGTTACAACGCTGCTACCGGCGAATACGGCGACATGATCGACATGGGTATCCTGGACCCAGCGAAAGTGACCCGTTCGGCACTGCAGGCAGCTGCTTCGATCGGTGGTCTGATGATCACCACCGAGGCCATGATTGCTGATGCTCCGCAAGAAGCTGCTGCTGGTGGCATGCCTGATATGGGCGGCATGGGTGGCATGGGCGGTATGGGCGGCATGATGTAAGCCAGCCTTACCCGCTTGAGAAAAAGCCCCGCTTAGGCGGGGCTTTTTTATGCCTGCTGTTTGCCGCGCTGTGCAGCCCATCGCTAAATCGAGGCTGCCACGAAAACCTGTGGGAGCTGGCCTTGCCAGCGATGCAGGCACTGCGCAGGAAAAGCTTACGGCGTCGGCACAGCCAAAGAAGCTCCCACCTTCACCGTCACCGGTTTGCGATACAACACCCAGTAGTAGCATCCCAGGCTGATCAGCCAGCAGAACACCGCCGTCCACACATTGTGCGAAAAGAAGTGGGCACCTTGCAGCATGCGTCCTATCGAAAACACCGTACCCAGTCCAAACGCGAACAGCAGTGCCGCGCGGGCCAGGCGTGGCCGGCGGTCGCGCAGGGCGAAGAACAGGGCGAATAGTGTGAAGCCAGTGGCGGCATGGCCACCTGGCCAGCAACGCCCCGGCTTGTCGGTAGCAGGGCGAGGGCTGAGCAACTCGCTATAGGTTTCCTTGCCGCCGAACTCCTTCAAACTCCACGGGCACTGCACTGCGGTAACCGCTTTGACCGGGGTGACGAAACTGGTCGACAGCGCCATGGCCAGGACCACGTAGCCCAACTCGCGACGCCAGCCCTTGAGGCGCTGCCAAAAGAAACTGGCAATAAAGGCGACGATGGCCCCCAGGCTGAGCGCGATCACTGCTTGCTTGGCGCGGTCATGCAGTATGTCTTCAAGAAAATAGCTGTGCCGGCCCATGAACTGGCCCGCCACCGGGTCGAACGCCAGCTTGGCCAGGTCCATGTCCAGTGAGGTCAGTTCCAGCAGGATAAGCGACAGTGCAATGAATGCGGGGACGCCGAGGGCGATCCAGAAGTTCAGCGGGCGAGAAGAGGCAGGTAGCGGCATGGTAGGTCCAGGCAGGTCGAAGGGACAGTCCCGACCGGCAATTCTCGGGTAGAGGCTATAACCTGTCCGTGAAGACTGAGTGAAAAAAACGTTAGCCTGCAATAAAGTTGCGCCGACCTAGCCGAGTGTGGCCGATGGCCGTAAGCTGCGCCTGCCAAGCAGGCAAATGCCCCGGACGGGAGAACCCCCCATGCGAATTCTACTGGTTGAAGACAACCGCGATATCCTTGCCAATCTGGCCGACTACCTGGGCCTCAAAGGCTATACGGTCGATTGTGCCCAGGATGGACTGTCGGGGTTGCACCTGGCCGCCACCGAGCACTACGACTTGATCGTGCTCGACATCATGCTCCCGGGCATCGATGGCTATACCCTGTGCAAGCGTCTGCGCGAAGACGCCCGGCGTGACACCCCGGTGATCATGCTCACCGCTCGCGATCAGCTCGATGACCGCTTGCAAGGCTTTCGCTCTGGCGCCGATGACTACCTGCTCAAGCCTTTCGCGCTGTCGGAGCTGGCTGCGCGCATCGAAGCGGTGCTGCGCCGGGCTCAGGGCGGTGGTCGGCGCACGTTGCAGGTCAGTGACCTGGTGTATGACCTCGATACCCTGGAGGTGACACGCGAGGGCAAGTTGCTCAAGCTCAACCCGGTCGGCTTGAAGTTGCTGGCGGTGTTGATGCAGAAGAGCCCCCATGTGCTGCGCCGTGAAGTGCTGGAAGAGGCTCTGTGGGGTGACGATTGCCCGGACAGCGACAGCTTGCGCAGTCATGTTCACCAACTACGCCAGGTGATCGACAAACCTTTTGAAAAAGCCCTGCTACATACCGTCCACGGCGTGGGTTACCGCCTTGCCGAGGGCCGTGATGGAGTTTAAGCAAAGCCTTGCCCAGCGGATCATCATTGCCTTTGCCTTGATGAGTGCGCTGGTGGCCGGCGCCTTCGCCTTCGGTATCGTCGCTACTGTGCACCTGGTGGAAGAGCGCTTGATCTCGGCGGTACTGGGCGGCGACCTGCAGCGCTTGCTGCGCATGGACAACGTCAGTGACTGGAGCCACAGGCCGCGTCCTGACCAGCTGTTCTATTACAGTGGCGGGCGTGACGATTTCGAGTTGCCCAAGGACCTGCGCCACCTCAGCCCCGGCTTTCACGAAGTGTTTCGCGAGCAACTGTCCTATCACGCCATGGTTGAAGTGGTAGACGGACGGCGTTACGTCCTGCTTCAGGACCAGAGTGATTTCGAAGAGCGTGAGCGCGTGCTGTTCGCAGTCGTGGTGGTGGGGTTCGTCCTCAGCCTGGCACTCGCGGTGTTCCTTGGCTGGGTCCTGGCCCGGCGGGTGATGGCCCCGGTGATCCGCTTGGCGCGTCAGGTACGTCATCGTGACCAGTTACTGGGTCTGGCACCACCGCTGGCGCCGGATTACGCGGCTGACGAAGTTGGCCAACTGGCCGTGGCCTTCGACGATACGCTGGGGCGCCTGCGCGACGCGCTGACGCGCGAGCGCCTGTTCACCAGTGATGTCAGTCACGAACTGCGTACCCCATTGATGGTGCTGGCCAGTTCCTGCGAGCTGCTGCTGGTCAATCCGCACATTGATCCGCGTGCACGCTCCCAGGTCGAGCGAATCGCCAGGGCCACCGAAGAGATGCAGGAACTGGTGAAAACCTTCCTCATGCTCGCCCGCGCCCAACGCGATGTAGGGGCGGTAGCGTCGCGAGCGACACTCAAAGAAGTGGCTGATGACCTGATCGGGGTATGGCGCGAGACCATTGAGCAGAAAGGTCTGTCGCTGATCTACGACGCCAAGGTCGCTGCACCGACGCTCTACAACGCCACTTTTTTGCAGGCGGTAATGGGCAACCTGCTCCGCAACGCAGCCCACTACACCGACTACGGATTTATCCGTCTGACCCTGGAGCCCGCCGGTTTTACGGTTGAAGACAGTGGCGTGGGGATTCCGGAGGAGCAGCGTGAAGCGATGTTCCGTCCCTTTGTCCGTGGCGATGAGCGCCGCGGCGAGGGCCTTGGCCTGGGCTTGTCGCTGGTACAGAGAATTTGCGACGACCAGGGATGGTCAGTGAAGCTGACAGCCGTTGTGCCCAACGGTTGTCGCTTTCGCGTCGACCTGAGCCGCGGCCCGGAGTGCCTGTCCACTGAGCCGTGACGGTCGAGGCTGAACTGTACGCCCGGTTACTTCTTGTTACTTTTATCGGGCTGGATCACGAATTTTTCACATCCGCATGACCTGACGCCAACGCTTGCCTGCTTAAGGTGGGAGCATTGGAGTCAGGAGATGCCCCATGCGTAGCCCTATCAAACTCGAATTTTCCGAGAAGTACGACCAGCAACATGCCCAGGAGTACTTCCTCAAGCATCAGGATGGCCTGGCCCGGCGTTTGTCTCATCAACGTGATGAGCAGCTGGCCCGCCGTGCCCTGGCATTGGCCGGCGAGCCTGGCTTGGTACTCGACCTGCCATGTGGTGCCGGTCGCTTCTGGCCGATGCTGGCGGAAAAGCCCAATCGAGTGATTATCGGTGCGGACAACTCCGAGGCGATGCTGGAGACTGCCAGCAAATCCCAGCCGGCGCATATCGTCGAGCGGGTACGAACCTTGCAGACATCAGCGTTCGCGATTGATTTGCCTGACAACTCGGTCGACAGCATTTTCTGCATGCGGCTGATGCACCATATCGGTGACGCCGCGCATCGAAAGACAATTCTCTCTGAATTTCAACGAGTTACCCGCGATAGTGTGATCTTGTCGTTGTGGGTCGACGGTAACTTCAAAGCCTGGCGCCGGCAGAAGCTGGAGAAGCGTCGTTACGCTGAAACCGGGAAGCCCAGCTATCAAAACCGTTTTGTGTTACCGGTTGCCACGGTTGAAGAAGAATTCCAGGCCGCCGGGTTCCGTATTCAGGAACGTTTGGACTTTTTACCGTTCTATGCCATGTGGCGAGTATACGTATTGCGTAAGGGGTAGCGGGGCATGGCGGTAGAGCGCTCAGGAACAATGACGGGGAACAACCGGTTTGACCACTTCTGGCAACAGCAGGGCGAGTGGGTCGAGGCACCCAACCAGCGCCGGGGTGGGGAAAGTGGTGTACAGCGGTTGAACGGTGAAAATGGTCAATTGCTCTATTCCAAACGTCAGATCGGGCATATCTACCGTAGCTTGATGCACCCGTTCGGTCGCCCGACGGTCCTGCGTGAATATGAAGCGCTCAACAGCTTCGAGCAGTTGGGCGTGCGGGTGCCGCATATCGTTTATTGCGGTGTCGAGCGTGATGCCGACCATCAGTGGCGCGCCTTGCTGGTCAGCGAGGCCCTTGATGGTTTCGAGGATTCCGATAACTGGTACGCCAGCGGTGCGCGCGAGCGTTATAGCGAGGCGCTGCACGAGCGCATGTTGCAGGACCTGGCGCAAAATCTGGCGCGTATGCACCGTGGCCATTGGCAGCATGGTTGCCTGTATGGCAAGCACGTGTTCATCAAGGTGATCGGCGAGGGTAACGAGGCACGGGCGGAAGTGGCGCTGCTGGATCTGGAGAAGTGCCGCCGACGTATCAGTTGCCATCGCGCAGCTGCCAATGACTTGAAGCAACTGCGTCGCCATTCGTCATTCAATGACGCAGAGTGGAAGAAGCTGCTCTATTTTTACCAGAAGGCGTTTGGCAGCGCTGTCAAAGGTTTAGAGTAATGAAACTAGAAATTGCTCGAGGTTTGTTTTTCGTGGCTGCCCTGGCGGTGGCCACTGCTGCTGTGGCGGCTTGGGAAGAACCCGGGCCGGAAGTGTTCAGCCATGCCGACAAGGCTGCGCAGTGCCCGCTGCCAAGGCTGATCAAGCCGCAGGTTGATGCCAAGCCTGATCACGACTTGCTGTTGCTGCTGTTTGGCCTCAGTCAGGGGGGGCGTGCGCCGGGTTGATGCATCAACCCGGTGGGAGCAACTGTCTTGTAGGAGCGGATTTATCCGCGATGGGGCGCAATGCGGCCCCAAAAGATGGGACTGCTGTGCAGTCCATCGCGGATAAATCCGCTCCTACAGGCTGAACTGCCCGGTGGGAGCGGGCTCAGGTGCATCTTTTCGCGCCAGCAGGGTATAGACGCACGGCAGGACGAACAGGGTGAACAGCGTGCCCACCGACATGCCGGTGGCAATCACTGTACCAATGTCAAAGCGACTCACCGCCCCGGCGCCGCTGGCCAGAATCAGCGGTACCATGCCGAACACCATCGCCGCCGTGGTCATCAACACCGGGCGCAGGCGGATCGCCGCGGCTTCTTCTACCGCTTCGCGGGCGCTCAATCCCTTTTGCAGGCGCAACTGATTGGCGAATTCGACGACCAGAATGCCGTGCTTGCTGATCAGGCCAATCAGCGTCACCAGGCCGACCTGGGTGTAGATGTTCATGCTCGAAATGCCGAGGAACAGCGGAATCAGTGCCCCGCAAATCGACAACGGCACGGTCACCAGAATCACCAGTGGATCGCGAAAACTCTCGAACTGCGCTGCCAGCACCAGGAAGATAATCGCCAGAGCCAGGCCGAACGTCACCCATAGCGCGTTGCCTTCCTGGACGAATTGCCGCGCGACGCCGGCATAGTCGAAGGCGTAGCCTTGTGGCGCTTCTTCGCGGGCAATGTTGCGCACGGTCTCCAGCGCCTCGCCCATGCTGACCATCGGCACACCCTGGATGATGGCGGCGTTCAGTTGCTGGAACTGGTTGAGCTGACGCGGTCTGGCGCGGTCGCTGATGGTGATCAGGGTCGCCAGCGGCAACATCTGTCCTTGCTGGTTTTTCACGTAGTAATTGCTCAGCCAGTCGGGGTTGTCGCGATACGGTCGTTCGACCTGGGCAATGACTTTGTAACTGCGGCCTTCGATGGTGAAGCGGTTGATTTCCGCTTCGCCAAGCAGCGTCGCCAGGGTGCCGCCCAAGGCATCCATGGATACCCCCATCTGCGCAGCCTTGGCCCGGTCGATATCGACCACCACCTCGGGTTTGTCGAAGGCCAGGTCAATGTCCAGGAAGGCAAACTTGCCTGAAGCCTGGGCACGCGCCTTGACCCGATCGGCCACCTCCAGCAAGGACGCGTAGTCGTTGGCGGTGTTGATCACAAACTGGAACGGCAGGCCTTCACCGGTGCCGGGCAAGGAGGGCAGGTTGAAGCCGAAGATCTGCAGGCCGGCGATGCCTTCGAGCTTGTTCTGCACCAGCGGCAGGAGCTCCATCTGGGTGCGCTCGCGCTCGCTCCAGGGCTTGAGCAGGAAGCCACCGATACCCGATTGCACACCGTTGAAACCGTTGATCTGGAACGAGGAGTAGTACTCGGGGAAGGCCTTGAAGATGTCAACGAACTCGTCGGTATACGCGCTCAGGTAGTCAAGGTTGGTCGGCTGTGGCGCCGTCGCCATCATGAAAATCACGCCCTGGTCTTCATCCGGGGCCAGTTCGCTCTTGGTGAACATCAGGAACACCGGGATCAGGCACAGCACGATCACCGCGAACACCAGCACCACCGGCCGGGTATTGAGGGTGCCATGCAAGAGCTTCTGGTAGCGCACCTTGAGGCCTTCGAACAGTTTATCGAGGCGGTGGGCCAGGCCGCTGGGGTTCGCGTCGTGGCGCAACAGCAGGGCGCACATCATCGGTGACAGGGTCAGGGCGACGATGCCGGAAATGATCACTGCACCGGCCAGGGTTAGGGCGAATTCCTTGAACAGCGCCCCGGTCAGGCCTTCCAGAAAGCCGATAGGGGCGTAGACCGCTGCCAGGGTGATGGTCATCGACACCACCGGCATGGCGATCTCCCTGGCGCCTTCCAGCGCCGCTTCGAACGGTGTTTTGCCTTCTTCGATATGGCGGTGGATGTTTTCCACCACAACGATCGCATCGTCCACCACCAGACCGATGGCCAGTACCATCGCCAGCAAGGTCAGCAGGTTCAGCGAGTAACCCATCAGCTGCATGAAGAACAGTACGCCGATCATCGACAACGGGATGGTAATTACCGGGATCAGCACGGAACGCAAGGCACCGAGGAACAGGAACACCACGACGATGACGATCAACACCGCTTCGACCAGGGTCTTCACCACCTCATCGATCGACGCCTGGATAAACAAAGTGGCGTCGTAGGCGATCGAGGCCTTGAGGTTGGGCGGCAACTGGCTTCGCAGGTCGGGCAGCAGTTTGCGCACTTCCTTGATCACATCCAGCGGGTTGGCGCCGGGGGTGGCCTTGATACCGATGTAGACCGAAGGGGTGCCATCGAAGGAGCTGACGGTGTCGTAGTTTTCCGCACCCATCTCGACCCGTGCCACGTCGCCAAGCAGCACCCGGCTGTCGCCGCTGGTCTTGAGCGGGATATTGGCGAAGGCCTCGGCGGACTTCAGTTCGGTGGTGGCGTTGATGCTGGTGACGATGTACTCGCCCTTGACCTCGCCGGCGGCCGAGAGAAAGTTGTAGCGCCGTACCGCGTCGGTCACCTCATTGGCGCTCAGGCCGTAGCCGGCGAGTTTCACCGGGTCGATCCACAGGCGCATGGCAAACAGCTGGTTGCCGAGGATTTCCGCTTCGGCCATGCCCGGCAAGGTGGCCAGCTTGGGCTGGATCACCCGTGACAGATAATCGGTGATCTGCGGGTTGCTCAACTCACTGCTGTAGAAACTGATGTACATCAGCGCCGAAGCGTCGGCGGCTTCCTTGCTCAGCACCGGGTCTTCGGCGTCCTGCGGCAGTTTGTTCTTGACCTCGTTGGCTTTGGCCAACAGCTCGGTGAACAAGCGGTCGCTGTCGGCACCGATCCGTGCATAGATCGAGATCACGGAAAAGTTCTGCCGGCTCACCGAGGTCATGTAGTCGATGCCTTCGGCACTCGCCAGGCTCTGCTGCATGGGCTGGGTGATGTAGCCCTGAATGGTTTCGGCGTTGGCCCCAGGGTAGGCCGTGGTTACCGTGATCAGGGCGTTTTCCATCTGCGGATACTGACGGATCGGCAGTTTGCTCCAGGCCTGGAAGCCCAGCAGGACGATCAACAGGCTGACCACGCTGGCCAGCACCGGGCGGCGAATGAACGGATCGGTAAAAGCCATGACGCATCCTCGATCAGTTGGCGCGCGACTGGTGATTGTTCTCTGGGGCTTGCAGGGTCTTGTCCGGGCTGATGCTGATTGAGGCACCCTGGGTCAGTTTCAACTGGCCTGCGGTCACCACCTGCTCACCGGCCTTGAGCCCCTTGCTGATTACCACCAGGCCATCGCGGCGCTCGCCGGTGTCGACAAAACGGCGTTCGGCGATCAGCTCCGGCTGACCCTCGGCGTTTTTCATTACCTGGCCGTCTTCGGTCTTTTTCGGCACGGCGACGTACACCGAGTTGCCGTAAAGGGTGTAGGTCACCGCGCTCTCTGGCACCACCACCTGGAGTTGCGGGCTTGGCAGCAGGATCTGCAAACTGCTGAACATCCCCGGCAACAGCTTGCCCTCAGGATTGGCCAGGGTGGCGCGTACCTGTACGTTGCGGGTGCTGTCTTCGACTTTGGGGTTGATGGCGCTGATGGTGCCGGGGAAGGTCTGTTGCGGATAGGCGGCGACACTGACCAGCACCTGCTGGCCGATGCTCAGCTTGGGCACTGCCTGTTCGGCGACAAAGAAATCGACATATAGACTGCTCAGGTCCTGCAGGGTGGCAATCACCGTGCCGCTGGCCAGGTAGTCGCCGACGTCCACCTGGCGGATACCGATGGTGCCACTGAAAGGCGCGCTGATGCTTTTCTTGGCCAAGGCGGCCTTGAGCTGATCAACCACTGCCTTGTTGCGCTTGTATTGCGCGCTCAAGCGGTCGAACTCGCCACGGGAAATTGCCTGGCTGCCAACCAGCTGGCTACCGCGATTGAAGTCCACCTGGGCCAGGCCGAGGTCGGCCAGGGCGGTACCGAGCAACGCAGTCTCGACATCGCTGTCCAGTTGCAGCAGGGGTTGGCCCTTGCTGACCTTCTGCCCGGACTCGAACTGCAGGATTTTCACCGTACCGTCGGTTTCCAGCCGCAGGTCGACGCCCTGCAAGGCGGTGAGGCTGCCAACTGCGGGCAGGCGATTTTGCCAGGCGCGCTCGCTGGACTCGGCCGCCGCCACGCTGATCGGGGGTTTGGGGGCCGAGAACATCTGCACCTGTTGATAAATGGAGAACGCTTTGTAGCCCCCCAGAATCAGCACGAGCAGCAACACAACACCTAACATGATGAGCATGCGGCGGCGCAGCATAGTCCAGTTCCTTGGATACGATTTATTGTTCGTTTGGCACGACTGCGGGCGATCCTGCCCACGTGCGCTGTAGCCGAATATTACTCGTTTGACCGGGTCAGGGAAGCCTGTGTTCCCGGCTATTTATCAGCACAGGCTATCAGGCCAGGTGCAGGTGGTTATCCCACAGCCCGGAGGGCAGTTGCAGCGGTTGGCCGATCAACTCGTTCTTGCGGCAATCATAGAGACGGCAACGACCCTGGCCAGAGGTGACGACAAAACCCTCGGCCAACGCGCCGACGCCGGCGCAGTCAGGCATCGGTGCATCCAGGCGTACCTGGGCAGTATCCAGGTCCCAGATGAACAGACGGTTGGCACGCGGGGCGGTGAGCGCGACCAGGCGCAACTCGCTGTGAATCGCCACGCTGGCGGTGTAGTTGGCCATCGATTGCAGCTGCTGCTCGGGCACGGCAAAGCCCTGGAAGGGTTGCCCGGGACGTTTGATCGCCAGCAGCTCGGCGGTTTCGTCGCCGCTGCCCATGAATTGCTGGCCGGCGACGATGGTGCCGTCACTGGCAATCGCCAGGTGGCGCACGCTGTTCATCTGCTGCGCCAAGACTTCCTTGCTCAGCAGGGTGCCATCACGTTGCATCAGCACCAGGCTCGGCTGCATGGCATCGAGGTTCATCTCCACGCGGCTTTCGGCCTCGGTACGGATGCCGCCATTGGCCACGACCAGGGTTTCGCCATCGGGCATCCATGAGACCTGATGCGGACCGATACCGTGGGTGGAAATCTCGCCGCTATGAATCAGGCGTTCGCCGTCAAAGCGGTAGACACCGAGCACGCCACGACCGGGGTCGGTGGTGTCGTTCTCGGTGGCGTACAGCCATTCGCCGCTCTTGTGGATCACCGCGTGACCGTAGAAATGCCGGTTCGGTTGCGACGCGATGGTCTGTAACAAGCGACCATCGCGCAAGTCGATCAGGTAGCTCTCGGTGCCGGGGCGCCGGGCGACGAACAGGGCCATCGGCTGCTCGGGGTGGTTGATGATGTCGTGGCAACGCTGGGCCACTTCGGTGGCAAACACCTGAGTGCCGTCCAGGCGGTAGCCGACGGCATAGTGCTTGCCATCGCTGTCATCGCGCGCGGAGAGCAGCAGGGGGCTGCTGTCCTTGCCGCGAAACAGGGTCCAGCCGCCCAGGGTGAGGGCGCTGAGCAGAACGCTACCGAGTTTGAGAGCCTGGCGTCGCAACATGATCAGTCACCGTCGTTGGCATTGAAGCCCAGCTGAATGCCCAGCGCCTTGGCCAGCTCGCCTTCGTGCAGGCGGTGGACGACGTTGAGGCTGTCGTAGATTGCATTGAGTTGCTGGCGACCGGCTTCGTCGTCGAGCAGTTCACCCAGCGGCTTCTGATTGGCGTTCAGCAGCTTGAGCGCATTGGCGTAAGCGGCATCGATCTTGTCGGCCAGGGCTTTCTGATCCTTGCCGAGCAGGCCACGCAGGCCCTGGTTGTCGACACCGACCCAGACGGTTTGTGCTGCGGTCAGACTGGCTTCCAGGCTCTTGAGCGAGGAATGGCTGCGCCAGGCTTCAGCTTGCAGCGGTTGAGGAATACCTTTGCTCAGGCGGCCCATGGGCGCGCCGAGCTTTTTCTTCAGGGTGTCCAGGGCCGTGACCTGGGCACGCAGCAGATCAGCGATGGCTTCGTGGGAGTCGGCATAGCGCTGGTTGGGGAACTTGGTCATCTGCGCGAGCATGCCGTCGGTGTTGTTCCAGCCCTTGAGGATCTCTTCGGCCAGGGCTTTCTGGTGCTCGCCGATGGCTACCAGCAGCGGGCAGTAACGGGCCTTCTGCTCGGCGCTGGCGACGTCTGGTTTGCTGTCAAAGAGGATGTACTCGTAGGCGGACAGGCCACGCACCACCACGCTGGACTTGGCCAGGCTGGCGGTATCGACAGGCTTGTCGGCATTTACCAGTTGCTCGACCTGACGACCGACCAGGTTCTTCTTGTCTGGCCAGAACTGTACCTGCCAGGCGCGGTTGCCTTCAGCCAGCGGGCCGATCAGCAGCGGCTGCAGTTCGGCCCAGGCTTTTTGCGCGTGCAGGAAGTCGGCGCGGGCGGTGGCCAGGTCAGCCTTGCCTTCGCAGTAGGCCAGGGCGCTGACCGCCAGCTGACGGTCGGCTTCGACCCAGCGGCTGTAGGTCGGCAGGATTACCTGCTTGGCGATGGCGGCGGAAGTCACTGCCTGCGGGTCCTGTGGTGAGCAGGCGCCCAGGGCCAGGGCGGCGAGGCTGGTGAACAACAGTTTGGGACGGAACATGCCCGGCTCCTTTCTCTTAAAGTGAATTCAGGAACGCCAACAACGCGGCGCGTTGCTCGGCATTGAAGGTCAAGACGTGCTGCTTGGCCGCTTCGGCTTCGCCGCCGTGCCAGAGCACGGCTTCAAGCAGGTTGCGGGCGCGGCCATCGTGAAGAAATCCGGCTTGGGCGCTGACCGTCTGGGTCAGGCCGATGCCCCAGAGTGGCGGGGTGCGCCAATCCTGGCCGCTGGCGGCGAACTCGCTGCGGTTGTCAGCCAGGCCCGGGCCCATATCGTGCAACAGCAAGTCGCTGTAGGGGCGGATCAGCTGATTGGCCAGTTCCGGTTCGGCCGCGTCGGCAGCGGTAGTGAAACTTGGGGTGTGGCAACTTTGGCAACTGGCCTGATGAAACAGGTTCTTGCCGGCCAGCACCTGGGGCGAGTCGACGTCCTGACGGACCGGTACCGCCAGGTTGCGGGTGTAGAACAGCACCAGGCGGGCAATGTTGTCGCTGACCTCTTGCTCGCCATTGGCGCCGTTGCCATTGGGTGCCTTCAGGCAATCGACCTGTGCCGGGGTGCAGTCGTCCATCGGCCGCAGGGTGGACGTCAGGCCCATGTCGCCGGAAAACGCGTGCACGTTTTGCTGATTGATGTTCGGTTGCCCGGCTTTCCAGCCGAAACGGCCCATGACGGTTTTGCCCTGAGCGTCGTCCCAGACCTGGTTGGGCCGGCCACGGATGCCGTCGCCATTGCGATCATCGGGATCGGCATTGGCCAGGAGGGCGGCCTCGGGTATGGCTTCGAGCAGCCCCAAGCCAATCATCGGCGGCGCGACACGGGCGGAAAAACGGGTGTCGGGGTGCATCGGGCCGTAACCGAGCTGGCTGATCTGCAGGAATGGCTGGCGTAGCTCTACCTGAGTACCGTCCTTGAACGTCACGGGTACCGGTGTGTACTCGACTCGCACTTTCCCTTCCGGCGTAACACCTGGGACGGCCATGTCCTGGAACTGACCGCCATAGACGGGTTCAGGAACGATGCCCAGTTGCTCGATGACTTTGGCGTAGTGCGGTTGATCAGGGATCGACAGGCGCACGATCATCGACACCGCATGCTTGGCGCCAGGGCCGGGCGGATGGCCACGGCCGTCCTTGATATGGCAGTTCTGGCAGGCGTTGGTGTTGAACAAAGGCCCCAGGCCGTCGCGGGCAGTGGTGGTCGCCGGGGCAATTACCCAGGGATTGCGAAAGAAGCTGTTGCCGACACTGAAGTCCAGGCGTCGGCTCGGCGCGAGGTTGGCCGAGGGCATGGAGTAGGCATTCTGGTCGCGCTTGTTGACGGTCGTTTTGCCACCGGCGAAGGCTTCGCCCGGTTCCGCCTGAGTGAAACGCGGGGCGTCGTCACAGGCGACCAGGGTCGTGGCCAGAAGCAGCGGACAAAGACGGAGCAGCAACGAAGACATCAAGGATCCTGAGCTTGAGCAAAAAACCGGCGTGCAAGCTTAGCAGGCTCAGGATCCTCGAATAAGAGGGATTTGCGTTTGCTAGATGAAATCGTTGTTATCACAGGGCCTGTCAGGCGATGTACAAGGTGAAGTCGCGGTTGACCAGGTTGACGATCAGGTTCTTGTTGCCGCCATTGCGATTGTTTCCTGGAACTTCCTGAACCTCTTCGCTTGCGTATTCCATGCTGGAGGCAGTCAGGTATTTGATAGCGTCTTTATGGGCGGGTTGATAATAGTCCTGATACAACCAGATATTGGTTTCGGAGCGCGGCCCGAGGATAAAGCGCATGGCTTTATGGTTCTCTCCGGAGCGTCCGATCCAGGGTACGGCCAATGAGCCGGTCCAGGCTTGTTGAGCGCCGATGGCGAAACTCTGACTACTGTTTTCACCGTCGATCAGGGTGAGTGTGTAGGGGGTATTGTTGGCAATGGATCGCAGGTAAGTGACGCTGGCCATGGTCTTCATCCTTGGGTGGTGTGGTGTTCGGGGCGTGGCAGTGGCGCGGGCGGGGAGCGGTACACGTAGACTGCCAGAAGAGTGATTTCATTGAAGGGCGGCTCAAGCTCGGCCGGGTCGAAACGCCCTTCGAGGTGGAAGCCGTGCTCGAAGGCCACGGCCTCGAACATTCGCCGGTCAGGCTCGTTGGGGTCGTACAGGTAGATCTTGCCCGGCAGGCTGACCACCCGGCACATTTCCTTGGCAACGCCAGGGGTGATCGGTGCCCCCATCAGGGTCACATGCGGGACAGCGCGATCGTCCAGCGGGAAGGTCGGGGCGGTGTATTCGTAGACCAGCAGCAGGTGCGGAATGGGTTCGCCGGTAAAGGGGCCGTTGGAGATCCGCTGACCCGCCTTATTGAGGTTGTAGGCATCGATGAAGCCGGTGATGACCGGACTGCGGGCAGAGCTGTCGACGATCCGCCCTTCACCCCATACATCCAGAATCTGGAACATGTGTCCTCCTGTGCGCTCTTGCGTGGGTGCTGGGCACATACGGTGAGCGAGCAGAGGGGACCCGGGCAGATGGAAACGTTCCTGCGCAAACGAAAACGCCCGGTACGATGACCGGGCGTTGTCTGCACTACGAAAGCGTTGGGATCAGAACTCGTGATCAGCAGTATCCGGGTTCAGGTTGGTGATGCCCAGCTTGCCTGCAGCCTGCTCGATCGCACCGGTCTGCTTGACCAGCGAAGCGATGGCGTCACGCACGATCTGGTTGCCGGCAGCGTTGTCGGCAGCGATCAGTTGGTCGTAGTGCTCGCCCTTGAGCGCGTGGTCGACGATGACCTGGATCTTCGCTTCGGTGGCTTCCAGGTCGGCCTTGAGGGTGGCGTCGGTGGCCGGATCGACTTTGGCCACCAGCGACGACAGGCTCGGGCCGGTCAGCTTGCTACCGTCGGCACGGGTGTACTCGCCCAGGTAGACGTTGCGGATACCCTTGGCGTCGTAGAAGTGCGAGTAGTGGGTGTTGTCGCTGAAGCAATCGTGCTCGTCTTCAGGCGAGTTGGCTTCCAGGGAAACCTTCATGCGCTCGCCGGCCAGTTCACCCAGCGACAGGCTGCCCATGCCGAACAGCATTTTGCGCAGGCCGTCGGTGACAGGTTCTGCTTCCAGGGTGGCGCGGTAGTTGGTGGCGACGTTCGGTGCCCAGTTGCCGACCATTTCTTCCAGGTCGTTGACCAGCAGTTGGGTCACGGCCTTGAGGTACGCGCGGCGACGCTCGTTGTGACCGCCGGTGGCGCCTTTGCCTTCCAGGTAGTCGGAGGCTGGACGGGCGCCGGCACCAGGGCCGGTGCCGTTGAGGTCCTGACCCCAGAGGAGGAATTCGATGGCGTGGTAGCCGGTGGCAACGTTGGCCTCGGAACCGCCCAGCTCATTCAGGCTGGCGAGTTTTTCCGGGGTGATTTCCTTGACGTCGATCTTGTCTTCGCCGACCTGGATCTCGGTGTTGGCAATGATATTGGCCGAAGCGCCCGGGTTACCCAGCGCATGTTCGTAGCTGGCGTCGACATAGTCGATCAGGCCTTCGTCCAGTGGCCAGGCGTTCACCTGACCTTCCCAGTCGTCGACGATGGTGTTGCCGAAACGGAACACTTCGCTCTGCAGGTAAGGCACGCGAGAGGCGACCCAGGCGGCCTTGGCGGCTTTCAGGGTGTCGTCGTTAGGGGTGGCGAGGAAGGCATCGATGGCGGTTTGCAGGGTCTTGGCGGTGCTGAGCGAGTCGCTGTAGACGGCGTGGACCATGTCGGCGTAATGCTTGACCACGGCCTTGGCGGCAGCCTCGTCGACGGCGCCTGCCGCAGCCGGGG
The DNA here is from genome assembly GCA_036643775.1 of Pseudomonas sp. Lineage (GTDB taxonomy): Bacteria > Pseudomonadota > Gammaproteobacteria > Pseudomonadales > Pseudomonadaceae > Aquipseudomonas. Next base: position 34,276 of record JAVXRI010000011.1, on the reverse strand, counting down.
CAGCTGCGCTGGCAGCCGGGGCCGGAGCCTGGGCTTGCGGAGCAGCGGCCTTGTCCTTGTCGTCGCCGCAACCGGCGAGAGAGATGGCAATGGCCAACAGACTGGCGGTGGCCAGAGGCATACGAATCATGGCGAATTCCTGCGTCGAGAGGTTGGACAGGCGTACCGGGGTACGCAAAACTGCAACATAATGCGAAAGATTTGCATTTTGTGTAAAGAGGCAGGCACGTAAATATTCAAATGCGTGTTTCCGCCCGTTGGTTCAATGTCTTCAGGGGTTTAGAGAATCGAAACCTGGTTGCGCTGCGCCTGCTTGAGAAACACAGTCAGCTCACGGGCTGGTAGCGGTTTGCTGTAGTGGTAACCCTGACCTTCATGGCAGCCTTGGGCAATGATGTAGGCTTCCTGCTCTGCGGTTTCCACGCCCTCTGCGATCACCTGCATACCCAGGCTCTTGCCCAGCTGAATGATGGCGCGAACGATGGTGGCATCGTCGTCGTCATCGAACAGGTCCTGGACGAAGCTCTTGTCGATCTTGATCTTGTCCAGTGGCAGTGATTTCAGATAGCTGAGCGAAGAATAGCCGGTGCCAAAGTCGTCGATGGCGATCAGCGCGCCGGAACGTCGCAGGCTCAGCAGATGCTGGGCAGCGGTGCTGATGTCTTCCATCAGGCCGGTTTCGGTCACTTCCAGCTCGAGGCTGCGTGGTGGCAGGCGGTAGATCTGAAGCAGGTTGTTGACCACACGCGGCAGTTCATTGTGGTGCAGTTGCACGGTCGACAGGTTGACCGCCATGCGCAACTCGCTGAAGCCCTGGTCATGCCATTCGCGCAGTTGTCGGCACGCCTGGTCGAGCACCCATTCGCCGATGGTGATGATGTTGCCGTTCTGCTCGGCGAGGGGGATGAACTGGTCGGGCGGGACCATGCCCAGTTCCGGATGCTGCCAGCGCAGCAGTGCCTCGACGCCGACCACGCGATGATCGCGATAGCTGATCTGTGGTTGGTAGACCAGGTACAGCTGATTGCGCGGCAGCGCTTCACGCAGGTCTTTTTCCAGCTCGCGACGGCGGCGCATTTCGCTGTCGACGCTGGCGATGTAGAACTGATAGCGGTTGCGCGAGCGGGTCTTGGCCAGGGTCATGGTCTGCTCGGCTTTTTGCAGCAACTTCTCGGTACTGTCGCCGTCTTCCGGGAACAGGGTGATGCCGATGGTGGCCCGCAGGCGGATTTCCTGGTGATCGAGGGCGAAGGGCGCCTCCAGGTCATCGAGAATACTCTGTGCCAGTTCCGCCGCCTCGTAGGGCTGCTCTATATCGGCCTGGACCAGGGCGAACTGGTCGCCGCCCAGGCGTGCGAGCGCACCGAGCCGGCCACTGTGGGCGCGCAGGCGGTCGGCCAGGGCAAGCAGTAGCTGGTCGCCGGCCTGATAGCTGAACTGCTCGTTGATGCCCTTGAAATCATCAAGGCCGACACACAAAACCGCGACCCGGCGCTGCAGTCGGCCGGCGTCGACGAGGATCTTGTCGAGTTGCTGTTGAAGTTGCTGGCGATTGGGCAGGCCGGTCAGAAAGTCGTACTGAGCCATGCGCAGCAGGCTGTTTTCGGCCTCGTGACGCAAGTGCGTATTGCGTTCGATCGAGGCGAGCAACTGGTTGGCGGTATTGACCCACAAGCCCAGTTCGTTGCGTTCGTGGCCCTTGATCAGTGGCAGCTGGTGCTGGCTGGGGCGGTCGGGATTGATCTGGGTGAGGTTTTCGATGATCTTCGACAGCGGCTTGGTCAACATCCAGTGATAAACCAGATACAGCACCAGACCCATGGCCAGGGCGCGCAATACGCCGGAAATAAAGATGATCACCGAATTGACCAGGAACCCTGCACCATAAGACGCAGTGTCGAGGGTGATACTCAGGTCGCCATAGTATTCGCTGTAGGGACCACGGCCGACCAATTGCGTGGTGAAGGTGCGCTCTTGGCCGAGAATCAGGTCGGTCAACCAGCGTGTGGTTGACTCCTGCAGCGGTCGGGACTTTTCTGCGAGCATGGTTTCATTGGGATGGCCGATGGAGGCCATGCGCACGGACTCGTCCTGGAACAACCCTTCCATGACCTGCATGCCCATTTCCTTGTCCAGGCTGTAGACCGCCTGGGTCGAAGGGTCGCGGAACATGTCGAGAATTCGCTGGGCGTCACTGGCCACTGCCTGACGGGTCTTGTAGGCATCGAAGACGATCTGCGCACAACTGAGAACGACACCTACCACCAGTGCCGAGAGCAGTACGACCCTGAGCAACTTGACCGATAAGCTGTTCTTGAGTTCCAGCTTCAATGGGGTTTCCTTAATCCATGCGCATGGCATCATTTTGCCATCATTCTTGGCAATCCACTATCGGCCGTTGGCAGAACTTACCCTACCCGTAAGGTGATGGTATTCCCGCGATCACTGTATCGGTTGCCCGGCCTTGCGACTTTAATCCTGGAAGCAAACTTCCCAAGGTTTGATGTTAGCGCGGTATCAGTTTGGGGCAAGAGCCAGTCACCGTAATACAGGCGAAAAAAAACCCGGACAAGCCGGGTTTTTTTGTCACTGAGTTCGCTTAAGCGGTGAAGGTCTTGCCTTCGAACTGCTCGGCGACGAACTTCCAGTTGACCAGGTTCCAGAATGCCTCGACGTACTTCGGACGCAGGTTGCGGTAGTCGATGTAGTAGGCGTGTTCCCAGACGTCGCAGGTCAGCAGCGGGGTGTCGCCGCTGGTCAGCGGGCAGCCGGCGCCGATGGTGCTGGCCAGGGCCAGGGAACCGTCAGCTTTTTTCACCAGCCAGCCCCAGCCGGAACCGAAGGTGCCGACGGAAGTCTTGGTGAACTCTTCCTTGAACTTGTCGAACGAACCGAACGCAGCGTTGATGGCTTCAGCCAGGGCGCCGGTAGGTTGGCCGCCGGCGTTTGGCGCCAGGCAGTTCCAGTAGAAAGTGTGGTTCCAGACCTGAGCGGCGTTGTTGAAGATACCGCCCGAGGAAGACTTGACGATCTCTTCCAGGGTTTTACCTTCAAACTCGGTGCCTGGCACCAGGTTGTTCAGGTTCACGACATAGGTGTTGTGGTGCTTGTCGTGGTGGTATTCCAGGGTTTCCTTGGAAATATGCGGCTGCAGGGCGTCGTGTGCGTAAGGCAGCGGCGGCAATTCAAAAGCCATGGTGATTCTCCTAATCAGGTCTGATGCGGTGAGCGCAAGGCCGATCACGGGCGGCCGGTGTGCGTCGGGGAGTTTGTACTCTTTGCGACGCAAGGGCTGGATCATAGCACCCGGCCCTGTGCTTAACCACGCAACAAGTGTACGGGAAAGAGGTTCCAGAGCCTTTGCCAGCGACAGACGAGTGGTGCTCAGGTAAAGATCAACTGGGCTGCCACGGCAAACATCATCACCGCCACCATCAGGTCCAGCAGGCGCCAGGTACCGGGCCGGGCCAGCCACGGCGCAAGCCAGGCGGCGCCCAGGGCGAGGGTAAAGAACCACACCAGCGAGGCACTGGCTGCCCCGGCCACATAGGCGCCGGGAACGGTCTGCTGGGCACCCAGCGAACCAATCAGCAACACCGTGTCCAGGTACACGTGAGGATTGAGCAGGGTTACCGCCAGGGCGCTGAGCAGCACTGCCCGGCGCGAGCGCTGGCCCTGGCCTTCACCCTGTTGCAGGCTTTGCTGCGAGCAGGCGCGCAACAAAGCCTTGCTGCCGTACCAGATCAGGAACACGGCACCACCCCAACGAGCCACCGCCAACAAGGTCGGATTCTGAGCCAGCACCGTGGCCAGGCCGAATACCCCGGCGGCGACCAGCAGGGCATCGCAGAACACACAGAGTGCAGCCACCGGCAAATGATGTTCACGCCGCAGGCTTTGTGCCAGGACGAATGCATTCTGAGTGCCGATCGCCATTATCAGGCCGAAGGCGACCAACAGGCCGTTCAGGTAGCTTTGCCACATAGAAGTTGCTCCAAAGGCACCAGCAGGACGCTGGCGCATAAAACCAAAAAAGATGCTGGCTATTCTGAGTTGTGGGTCTGTATAAGAAAAACAAATAAAGCTGATCTGGCATTAGGAAAAATAATGTTCGATTACAAACTGCTTTCCGCGCTCGCGGCGGTCATCGAGCAAGCCGGTTTCGAGCGTGCGGCTCAGGTGCTGGGTTTATCTCAATCGGCGATTTCCCAACGCATCAAGTTGCTTGAAGCGCGGGTCGGGCAACCGGTGCTGATACGTGCCAATCCGCCGACCCCGACCGACGTCGGCCGGCGACTGCTCAACCATGTGCAGCAGGTGCGCCTGCTGGAGCGGGACCTGCAAAGTCAGGTGCCGGCGCTGGACGAGGAGGGCATGCCCGAACGTTTGCGCATCGCCCTCAACGCCGACAGCCTGGCCACCTGGTGGGCTGGAGCCGTCGGTACGTTTTGCGCTGAGCAGCAAGTATTGCTGGACCTGGTGGTAGAGGACCAGGAGGTCGGGCTCAAACGCATGCGTGCTGGCGAGGTGGCGGCGTGTCTTTGTGGCAGCGAGCGTCCCGTGGCCGGTGCACGCAGCATACTGTTGGGGGCCATGCGTTATCGCGCCCTGGCCAGCCCGGCCTTCATGGCCCGTTACTTTGCCGAGGGCTTCGATGCCACGCGCTTGCCACGAACACCCGCACTGGTGTTCGGACCGGATGATTTCCTGCAGCACCGCTATCTGTCTTCGCTGGGTATCGAGGATGGCTTCCTGCATCACTTGTGCCCTTCTTCCGAGGGTTTCCTGCGTATGACCGAAGCGGGTCTGGGCTGGGGACTGGTGCCGGAACTGCAGGTGCGCGAGCAACTGGCCTTCGGGCTTCTGGTAGAAATTTCGGCGGATAAGCCCATCGACGTGCCCTTGTACTGGCATCATTGGCGCAATGGCGGGCAATTGCTCGGGCAATTGACCGAACACTTGCGACAGACCGCTCAGCAATGGCTGGTGCCCTTGTAAGGTCTGGCAGCGTCAGCAGCATCTGAAAATTGGTAAGGCGGAGTGGTACATGCGAATTCTGGTCACCGGCGCAAGCGGCTTTATTGGCGGGCGTTTTGCGCGCTTTGCCCTGGAGCAGGGTCTTGATGTTCGGGTCAACGGCCGGCGCGCCGAAGGCGTTGAGCACCTGGTACGGCGTGGCGCACAGTTCATTCCCGGCGACCTCGGCGACGCGGATCTGGCTCGCCGCGTGTGTCAGGGGGTCGATGCCGTGGTGCATTGCGCCGGGGCTGTGGGCAATTGGGGGCGATACCAGGATTTCTACCAGGGCAATGTGGTAGTCACCGAGAACGTGGTCGAGGCATGCCTTAAAGAGCATGTGCGACGCCTGGTGCACCTGTCGTCACCGTCGATCTATTTCAACGGGCGTTCACAGCAGAATATCAATGAAGAGCAGGTGCCGCGGCGCTTCCATGATCACTATGGCGCTACCAAGTACCTGGCTGAGCAAAAGGTTTTTGGTGCACAGGAATTCGGCCTTGAGGTCCTGGCACTGCGGCCACGCTTCGTTACCGGGGCGGGCGACGTCAGCATTTTCCCGCGATTGTTGCAGATGCAGCGCAAGCGCCGGCTGGCCATTATCGGTAATGGCTTGAACAAGGTCGACTTCACCAGCGTGCAGAACCTTAATGAAGCGCTGCTCAGCGCGTTGTTTGCCGATGAACAGGCGCTGGGCCAGGCCTATAACATCAGTAACGGTCATCCACTGCCGTTGTGGGATGTGGTCAACTATGTGATGCGTCAGATGCAGTTGCCACAAGTCACCCGCTATCGCTCCTTCGGCCTCGCTTACAGCCTCGCCGCAGTCAATGAAGGCGCTTGCATGCTCTGGCCCGGGCGCCCGCAGCCGACCCTGTCGCGCTTGGGTATGCAAGTGATGAGCAAGGATTTCACCCTGGACATCAACCGCGCCCGGCAGTTGTTGGACTACCGGCCCACGGTAAGCCTGTGGACGGCGCTGGATGAATTCTGTGGCTGGTGGAAGGCTCAAGAGCTGCATCAGTGAACCCGGAAGCAGGTTTGCGGTCGGTCAGAGCACTGTGTAAGCGGTTTATACTAGTGCCCATTTGCTATTGCAGCGGTTGAAGGCTCCCATGCGTAACGAAGCTCAAGAAAATTTCGACAATGTTCCGACCTTGCGTGCCACTGTGCGGGATGACGATGACTTTGACCGGTTGCCGCCTGATCGTGGCCCGCTGGTCGCGGGTGCTCGCAAAGCGCCACGAGCGGCCAGCACCGGGCCTTTATGGGCGTTGCTTGGCGCATCGTTCATTGCCCTGGCGGGCTTGGGGTGGTGGAGTTTTCAGCAAGTATCGTTGATGGAGCAGCAACTGGTAGCGACCCAGGAAAGCTTTGCCCGTATCAGCGAGGAAGCCGCAGGGCGCCTGCAGGCCATCAGTGGCAAGGTCGACGCCAGTGAGTCCAGCGTTGCCAGCGGTAGCGAAGCGTTGAAGCTGCAGGTCAAGCAACTGCAAGCCAACCTTGTCGAACAGAAACAGCAGCAGCAGGGCGTTGCCGGACAGGCGGGCGACTTGAGCAAACGCCTGGAGCAAGTGTTGAAGCTGGCCACTGAGCAGCAGGCGGCCACTGCCAAGCTGCAGGCTGAGTTGCAGACACAGCTCACCGCGGTGAACGGCGAACTGGCTGCATTGAAAGCCGCTCAGGTCGATGGTGGCAAGCTCGACACCCAGATCAAAGGACTGGATACCCAGGTTAAAGGTCTCAACGCCGACATTGCTGCGTTGAAAAAACAGGGTAACCCCAATGCCGCCATCGAGCGCCTGGAGCAGGATCTGCTGGTGCTCAGGAGCGAGCAGGACAATCGTCCGGCTGCGCCGGTTGCGTCCGGGGCTTCGGTTGCCGAGTTCGACGCCTTTCGCCGGCAGATGAACCGTAGCATCACTACGCTGCAGAGTCAGGTGCAGAACCTGCAGCAGCAGATCAACGCGCGGCCTTGATTGTTTGAACAGGGCCGCTTTGCGCCCCATCGCCGGCAACGCCGGCTCCTACACTATTTGTTGTGGGAGCCGGCGTTGCCGGCGATGGGGGCGTAACAGCCCCAAGATTCCTACATCCGCGGATAGTCGATGTAACCCACCGGCCCCTTGGCATAGAAGGTTTCAGGATGCGCCTGGTTCAGCGGCGCATCGGCGGCCAGGCGTGCCGGCAGGTCGGGGTTGGCGATGAACGGAACGCCAAAGGCCACCGCATCCGCCTTGCCGCTGGCCAGTGAAGCATTGGCACTGGCTTTGGTGAAGCGTTCGTTGACGATGTAAGGGCCGCCGAAGGCTTCCTTGATCAGCGCACCGATACTGTCATCACCTTCTTTTTCCCGCGAGCAGATGAAGGCAATCCCGCGTTTGCCCAGTTCACGGGCCACATAAGTAAAGGTTTCGGCACGATTGGCGTCGCCCATGTCATGCGAGTCGGCGCGTGGCGCCAGGTGCACGCCCACACGTTGCGCCCCCCAGACCTCGATCACCGCATCGGTCACTTCCAGCAGCAGCCGTGCACGGTTTTCCAGCGAGCCACCGTACTCGTCGCTGCGCTGGTTAGTGCTGCTCTGCAGGAACTGGTCGAGCAGGTAGCCGTTGGCGGCATGTACCTCAACGCCGTCAAAGCCTGCGGCCTTGGCGCTCTCGGCACCGGTGCGGTAGGCCTCGACGATATCGGCGATTTCTTCCGTTTCCAGGGCCCGTGGCGTTGGGTAGTCGGCCAATGGACGCACCAGGCTGACGTGCCCCTTGGGCTGGATCGCGCTGGGTGCTACCGGGGTTTCACCGTTGAGGTAGAGCGGGTGCGAGATGCGCCCGACATGCCACAACTGCAGGAAAATCCGCCCGCCAGCGCCATGGATGGCCTTGGTCACATTGGTCCAGCCGCGCACCTGGTCGTTGCTCCAGATGCCGGGAGTATCGGGGTAACCGACGCCCATCGGCGTTACCGAGGTGGCTTCGCTGAGAATCAGCCCGGCGCTGGCACGTTGTACGTAGTACTCGGCCATCAGCGCGTTGGGCACCCGACCTTCGTCGGCGCGGCAGCGGGTCAGCGGGGCCATGATAATGCGGTTCGGCAGTTCGAGGTCGCCGAGGGTAATCGGGTCAAAAATAGTCGTCATATGCACCTCAAGGCTTATCAGTGAGTAGCAGGCGCCAGTTCGGCTTTGTTGCCGCGCTGGCTGAAGGTGATCAGGGTGACAATCAGGGCCAGCACCGCCAGTACTGCGGCGGCCAGTGGTACGCGAGTCAGGCCCAGTCCTTGAGCGATTACCGTGCCGCCGACCCAGGCTCCGAGGGCGTTGCCCAGGTTGAAAGCGCCGATGTTCAGGGTCGAGACCAGATTCGGCGCGGCCTTGCCGAAGGTCACCACATTGACCTGCAGCGCCGGTACGGCGGCAAATGCAGCGGTAGCCCAGAGGAACAGGGTGATCTCGGCCGGAATCAGGGCAACGCTGGTCCAGCTGAGGACGGTGGAAATCACCGCCATGCTGGCAAACACACCGACCAGGGTGGCGCCCAGGCGCTTGTCCGCCAGCTTGCCGCCGACGATGTTGCCCAGGGTCAGGCCAACGCCGATCAGCAGCAGGGTCCAGGTCACGCCTCGTGGCGAAACACCGGTGACGTCGCCAAGCAGCGGCGCTACGTAGGTGAACAGGGCAAACATCGAGGCCGAGAACAGCACGGTCATCGACAGCGACAGCCAGATACCCGCGCCTTTGAGGGCCGCAAGTTCGGCACGCATGTCGAGTTTTTCCTCGTCATGGCGAAACGGCAGGAAGCGGATCAGGCCGATCAAGGCAATCACCCCGATCACCGTCACGGCCCAGAAGGTCGAACGCCAGCCGTATTCCTGGCCCAGGGCAGTGCCCAGTGGCACTCCGAGGACGTTGGCCAGGGTCAGGCCGGTGAACATCAGGGCTACCGCCGAGGCACGGCGATTGGCGGGCACCAGGCTGGCAGCCACCACCGAGCCGATACCGAAGAAGGCACCGTGGCACAGGGCGGTAACCACCCGGGCGAGCATCAGCAGGTTGTAATCGCTGGCCACCGCACACAGCAGGTTACCGACGATGAACACGCCCATCAGCGCGATCAGCGCAGCTTTGCGCGGCAACCGCGAGGTGGCCAGGGCCATGAACGGCGCACCGATGGCCACGCCCAGGGCGTAGCCGGTGACCAGCCAGCCGGCGCCGGGAATCGACACACCGAGGTCCGCAGCGACATCGGGCAGCAGGCCCATGATGACGAACTCGGTGGTGCCGATGGCGAAGGCGCTGAGCGCCAGGATGATTAGCGAAAGGGGCATTGCAAGGTCCTTGTCAGAGCTCTTGGCTCATCTGCTGGAGGAAGGCCTGGATGGTTTCCTCGTTGCGCTTGAAAAAATGCCACTGTCCGATTTTCTGACTGCTGATCAGACCCGCGCGTTGCAAGGTGGCCAGGTGGGCCGAGACCGTGGACTGCGACAGGCCGCAGCGTTGGTCGATCTGGCCGGCGCAGACACCGTGTTCGGTGCTGTGGTGCTGGTCAGGGAACTGCACGTCGGGGTCTTTCAGCCAGTTGAGGATTTCTCGCCGTACTGGGTGGGCCAGGGCTTTTATTATTTCGTCGAGATCGAGAGGCATGGTTGGGCTCATGGTTGTGTAGCGGTATATCGCGATGTGGCGAAATATAAATCGGTATTTCGCGATATACAAATATGAATAGGTTCTTAGCTCAGCGTAAATCGCTATATCGGGTTATAACGATATGGCGGGGGCCAATGCTAGACTGGCCTCATGAACTATCTCGCACACCTTCATCTTGGCGGTCAGCAACCCGAGCAACTGCTCGGCAGTCTCTATGGGGATTTCGTCAAAGGGCCATTGGCCGGGCGCTTTCCCTTGCCGCTGGAAGCAGCGATCCGCCTGCACCGGCAGATCGATGTATTTACCGACAGCCACCCGCTGGTGCTGCAGTCCCTCGCACGCTTCCCCCGGGAGCGGCGGCGTTATGCCGGGATCATCCTTGATGTGTTTTTCGATCATTGCCTGGCTGTGCATTGGCAAGACTATGCCGATCAGCCACTGGAGCAATTCACCGGTCGGGTCTATCAGGTGCTGGCGGCGCAACCGGACTTGCCCGGACGACTCGCTCAGATCGCACCCTACATGGCGGCGGATGACTGGCTGGGGTCATACCGTGAATTCGAGGTCCTGGGGCAGGTGTTTCGCGGGATTGCCCGACGCCTGTCACGCCCCGAAGGGATGGACGGCGCCCTCGAGCTGGTCGATGTGCTGTACGCGCCGTTGATGGATGACTTTCGCAGCTTTTACCCCGAGCTGCAGGCTTTTGCCGGCAAAGCCCTGGCTCAGGCTTAGGCGGCTTTGGCCCGGCGTTGTGGCTGAGCGATCGGCTGCTCGGCGCCAAACAGGGCCACTTGAATGGCTTGCTGGGCCTTGAACGCCAGTGCTGCGCGTTCTTCGCCAGCACTTGGGATCGGCTGCAACAGCTTGATTTCCACTTCGCCACACTCATGGGCAAACAACCTCATCAGGTGCGAGAGCAGGTCATCGTCACCAATGAATGGCGCGACTGAATCAATCTGGCCATCACGCAGGTAGCGCAGGGCCACTGGCTGCAGCGGTGTTTGAGTATCGATGGCGCTGGCCAGCAGGCGACCGTGGAAGGTACGCAGGCTGCGGCCATCGGTGGTGGTGCCTTCCGGGAAGATCAACAAGTCACAGGCCTGTTGCAGGTGCTGGCTGATCTGCTTGCGCAGCAACTGACTGTCGTTGCCGCCACGACGGATGAACAGGGTGCCGGCCTTGAGCGCCAGCCAGCCGGCCACCGGCCAGCCGCGGACTTCGGCCTTGGACAGGAAAGACAACGGGGTGAGCATGCCCAGCAGCGGAATGTCGGTCCATGACACATGGTTGCTGACCCAGAGCATGGGCTGTTGCGGCAACGGGCCAATCACCCTGACCTTGAAGGGCAGGGCATTGCTCAGCTTGCGCATGAACAGTTGCGACCAGCGCTGACGGCGCTCGGCCGAGGCCGGAATGTGCAGACATTCATAGAGGGTGAACAGTGCGGCCATCGCCAAGCCGAACATCACCACCAGCAGCACCCGCAGGACGCGTGCGAAGACGCGCAGGCGCTGCATCAGACCGCCGCCTTGAAGTGACGGGCGTAACGCGGACAGAGTTCGTCGCGCTTGAGCAGGATGAACACGTCGGCGACCTGGAAATCTTCATCCCAGCAGGGCTCGCCGCAGATTTTAGCGCCCAGGCGCATGTAGGCCTTGAGCAGTGGCGGCATTTCGGCGATGACGTTGCCGGGCAGAGCCAGGCTGGGCAGCGGGTTCTTCGGTTCGGCGCGCAGATGCTCGGTGCACAGGTAGCGTTCGCGCAGGCGCTGCATGATCGCATGGGCCTGGACGCCACCGTCCTGCATGGGAATGCTGGCGCAGCCCATCAGGTAACTGTAGCGACCTTCATTGAGCACTTCGGCCAGCTCCGCCCAGAGCACAGCGATGGTGCCGCCATTGCGGTACGCCGGGTCGACACAGGTGCGGCCCAGTTCCAGGATCGGTCCCTGCAAGTGGCCAAGGCCATGCAGGCTGAATTCTTCTTCGCTGTAGAAACGGCCCAGACTGTTTGCAGCCTGGTGGTCAAGCAGGCGCGTGGTGGCGACCAGGCGACCGCTATTGAGATCACGTACGCCGATGTGGCGGCAATGAATGTCGTAGTCATCCATGTCCAGGCCCAGTTCGGCACCCTTGAGCTTGGCCTTGAATTCACCGCTGAACACGCTGAAACGCAGAGCCTGCGCTTCCTGCAGGGCGGTTGGCCCGACCAGGCGTTCGGCTTGCAGACGGCGTTCAGTGCTGTTGTCGCTAGAGCGAGCGATCCGAGTCATTGCGAGTCTCCATAAGCCAGCCATGGGGTTGCGGCCGGTCGACTTTGTTGTGCAAGCTCAGCCTAGGTAGACGCGGTGTCACCCCCATGAACCTTTGGTGATGCTTGTATGACAGCCCTCAAGGAGCACTCCGATGGCCTGGCTACAACGACTCAACGACCCACAGCGACAACCCCTTCTGGACAACCTGGCCGATACCTACAGCAGCTTGCTGGCGCGCCTGGATACGGTCAGCCCGTTCGAACTGGCAGTACTCGGCGCGCGGGCCATGCCGACCCCGGGGCTGGCCTTTCTGGTGGGCTACCAGGCTGCCTTGCGGGTGCTCTGGCCCAGTGCCCCGGCAAGCCTTGGCGCCTTGTGTGCCAGTGAGCGGCGCAGCGTGCGCCCGGCCGACATGCAGGTGCGCCTGGATGATTTACGCCTGACCGGCAGCAAGGATTTCGTCACCGCAGGGCTGGAAGCCGACTGGCTGTTGGTTGCGGCGCGCAGTGAGGCGGCGGAGCAATCACCGCAGTTGAGTCTGGCGGTGGTCTATCCCGGTGAACCCGGGGTACAACTGGAGCCGTTGCCAGCCCTGCCGCTGATGCCGGAAGTCGGTCATGCCCGCCTGCACCTGGATCAGGCGCTGTGCGAGCGTCTGGCGGGCGATGGCTGGGATGCCTACGTCAAACCCTTCCGCACCCTCGAAGATTTGTACGTACTCAGCGCCCTGTGTGCCTGGCTGTATGGTATTGGCCAGGACAACAGTTGGCCCCAGGGCTTGCAGTTGCGTCTGATCGGTTTGCTGGGGGGATGTGCCGAAGGTAGTCGGCAATGTGCCGATTCCACGGCCTGCCATTTGTTGCTTGGCGGCCTGTTCGCCCAGTTTGCGGCGCTCAAGGATGAGATCAACCAGGCGTTGAGCAACACGCCCGGCGAGGCGGGGACGCTGTGGCAGCGCGACCAGGGATTACTGGAGATTGCCAGTGCAGCGCGGGCCAAGCGTCTGGCCAAGGCCTGGGCCAACGCCGGATTGTCATGAGGTTTTGGTAGGCTGAGGGACCTTGGCCATGAGTGACGCCGGATGAACAAAGCGCTGTTGGGGCTGTTGCTCGGTGTGGCCTTTGTCAGTGGCCCTGCTTACAGTCAGGAGGACTGGCCGGCCCCGGACTGGCCGCAGGCGGCTGATATCAACAGTCCGTCCTGGCGCCAGGTGCAGGCGTACGCCTTTGCGCCGCGTGATGAGAACAGCCGTGAAGGGATTCGCACCGATGCGCTGTTGATCATCAAGGAAGGGCGCGTTGTCTATGAGCACTATGCTGCGCCAACTACAGCGCGTACGCCGCACCTGACCTGGTCAATCAGCAAGAGCGTCCTGGCCACGGTGCTGGGCGTGGCCCGCAGCGAGACGCGTTTTGATCTGAACGATCCGGTCGCGCACTTTTATCCCCCCATGCAGGCCCATCCCCAGGTTCGCCTGCAGGACCTGCTGCACTGGGCCAGTGGTCTGGATTGGCAGGAAGACTACGAATACGCGCCGCTGCATTCCTCGGTGGTGGCCATGCTCTACACCCGCGGACGCGCTGATATGGCCGCCTATACCGCCGCTCGGCTGGCGGCGGCCGAACCGGGGCAGCGGTTTCTCTACTCCAGCGGCGACAGCAATGTGTTGGCGGCGGCGTTGCGGGGGATGGTGGGGCCTGAACGCTACAGGCAGTATCCCTGGGATGCCCTGTTCACGCCGTTGGCTATCACCTCGGCGGTTTGGGAGCGTGATACCAGCGGCACACTGGTGGGCTCCTCCTATCTGTACATGAGCGCGCGCGACCTTGCGCGCATCGGCCTGCTGATGCTGCGTGACGGCCGTTGGCAGTCGCAGCAGATACTGCCCAGGGATTGGGTGGTGTTCAATCGCACCCTGTTTGCCAAGGCAGTCGCCCAACCCGGGGAAGCCAACCCCGGCGGTCACTGGTGGCTGAATCAGCCATTGCCCGGTACCGGGCGGCCATGGCCGGATGTTCCGGCCACCACCTTTGCGGCCTTGGGACACTGGGGCCAGGCATTGTATGTACTGCCCGATGAACAACTGGTGGTGGTGCGCTACGCCGACGACCGTGATGGGCAGTTCCAGCACAACGAGCTGCTCAAGCGTGTGCTGGCGGCACAGGCCGGGGGGCAACCATGAAGCGTGTGCTACTGGTGCTATTGCTGCTGGCAGGTGCCTGGGCCTGGTACGAACGCCAGGCGTTGGCCGACTTCACCGGCATCCTCAGCGGTTACTCGGCCAAGGAGTATTGTTCGTGTCGTTTCGTCATGGGCTTCGATGCGCCTTATTGTCAGGCCTATGTGCGCCAATACCTGCCCTTGAGCCGTCTTGAGGAAAACACACACGCCCGCGAGGTCTTCGCGGCGGGTCTGGGGGTTGAACGTCGTGCGCGCTGGCAGGGCACACGTGTGGGCTGCAGCTTGCTGCCGTGAAGGCAGCCGGGTAAGGTTGACGGCCTCTGTGTTACAGGATTTCTCATGTTCTCTCTGCCCCGTCTTCTGCTTGTCGTGCTCGCCTGCGTGAGCTTCTCGGTCCAGGCCAACTGGCACCTGGATGGCGAGTCTTCACGACTGTCATTCATTTCCAGCAAAAATGGCGATACCGCCGAAGTCCATCGTTTCCTGGTGTTGCACGGCAAGGTCGATCGCAAAGGTGCAGCCGAGCTGATGATCGAGATGGATTCCAACAGCAGCGGTGTGCCGTTGCGTGACGAGCGCATGCGCAAGGACCTGTTCGAGTTTGCCCGCTTCCCGGAAGCCACCGTCAGCGCCCAGATCGACCTGCGACCGATCAACGACCTGGCCAATGGCGCTCAAGTCGAGCTGCGTCTGCCAGTGACCGTCAAGTTGCATGGTAAAGAGCACAGCTACAACGCCTTGTTGTTGGCCACACGCCTGGATGAGCGACGTTTCCAGGTAGTGACTCTGGAACCTTTGATGCTGCGTGCCGAAGACTTCGACCTGGTGCCAGGCCTGGAGGCCTTGCGCAAGATGGCCGGGCTCAAGTCCATCAGCCCGTCGGTGCCGGTGGCTGCAGTGTTGATCTTCACGGCGCGCTGATATGGCCGGACCGGTCTTTCCCTGGCGAGATGGCAACCGGTTCGAGTTACTGATCGACGGCCCCGCGTTCTTTCCGCGTATGCTCACCGCCATTGGGCGGGCCGAACAGCAGGTAGACCTGGAACTGTACCTGGTGGAGGCGGGCGCCTGTGCCGAGGCCATCGTCCAGGCGCTGGTGCAGGCCGCCGAGCGTGGCGTGCAGGTACGCTGCCTGTTCGATGACTATGGATCACTGGCCTTCACCTTGAACCTGCGCCAGCGCCTGCTTGCTGCTGGCGTCGAGTTGCGCTGGTACAACCGCCTGCGCTGGCGGCGTGGCTTTCGCAACTTGTACCGTGACCACCGCAAGCTGCTACTGATCGACCAGAGCTGGGCAGTGGTGGGGGGGACCGGTGTCACCGATCAGTTCTGGGTGCCTGACGAAGAGGTCAGTGAGTGGCACGAGGTGATGGTGCAAATGCAGGGACCGCTGGTCGCTGACTGGCAGATGCTTTTCGATCGCCAGTGGCGCGCCAACCTGCGCCGCACGGCCTGGCGGCCACCGACCCATTTTGGTTTGCCGCGCTTGCCGCATGTGCCTGACCGTGGCGAAGGCATGGGCCGGGTGGCTTATGCTGATGCCCGTCAGCACCGGGATATCCTGCAATCGCTGGTGCGTGCGTTGAACAGCGGCCAGCGACGCATCTGGCTGGCCACACCGTATTTCTTA
The DNA here is from genome assembly GCA_036643775.1 of Pseudomonas sp. GTDB lineage: Bacteria > Pseudomonadota > Gammaproteobacteria > Pseudomonadales > Pseudomonadaceae > Aquipseudomonas. The sequence continues at coordinate 18,550 of JAVXRI010000011.1, read as the reverse complement.
CCGACCTGGAAAGTGCGTCGCTCCCTGCGCCGGGCGGCTGCCCATGGCATTGATGTGCGCCTGCTGCTGACCGGCCCGCGCACCGATCATCCTTCGGTGCGCTATGCCGGCCATCGCTACTACCCGAGATTGATGCGCGCCGGAGTGAAAATCTACGAATACCAGCCGTGCTTCCTGCACTTGAAGATGGTGCTGGTGGATGACTGGGTGAGCATTGGTTCGTGCAACTTCGATCACTGGAACCTGCGCTTCAACCTTGAGGCGAATGTCGAGGCCCTTGATCCTTCACTGACCGCTGCGGTGGCGGCAAGCTTCGAGCGCGACTTTGCCCAGAGCCTGTCTATCGACCTTGCCCATTGGCATGCGCGACCGCTGTGGAAGCGCTTGCAACAGCGCCTGTGGGGTTGGCTGGACCGTTTGGTGGTCAACATGCTTGACCGCCGAGACTGACAAGCCTGTCACAAATCTCCTGCCTTGCGACAAGGCTGACAACCCTTCTCTCCCAGGCCATGGTGCGTTGCAACAAATGTAGGAGCGGGCGTTGCCCGCGATGCGCCGCGCGGGCGGCGCTCGATCTCGAGGGCGCTGAAAGACCCAAGGCATGCCCAGACAGCCACGACACGGACAAAAAAAAGCGGCAGTGGAATGACCCACTGCCGCTTTTCATTACCCGTAAACCCTGGGGCTTACTTCACTTCCACCGCCAGACTTTCAGCGATCTTGCTCTGCCACAGTGCCGGGCCGGTGATGTGCACCGACTCGCCATTGCTGTCGACCGCGACGGTGACCGGCATGTCTTTTACGTCGAACTCGTAGATCGCTTCCATGCCCAGTTCGGCAAAGGCCAGGACCCTGGACTTCTTGATCGCCTGGGCCACCAGGTAGGCGGCGCCGCCGACGGCCATCAGGTACACGGCCTTGTTGTCCTTGATCGCGTCGATCGCGGTCGGGCCACGCTCGGACTTGCCGATCATGCCCAGCAGACCGGTCTGCTCAAGAATCTGGCGAGTGAACTTGTCCATCCGCGTAGCGGTGGTCGGACCGGCAGGGCCAACCACTTCTTCGCGCACCGGATCAACCGGGCCGACGTAGTAGATGAAGCGGCCTTTGAGATCGACCGGCAGCTCTTCGCCACGGTTGAGCATCTCGACCATGCGCTTGTGCGCAGCGTCGCGACCGGTGAGCATCTTGCCGTTGAGCAGGATGGTCTCGCCCGGCTTCCAGCTCTGCACGTCTTCCGGGGTCAGGGTGTCGAGGTCGACGCGGCGGGCCGACGGGCCGGCTTCCCAGACGATTTCCGGGTAGGCGTCCAGCGACGGCGCTTCCAGGTCGGCAGGGCCGGAACCGTCGAGCACGAAGTGCGCGTGACGGGTGGCGGCGCAGTTCGGGATCATGCACACCGGCAGCGAGGCGGCATGGGTCGGGTAGTCCATGATCTTGACGTCGAGCACGGTGGTCAGACCGCCCAGGCCCTGGGCACCGATGCCCAGCTGGTTGACCTTCTCGAACAGCTCCAGACGGATCTCTTCGATACGGTTCTGCGGGCCACGGGCCTTGAGCTCGTGAATGTCGATGGACTCCATCAACACTTCCTTGGCCATTACCGCGGCTTTCTCGGCGGTACCGCCGATGCCGATGCCGAGCATGCCCGGTGGGCACCAGCCAGCGCCCATGGTCGGAACGGTCTTGAGCACCCAGTCGACGATCGAGTCGGACGGGTTGAGCATGGCCATCTTCGACTTGTTCTCGGAACCGCCGCCTTTGGCTGCCACGTCCACTTCCACGGTGTTGCCCGGGACGATGGAGTAGTGGATGACCGCAGGGGTGTTGTCCTTGGTGTTTTTGCGAGCGCCTGCCGGGTCGGCAAGGATCGAGGCACGCAGGACGTTTTCCGGCAGGTTGTAGGCGCGGCGCACGCCTTCGTTGATCATGTCGTCCAGGCTCATGGTCGCGCCGTCCCAGCGCACGTCCATACCGACGCGCACGAACACGGTGACGATACCGGTGTCCTGGCAGATCGGGCGGTGGCCAGTGGCGCACATGCGCGAGTTGATCAGGATCTGGGCGATGGAGTCGCGCGCAGCGGGCGACTCTTCACGCAGATAGGCCTCATGCATGGCCTGGATGAAGTCAACGGGGTGGTAGTACGAAATGAACTGCAGGGCGTCGGCAACGCTCTGAATCAGGTCGTCTTGCTTGATCACGGTCATGCAGCGCGCTCCTCTTAAAGACGGGAACATTCAATAAGGTATTCCGACGCGGACAGGCCGAGGTGTCGAAACGACCTTTCACGGCGCGCCGACGGTCTGGCTGGCGGCGCAAAAAAGGCGCGGCAGTATAGCGTGCATCGGCCTTGGGTACACGTATCAGTGGTCTGACGAAGGTCGGTAAGCGACAGGCACTGTTTTTGCGTAGCGGTGGTTTGTGCAAAACTGACAGCTTGCAGGTCCGGGAGACCATTGATGCCTGAATTGCGGGTGGGAGAGCAGCAGTGGACGGTGACGCCGGGCAGCAATTTGCTCGATGCCCTCAATGCCGCGGGTTTTTCGGTGCCGTACAGCTGTCGTGCCGGCAGTTGTCATGCCTGTCTGGTGCGCTGCCTGCAGGGGCAGCCGCAGGACGCCCGGCCTGATGCCTTGAGCGCGGAAAAGCGTCAGGCGGGCTGGCGGCTGTCGTGTCAGTGCCGGGTCGAGGGCGACCTGCAGGTGGCGCTGTTCGATCCGCACCAGGATGGTATTGGCGCAACGGTGCTGGGGGTGGACTGGCTGAGCCCGTCAGTGCTGCGCCTGCGCCTGCAGGCCGAGCGGGCGTTGCGCTATCAGGCGGGCCAGCACCTGGTGCTGTGGAGCGTCACGGGGGTGGCCCGGCCTTATTCGCTGGCCAGCCTGCCCGGCGAAGAGCGTTTTCTCGAATTTCATCTCGATTGTCGCCAACCCGGCGCGTTCTGTGATGCCGCGCGCCAGTTGCAAGTCGGTGATGTTCTGCGCCTGGGAGAATTGCGCGGCGGTGCACTGCATTACGATGCCGACTGGCAGGAGCGCCCGCTCTGGTTGCTGGCAGCAGGTACCGGGCTGGCTCCCTTGTGGGGGATTTTGCGTGAAGCCCTGCGTCAGGAACACCATGGGCCGATTCGCCTGCTGCACCTGGCCCATGACAGCCAGGAACACTATCAGGCCGAAGCCTTGGCCGAGCTGGTGCAGCGACACCCGCAGTTGCAGGTGGAGCTGATCACTGCGCAGGAACTGCCCCAGGCACTGGCAGCGCTGCGTTTGCAATCACGGCAGACGGTTGCCCTGGCCTGTGGTTCAGTTGCCAGTGTCGAGCAGTTTTCCCGGCGATTGTTTCTGGCTGGACTGCCGCGTAATCAGCTGTTTGCCGATATCTTTGTCGGGCATGCATAAAGGTTATTCACGGAATCCCGGGGAGTATGATTTTGGGGCTGGGCTGGATTGCGGATGGGAGCTTATCCATTTGGGGTGGCGCTGCTGCTGGCCCCTTCCGCCCTTACGGCGGCCTACTTTCCTCTTGGGGAAAGTAGGCAAAGCCGCCTGCTCCTGCATACGGCCCTACGCTACGCTCCGGGTCCCTTCGCTCCGGTGCCCTCCAGGGGCATCGCGGCCTACGACTTGCTTCGCCAAGTCTACGGCTCGCGAACTTCGGCCAAGGCCGAAGGGTGCTGCGCACCAGCCCCCTCCAGACACCTACACTCAGCCTCCTGAAGTCGCAAAGTTACGGGCGGCGCCTGTAATGACGCATCTTCGAAATCAAATCTGGCGACGCCAGAGCGATCACTTTGCGGGCAAGCCCGCTTTTGATCTTGATCTTGATCTTCATGCACAGAGCGGAGGGACGAGAGGGAGCAACTGTCTGCCACTTGCCAATTTGTGCAGAGGTCTCTGTGGGAGCTCAATCACCTTCAACGGGACCCGAAGCGCAGCGTAGGGCCGCCGTAAGGGCGGAAGGGGCCAGCAGCAGCGCCACAGCAAATGGATAAGCTCGCAGCCACAACAACCCAACCCAAGGATCGCAGCCCCCAGAATTCCGCCAAGAGCCATAAAAAAACCGCAGCACAGGCTGCGGTTTTTTCATTGCAGGTCAGGGATCAGACCTGCGAATCACCGACATGCAGGATCTTCATGCCGTTGGTGCCACCGATGGTGTGGTAGCTGTCGCCTTTGGTCAGAATTGCCCAGTCGCCTGGCTCGACCGCTTCGCGCTTGAGCAGCTCGTCGACTGCAGCTTCGCTGACTTTCTCGGGCGGCAGGGCTGCCGGATCGAAAGCCACCGGGTAGACGCCGCGGAACATCGCTGCACGGGCCAGGGTGGCGCGATGCGGCGAAAAGGCGTAGATCGGCACCGAAGAGCGCAGACGCGACATGATCAGCGGGGTGTAGCCACTCTCGGTGAGGGCGATGATCGCCTTGACGCCCGGGAAGTGGTTGGCGGTGTACATGGCCGCCAGGGCGATGCTCTCGTCGCAGCGCTCGAAGGTGGTGTGCAGGCGGTGGCTGGACTTCTGGCTGGTTGGGTGCTTTTCAGCGCCCTGGCAGATGCGCGCCATGGCCTGGACGGCTTCGATCGGGTAGGCGCCGGCGGCGCTCTCGGCCGACAGCATTACCGCGTCAGTGTTGTCGAGCACGGCGTTGGCCACGTCGGACACTTCGGCACGGGTCGGCATCGGGTTCTGGATCATCGACTCCATCATCTGGGTCGCGACGATCACCGCCTTGTTGTTGCGGCGGGCGTGCTGGATGATTTTTTTCTGGATGGCGATCAGCTCGGCATCGCCGATTTCCACACCCAGGTCACCACGGGCAACCATCACCGCGTCGGACGCTGCGATCAGGCCGTCGAGGGTTTCGTCGTCGGCCACGGCTTCAGCGCGCTCGATCTTGGCCACCAGCCAGGCGCTTCCGCCGGACTCGTCACGCAGGCGACGGGCGTATTCCATGTCGCTGGCATCGCGCGGGAACGACACGGCCAGGTAGTCGAGGTCCATCTCGGCGGCCAGCTTGATGTCAGCCTTGTCTTTTTCAGTCAGGGCCGGAGCGGTCAGGCCGCCGCCTCTGCGGTTGATGCCTTTGTGGTCGGACAGCGGGCCACCGATCAGTACCGAGCAGTGCAGGGCGTCGCCGGTGGCGGTTTCTACCCGCATTACCACACGGCCGTCGTCGAGCAGCAGTTCGTCACCGACGCCGCAATCCTTGACCAGGTCCGGATAGTCGATACCGACGATATCCTGGGTGCCTTCGGTCAGCGGGTGGGCAGTGGAGAACGTGAAGCGATCACCGACTTTCAGTTCGATGCGCTTGTTGGTGAATTTGGCGATACGAATCTTCGGACCTTGCAGGTCGCCGAGCAGTGCTACATGACGACCCAGGCGTGCAGCGATCTCACGGATCAGACGAGCGCGGGCTTTGTGCTCATCAGGTGTGCCGTGGGAGAAGTTCAGGCGAGCAACATCCAGGCCGGCAAGAATCAGTTGTTCGATAACTTCCGGCGAGTTGCTGGCGGGGCCAAGGGTGGCGACGATTTTGGTACGGCGGATGGTCATGCACAGACTCCTATAGTGAAGCGCAGCGAAAGGCTACTCTGGAATTTCGCTGTAGTCATTGTTCCTTTGCACTACCTGCCAGGCGATGGGGGTGGCGTTTGAACGGCAAATCCGCCGGTGGCCGCGGTCTATAGATTTTCCGGACAACGCCGATAAACTGCTCACTACAGGAGATTCCCCATGCGAACCTTGATCGTTCTAGCCCTGGCGACCAGTGTCGTCGGCTGCACCCGTTGGTCGATGGACCATCATCTGAACAATGCCTACCGTGCCTATGATCGCGGCAACTGCGAGCAGGTCATGCTCGAACTGTCGCAGGTTGACCGGACCAGCCGCGCACGGCCGTTCATCCATCCCGAAGTGTCGATGCTGCGGGGCCAGTGCCTGGAGCGTCAGAAGCTCTACGTCGATGCCGCCCAGACCTACCAGTACCTCATTGCGCGCTATCCGCAGAACGAATACGCCTATCGCGCCCGCGCCCGCCTGCAGACCCTGGAACAACTGGGGCACTATCGCGGCGGCGAGGCTGCCATCGCCCGACCGGCCACCACCACGCCTTGGCGTTAATACTAAAGTGTTCGGGTCTGATTGTGACGCGCGGGTCAGGTTGCGCTAATCTTGATGCTGAGGCATACGCAAATCAGCAGCACTAGCGCGGCCCTGCTAAAGGGTCTCCGGCAGCGATTCCGATCATGATTGAAGAGCGCCACATCGAGCGTCATCAGCTCCCTTACTTCCTCAAAGTCTTCAACCGCTTTACCGATCAGCCGATTGGCTACCTGGGTAACGTGTCCGAAGACGGCCTGATGCTGATCAGCCAGCTGCCCATGCTGGTCGGTCCGGATTTCGAGTTGCAACTGAAAGTGGTTGGCCGCAGTGGCGGCGTGCACCTGATCAACCTGACGGCCAGTTGCCTGTGGTGCCATGAAGACGCGACGCCGGGTCACTACGACTCGGGGTTCATGCTGCTGCAGTCACCCGGTGAATATGCGCAGCTGGTGCGGGCCTTGCGCAACTATTTCAGTTTCCATCCATTAGGCGCCTCGGCCTGAGGCTGGCCGTGGCGGGCGAGTAGCCCTAGACTCTGGTCGATCTTATGTTCAGGACGACCCCGTGAGCACCAGCATCTTCTGGCACGACTACGAAACCACCGGTATCAATCCACGCAACGACCGGCCCCTGCAGGTCGCCGGGGTGCGTACCGACCTCGACCTCAACGAGATCGAAGCACCGATCAATTTCTACTGCCAACCCAGTGATGACATCCTGCCGCACCCGGCCGCGTGCCTGGTTACTGGTATTACCCCAGGGCAATTGGCCAGTCGGGGCCTGCGCGAAGCCGAGTTCATGACCCGTGTGCATGCCGAACTGGCTCGTCCGGGTACCTGTGGCGCCGGCTACAACAGTTTGCGCTTTGATGATGAAGTCACCCGTTACAGTCTTTATCGCAACTTCTTCGATCCCTACGCCCGGGAGTGGCAAGGCGGCAATAGCCGTTGGGACCTGATTGACGTGGTGCGCACCGCCTATGCCCTGCGCCCGGAAGGCATTGTCTGGCCGGAGCAGGAAGGGCGGGTCAGCTTGCGCCTGGAATTGCTGACGGCGGCCAATGGTATCGATCATGGTCAGGCCCATGAGGCGCTCAGCGATGTGCGGGCGACCATTGCTCTGGCGCGATTGATCCGGGAGAAACAGCCAAAGCTTTATGACTGGTTGTTTCAACTACGCAGTAAACAGAAAGTGCTGGACCAGATCCGCTTGCTGCAACCTCTGGTACATATTTCCGGGCGCTTTTCTGCGGCACGCAACTACCTGGGGGTTGTCCTGCCGCTTGCCTGGCATCCGCGTAATCGCAATGCCTTGATTGTCTGTGACTTGGGCATGGATCCAGAACCCTTGTTGCAGGAGGACGGTGAGTCATTACGTGAGCGTTTATACACGCGACGTGAGGAATTGTCTGACGGACAATTACCGGTTCCCTTGAAGTTGGTGCATATCAATCGTTGCCCGGTTGTTGCTCCGCTCAATGTATTGCGTGTGCAGGATCAGCAACGCCTGGCGCTGGATATGTCCTTGTTTCAAGCAAGGGCATCACGCCTGATAGCCGACCAGGCGATCTGGCAGAATAAGTTGCAGACCCTTTATCGTGAGGAAGAATTTGCCCCTTGCGAAGATCCTGAACAGCAGTTGTATGACGGGTTTATTGGCGATCGCGACAGGCGTTTGTGTGAGCAAGTACGGAGTGTCGAGCCGCAACAATTGGGGCAGGGGCATTGGATGTTCGATGATGAACGGTTACCCGAATTGCTGTTTCGCTATCGAGCGCGCAATTTCATCGAAACCTTGAATGAGCAGGAACTGCAGCGCTGGCAGCTGTTCTGTCAGCAACGCTTGAGCGATCCACGGCTGGGGGCACCAAATACTGTTGGGGATTTTGAACAGGCTGTACAGGCGTGTTGGGACAAGGCCGACGCTGCTCAGCGGGAGCTGCTCGGCGAGTGGCAGGCGCATGTCCAGGCGTTGAAGTTGCAATTGGGCTTATAAGCGACAGTCGAAAAAAAACGCCCGCAATGAGGCGTTTTTTTATCAGTGCAAACGAGGTTGCAGTGACTGGCAATTAACCCAGCAGGGTTGCCCAGCCTTCAACCACATCGCCACCCCATTTGGCTTTCCATTCTTTCAGGGTCTTGTGGTTGCCGCCTTTGGTTTCGATGACTTCACCGTTGTGCGGGTTTTTGTATTGCTTGACCTTGCGTGCACGCTTGGTGCCGGTGGTTTTAACAGCGCCGCGAGGTGCTTTTACCGATTTAGCTTCAGGGTCGAGCAGTGCAATGATATCGCGCAGCGACTTCTGGTATTCACCCATCAGGTTGCGCAGTTTGCCTTCGAACTCCAGCTCTTTCTTCAGCTTGTCGTCATTCGACAGGTTTGCCAGGCGCGCCTGCAGTTCCTTGATGGCTTCTTCGGTGGCGCGGTATTCGTTGATCAGGGACATTGGGTGATCCTTGGAAATAGGGGAATCAGGTAGACAGTGGACCAATAATAGTCAGAGCTTACTGCCAAGTAAACATTAAACTTGATAATAAAAGGGTCAGCGCTTAAATCGACTCGATCAATTTTATTAAGAAAAATTTACAAACTAAGACTTGCAGATAACAGTTAACTTGCCGCCACGCCGCGGCCACCGCCGCTTCGGCCACTGCGCAGGCACTGCCGGTGCAGGCGACAGGCGCTGCGCATTCCCTACTGCAGTTTTTCCGGGCACTGGTTAGAATGAGCGCCTTTGCGAAGTATCTGGAGTCCCTTTCATGCGCACCTACCGGCTGGTGATTGCTTGCCCCGACCGCGTTGGCATCGTCGCCAAAGTCAGTAATTTCCTGGCGTCCCATAACGGCTGGATCAACGAAGCGAGCCATCATTCCGATGAGCAGAGCGGTTGGTTCTTCATGCGTCACGAAATCCGCGCAGACACCCTGCCATTTGGCATAGAGGCTTTGCGCGAAGCGTTCGCACCGATTGCTGAAGAATTCTCCATGGTCTGGCGTATCACCGACACCGATCAGAAAAAACGCGTAGTGCTGATGGCCAGCCGTGAATCCCACTGCCTGGCTGACTTGCTGCACCGTTGGCACGCCAAGGAACTGGAGTGCGACATTCCCTGCGTGATCTCCAACCACAACGACCTGCGCAGCATGGTCGAGTGGCATGGCATTCCGTTCTTCCATGTGCCGGTCGACCCGCAGGACAAACAACCGGCGTTTGCCGAAGTGTCGCGCCTGGTCAAGGAACACGGTGCCGATGTTGTGGTACTGGCGCGCTACATGCAGATCCTGCCGCCGCAACTCTGCCAGGAATATGCTCAGCAGGTGATCAATATTCACCACAGCTTCCTGCCTTCGTTCGTCGGTGCCAAGCCTTATCACCAGGCCTCGTTGCGTGGTGTGAAACTGATCGGTGCGACCTGCCATTACGTGACCGAAGAGCTCGACGCCGGTCCGATCATTGAGCAGGACGTGGTACGGGTCAGCCACAGCGACAGTATCGATGACATGGTTCGATTCGGCCGTGACGTCGAGAAGATGGTGCTGGCGCGTGGCTTGCGCTACCACCTGGAAGACCGTGTGCTGGTGCATGGCAACAAGACGGTGGTCTTCAACTAAGTCCGCGTGTGGAGGTTGCAGCATGGCCGATCCTTTCGACAAGGCAACCTCCAAAGCCCCACAGGTTCTCGGTGAGGGCTGCTTGAGCCGCTACGACCCAGAGGCACTGGACAGCGAAGATGGCACGGACTTTCCCGGTGCTGCCGAGCTCTGGGAGCAATTGCAGCGCCCTAGCGACGTGCCCGAGCCTGATTGAAGCGCAAGCGCTCCAGTAGCGGTCGCCCCAACAGGCACAGAAACACCGGGCCACCGGCAATCAGGTAAAAGTAATACGTCACCAGCCGCCAGATCAGTATGGCTGCCGCCGCCGTGGACGTCCCCACCAACGGTGTCAGCAGCGCCGCCGAGGTCAGTTCCGCAGCACCCGCGCCGCCTGGCAGCAGGCTGAACTGCCCTGCGCTGAGCGAGAGCATCTGCACCAGAAAGCTCAGCATCCATTGCAGATCCACGCCCAGCCCGCGCAGGGCCAGGTACAGCACGCTGTAGCGTAATCCCCAGTGCACGCACGTCAGAGCGAAGACCAGCGCCAGGGTCAGCTTGGGCAAGCGCCAGGTTTCGGCCAGGGCGTGAAAGAAGTGCAGTATCTTGCGTGTCCAGCGTCGGCGGCGGGAGCCAGACACCTTGAGCGTGCGCAGCAGTCGGCAATTGAGCTGCAGCAATGCCCGCCGATAACCCACTAGCAGCATCACACTGACCAGTGCGGCGAACAGCAACACGGCACTGCTGAGCAACATGCCTTCCAGGCTGCGGTTGAGGCGGTGAAACAGGGAGTAGCCCGCGATCCCCAGCATGGCGCAGAGGAAAAACAGCAGGTCATTGAGCTGGTCGGTGGCGTACACCGCCGTGCTGCGCGCAGGCTTGATGCGGTCGCGCGCCAGCAGTGCCATAAAGGCCAGAGGGCCACCGCTGCCGCCGGGGGTGGTGCAGATGGCGAACTCGGTGGCCATGATCACCCCCAGGCTACGCAAGCGCCCCAGGTTAACGCCGTGACTGCCCAGCAACAGACGCAGGCGTGTGGCATTGATGACCCAGCACAGCAGGATCATGCTCAGCAGGCCAAGCAAAAGACCGGGGTCAAATGCGCGTAGACGTACCAGCAGATCACTGCCGCCGAGCAACGCAGGCACCAACAGCGCCAGGATCAGGGCCAGGAGCAGCCAGAGCAGACGTTTCACCGGGCTGGCCTGCTGGCTAGCCAGGCGGACTTGGTCATGGGCGTTCGGCCTTGTCGCAGCAAATGCTGCAAGGTGTGTAGCCAGTAGCGGCGGGAAAAGTCATGGCGCATGTCCTCCGGGTGCAGACCGAGGCGTATCACTGGCGCCTGTTGCAATCGGCTGGCGTGCAGGTCGCAGACAATTTTCGACAGCCCCCGGCGCCAGGCGCTACGTGCACTCCAGACCAGTCCAGGAGCGGTGACCGGAGTAAAGTCCGGCAACTGATAGAGGTGCTGTGGGGCACTGGTGTACTGCAAGGGCAGGGTGCTCAGCGCCCTGCGCGTACCCTCACTCATCAGCCAGGCCGGGGCGACAAAGCCTGCCAGCGGCCAGTCGAATTGGCGGAACAGTGCCATGCCGGCCTCCAGGCGTTCCAGTGCAGTGGCCTGGTCAAGGCTGTAGAACTCGCCTTCGGCGGTGTAGATACGCCGCATGACGTAGTCCCGCGCCGAGCGGGGTGGCGGGCTGTCATCGACATGGTAAAAGCCGTGCAGCACCAGCTCATCTCCACGGCGCAGGCGCCGGTCAAGCATGTGCCGAAAGCCGCTCGCGGATGCCAGCGGATGGTGTTTGTGAAAGTCCGGCACCACCAGCCAGGTCATGGCAATGTCGCCCAGGGCATCGACTGCTTCGACGAACGGTTGGTAGTCCGGCCAGGTGTGCGGGGCGACATCATGCAGCACCAGCAGCAGGCTTTTTCCGGCGGCCATACTGCTGGCCTGATCAGCCATGAGCCCGTACCGGCAACTGATGCCCCAGCACGGCCCGGTAGTGGGCAAGCAGGCCATTGACCACGCTGTCCCAGGCATAGTGCTGCTCGACATGCCGGCGTGCCTGCAGGCCGAGCTGTGCAGCACCTTGTTCGAACACTTCACGCACGGAGCGGGCCATGGCCTGACCATCATTGGGCGGACACAGGCGGCCAAAGCGCTCGTCGAGAATTTCCTCGAAAGCACCGGCGGCCACGGCGATCACCGGAATCGCGCTGGCCATGGCTTCGAGGATGACCAGGCCGAACGTCTCCTGATCGCCGGCATGCACCAGGGCATCGGCACTGGCCAGCAGGCGGGCGACTTCGTTCGCCGGGCAGAAATGGTTGATGACACTGACATTGGCCGGCACGCTGGAAGGCATGTGCGAGCCAACCAGCAGCAGGTGATAGTGCCTGCCCAGGCGTTGCATGCAGTCGAGCAGCACAGGCAGGTTTTTCTCTCGCGAGCCGCGTCCGGCAAATACCAGCAGGTGCGTACTGTCGGCGATGTGCAACTGCCGACGCAGGTCCGGGTCGCGGTGTCGCGGGTGAAAGGTGACAAGGTCCACGCCAAGACGCTGGACATGCACATTGCCGACCCCCAGGCCACGCAGCTTGTTGGCCATCACCTGGCTGGGCGCCAGGACCCGGTCGAAATTGCCGTACAACTTGCTGACATAAGCCTCGACATTAGGCGTGAACCAGTTGCCCATGCGATTGCTCACCAGCAGCGGCAAATCGGAGTGGTAGAAGCCGATGACCGGCACATCGAGCTGGCGCCGTGCATCCAGCGCTGCCCAGGCGGTCAGGTAAGGGTCGCCGACCTCGATCAGGTCTGGCTGCAGATCCTGCAGCACGTTGCGCCAGGGGGCCAGGCGCAGCGGAAAGCGATAGCCATTGCCGAACGGCAGAGCCGGTGCCGGCACCTGGTAGATGCCATTGGCGTGGTGAGTGTTTGCACCGGGGATCAACAGACTGTGGCGGACACCGGGGGTGAGTCCCAGGCGGCGATGTTTGGCATCAAGATAAGTACGCACGCCGCCACTGGCGGGGGCGTAGAACATGGTGATGTCAGCGATGTGCACGATCAGCATCCCTCCGAGATCGTCTTCAGAGCGTGTCATCAGGCATTGGCATGCACGTGATGACGTACCCTAAGGTGGACCTCTATAAAGGATAGTTTGTTCGATCGTGGTGCGAGAGGAGGGACAGCGGCGGGTGCCGCTGCCCCTGGCACTTAGATGCGGAAGCTGCCGACCAGCTGTTTCAGGCGGCTGGCCTGTTGCTCCAGGTCGGCGCAGGCGCGCAGGGTCGATTGCAGGTTCTCGACCCCTTCCTGGTTGAGCATGTTGATTTCATTGATGTCCATGTTGATCGAGTCGACCACGGCGGTCTGCTCTTCGGTGGCGGTGGCCACCGACTGGTTCATGCCGTCAATCTCACCAATGCGCAGGGTTACGCTGCCCAGGCGTTCGCCGGCCTGGTTGGCGATTTCGACGCTGTCCTGGCTGTGGCGCTGGCTTTGACCCATGGTGTCGACCGACTCGCGGGCGCCAACCTGGAGCTCCTCGATCATGTTCTGCACCTGCTGCGCCGACTCCTGGGTACGGTGGGCGAGGTTGCGCACTTCATCGGCGACCACGGCAAAACCGCGCCCGGCTTCACCTGCCCGGGCCGCTTCGATCGCGGCGTTGAGCGCGAGCAAGTTGGTCTGCTGGGAGATGCTGGTGATCACTTCGAGGATCTGGCCGATGTTCACGGTCTTGCTGTTGAGCGTCTCGATGTGCGAGCTGGAGGTGCAGATCAGGTCCGACAGGCGGTTCATGGCGGCAATGCTGCGATCGACGACCTGCTGGCCCTCTTCGGCCAGGTGACGCGCCGAGCTTGCCTGTTGCGAGGCCTGGGCGGCGTTATGCGCGATCTCCTGGGCGGCCGCGCCAAGCTGATTGATCGCTGCGGCGACGCTGTTGGTGCGATTGGACTGCTCGTCGGAGTTGACCATCGAGGAGTTGGACGCGCTGACCACGCGCAGAGCTACTTCATTGACCTGTTCGGTGGCCGAAGACACTTCGCGGATCGAGGTGTGGATACGCTCGACGAAGCGGTTGAACGCAGTGCCGAGGATGCCGAACTCATCCTGGCTGTGCAGGGTCAGACGCTTGGTCAGGTCGCCTTCGCCCTCGGCGATGTCTTCCATGGCCCGGGTCATGGTGTGCAGCGGCTGCAGCAGCACGCGGATCAACAGGCCGAGCAGGGCGATGATGATGACCACGGCAACCAGGGTGGCGATCACTGCCGAGGTGCGGAACTCGCTGAGCATCGAATAGGCCTTGTCCTTGTCGACGGACAGGCCGATGTACCAGTTGGCTGAAGGCAGGCCCTTGACCGGGGCGAAGGTCAGCAGGCGGGTTTCGCCGTTGAGCTGAACCTCGCTGAGGTCTTTGCTCAGGCGCGGGGTATTCTGCGGGAACAGGTCCGACAGCGACTTCATCACCAGGTTCTTGTCCGGGTGTACGAGGATCTTGCCCTGGTCATTGACCAGGAAGGCATAGCCCATGCCGCCGAAGTTCAGCGAGTTGATGATTTCGGTCAGGCCGTCGAGGGCCAGATCGCCGCCAACCACGCCGATGTTGCGGGCGGCAGTGACCACCACTGAAATCACCATTTTGCCGGTGCTGACGTCAATATAGGGTTCAGTCAGGATCGGACCGTTGGCGGCCATACCGTCCTTGTACCAGGGCCGGACACGCGGGTCATAGCCGTCCGGCATCTTGGTCTGCGGACGAATGGTGAAACCACCGTTGACGTCACCCAGGTAGATCGTCAGAAAACTCGAAACCAGGGCTTGTTGACCCAGCAGAGTGCCGACGTTCTCCGCACCGGGGAACGAGGCAATGTTCTGTGCCACGTTTTGTACGAGCAGGATGCGTCCATCAAACAGGTTTTTAATATTGGTTGAAGTGCTATCGCCCATCTCTGCCAGATAACTTTCCAGGTCTTCACGAATCGCATTGCGCTGCAGGAAATCGTTGTACAAAGTGAACAGCGTGAATGCGATCATGACGATCAGTGAAGCGGCCAGAAGGATCTTGTGGCTGAATCGGAGGCTTTTGTTCATAACGTGTCGGTCCGCTAAGGTTTTGTTATCCGGGTCGTTCGCACAAAGAACAGTTTGAAAGCAGTGCAGGTCCCTTTTCCTTGTCGGGCTTATCCTGTCTTTCTGGTGGTCTATCGCTAATGAGATATCGGCCGATTCGAGCCAAAGCTTAAACAGAGGGTGAAAAAACATGCCTGACTCTTCGCAGTTCATTCTCGGTGCCGATCCGGCCGGCCAACCGGTAAGCCAGGCCATGCGCCTGGCCAACCGTCACGGCCTGGTTGCCGGCGCCACCGGTACCGGCAAGACCGTAACCCTGCAACACATGGCCGAGGCCTTCAGCGACGCCGGGGTGGCGGTGTTCGCCGCCGACGTCAAAGGCGACCTGTGTGGCCTGGGCGCAGTAGGCAATCCTCAGGGCAAGGTCGCCGAGCGGATTGCCGGGATGCCGTGGCTCGGGCATCGGGCGCAGGCATATCCGGTCAGTCTCTGGGATATTCATGGGCAATCCGGTCATCCACTGCGCACCACCCTCAGCGAAATGGGGCCTTTATTGCTGGGCAACTTGCTGGAACTGACCGATAGCCAGCAGGCGGCGCTCTATGCCGCCTTCAAAGTGGCCGATCGCGAAGGCCTGCTGCTGCTCGACATCAAGGACCTCAAGGCGCTGCTCGCGCACCTCAAGGACAACCCGCAAGTGCTGGGCGAAGACAGCGCGCTGATGACCACCGGTTCCAGCCAGGCCCTGTTGCGGCGCCTGGCCACTCTGGAACAGCAGGGCGCCGAGGCGTTGTTCGGTGAGCCGGCGTTGCAGCTGGAGGATCTGTTGCGCCCGGATGCGGATGGTCGAGGGCGCATCCACCTGCTGGATGCCAGCCGTTTGGTTCACGAAGCGCCAAAGGTTTATGCGACGTTCTTGCTGTGGCTGCTGGCAGAACTGTTCGAGCAGCTGCCCGAGCGCGGTGATGCCGACAAACCCTTGCTGGCGCTGTTCTTCGATGAAGCGCACTTGCTGTTCAATGGCACACCCAAGGCCTTGCAGGACCGCCTGGAGCAAGTTGTCCGGCTGATTCGCTCCAAGGGGGTCGGGGTGTACTTTGTTACCCAGTCGCCGAGTGACCTGCCGGATGATGTCCTGGCGCAACTGGGTTTGCGCATTCAGCACGGCTTGCGAGCGTTCACCGCCAAGGAGCAGAAATCTCTGAAGGCGGTGGCCGACGGTTTCCGGCCCAACCCCGATATTGATACCTTGAGCGTGCTGACTGAGCTCGGGATCGGTGAAGCGTTGGTCGGTACCCTGCAGGACAAGGGCACGCCGGGCATGGTGCAGCGGGTGCTGATCGCGCCGCCGCAATCGCGCATCGGGCCACTGAGCGAGGCTGAACGCGCCGCGCTGATAGCGGCCTCGCCGTTGGCCGGGCGTTACGACAAGGCGGTGGACCGCGAGTCGGCCTATGAGATGCTCACTGCCCGCAAGGGCGGCACTACTACCGCGACCGAGCAGGCACCGGCTGCCGCCGAAGAGAGCCTTGCCGACAAGGCCGGGGAGTTTCTCCAGAGCGCGGCCGGGCAGGCGATCAAATCGGCTGTGCGCCAGGCAGCCAACCAGTTCGGGCGGCAGTTGGTGCGCGGCCTGATGGGCTCGCTGCTGGGTGGCAGCAAACGCCGCTAGTTCCTCTGAAGGCAGCGACAAAAAAAGGCGCCCGAAGGCGCCTTTTTCATTGCAGGTATGTTCAGGCGAGGAACTTGGTCGCCAGCCAGAACAAACCAGCCGACAGGCCCACGGTTGCCGGCAGGGTCAGGACCCAGGCCAGCAGGATGGTCTTGACGGTGCCGCCTTGCAGGCCGCTCTTGTTCGCAACCATGGTACCGGCCACACCCGAGGACAACACGTGGGTGGTCGATACCGGCAGGCTGAAGATGTTGGCCATGCCGATGGCGCAGGCTGCGGTGATCTGTGCCGACATGCCCTGGGCGTATGTCATGCCCTGCTTGCCGATCTTCTCACCGATGGTCAGTACCACACGCTTCCAGCCAACCATGGTACCCAAGCCCAGGGCCAGGGCAACGGCGAGAATTACCCAGAACGGGGCGTACTCGGTGGTAGCGGTCAGGTCTTTGCGCAGCTTGTCCAGGTCAGCCTTTTCACGCGCCTGCAGGCCTGGCAGCTTGCCAACCTTCTTCGCGGTGTCGTCCAGGCAGAGCAGGTAACGACGTACTTCAACGCGTTTTTCCGGCGACAGCGAGCGGTACTCGGTCACGCCCTTGAGGGACTCAAGCAAGGCATTGATGGTCGGCTCGGTCTGCTGCGGGTTGCAGCTGAACTGCTCTGGCAGGTCGCCATTCTGGGCTTTGCCCAGCGCCAGGAACTCACCCAGGGTCGCTTGGTTACGCTGGTAGAACTGGTTCAGGTGCAGGGTGGCGTCGCGGGTCCGCTCGATCTGGTAGGTGGTGCTGTTCAGGTCGAGAACGAACTGGGCCGGGACGATACCGATCAACACCAGCATGATCAGGCCGATGCCTTTCTGGCCATCGTTGGAACCGTGCACGAAGCTCACTGCCATGGCCGAAATCACCAGAACCAGGCGGTTCCAGAACGGTGGATGCTTTTTGTCATCAAGCTTGCGGCGCTGCTCCGGGGTCTTGTGCATCTTCGACAGCGGACGCCACCATTTCAGCCCCAGCAATACCAGTGCAGCCACAGCAAAACCGGCCATCGGCGAAAGCACCAGGGACATGGCGATATCAACAGCTTTCTGCCAGTTGACGCCGTCACCCAGTGGAATGTCGCTGATCAGGGCGTTGGTCAGGCCAACCCCGAGGATCGAGCCGATCAGGGTATGCGAGCTGGAGGCCGGAATACCGAAGTACCAGGTACCCAGGTTCCAGGCGATGGCGGCGGCCAGCAAGGAGAAAACCATGGCCAATCCATGACCGGTGTTAACGTTGATCAGCAGCTCCACCGGCAACAGGTGGACGATGGCATAGGCCACCCCGACACCGCCGAGCAGCACACCAAGGAAGTTGAACACCCCAGAGAAGAACACCGCCAGGTGCGGGGGCATGGCTTTGGTATAAATGACTGTAGCAACCGCGTTAGCGGTGTCATGAAAGCCATTGATGAACTCGAAGGCGAGTACGAAGGTCAAAGCGAGCAGCAGGCTCACCAGTACCCAGGCATCAAGTCCGCTGAATAAATCGATCATGAAGGTTTTCTGACCCGGTCATAAGGGGGCGCGATTATGCCAGAAATCCCTGCTAATCGATGCACCTGCCGCTGACCGGTCTTGGCCGATATGCTGCTTTCGCAGGGAGGAAAGTGCCGGGAATGGTCCAGTAAAAGTCGGCTAAAATCTGGAAAAATCGAGAAAAAATAAGGGTTTGCAGTGAGGCGAAGCTCACATTAAAAATTCAAACGTTTGTATGAAATTTGTGAGATTCCGTTACGACCTGCCGCAGGAGCTGTAAAGGTCAGCTTTCAGACTTTTCTCCAGAACCTGCCATCTGCCTGCCTGAAGCAGGTGGCAAAGGCGAGGGCTAGGGCTCGTCAGTCTTGAGCTCTTTTTCGATTTTTTGCAGTTCTTGTGCGAAGGCCTGGTCAAGAATGCTCGCGCGTTTACGCCAGGGCTTGCGCTCCGGGTCGGGCTGAGCGGCGTAGGTGGTGACTTCCCCGCCATAGACTTCCTTGTAACGTTGTTCCTGGCGCTCAAGTTCCGCGCGCAGTTCGTCTTTCGTCACAGTGCTACCTGTTGGTTATGAATAAACTCTGGCATT